>JAHAWY010000070.1 GCA_018385135.1 Oscillospiraceae bacterium | reverse complement strand
GTATACGAGATTGTCGTTGGCTGCGTCGTAGGTTACAGTCCATCCGTCTGCCTCGGAGGAGGTGAGCTTGCTGGCAGCCCATGCACCGAATTTGTCCAGATCGTTAAGATCAGCAGTAGCTACCTCGTTGGCACCTGCAGGAGTATTTTTAACGGTATAAGTATTTCCGCCGATTTGGATAGTATCGTTCTCAGCGAATGCGGTGAATGCGGTAAGCTTAGAGGTGAACGATGCTTCCGCTCCGCCGGAAGTAACTTCGTCTGCGCCTGCTTTGGTGGTGACAGCAGCGCCGGAAAGGTTGCCGTTGAGAAGATCAATGCCGTTGAAGTTGGTGGACTTTGCGATACGGGTGATTTCCTCGTTGAGTGCGTCAACCTCTGCCTGGATAGCGTCACGGTCAACCTCGTCCTGGATGGTGCCGTTTGCAGACTTGGTTGCCAGAGTTACCATGCGGTTGAGCATATTGTGGATTTCGGTGGTTGCGCCTTCAGCGGTCTGGATGAGGCTGATACCGTCCTGAGAGTTGCTGGATGCCTGCTCAAGACCGTTGATCTGAGCCTTCATTTTCTCGCTGATAGCAAGACCGGAAGCATCGTCACCGGCGCGGTTGATGCGATAACCGGAGGAGAGCTTTTCAAGGCTCTTAGTAACTGCGGAGTTGTTCATGCCCAACTGACGATAAGCGTTGGTGGACATTGTGTTTGTTCTTACGACCATACCCATAATAAATACCTCCATGTATTTTTTATAAGTGCTTCGGCTTGAGCTTCCATGCTCTGCCGAGCCAGTTTTTTGTTGCCCCCTCGTGCGGCGGCGGGCTGTGCACCGCTCGTCACCGTCCGATAAGGGCGGATGGTTAATCCATCTGCTTACTTTATACCACAGTTCCGACAAAACTAAAGTGTTTTGGAAAAAATTTTTTTATTTTTTTAATTATCATGTGAAATGCCCTTTTTGGAACACTTTCGACCCGCAGAGGACTTTTGCCGATGTCTGTTCACTATTGCGGCTCTGAAATGCGCCAAGTCTGTCGGCTGCACCGGCGAGAGATAAAAAAGGACACTCCCTACCGATATGGTAAGGAGTGTCTTCTTGTTTGAACGAATACCGTTCCCCATACAATGAATGGTTCGGATATGCGTCCAATGGTGGAGCATAGGGGGGTCGAACCCCTGACCTCCAGATTGCGAACCTGGCGCTCTACCAACTGAGCTAATACCCCAAATATTGATTTTTTTCAGCGGCGTCAACAATGCCCGCAAAAGCTTTTCCTTTCTCTTGCGGACGCAATTACGGCACAGCGCAGAATGCCGCGCCATATTTGTTTTGACTACGCAGTGCGTACTATACGCTTGCGATTATTATAGCACAGTTTTCGGCAATGTCAAAATAAATTTGCAGTCCATCTTGATATTTTTAATGCTTTGTAGTAAAATATCAAGACGTGGCCCATGACAAGGCTGCACTAGTCGGGGAGCTAGCGGTGCCCTGTACCTGCAATCCGCTGCAGCAGGGATGAATTCCCACCCGAGGGTATTTGATGTGTCGTCTGACCGCGGCAAGTGGCGTTGAGAGTTTGGTCTTGCGCAACGGAAGCCTGTGAACCATGTCAGGCGGGGAACCGAGCAGCATTAAGCGGGTAGCTCCGTGTGCCGCGAGGTAGCCGGGCTGGAGTTAACTGCTTCGGTAACGGGCATATCAATTTATTCAAAGGTGGGTGTGCAGTCTTGTCATGGGTCACATTTATTATATAAGATGTATATAATAGCTTTCATATCCGCACAAACAATGCTGCTGATATTCTCGGCGGAAAAACAGCCGAGCTAAAATCTTTCGGAGAAGCTGTGCGCTGCACATCCGGGAAAGGGGAAGGGCGATGTATCAGGCTTTATACAGAAAGTGGCGTCCGCGCACCTTCGACGATGTTGCAGGGCAAGAGCAGGTCACAGAGACTCTTAAAAATCAGATAATCAATGACCGCCTGAGCCATGCCTACCTTTTTGTCGGCACTCGCGGCACGGGCAAAACCACCTGCGCGAAGATACTTGCGCGCGCGGTCAACTGCGAGCATCCGGAAAACGGCAACCCCTGCAACAGGTGCAAAAGCTGTCTCGGCATCGAGGAGGGCTCGGTGCTTGATGTTGTTGAGCTTGACGCAGCCTCCAATAACGGTGTTGATAATGTACGCGCCCTGCGCGACGAGGCGGTGTATTCGCCGGTCTCGGTAAAAAAGCGGGTGTATATCATCGACGAGGTGCATATGCTGTCTACCTCCGCTTTCAACGCTCTGCTTAAAATATTGGAGGAGCCGCCGGAGCATCTGATGTTTATTCTGGCGACGACGGAGCTTCAAAAAGTTCCCGCAACGATACTCTCTCGCTGCCAGCGCCACAGCTTTCGCCGCATAAGACCCGAAACGGTGGCGGCAAGGCTTGAATATGTTGCGCAGCAGGAGGGGCTAAGGCTTGAGCCCAACGCGGCGGAGCTGCTCTCCCGCCTGGCGGACGGCTCCCTGCGAGACGGACTTTCCCTGCTCGACCAATGCTCGGGCAGCGCCGATATCACAAGCGAGAGCGTGCTTTCGGCAATGGGTCTGGCGGGAAATCTGCGCACGCTGGAGCTGCTTGACGCGGTCGTAAACGGCGATACGGAGTCAGCGCTTTCCGTTTTCACCTCCATGTGGAGCGACGGCAAGGCTCCCGCCACGCTGCTTACGGAGCTTTGCGCACTGCTGCGTGATATTTTGATGCTCAAGGTCGCGCCAAAGGGCGGGCAGGAGCTGCTGTCCGGCGGGTTTGACATTGGAGCGCTCAAGGCTTTTGCCGCGCGCATGAGCGCGGAGGAGCTTATTTCTCATATAGACTCGGTTCAAGCTCGCGTTGGTGCGCTGCGCGACGGGCGCGACCCAAAGACAAGCGCTGAGCTGTGCATAATTGGTCTTTGCGAGCCGGAGCTTGGCGACAGCCTTGAGGTGCTGCGCGAGCGCGTTGCAAGGCTTGAAGCGAAGGTTAAAAGCGGCGTGTTCACAGCTCCGACGACCGAAGCGCCTACAGCGGCGGAGCAAAAACCTGCCGCCCGCGTCGAAATGGCGTCAGCGGCGGGGGAACTGTCAGCAGCTCCCAAAACGGCGTATACGGATGACTACGAACGTCCGCCGATCGAGTTTTACGACGAGCCGCCGAAAGTATCCCATGAGGATAATCCGCCTTGGGAGGTGGACAGCCCGCAGCCGTCATGCGGCGAGCGCGTGGAGCAAGCTCAGCCTGACGGAGAGGAACGCGGCGGCAGTGCAAATTCCGCACCGATGGAGGAGCCGCCGGGTGAGTCAAAGGAGCCTGCCGGCACGCCTGCGCCGTCCGGCGACAGCAGCGGTGCATGGGATGCAATAAAGGCTGAGCTTCAGGCAACGATGAAGGTTTTTCAATTCGTGCATTTGAAAAACGCACATGGTCAAGTGCAAAATGGCGCGCTTACGATACACGTTGCCAGCAGCTTTGAGCAAAAGCAGCTTGAGCAGCCCGCATCTCAGGAGCATATCCGCGCGGCGGTGATCAAGGTAACGGGCGGTGCGATGCCTGTGAAAATCGTTGTCGGCGGTCAAACGCAGGGCGGGGGCACGGCTGCATTAAGCGACCTTTCCAAATTCGGAAACGTAAAATTTGAATAGAACATACTATCTGGAGGTTTTTATATGGCTAAAGGCAATTTTCGCGGCGGCGCTATGGGCGGCATGAATATGAACATGATCAAGCAGGCTCAAAAAATGCAGCAGGACATGATGAAGATGCAGGAGGAGCTTGAAGCGGCAGAATACAGCGCAACTGCCGGCGGCGGCGTTGTAACCGCTGTGGTAAGCGGCAAGCGCGAGCTGCTTTCTCTCGCCATCGACCCCGAGGCGGTAGACCCCGAGGACGTTGAAATGCTTCAGGACATGGTGTGCGCGGCTGTAAACGAGGCTCTGCGCAAGGCTGAGTCCAGCGCAAACGAGGGCATGGCAAAGCTCACGGGCGGCTTTAATCTCGGCAGCCTGGGTCTGTAATAAAAAATGCGTTCGCCAAGGGCGGACGCATTTTTTGCATATTGGCGCTCGTTTTGCTGCTTGCGCGAACAAAAAAGACATCCGCTTTGCGCGGGTGTCTTTTTAAATGTGGAGGTCATTTTTATATAAACACAGCTTTTGTGCTTATTTTGCAACGATGCCCACGGCGATGAGGTTTTCGGGTGCGGAAACGATGATGTCCGGATAGTTTGAATCTATGCACTGAAGGCGGATGCCGCCGACGCGGTCGCGCAGACGCTTAAAGTAGGCGCTGTTTTCATAGATGAAAACGCCGACATCGCCGTGCTCAAGCTTGGACTGCTGATGAATCCAGACGATTTGACCGTCGTGATAGTCGGGCTCCATGCTGTCTCCCGCGATTCTGACGCCGAAATTGGCGGAGACGGGAACTTCTGTTCCCACCTCAACGGGTGTATAGTCCGGCAAATCAAGCAGACGACCCTTGCCGGCTGCCTCTGCCAGATCGTACACAGGCAGGGTGCGGATGCGAGTGCCGTGAGGTCCGGTGATTTCGGGGTCATCGTATTTGCCGCTGTCGCGCAGCATATCGGCGTACTCAAAGACGCGCTGCCGTCCCTCCTCGTTTAAGCCCGAAAACAGGTCGTAGCTCTTGCCGATAAACAGACCGCTGATATCAAGGATATCAAGGATGTCGCATATAATAAGGAACTGGATAGCATTGGGCAGCGATGCTCCGCTCTCCCATTTGGAGACTGCCTGATTTGTAACCTTAACGCCGCGCTTGTTGAGCAGAGACGCAAACTCCCGCTGGGATAATCCTCTCTGCTTGCGAAAAGCGCAGATCTTTTCGCCGAAACTGTTTGCCACGCCGTATCACCTCAGAGTAAGTATATAGTAATGCCAAAGCTAATGCAAGTCTAATTTGAAAAAAATATCCGTTTAGGATAGTTTTGCTTTTGCTCTATCGGGGGGCGTCGGCAGCGGGGCGCGATAAAAAACTTGCGCATATGAGAGGGTTCGGTATAAAATGATACACAATGAGACAGCGCTGCGAGTATGCGCTGCCGTTAAAGATATTTAAGATGGCCGGTGCGGGGGCGTCGGCGGCGGGGAGGAAGAAATGAGAAAAAAATACATAAGCATACTGCTGCTTGTGATGCTGCTTGCGCTGAGCATTCTTGCAATACCCGCAATAGCGGACGCAGGCAATTTTTCCGGCAGTACGGATTACGGCGGAAGCTCCGATTGGGGCGGCGGCTACGACTACGACTATGACTGGGGCAGCAGCGGAACCGGCAGCGGCGCAATATACACCGGTACCGGCGGTTCCGGCGGCAACAGCGTTATGTCG
>JAHAWY010000069.1 GCA_018385135.1 Oscillospiraceae bacterium | reverse complement strand
GCAATAAGGGGAGGTGCAAATCTTCTAAACTAAGCTATACCGTTCTAAATAAATACTGGGAGCGCTTCAATTATGGATTACAGAAATCAGTCACCTCAGATTTTACGGGATTTCCTAATTTACCACGAGACTATCAAGGGTCACTCACAAGCGACTGTTGATGAGTATTTCCTTGATCTGCGCAACTTTTTCCGTTACTTAAAGCTCGAGCGAAACTTGGTTGCTCGCGGTACGCCGATTAATGACATTTCCATTATGGACGTTGATTTGGATTTTGTACGCAGCGTAACATTGAACGAGGTTTACGACTATCTTGCCTTTCTGGCTCGTGACCGCGTGGTCAACCAAAACAGCCGTTATAAGGAATACGGACTGTCTCCGACGACCCGTGCCAGAAAAATCGCCTGCATTCGCAGTTTTTACAAGTATTTGACAGTTAAGGCTAAGCTGCTTGACGAAAACCCCGTCGCTGACCTTGATTCGCCGAAGGTGCCAAAAACTCTGCCGCGTTATTTAACGCTTGAGGAAAGCCAACAGCTTCTAAATGCCGTAGATGGAAAAAACAAGGAGCGTGATTACTGCATCCTTTGTATATTCCTCAACTGTGGTCTGCGTATTTCCGAAATAATCAGCCTTAACCTTAGCGACGTTCACGCAGACAGCCTGCGTGTTGTCGGTAAAGGCAACAAGCAGCGTGTAGTTTATCTGAACGAGTCAACTGCTGAGGCTATAAACCGCTGGCTCGACCGTAGACGTCAGATTGTCGGCGAATATGAGCCTGCGCTGTTTGTTTCAAACCGCCGCACGCGTATGTCGCGCGATACGGTTCACGTTATGGTTAAAAACACCCTGCTGCGCGCCGGCTTGGACGCCTCGCAATATTCCTCACATAAGCTTCGCCACACTGCGGCTACACTGATGCTTCAAAACGGTGTTGACGTGCGCACCTTGCAGGAGGTGCTTGGGCATGAGCATCTTAACACTACGCAGATCTATACTCATGTTGATAACTCCCAACTGCGCATGGCGGCAGCCGCCAATCCCCTTGCCCACTTTGAGCCGGAAAAAAAGAATGAAGTGCAGCAGGAGCTGTTAGAAAGCGACGAATAGCGGCGTTTTAAGGTCTTGTATATAATTCTTGTTAATATATAATGTATAAATCCCGAAAACTGTTGCAATCAAACGCAATATCTTGTAAAATACCCATAACAAGCTATACACGGAGGACGCTGTCAGATGGTTTTTTCCAGCATTCTTTTTATGTTTATATACCTGCCAATTGTTTTGGCAATTTACTATATAGTGCCGCTTAAATGGCGTAATCCGTGGCTATTCATTGTAAACCTCGTTTTCTACGGCTGGGGCGAGCCTGTTTACATCGTGCTTATGCTCGTTTCCATTCTAATAAACTATATCAGTGGTATTTTCGTCGGCAAATACAGGCAGGATGATAAACCGAAGGCAAAGCGGGTTTTGGTAATAAACATCATCTTTAACTTAGCTTTGCTTATGTTCTTTAAATACTACGACCTTTTTGCAACTACCCTCAACAAAATCCCGGGGCTGGACTTCATCCAGCCGCTGGGTCTTGCGCTGCCAATCGGAATTTCGTTCTATACCTTCCAGACCATGAGCTACCCAATAGACATCTACCGCGGGGACGGCAATGTTCAGCGCAATTTTATAAGCTTTGGAACTTTCGTGGCACTGTTTCCTCAGCTTATCGCAGGTCCTATTGTCCGCTATAAGGATATTGACGACCAACTCAGCTATCGTGAGCATTCGGCTGATAAATTCGCAAGCGGTATTCGCCGCTTCATCGTTGGTCTTGCCAAAAAGGTGCTTATTGCAAATAATATCGGCGCTTTGTGGGATACCTATTCCGCCATGCCGGCAAGCGAGCTAAGCTGCGTTGGCGCGTGGCTTGGTATTTTAGCTTTTTCATTTCAGATTTATTTTGACTTTTCCGGATACAGCGATATGGCAATTGGTCTTGGGCGCATGATCGGCTTCGAGTTTCTGGAAAACTTTAATTATCCATATATCTCCCGCAGTGTAACGGAGTTTTGGCGGCGCTGGCATATAAGCCTCGGCACATGGTTTAGAGACTATGTTTACATCCCGCTGGGAGGCAACCGTAAAGGTAAGGCGCGTCAGCTTCTCAATATCACCATTGTCTGGGCCTTAACCGGCTTTTGGCATGGTGCAAACTGGACCTTTATGCTCTGGGGACTATACTACGCGGTGTTCCTTATTATCGAGAAGCTCTGGCTTCTCAAGCGTCTTGAAAAAGCTCCCGCCTTTGTAGGACGTATATACACAGATTTTATCGCTGTATGCGGATGGGTCTTGTTCCAGCTCAACTCTCTTTCCGAGGTAGGCACTTACTACAAGGCTATGTTCGGCTTTGGAGATGGCGGCTTTTTCACCGCAACGGACGGCTATTATGCTGCGTCCTTTGCAATTATGTTCGTGATCGCCATAATCGCCTCCACGCCGGTGTTTAAAAACCTGTTTGAGCGCTTATCGGATAAGTCAAAAGCTATCCTCGTACCCGCGCTCATCGTGCTTGCTCTGGTGGTCTCCACCGCGTATCTGGTAGATGCAACCTACAACCCCTTCTTGTATTTCCGCTTCTGAGAGGTATTGCCATGACTAAAAAAGCCTCATGGGTTCAAATTGTGACCTTTTGCTTGTTTATTGCCCTTTTTTTTGTGCTGAATCTTGCACTGCCGGATATTAGCTTTTCCGAGCGTGAAAACCGCGAGCTTGCTCAAATGCCCGATTTCAGCTTTGGCTCGCTCTTTTCCGGCAAATATACCGAGCGATTTGAAAGCTATACGACCGACCAGTTTGCCTTTCGTGACACTTGGACAACTATGAAGGCAGCCTGTGAGCTTTCCCTTGGCAAAAAGGAGAACAAGGGCGTATATGTCTGCGGCGGCGAGCTGCTCACCGAGGGCTATAAAACTCCCGACGCAAAGCTTCTTGACACAAACATCAGTGCAATCAGGGCGCTTTCCGAAAATGCAGGTGTACCGGTCTATTTCGCGCTTATCCCCGGCGTTTCAGAGCTCCGCAGCGATCTGCTGCCCCGCAACGCCCCGAACGACAGCCAGAAAGAGACTATTGACTACTGCTACTCAAATTCCGGCGCCGTTAATGTTGATATGCTAGGCGCTCTTTCAGCGCATAAGGACGAATACATCTACTATCGAACCGACCACCATTGGACAAGTCTCGGAGCATATTACGGCTACGCAGCTCTTGCCGAGAGTATGGGTTTAGGTGAGATCCCGCCGATCGACTCTTATAAACGCCGCGTAGTTTCAGATGAGTTTTACGGCACGGTGTATTCAAAATCCGGCATTAGCTGGATTCGACCTGACAGCATAGAGCTTTTTGTCCCGCAGCACGAAACGACACGGATTACCAATTATTCCAACGGCGAGCCTGTCGTTACCGCAATGTATAATTTTGACTTCCTTGAAAAGAAAGACAAGTATTCAATGTTTATGGGCGGTAACACCCCCCTGCTCACCGTAACGACTGAAAACGAGGATGCCCCCTCCCTGCTCGTCATACGAGACAGCTACTTTGACAGTTTAACTCCTTTTTTACAGGATGATTTTTCGGATATTCATATTATGGATTTGCGTTACTATAAAACGCAGATCATGAATTCAAGCATAAAAGAATATGTTGAAAAGAATGATATAGACGAAGTTCTGGTCTGCTACAGCGTTAATAATTTTGGTACGGACACAAACATCTTTCTGCTTGGTCAATAAGCTTAATCGTTTTTATTGAGTCCTATAATAGTGTAAATAAAGGTCTTTGCCCGCATACAAAAAAACCACCCGCTTTAGCGGGGGGTTCGTAAGACAGTTAAATAGGCAAAAGGCGTGACGAAAGTGGTCACGCCTTTTTTCATGCAAGGATAGCCGCATAGCGGCGCAAGGGATGCAGACCCTTGTACGGAACGCAGTGACGCACCCCAGACATTCAGGGGACCGAGCTGTTCGGTCTCGCAGAGCGCACATACGGGTTTAACCCGTATAGAAGTGCGCCCTTAGTATCAGTTCGACAAATTGGAATTTGACATCTTAACCATAATACTTGTCTATTCCGCCAAAGCCAACAACCAACTTTCCATCACGAGTCTTTTTAATAAAACTTTCAAGGCGTTTTTTGAACTCTATGGGGCGTTTCCTCGCCGCGTCAATATAAGCAATACGAATGCGCTTATACGGCTCGGATAATTTTTCATAGTTTTCCCACGCAACAATGTCTTCTTTTATAGCATCAATAATATCATTAGGAAAAATATACGGTGTACGAATCAAAGGCAATACACTATCTCTTACGCTTGGATGAATCATACCGCGCTCGTCAAGCCAAATCAGTCTTTCTATGTTTGGGCGTGAATACGGACTGCCTTTCTTTCTCGGTGTAAATCGCTGTGCACGGTGTGTAGGGTCAATGTGTTTTATGGTACTATCAATCCAACCAAAGCATAGTGCTTCTTCTACTGCATCATTATAGGTAAGTGCTTTATCACCTGATTCCTTCATTGGAAATACAAACCATATTTCACTCTCCGTTTCAAAGTGTTCAGCCAGCCACTTTCGCCATATTTCTCGTTCACCTGTATAAAATATCTTCATTCTTTTATCCCTACAAATTCTTATTTATCGAATAGATTATATCACATCGGTCATCCCATCAATGGGAAACAGAGCATGGAACTTGGGGCGTGCGGCTTTGCCGTTCTTT
>JAHAWY010000068.1 GCA_018385135.1 Oscillospiraceae bacterium | reverse complement strand
CAAGCATTGCTGCAAGCGCACCACTAAGATAACGCTTTGCTCTCCGTATGCTTTCGTAAAGCTCGCAGCCCTCAGCAAGTCCGCAGGCAATGGCGGAGGACAGCGTACAGCCGGTGCCGTGAGTATTCGGGTTATCAATGCGCTCCCCTCTCAGCCAGCGCCCTGTACCATTTTCATAGAGATAATCGACCGCATCATTGACCAAATGCCCGCCCTTGACAAGAACAGGACAAGAGAGCTTGCTCGAAATACATTCAGCAGCCTTGATCATGCCGTCCTCATCCTTTATGGAAAAGCCGCAAAGCACCTCAGCTTCAGGAATATTGGGCGTAACCACCGTTCCCAACGGTAAAAGCTTTGAAATGAGTGTTTCCATCGCCTCGTCGCAAAGCAGCTTGCTGCCGCTTGTAGAAACCATAACGGGGTCAATTACTATGTTTTTTGCTCCATACTGTTTAAGCTTTTCGGCAATTACCTCGATAAGTTCTGAGCTGGAAACCATGCCTATCTTAACCGCGTCGGGAAATATGTCGGTAAAAATGCAGTCAAGCTGATTAGCCAGAAAATCCGGCGAGGATTCCATAATGCCGAACACGCCCTTTGTATTCTGCGCTGTAAGCGCGGTTATGGCGCTCATGGCGTACATTTTATGCACAGTTATTGTTTTTATATCCGCTTGAATTCCCGCGCCGCCGCTGCAATCCGAGCCTGCAATGGTCAAAACCTTTTTAATCAAGAAAATCCCTCATTTCATTAAAGGAAACAATATATGCGTCCGCTATTTCAAAAAGCTCTTTCTGATGCTCCTTCTCGTGACGGTCATAAACCGCAGCCAGTACAAAGTCGGCGTCTTTTGCCGTTTTTGCGGCATAAAAGGCATCCTCAAAGACAGCGGTTTCCCCTTTCGGTGTTCCTAAATGCTCACAGGCAGCATTATAGATGTTCGGCTCGTCCTTGCCGTGTCCAATGGCAGTGCAGGTAAATATATCACTGAAATAGTGCAGGATACCGTTTCGCTCCAGCGCTGCCTCAACCAGATGGCGATCTGTGGCGGTTGCCACGCACATTTTAACACCTTTTTCACGGAGCTGCTCTAAAAAGCCGCAAACTCCGTCTTTCGGTAAAACCTCGCTGAAATACCGCTTTTCCACCATAGCGTTGATATCGTCCATGATCACATCAACTGAGTCAGTGATACCATATTCGCTTTGATAATACTCCGCAGACTGCTTAAGGCTAAGGGTATGGAATTTTTCCGCCAAGCCCGCACGAGGCGTTATGCCCCTGTTTAGCAGATAATCAAAGCATATATTGTCCCAAACATACATCGAATCCAGCAGCGTTCTGTCAAGGTCGAAAACTGCGCCCTTGATGCTGCGCAGCGCATCGTTTGAGGCAACGATTCTTTCTGAACGCTTCTTTAGAGCGCGGCACTCGCTCTCAATGTCCTCGGCTGCAAAAATCGCCGAAACAAGTGCAACGCCATCAATGCCGGTAGACTTTAGCTGAAGCATATTTTCCCTTGAAATACCGCCGATTGCAACCACGGGTATGCTGACCGCCTTGCAGATTTTTATTAGCTCCTCGCGGCTTACAAAATCCGCGTCCGGCTTTGTGGAGGTAGCAAACACCGCACCGACGCCTAGATAATCAGCGCCGTTTCGCTCTGCCTCCCTCGCCTGCTCCACCGTTTGCGCAGAAACTCCCAAAAGCATTCCGTTGCCTATCCTTTCGCGCACGGAACGCGCCTGCATATCGTGCTGACCGACATGAACCCCGTCCGCTCCGCAGGCAAGCGCGATGTCAACGTTGTCGTTGACTATGAAGGGAACGCCAAAGCTTTTGCAAAGTGCCCTCAGCTCCAGAGCTTCCTTTAAAAAGTCGTCGTAATTCAGCTCCTTTTCGCGCAGTTGAACGCAGGTAGCGCCGCCGCGAAGCGCCTGCTCCACCTGCTGATAAAGCGTTCTCTCCCCTGTCCACGCTCGGTCTGTTACGGCGTAGAGCAGCATGGAATTTTTATCGCAGCTCATATTTTGCTCCCGCTTCCAGAGCATCTCCGCTGAGATTATATATCTCGTCGATGAGATAGTCTCTAAAGGTAGAATTTCCGTCGCAGTCTGTTAGTCTCTCCTGCGCTTTTTCCCCGCAAAGTCCCATTGCGCAAACCGCCGCAGCCGTCGCTTCAAGTGGTGTTTCAGGGTTTGCAGCAAGATATGCCGCCGTCATAGCCGATAGCATACAGCCTGAGCCTGTTATTCGGCTGAGCATCGGATGACCGTTGCGGATGACAAAGGTTCTGTTTCCGTCCGTTACAATGTCGATTGCGCCGGTTACAGCAACGACCGCGCCGGTTTTAGCCGCAAAGCTCTTTACAAAGCCAATAGACTGCTCCAGTGTATCGTCAGTCACGGTATCGGCAACATCGGCGTCAACGCCCTTGGTGCTTCCCTCACCCATCGCCAGTGCCTTTATCTCGGAAATATTTCCACGAACGGCACTTGGCTTTACCTCATCGAGAATTCTCAGAGCCGTATTGGTGCGCAGCTTGGAAGCGCCCGCACCGACGGGATCAAGAAGAACATGATGAGACAGCGAGCGCGCTTTCTTGCCGGCTGCAAGCATAGAGGGTATGGTGTGGCTGTTCAGTGTGCCAATATTTATATTCAGCGCATTGCAGATTGTGGTGATCTCCTCGACCTCGGCAAGCTCATCTGACATTATAGGCGAAGCGCCGCAGGCAATCAGTATGTTCGCGCAGTCGTTTACGGTGACGTAATTTGTTATGTTGTGGATAAGCGGCGTGCGCAGTCTTACATTTTCAAGCATTTCTTTCAGCATTTTTCTTTCCCCCTTTAAGCTTTTCCACCACTACGCAGACAGCCGCCGTAAGCAGCATGACCGGCAGTGTGTTTCCAACCGGTGTATCTATTCTCATAAGGAGTCTGTAAGCAGCAAAGCCGACAGCCCATATGATAAGGTTTGTCCAACAGGCATTAATATTCGAGCTGTCCTTCTTCAAAATGAAGAAATCAGCGATTTGAATGGCTATCATCGGTGCAAATACAGAGCCAATCAGGTATAAAAAGCCCTCAAACTGAGTGATGGGAGTAAAAACCGCCAAAATAGTTCCTACCGCGCATACCACGAGTGCAGCGGGCTTTTCCTTGAGTTTTGTTGATATGCTAACGCTGCTGACGCCTGCAGAATATGCGTCAAGAAAGGTAGTGGTAACAGTGGAAAACACGATTATCAACAGCGCAGCAATGCCGAGTCCCGCGCCGGTCATAATGGAGGCAATATCACTCTCGCCCGTAAAAATAGCAGCGCCCATGCCTATTATGTACATCCAGCAGCTAATCACAAAATACACTCCTGCGCTGACAGCCGTTGCCGCCTTACCCTTTTCCGCAAAGCGCGTATAGTCCGAAATGAGCGGCAGCCACGACAGAGGCATCGCAGCGGAAAGCTCAACCGCCGCACCGAAGCTTATGCTGCCGTCGGGCGTGAAGTCAAATCCGCCCTTGAAAACAACAGAGCTTAAAACAACGGTGAGGATGAAAAGAGCCGCCATTGCAACCGTGTTTAAGCGGCTGAGATTTTTAATACCAACAGCTATCCAAACGGCAATTAACACGCCGATGATAAGACTCCAGACCCAGCCGCCGAGTGAAACAACAGCGTTGGCTGCCGCAGCGCCGCTTACTATCATTACAGCCGTCCAGCCAACGAGCTGCAATACATTTAGCGAGGAAAACAGCAGCGAGCCTTTTTGTCCAAAGGAAAGCTTCACCGTCTCCATTGCGCTTTTCTCTGTTTTTGCTCCAATCAGCCCCGCCGCGTACAGCAGCGCGCAGCCGATAAGATGACCCAAAAGAATTGCCATAAGCCCCTTTGTGAAGCCAAGCGGCGCGATAAGCGTTCCCGTAAGGATCTCTGCAATTGAAACCGCCGCGCCAAACCAGATAAGTCCATTTGAAAATACCGAAGTTTTTGCTTTTTCCATCTGATCCTCTTTTCCTCGCAGGTTTGAGACAAAAAATGAGCAAAAAAAGCGGAGAGACCATGATTTGATCCCTCCGCCGGAAAAACGAAGCTTGGCACTCCCTACGTTGGCATTATCCAAATCAGGTTAAAGGGTCGAAGTTCGATTACTTCCTCTCAGCCTACCAAATAAGCTCCCCTGCGATATTAATTTAGTTTGTTGTATCACAATGCACCTTGTTTGTCAAGCGCCTAAATCAGAGCTTGAAGCGGCTAAAGCCAATATTGCCCCCGAGTCTCAAAGCGCTGCGACTGTCAAACAAAACGCCAAGAGCCGCGATCATATCAAGCAGCAGGCAAAGCCAAAGCGGTGCAAAGCCAAAGGCGGCAAGCATAACGATAACCAGCTTGTACAGCAGTGTAAACAGAAGCTCCAGCTTGGTGTATCGTCCAACACCCTGCGCTATCTGAACTGCGGCGGCAACATTATCGGGAGCAGACTGCATAATGCAGACATTTGAAAGCTCAAAAAGTCTGGGCTGCTCGATACCGCCAACTGCTATTCCCACATCGGCGGCAGAAAAGCACTCCCTCGCGCCAATATCCGCGGAAACATATGCCATTGTATACTGCGGGTCGATGCGCGCTTTCATTTCCTTGATGCGCCTGGGTCTGTCACCGGGCGGACACTCGGCAATGTATTCGTCAATCCCCAGCTCGCGGGCAATCGCCAAATCGCGCTCACGGTTATCGGGCGAAATCATCGTTATGCGCTCAACGCCGGACTGCGCCAATCGGTTCACAGTCACGCCCGCTGACGGCAAAACATTGTCCGAGAGCGTAATGCGTCCTGCATAGATGCCGTTTACAGTCATGTGTACTGAAAGCTCGCCGCCCGTGATACGCGGCAAAGATATGCCCTGTTCAGCAAGAAAGCCTTGATTTCCAAGGAGAATTTCAATGCCGTTGACCGACACGGATACTCCTCTGCCGCCGAAGCCGACGTAGTTTTCAACCAGCGTGCCGCTGACCGGCTTGCCATAGGCGGCAACAATGGCTCTGGCTATTGGGTCATCGGAATTTGCCTCGGCATAGGCGGCAACCTTTAGGAAGGTTTGCGGATCCATCTTATCGGTGGCGATGTCGGATACAACATAATCGCGCCCCGTAAGCGTTCCGACCTTATCGAACACGATTGCTTTGATGCGGGCGGTCTTTTCAACATCCGATGCCTTTGAAAACAGTATTCCTAATCTGCGTGCGGAGGTCATGCCGATAAAAAAGGTCAGCGGAATTGCCAGTAGCAAGCTGCCGGGTGTTGCAAGCGCGATCACCGCCGCTGCTCTCAAAATGCTTTCCCTTATAGGAACATTGAACATCGTCGGCAAGATGAGCATAAGCGTCAAGCCGACAATCAGCGTTGTGATAACAAGAACCTTTGAAATTGAAAGAGCCTTCGCCCACTCGTCGGTTTTGCTCTTTGCGCCGTTTAGAAGCTCTCTTGCCATAACTGAGGCAATGGAGCTGTCCACGCTTCGCGTTACCTCAACCGTCATAAGACCTCTGGTAATATGAGCGCCTGCGGGGATTTCGCTGCCGATAAGAAGATTGACTGCCGTCCTGTCACCTGTAATAAAGCTCATATCGGCGCTGCCGCTGCCCTCTCGAACAACGCAGTCGGCAACACAGGTCATCCCCTCGGCAAGCTCCATTATATCTCCCGGAGCGTGTGCATCCTCCAACAGCTCAAAGCCCTTTCTGCAAAGACGCTTTATGCGGGCATTGGCAAATCCCAAAACGATGAGTGAAAGCTGATAAATTATGAGAGCTGCAACAGCCTGCGCTGAGCCGCCCGCGCAAAGACAGATTATTGCGGCGATAATGACGGGGATTGCCCCGCCTGTAAAGTTGAAGCTGCTAACATCGGTAAAAGCCTTGAAAACAAGATCATAGCCCACCAGCACCGCTGCCGCGATTTTTATAAGTATATCGGCAGCTTCCGGCATTTCAACAAAGCCGCAAAAAGCCAATGCCGCCGCCGCGATAAAAAGCCGCAAAACCATTATTTTGCGCGAATGCAATAGAGTGCCAAAAGCGCCGAGGCTTTTCCTGCCTGCAAAGGCGGCTTCTTCCGGCGGCATTGGTTCTTCCTTGGCATCTTGAGGCTCCCGAGTCCGGGCTTTAGGCTCAGACTCAGGAGCAGAAGTATCTTCGCCGCTTACAAGCTGTCCGTTATTGTAGCGCTCAAGAAGCTCCTCAAAGCTTGGCTGATCTGCCGCTGACTTTTTGCCGCTCGGCAGACCTCCAAAAAGTGAAAATGCCCTGTTCAGCTTCATTGGCTACCTCCGAACATTTGATAACTTGCTGCAAATACAGATATTATGCCTTGCCGTCACTGCCGAGAACATTGATGATCTTTGCCTTGACAAGCTCACGGATATTGTCGCGTGCGGGAGTGAGGTACTTGCGGGGGTCAAAGGCGTCGGGCTGCTTTGCCATTGTCTCACGAATGCCCGCTGTCATAGCAAGACGAAGGTCAGAGTCAATATTGATTTTGCAAACGGCTCTTGCAGCGGCAGCGCGAAGCTGATCTTCGGGAACGCCAATAGCGTCCTTGAGCTGACCGCCGTTGGCGTTGATGATGTCAACATATTTGGGAATAACGGAGGAAGCACCGTGCAAAACTATCGGGAAGCCGGGCAGACGCTTTTCGACCTCCTCAAGAATGTCCAGACGAAGCTGGGGCTTTGTGCCGGGCTTAAACTTGAAAGCGCCGTGGCTCGTGCCAATGGCGATAGCGAGACTGTCGCAGCCGGTGCGGGAGACAAATTCCTCAACCTCCTCAGGACGTGTGTAGGAGCTGTCCTCCGCGCTTACATTTACGTCGTCCTCAATGCCGGCAAGACGACCAAGCTCTGCTTCAACAACAACGCCGTGATCATGGGCATAGTCAACAACCTGCTTTGTGATGGCTATGTTTTCCTCAAAGCTCTTGGAGGAGGCGTCTATCATAACTGAGGTGAAGCCGCCGTCGATACAGGATTTGCAAAGCTCAAAGCTGTCGCCGTGGTCAAGGTGAACACAAATGGGAAGGTCTGTGTCCTCAATTGCCGCCTCGATAAGCTTCATGAGGTAAACATGCTTTGCATATTTTCTCGCTCCTGCCGAAACCTGAAGAATAAGGGGGCTGCGAACCTCGGCTGCCGCCTCGGTGATGCCCTGGATTATTTCCATGTTGTTGACATTGAATGCACCAATTGCATAATGACCCTCATAAGCTTTTTTGAACATTTCTGTAGAAGTAACTATCGGCATAATGTCACGCTCCTTAATTGTTTGGTATATTTGATATGTTTTGTTTCTTCAAACATCTTTATTTTACTCTAAAAATGTGATATCATCAAGTCATAGCACAAAATTAATATAATAATTTTTAACTTGTGTTAACGGAGGTACAAAAAACATGGAAAAAGTATTAAAAGGCTCCTGCATCATCGGTCAGTCCGGCGGTCCTACCGCAGTAATAAACGCCAGCGCCTATGGTGTTATTCGCACCGCGCTTGACAGCGATTGCATCACAAAGGTCTACGGTGCGGCTCACGGCATTCGCGGCGTCCTTGAGGACAAGCTTTATATCATGGACGAAGAAGACCCTGCAGAGCTTGAGCTTCTTAAAAACACTCCCTCCTCCGAGCTTGGCTCCGTTCGCTACAAAATCGCAGATCCGGACACGGACGACACCGATTACAAGCGCATTCTGGAAATCTTCAAAAAGTACGACGTTCGCTACTTCTTCTACAACGGCGGCAACGACTCTATGGACACCTGCGAAAAAATCAGCCGCTACATGAACAAGGTAGGCTATGAGTGCCGCGTCATAGGCGTTCCCAAGACCATCGACAACGACCTGTTTGGTACAGACCACTGCCCCGGCTTTGGCAGCGCGGCTAAGTATATCGCCACCTCCTGCATGGAGGTTTCCAAGGACGCAAGAGTATACGACACCGGCATGATCACCATCATTGAAATTATGGGACGCCATGCCGGCTGGCTTGCCGGCGCTGCCGCTCTTGCAAGCTATTGCGGCTCCGGTCCCGATCTAATCTATCTGCCCGAGACAGACTTTGACATGGACAAGTTTTTTGCCGACGTCGAAAATATCTATAACAAGACAGGAAAGGTTCTCGTAGCAGTTTCCGAGGGCATTCATTACTCTGACGGAAGCTTTGTCTCCGAGGCAAAGACCTCCGCAACAGACGGCTTTGGTCACGCTCAGCTTGGCGGACTTGCCGTTCGTCTGGCAAACGCCGTTAAAGAGCGCACGGGCGCTAAGGTTCGCGGCATTGAGCTGAGTCTGCTTCAGCGCTGCGGCGCACACCTCGCCTCCAAGACCGATGTTGATGAGGCGGTTCTCGCCGGCAAAACCGCTGTTGAGGCCGCGATTTCCGGCGAAAGCGGAAAAATGGTTGCCTTTGAGCGCGGCGTCCGCTGCGGCAGATATGTTTGCAAAACTAAGCTCATCCCTCTTGACAGCGTTGCAAACCTTGAAAAGAAGGTTCCGCTTGAGTGGATCACCCCCGAAGGCAACAATGTCACCCAGGAATTCATTGATTACGCTCTGCCCCTTATCCAAGGCGAGCCTAAGCGTGCGACGGAAAACTCCCTCCCCCGCTACGCAAAGCTCAAAAAGGTTTTGGCAAAATAAAGCCATGCAACCTTATAGATAACACACTCCAAACGTGTGTTTTTAGGTATACAAAAAGCTCCGACCCTTTGGTCGGAGCTTTTTGTATCAGTTAATCTCAGTGCCGCCAAAAATACTGATTGCTCGTATGTAGACAGTTGGCACATTTTCTTTTGAGGAGACATATCTGTTTGAGACAGAGCCAAAAACAGGCGTGCTTCTAACAATGGTACGAAGATTGGAAGGAAGATAGATATCAGTGCCGCCGAAGATGGAATACACTGTTATTGCGCAGTCGCGTTTGATGGTAGCTTCACGAAGCTTTAGCTCAACATTTCCGAATATGGCATATGCCGTCGCTCCGCGAAAATCGGAATTGTCAAAACGCGGTGTGTTGCCGCCGAAAACGGCAAAGTAGTGATCTCCGTTATTTGCTGCGAAAACTCCGGTGTTCCCCTCTTTGTGATGAAGTACTATCGGCTTTCTGAAAATAATGCTAAGTCCGATAAAGACTATAACCATAGGAGCGATAAGCTTTGCGCCGAGGTGATTCTGAAAAACTCTTTGAGCGTCTAGCAACAGCAAAATGCCAACGCCCGTTCCGATGCAGTTAAGCAGATTTATACCGCTTGTTCCCATGGAAAGCAGGCAAGGCAGAATGATAAAAAGAGTCCACCATCCGTCAAACCTGATACTGATATCCCATAAGCCCAGAACCGTACCCGCGTAAAAAACTCCACAGCCTATAATAAGTAAACCTACCAAAATGCTAATAGAACGCTTTTTCATCGCAGCCTCTCCTTATTTGCATTAAAAGCAAGCGGCAAACAAAAACTGTTTGCCACTTGTGATGCTTAGTTCTCGTCGTTCTCCCAGTTGTGCCACACGTTTTGAACGTCGTCGTTATCCTCGAACATATCGAGCATTTTGTTCATATTCTTGATGTCGTCCTCGTTCGTGAGCTTGATGTAGTTCTGGGGAACCATCTCCACCTCTGCGGAGAGGAACTTATAGCCCTGAGCCTCAAGAGCAGACGCGACGGTCTGGAAATCATCGGGAGAGGTATATACAGCAAAGGTCGGACCGTCCGCCTCGCAGTCGTCCGCGCCCGCCTCAAGAGCGGCTTCCAGAACGCTGTCCTCGTCAAGCTTGCCGTCCTCGTTGTCGATAACAATGACACCTTTTTTATCGAAAGACCACGAAACGCAGCCGGTAGTACCCATGTTTCCGCCATATTTATCGAAATAGTGGCGCATCTCGGAGGCGGTACGGTTGCGGTTGTCTGTCATAGTCTCAACAATGACCGCAACGCCGCAAGGACCATAGCCTTCGTAGGTAATGCTCTCGTAGTTATCGCCCGCGGCTGAGCCAAGCGCTTTTTCTATTGTGCGCTTTATGTTGTCGTTAGGCATATTTGCAGCCTTTGCCTTTGTGATTACGGCGGCAAGGCGAGAGTTGTTTGAAGGATCGCCGCTTCCGCCCTCTTTGACGGCAACGATCATTTCTCTAGCAATTTTTGTGAAAGCCTGTGCACGCTTTGCATCCTGCGCGCCCTTGGTCTTTTGAATATTATGCCATTTGGAATGTCCGGACATAGTAACAGCTCCTCTTGTAATTTGCTCGGAAATTATATCACACAATGGTGTTGCTTGCAAGTGTTTTCAAAAATTCCCCCAATTACCTTTTGTGTTGATATAGACTTGTATTTATTACCATTCAGAAGCTAAAGAAAACTATCAAAATATCAATATAATTCATTGGATTCTGCCGAAAGCATTTTAAGTTACAGCAGAAATCGGTATGCTTCCTGATTATTTTGTAAACCAGCGAAAATATCCATTTTGATAATTCTCTGCAAATTCAAATATAACATCCTATTTTCATAAAAAGGGTTTTTTGACCGCGGCAGTTCAATTATCAATTTCAGAAAGAAGCTTTCTGGCAGCGGCGCAGTCGTTCTCTATCTGCTCGCGCAGCTTTTCGACATTCTCAAAGCGCCTTTCAAAGCGGATAAAGCGAATAAACTCGACCATAACAGACTTATTATAAAGGTTTCCGCTAAAGTCAAAAATGTAGCTTTCAACGCTCTGCGTGTCACCGTCATCAAAGGTGGGACGCACACCGACGTTCGTAACTGCGTTATAGGTTTTTTCATCTACCAGCACACGGGTTGCATAAACACCGTTAGCAGGCAAAATCAGCTCCGGCGGGCATTTTAGATTGATGGTCGGCGTTCCGAGATTTCTCCCCACCCTGCGTCCGCCGGAAACAGTTCCCGCAAAGATGTAAGGATGCCCCAAAAAGTACGCAGCACGCTCAATGTTTCCCCCCGCGATAAGACCGCGGATGTATGTGGAGCTGACCGTTATGCCGTCAAGCTGAAATTTAGGCACAATGTCACAGCCGATTTTCTTTTCGGCGCAATACGCGCGGATAAGTTCGGGCTTTCCCTCACCCTTGTATCCGCAGCTAAAATCATGTCCGATAACAAAGTGGCAGGCGGAAAACTCTGAAACGAGAGAGTCGATAAAGTCCGTCCACTTCATCGCCATAACGTTTTTATCAAAATGATAGAATATGACATTTTCAACGCCAAACAGCTCACAAACAAGATGCTTTCTTATTTCCATGCTGCTTATAAGAGACACCTGCAAGCCGGTAATAACAGACTCCGGGCTTGCATCAAAGGATAACACCGCAGGGGACGCGCCGATTTCCTGCGCACGCTTCTTGGCAAGCTTTATCAGCTCGGCGTGACCCTTATGCACGCCGTCAAAAAATCCCAGTGCGATAACGGTCTTGTCTTTTATATTTGCTGACATATTGACCTCCAAGTCTCGCAAGCGAGACCGTGATACAATGTAGAAATAACGGGAACTAAACCTCAAAAAAGCTCTTAACCGTGCTCATCTCGCCGTTTTCGGCGCTGCCGAGCATCAAAAACGAGCCGCCCTCATCGAAAACACGATAGCACCCGTCCTCTGCTTCAACGGAAAAGCGATTTCCGCAAAGGCATTTTTTCTTTTGCTTATCGTTTATCGTAAGCGCGGGAAATTCACCAAACAGAGCTTCAACAGGCATAAGAAGCTCCTGCGTCCTGCCCTCTCCTGCGAGCTGTTCCGCCTTATCTATCGTAATAGCGTTGTCAACCGAAAAACGCCCTGCCCTTGTGCGTCTGAGCGACGAGAGTGCCGCGCCGCAGCCGAGCGTATCGCCGATATCGCTGCAAAGAGTGCGGATATATGTGCCCTTTGAGCAGACAACGCGAAAAAGATAATCGCCGTTTTCCTCTCCGAGCATTTCAAGCTCACTTATCGTCACCTTGCGGCTTTTGCGCTCAACCTCAACGCCGCTGCGCGCAAGCTCATAAAGCTTTTTTCCACCGACCTTGAGCGCCGAATACATCGGCGGGGTCTGCATAAGCTCGCCCCTAAACTGCGGTAAAACGCGCAAAAGCTCCTCTTTTGACGGCTTTTGAGCGCTTTCGCGCAAAACAGCTCCGGTGATATCCTGCGTGTCCGTTGATATGCCGAAGCGCATACCTGCGATATATTCCTTTTCATGGCTCTCGGCAAACTCAACAGCTCTGGTTGCTCTGCCTACAAAGACAACCAACAGTCCCGTCGCCATAGGGTCAAGAGTGCCTGAATGACCAATGCGACGTTCTCCCAGAATACGTCGAAGCTTGGCAACAACGTCGTGACTTGTCCAGCCTTCGGGCTTATCAATCAGTAAAATGCCGTTCATCAGTATTCCTTATCTATTGCCTCTGCAAGGATTTCCGCCGCCTCAAGGCAGCTTTTTTCCATCATGCAGCCGGACGCCATCGCGTGACCGCCGCCGCCGAACATGGAGCAGATTTTATTGGCGTTAACAACGCCTGTTGTGCGAAGGGAAATTTTGCATTTACCGTCCTCCGACTCCTTGATAACAGCGCTGGCAAATGCACCCTCCACCCTGCCGGGCAGGGAGGCTATATCCTTAAGATCGCTGTCTTTCGCGCCGGATTTTTCAAGCATTTCCTTAGTTACAACGGCGATAACGGTCTTTCCCTCGCTGTAATAGCGCAGGGATGAAAAAATCAAGCCCTCAAGCGCAAGCCGCTCCTTTGAGCTGGTGCGGAAAAGGGTTTTGTTCAGATATGCGTTTGCCGCACCGGCATAGCAAAGCTCGGCGGCAGCGGAGAGCGTGTCGCCTGTCGTGTTGCCATAGCAGAAGCAGCCGGTATCGGTTGACACGGCAATATACAGCAGGTCTGCAACGGCCGGGTCAAGCTTTCCGAGAAGCTCCTTCACCAGCTCTTGTATTATCTCGCCGCAGGATGCCTTTTCTGCACAAAGGAGAGTCTCCGCGGCATAAAAGGTGTTTGAGCCGTGGTGGTCAATGCAAAGATCAACCTTGCCGTCAAAGCCCTTGGGGAACAGCCCCACGTCCGCCAAATCAACAGCGACGATGAATTGAGGCTTAAAGCCCTCGGGCGCAACATATTTGTCGCTTACCCACGGATAGGCGTCGCCAAACTGGGGATTGTTGTATAAATACGCTTTTTTGCCAAGCTTTTGCAGCGCATAGCAAAGCGCCGAGCCACTGCCTATTGTGTCTCCGTCGGGACGCACATGGGTAATGACCAGAATGTCGTCCTGCGCGCGAAGGTGCTTGGCGGTTTCCGCAATCGTCACTTTTGGTTTTCCTCCTGTTTTTCGTCCTTGACGCTTTCGTTTAAGAAACCGGGACGGTTCATAATCTCACTGATATGCGCGCCGTGCTCAATGGAGTTGTCAAGCTCAAAAATCAGCTCCGGTGTATAGCGCAGATGAAGGCGCTGCGAAAGCTCATGACGAAGCCAGCCGGAGGCTGATTTGAGTCCTTTTTTGAGGTCTTTCTCGTTTTCCAGACCATAAACGCTGATATAAACCTTGCAGTAGCGCAAATCGCCTGTTGTTTCCGTTCTTACAACGCTTATCAGCCCTTGATTAACGCGCGGGTCTTTTATCCCGCGCAAAAGCTCGCTCAAAACCAACTGGATGTCGTCGTTAGTTCTGTCAATTCTGTATCCGGGCATAGTATCCTCCCCTGCCTTGCTTGCGGCATTGCTTTATAGTATTATGCGCTGTTTTTCCGCAAACAGCTTGCAGCCGCCGCGAAAACCGTGGCGGCTTGCAAGTGAAGCTATAAAGCAAATATCAGACCTGTATCTGTTCCATAACGAAAGCTTCGATAACGTCGCCTTCCTTAACATCGTTGTACCTTTCGATGCTGATGCCGCACTCGTAGTTTGTTGCGACCTCCTTAACATCGTCCTTGAAGCGGCGCAGAGAGCTAAGCTCGCCCTCGAATATAACTACATTGTCGCGCAGAACGCGAACAAGGCTGTTGCGCTGGATCTTACCGTCGGTAACATAGCTGCCGCAGACAGTGCCGATTTTGGAGATTTTTATGACCTGACGCACCTCAGCATGACCAATGATGACTTCCTTGAACTTCGGCGCAAGCATACCCTTCATTGCCGACTCGATCTCGTTGATGCAGTCGTAAATGACGCGGTACATACGGATATCAACGTTTGAGCGCTGAGCATAGTCGCGCGCGGCATTATCGGGTCTTACGTTGAAGCCGACTATAACCGCACCGCTGGTGGCGGCAAGCATAACGTCAGACTCGTTGATAGCGCCAACGCCTGAATGGATAACGCGAACGCGAACCTCCTCGTTGGTAAGTTTCTCCAGAGAAGCCTTGACCGCCTCGGCGCTGCCTTGAACATCGGCCTTTACAATAATGTTGAAGTCCTTGATCTCGCCCTGCTGGATCTGAGCAAACAGGTCCTCAAGCGAAACTTTCTTCGGTGCGCCGATAAGCGCATCCTTATTTTGCTGCTTTCTCTGCTCAACCAGCTCGCGCGCCATGCGCTCATCGGCAACGGCATTGAAAATGTCGCCCGCGCCGGGCACTTCAGACATACCGGCGATTTCAACCGGGACAGAGGGACCTGCCTCGGTTACGCGCTCGCCCTTGTCGTTTGTCATAACACGAACGTGACCGACGGAGGTGCCGGCAATAACAATATCGCCCTGACGCAAAGTTCCGTTCTGAACGAGAACGGTCATGATAGGACCGCGCCCCTTGTCCAAACGTGCCTCGATAACAGTACCTTTTGCGCTGCGGTTTGGATTTGCCTTCAGCTCACGCATTTCAGCGGTGAGGGTGACCATCTCAAGCAGATTGTCAATGCCGTCTCCCGTTTTGGCGGAGATGGGACAAATGATGGTGTCGCCGCCCCATTCCTCGGGAACGAGGTCATATTCGGTGAGCTGCTGCATGATGCGGTCGGGATTTGCGGTGGGTTTATCCATTTTATTGATAGCCACGACGATAGGAATATCAGCCGCCTTGGCGTGGTTTATAGACTCAACGGTCTGCGGCATGATGCCGTCGTCCGCCGCGACAACAAGAATTGCGATATCGGTCACCATAGCGCCGCGTGCGCGCATGGATGTAAACGCCTCGTGACCCGGTGTGTCAAGGAAAGTGATGGGGCTGCCATTGATCTCAATGCGGTATGCGCCGATATGCTGGGTGATGCCGCCCGCCTCACCGCTGACAACGCTGGTTTCGCGGATGCGGTCAAGCAAGGAGGTCTTGCCGTGGTCAACGTGACCCATAACAACAACTACGGGCGCACGGCTGACAAGCTCCTCGGGGGCGTCCTCGCGGTCGTCAATGAGGCGTTCCTCGACTGTTATGTTGACCTCTTTTTCAACCTTACAGCCCATTTCCATAGCCACAAGAGCAGCGGTCTCATAGTCTATCACATCGGAAAGTGACGCCATCGTGCCGAGCTTTATAAGCTGACGCACAACCTCTGCGCCGGTCTTTTTCATACGGGAAGCAAGCTCGCCAACATTAATCTCATCGGGAATTGAGACCTTAACAGGAGCTTTCTTGGCAATTTCAAACTGGAGCTTCTGAAGCTTCTCGCGTTCTTCCTGCTTGCGCTTCACGCTGGGGTTCTGCTGGCGATTTTTGTTCTTATTTCCGATCTTTTCCTTACCGCGCTGGAAATTCTGAGCCTTGTCGGGAACGAGGTTTTCAAGTCTCTCATCGTACTTTGCAATATTTACGGTCGTTCCGCGGGTGTCGATAACACGCTTTTCGGGAACAGCTCTGGGAACGTGCGGCTTATTCTCCTGCGGCTTTACAGCGGGAGCCGACGAGCCTGCCTGCGCAGCAGGTGCGGCGGGAGCTGCCGCCGGAGCGGAGACCGTCTCCTCCGTCTTGGGAGGCTCAGCCTTCTTTTCGGGCACGGCAAAAACCTCGGACAGGTCAGCGACCTGATTGTGCTGGGTAAGGTATTCAAAAATCAGATCCAGCTCATTTTCCTCCAAAACCTGCATATGGTTTTTGGGAGTAGTGGCATAGTCAGTCAATATCTGTGAAATCTCCTTGGAGTTCTTTTTAAAGTCCTTTGCCACCTCATGAACTCTGTATTTAACAAGTACGCTCATATATTCTTCCTCCTCTTACCCGGCACGGCGCTTTTGCCCGCCTTGCCAAATCTCATGTTCCTTTTGTGAGCCTGTGCCTCACTTTTGCGCTTTTGGGCTTTTTCGTTCTTTGCGGTCAGTTGAAGTGCAATTTCCTTTGCCGCCGGCTCTGACGATGCAAGCTTTGATGCAAACACCGCAGCCAGCCCAAGATCCGTAATCACTGCCATGCTGCATCCGGCACTGCCGGTCGCTTCGGATAACTGCTGCTTCGTATATGGGAGAACCAGCAACGGCGTTTTTAAGCCATGCACAAAGCCCTCAGCACGCTTTCGCGCATTCTCTGAGGCATCCGACGCGAGAAGAAGGACCTTCGCCTTTCCCGCGCGCACAACTGCTCCGGAATTGGTTTCACCCGTTTCAAGAGAGCCTGCCTTTTTGGCAATGCCAAGATAATTTAGGGCTTCGCTCATTCGCCCGCCTCCATCTGCTCTTTGAGCTGAGCATAAATGTCGTCAGGAATGGCGACCTCAAGCGAGCGCTCAAGCGCTTTGTTTTTTATTGCCTTTTTCAGACATTCGGGATCGTGGCAAAGATATGCGCCTCTGCCCTGCGCCTTGCCCTTGAAGTCTAGCGATATGTCGTTTTCAGGAGAGCGCACCACGCGAATAAGCTCGCGCTTAGGCTTCATTTCGCGGCAGCCTGTGCATTGCCGCATCGGAATTTTTTTAGGCATTTGCCGCCACCTCCCGTTTTACTTTTATAGCTCCTCTACGCCGTCCTCATATGCCTGTGATTCGGGCTTAATGTCGATTTTATAGCCTGTGAGCTTTGCGGCCAGACGCACGTTCTGTCCCTCCTTGCCGATGGCAAGAGAAAGCTGATTATCCGGCACGACCACACGGCAGCTCTTGCTCTCGTCAAGCATCGTAACTGAAACCGCGTCCGCCGGAGAAAGAGCCGCAGCAACAAATTCTTCGGGATCCTCGCTGTATTTTACGATGTCTATCTTCTCGCCGCCAAGCTCATCCACAATGCCCGCTACACGACCTCCCTTAGGACCGACGCAAGCGCCAATGGGGTCAACATCGGGATCGTTAGACCATACGGCAATTTTAGTGCGGCTGCCCGCCTCTCGCGCAATGCTCTTGATTTCAACGATGCCATCGAATATTTCCGGAACCTCAAGCTCAAACAGACGCTTGACAAGACCGGGGTGCGTGCGCGAAATGAGAACCTGCGGACCCTTGGTCGATTTGCGAACCTCGACAACGTAGATTTTAATCATTTGACCTTCAACAAGTCTCTCTCCCTTGATCTGCTCGTTGGGTGAAAGCATTGCCTCGGTATATTCGGAGTTGGAGCTGATTTTTATGGAAACGCTGCCGGTGCGCGGTTCTATGCGCGAGACCGTGCCGGTAAGTATCTCCTGCTCCTTGGAGGTGAACTCATCAAAGATAATGCCGCGTTCAGCCTCGCGGATGCCCTGTATGATAACCTGCTTTGCAGCCTGCGCCGCGATACGTCCGAACTGCTTTGTTTCGATTGGTATCTCAACATATCCGCCGACCTTGGCGCGCTTGGAATAGCTCTTGGCAGCGTCAAGAGAAAGCTGGGTCACAGGGTCTTCAACCTCGTCAACGACCTCCATGCGAAGGAACATATCTATGCGCTTTTTCTCGTTGTCCATATTGACGACAACATTGTCGCCCGCATGGTCGTTATCTTTTTTATATGCCGCAAGAAGCGCCTGTGTGATTTTCTCCTGCATATACTCCTTGGGTATGCCCTTTTCGCGTTCTATATCGTCAAGTGCGTCAAAGAATTCTGCGTTCATAGTAATTATTCCTCCACAATAATCAGACTAGGCTCACCCGGACAAGGGCGATCTGCTGCTTGGTAAATGTGAGTTCTTCTCCTGCGCAGGCAATGGTAACATCGCCGTTATTATATGACTTTAGCTCGCCGGTAAAAAGCTTTGCACCGTTAATCGGCTTGTATAGCTTAACCTCAACAAGCTCGCCCATAAAGCTTTCAAAGTGCTCGGGTTTTTTAAGCACCCTGTCAAGCCCGGCAGAGGACACTTCAAAGGTATAGCTTGTGGCAATGGGATCTTTTTCATCCAAAATGGGGTCGATCGCACGGCTGACCGCCTCGCAGTCGTCAATTGATACTCCCTCAGCCTTGTCAATATAAATGCGCAGAAACCACTGACCGCCTTCAGAGATATATTCAACATCCCACAGCTCGCAGCCAAGCCCCTCAACAATGGGGCGCGCTATATCCGTTACGATATCTACGATTTTACTCATAATACACCTATTACCATATTCTTACAAATTATTTTGGCTCAAGAAAAAGAGTGGGGGAAGACCCCACTCCGTAACAACTTCCTACACTAACGCAGTTATATTATCACAGCAGCCGCTGATTTGCAAGGGTTTTTTGTATTTTTGTACTACTTTTTATAGACATAATTAGTGCAACAAGAATATATACCCTGTGATTGACACAAAAGCGTGCTTTTGTTAAAGTAGAGACAGGCATTGCGCCTTACAGGAGGCATTTTTATGATACTCACCGTTGACGTCAGCAACACCAGCATCATCTTCTCCGTAGTTGCCGAGGAGAAAACCATACTTACCTTCCGCCTGTCGTCCGATAAATCGCGCACGTCGGATGAATATGCGGTTTTAATGGAGCTTACGGCAAAGCAGCACAACCTTGATCTGCACACGGTGGACGGCACTATCGTTTCCTCTGTTGTGCCCACTTTAACCTCCGTTATCGAAGATGCGGTAAAAATCGCGGCCGGTCACAGCCCCATCGTAATAGGTCCCGGCGTAAAAACAGGACTCAACATCCGTCTTGACGACCCGACGGAGCTTGGAGGCGACTTTGTCTCCGCCGCTGTCGCCGCAATTGACAAGTATCCCCTGCCCTGCGTAATCGTCGAAATGGGCACTGCAATAGCAATGGGGATACTCGATGCCTCCGGCAACTATATCGGCGGCATAATTTGTCCCGGTCCTATGGTTTCGCAGATCGCGCTGGCGCGCGGCGCGGCTCAGCTATCCAACGTCAGCATAACGCCCACCGCTCAGGTTATCGGTAAAAGCACCGACACCTCTATGCAGAGCGGGCTTGTCCACGGCGCTGCCGCCATGATCGACGGACTTATTGAACGCATTGAGGACGAGCTTGGGCAGCCTGCAACCGTGGTCGTAGCCGGAGACTGGGCGGACACCATCATCCCCCACTGCAAGCGCAAGGGTATGATTATCGACAAAGAACTGCTCACACGAGGAATGGTTATGATTTACAAAAAAAATAAGCGCTAAGCCTTGTAAAAGCACTTTTCGCTAAAACAGGGTCTTTCCCTTCCAAGAAGAAAGGAAAGACCCTGTTTTACTGCTTGCAAGCATAAAAGGGGCTTGCGCTATTTGCTTTTAATGTATTTGTCTATACTCTCGGCAGCGGTCTTTCCGGCGCCCATTGCAAGGATAACGGTAGCAGCGCCGGTAACAGCGTCACCTCCGGCGAAAACGCCCTCGCGGCTGGTCGCGGCAGTCTCGTCGGCAACGATGCAGCCCTTTTTATTGGTTTCAAGCCCCTCGGTTGTGGACTTGATAAGCGGATTGGGGCTTGTGCCTATCGCCATGATTACAGCGTCCACATCGAGAACAAAGTTTGAATCCTTAATCTCGACAGGACGGCGGCGTCCCGACTCGTCAGGCTCGCCAAGCTCCATTTTTACGCACTCAATGCCCTTAACATGACCGCTCTCGTCACCCAAAACGGCAACGGGATTGTTGAGAAGCTTGAAAACTATCTCCTCCTCCTGCGCATGGTGAACCTCCTCTTTTCTGGCAGGAAGCTCCTCCATAGAACGGCGGTAAACTATGTATACCTCATCTGCTCCCATGCGCTTTGCGCAGCGCGCCGCGTCCATGGCAACATTTCCGCCGCCAACTACGGCAACGCGCTTTGCGCGTTTAATAGGAGTGTCGTACTCCGGCAGATACGCTTTCATAAGATTTATGCGCGTTAAATACTCGTTTGCGGAATACACGCCCAGCAGATTTTCACCCGGAATGTGCATAAACATGGGAAGTCCCGCACCGGAGCCGATAAACACTGCCTCATAGCCCTCGTCAAAAAGCTCGTCAACGCTCATTGCCCTGCCGATAACGGCGTTTGTAACGATGTTAACGCCCATAGCCGCGAGATTATCAATCTCCGCCTGAACTATGCTCTTTGGCAGACGAAATTCGGGGATGCCGTAAACAAGAACGCCGCCCGCCTTATGAAACGCTTCAAAAACCGTTACCTCATAGCCCATGCGGGCAAGGTCGCCGGCGCAGGTAAGACCGCTCGGTCCGGAGCCGACAATTGCAACACGGTGTCCGTTGCTTTCCTGCTTCACCGCCTTGGCGTCGGAATGCTCACGATGGTAGTCGGCAACAAAGCGCTCAAGACGACCAATACCAACGCTCTCTCCCTTGATGCCGCGAACGCACTTGCCCTCGCACTGGCTCTCCTGCGGACAGACTCTGCCGCATACGGCAGGCAGAGCGTTTGTCGTTGATATAATATCATACGCAGCCTCAAAGTCGCCCTCGGCAACCTTGGAAATGAACTCCGGTATTCTCACATTGACGGGGCAGCCGCTGACACAGGGCTTGTTTTTGCAGTTTAAGCAGCGCTGAGCCTCGTCAATGGCGGTTTCCTTTGAATAGCCACAGGCAACCTCGGCAAAATTTCTGTTGCGAACAAGAGGCTCTTGTTCGGGCATAGGATTTTTATTAGGTGACATATTAGCCACGGCGCACACCTCCCGTCAGATTGCAGATATGCTCTTTCTTCACTGTCTCCTCGTCCTTATAGAACGCGCCGCGCGCAAGAAGCTCGTCCCAATCTACCAGATGACCGTCAAACTCAGGACCGTCAACGCAGGCAAATTTCGTTTCACCGCCGACGGTGACGCGGCAGCCACCGCACATTCCTGTGCCGTCGATCATAATGGGATTGAGTGATACTATTGTTTTAACGCCATAAGGCTCTGTTGCCTTGCAGACAAATTTCATCATCATGCCGGGTCCGATGGCTATGACCTCGTCGTAATTACATCCGGACTCGATCAGCGCTTTGAGCTTATCTGTTGTAAAGCCCTTTTCGCCATAGCTGCCGTCATCGGTGGTTATATAAAGATTGGTGCTGGCAGCACGCATCTCGTCCTCAAGCATAACGATATCCTTGGAACGAAAGCCCGCTATCATATCCACCTGAACACCGCGCTCGTGCATAGCCTTTGCAACCGGGTATGCGATTGCGCAGCCGACTCCGCCGCCGACCACAGCGACACGCTTCAAGCCCTCCGTATGCGTAGGCTTGCCAAGAGGACCAACAAAATCTAAAATGCAGTCCCCCTCGTTCAGTGCAGCTAACATCATAGTTGATTGACCGACAGGCTGGAACATAATGGTGACTGTTCCCTTCTCGCGGTCATAATCGGCAATGGTGAGCGGCACGCGCTCGCCGTATTCATTGAGTCTGAAGATGATGAACTGACCGGCAAGGCACTTTCTTGCCACCAGTGGTGCTTTTACCACCAGCTCTATTGTTGTGCCTGCGTCGTTTAGCACACGTTTTTTCACTATCTCGTAT
>JAHAWY010000067.1 GCA_018385135.1 Oscillospiraceae bacterium | reverse complement strand
GCAGGATGCCATGAACTTTGAAGGCAGCGATTCCGAGAAACAGGCAAGGATATTCCTTACGACATTCGGTATTGATTACGATGCCATTACCAAGGAGCAATTCATCAATCTCATTGAAGTATTAAAGTTGTCCAAACACATGAAAAGCCCAATTAACCAGCGTGGCAAGGCGAGGCCATACCAGCCTCATGGGAAAGGAAAACGGAAACGCAAATAAACAGAAAAACACGCCATACCCAGCCTTTGAAGCTGAATATGGCGTGTTTTTTCGTTGACCAATCCCGTCTGACAGATGCTCATTTCGTGTTATTTGGCTAACACTGTTTTACGAACACCTGCCATTAGGCGGGTGGTTTTTTATATGCGGCAAAGCCCTTAATTTCTCGCGCACACATCACACACGCAAATATGGTCTGCCGGCAATAATATGTGAGCGTAACTCCTGCACTTAAAAACTCGGCTACTGAAATACTATATGACCTTACTTTTTCAATTCCTTTAAATCCAGCGGGCGCAGCACATCACCGTCAAGTAGCTTGAGGGAGAGCGCCCCCGACGGGCACTTACTTATGCAGCCCTCGCAGCCCATACAGAGGCTTTCGTTCACGCTCACGCTGCCATCGCCATTCTTCGATATAGCAAGAAAATTGCAGCTTTCGGCACAGGACCCGCATTTAACACATTTCTCTGCGTCCACCTGCACAACATAGCCGCTGCCGGCAAACATCGGAGCGCCAATGTAGTTTTGCGCAACAAGCGCCGTACAGCAGCAGGAGCAGCAGTTACAAATATGATACATACGCCCTGCTGCAGCGTCTTTGAAAAAGCCCGCATGAACATCTCCGCGCTCATGGGCGGCTCGCAAAATTTCAAGCGCTTCTGCCTGCGTTATATGGCGCGGATGCATTTCGGGCACATGGGAGGTCACCCAGTCCACCCAAGGGTTTCCTATAAGTATGCAAACATCGCGCGGATAGCATCCCTTTTCACCGCGTAGAGTTCTGCAAACACAGTCAATCACAGCTATATTGTCAGGGTTTTCAAAAAGAATTCTTCGAGCCTGTTCATAAGGCATGATGGATTTTGACAGCTCGCCCAGATCCAAATCCTCTTCAAGCTCAAAAAACTGCTCAGCATCCTCAAGGCGCAGAACCTTTGCGTGATAAACATTCGTTGCGGGGTCAGCAGCAAGAGCACCGGTGTGGTTAACAACTGTCTTGACCATTTCATCGACTTGCTCATACATTTCACCCTTGGGTCTAACATTGTCTATCGGTTCGGGAAGAAGCTTATTAAGTCCGTCTCTCATGTGCCATATATACAGCGGAATATACTTGAAATATAGCTGCGCGTGAAGAAGCTGCGCCATTCCCGCGTCGTCGCGCGGATAAGCCTTGCTTAGCAGCTTCTGAGATGCTTGCTTATCATTTGCCATAGTGTCATCCCCTTTTCTTGTCAGAAGTTTTAGTTAACCAACTGGTCAACTAAAGTATAGTACCCACCCTACCCTATGTCAATATGTTTTTTAACATTTGGTCAAATAAATCCACGTTAAATTGACAAAGAGTAAAATGCGTGCAATAATCCAAATATACGTTCAAGCTAAAAGATTCTTCAAGGAGAGCAAAATGCCTATAATTGTTGACAAGAACGCAGTACGCATGGACATACTTATGGCTTTTCAAGCCTGCATTGAGGAAAAGCCCCTTACCAACATAACGCTTCGTGACATCGCCCAAAAGGCTCGTATGCCTCATTCAAAGCTGCTTTATTATTTCAAAAACAAGGAGGAACTTATCCTCTCATATGTAAAATACACTCAAGATTATATGTCTGAAAAGTGCGTGGAGTGGTTCATTGAAAACCCGCGAGAAAACTACGACTCTAACGGAGCATACATGAACGCATTCATGCGCTATGTTGCCGAAGGCAAAGTTGGCGAGAACCGCCCAAATGCCACTACACAGACCTATGTTCTCGCTCATTACAGTGAGGATGTTGCAAAACTCGTTCGTGAGGAATTCTCTGCATGGCGCAAAACGATGGAAGCCTGTCTGACCGCAATTTACGGCGACGATGTAGGTGCAAAGGAGGCCGAGGCAATGATGATTGTTATCTCAGGAACATTTATTTGCAACTATAACAATGCTCTGACAGGTGAAATCAACGGCAACATCCTCGGTTATATCGGAAATCTAGTCAACGCGAAATAACGCAATACCAAAATACCTCAGCTAACACAAAAGGTATGATCGGCTAAACACCGACCATACCTTTATATTACACATATTTTGCTAAGCATCAGCCCTCAAATGCGCGAGGACTTCCGCCGCAAGACTTATTCACACCTTTGTCTGCCTTCTTTTTTTTAGATGCGTGCAAAGCAGCGTTACGCCCACAGCAAGCGCCAAAAGAACTCCAATGCCAATGATTATTAACTTTTCAAAGCGAGCACCTATGATCGGAGATAGACCTTGGGGCGGTTCGCCTACAATGTCGAAGTAATAAAGAAGCTTTGAATCATAGCTATTCAGCTCCGACTCGTGTAATGTAATTAGTCTGGTTCCGTGCCTGTCGCCGTTGCCGTATTCATAGAAGCCCGTACCCGGAGTCATGACCAGATCAATGCCCTCAAGGCTGCCGGAAAAGTCATTAACATGGTCATGCCCGAAGAAAGCTGCAAGAATATTTCCCTGCTGCTTCCATGCGTCAAACTCGCCGCTGTTAAAGTCCGGCGGGCAGGGTCCCTCGCCAATGTTTCCTCCGGAGATGTATTCGGGGTTTAAAACGTAGTATCTGTCACTAAAGCTGCCGTGACCGCGCACTGCTCCCTGTGTACCCTTTGGAACTACGGAAAGCATATCATAGATTTCCGGAACAGGAATATGCTGAAAAGCAAAGGACGGCAGATCCTGACCTCCGTTGGCTTCACGCAGCGCCTCGCTTTGGCTTATGTACCAGTCAATTTGATCCTGCTTAACATAAGCATAAGAACCCTTGCGCTCCTCGTCATATGTACCGCTGTCAAAGAACCAGAGATTGAAAATTGCTTTCTTACCAACGCTGTCATATATAGGGAGCGTATAATTGCCGCAGCCGCTCAGCTCCCCGCTATCAAGCGCCATGCAATTAGGGAACGACTGATAATACGCAAGCTGAGTCTCCTTGGAAACGCCGCCCTGGTCATCATGGTTTCCGAAAACCAGAGCGAAGGGCAAATTGCGCTCCGCCACGGGCTGGATTATCGCATCTATCGCAGCTTTTGTTGCCGCTTCATCGTTTCCGATTATGTTGCCGTAAACATCGTCGCCCAGAAAAACGACCAGATCCGGATTTGCGGCATCTAAAGAAGCCTCGAGCATTTTAAGCGTTGCTTTCTGGGGCTTGTCGATATCCTGCGCATCAGCAACTATGAGTATCTTAAACTCTCCGTTTTCATCAAACTGCAGCTTTTCGCTCTCGGCGTATGCACTGACGCCAGACATAAGCGGTATAAGCAGTGCCAGCAGCATTGTGAATGCTGCCGCCTTTCTCAAAATACTTATTGGAGAGTTGCTTTTAAAAACGCAAAACACATTGCTACCTCCACTTTTTTATCTTCTGTTTCTACCCTGTTTTGTGGAAAAGAGATTACATCGGCACAGCCGCAATCAGCTTTCTTATTTATTATATCAAAAAGCAGGTCCAATTGAAAGCAGTTTTTAACACATTTGTCTTACAGCACCTTTTCAACCCGGTATTTAGCGCTGATGTATGCCCAGTTTTGGGCGAAAGGTCGCATAATACTCCAATAGCCCACACCTGCGAGGGCAAATTCGTCTGCAAGGTCATATTTTGCCTGAACGCTTCTTACATCCTCAAACCAGACAACATGCTTATTGCCGAAAGCAGTGTAGTTGAAAAACGGCGACATAGCCGCTTCGTCAAAGCGGATTTCAGCCCCGTTGCGCTCAGCAATCTGAACAGCCTCCTCATTTCCAATCGTGGTAGCTCTCGAACCCTCCCTTTCAAATGGCAAAGTCCAGTCATAGCCGTAATTCGGTATTCCCAAGTTGATTTTCGCCGGTGGTATCTCCGTAACGGCATATTGCACGACCGAGCGCACCTGGTTTATCGGCGCAACCGCCATTGGCGGACCATAGGCATAGCCCCATTCATAGGTCATAAGCAAAACATGGTCGGCAATGCCCCCTATCGCCGAATAATCATGAGCCTCATACAGCAGACCTGCCTGCGACGCGCTCGTTTTAGGCGCTAGAGCAACGCTCAGAAAAAAGCCCTCACTGTGAAGCCTCGCGGCTGCATTTCCCAAAAAGCCGAAAAAGCCCTCGGCATCTTCAGTCCTTATATATTCAAAGTCCGCATCCATTCCAACATATCCCTTGGTCTTCATAACTGCGATTATTTCATCGAGTATTCTGTTTTGCAAGGCAGGGTCGTTAAAAAGACGTGACGCTCTCTCCGAGGAAAAGCCGCCGTTTTCGTCAATCGATGTAAAAACCAGAACAGGAGCGCTCCTAAACTCCTTAGCAGCCGATAATAGTGCGGCATCATCGGGTACAATGAGCTCACCGCTTTCTTTAAAGCCGTATGAAAATACCGAAAGGTAGGTTAAATACGGCAGCGCTCGCCTCAATGTCATGCGCTCAATGTGCGGATATGCGTAGCCGTTTATAGCTATGGTGCGTATCTTCTCCCCCTGAAAGCTGATCGTCAGCGTCTGACCGGGATATAGCACTCTGCTGATTGCCAACGCCGGGTTGTTCTGGATAAGCTCAATTACCGTAATACCATAGATGCTTGCTATGGAGCTTAGAGTCTCCCCCGCCTTAACAGTATGTACCTGCGACGGCAGCATTACAATAAGCGCCTGACCGACAACAAGCCTATCAGACGTAATGCCATTATCCGCCCTGAGTCTGGCTACAGACACGCCGTAGCGCTCGGCAATGGATGCCAGAGTATCTCCCATTCTTACGATATGAATAAGCATATGCGTCCTCCACGTCATGTTTTGCAGCCGCGCCCAGCGCGTGGCCGTGTTTGCTTTCCTGTTTTCACGCGGCTCGCCGCTCGGCTGTCATGAGTATGTGAAGCAAGCGAATACGTTTTGCCCTCTGCGGAGGGACTATTCCCCGCAAAGCCCTCTCAATGATTGTATGCGCGCTTCTAAAAAAAAGAACGTCGGAGCAAAGCGGACTTTGCTCCGACGTGAAAAGCGTAAACACTTTTGCCTCGAATGCAGCCTTTGTCGTAAACGGTTCCGCGCTAAAGTAGACGAAGTGCATCCGGCTATATGACATTGTCATGCAGAAGAAATATACCCTGACTCTTTCACCATACATTGATTGCATTGCAAACTGACCGAAATCCGCCTGCGCTTCATAGCCCGGGGGCAACGGTTTTCGTATTGAGGTTACTCGTTGCCTGACATAGATGCCTCCGAGCTCCTGCCGCAGGGTTTGCATGTATTTATGAAATGTCGTCTTGGGACACTCAAAGTCTGAAAACGCTTCCTTCAGATAGTAATAGAT
>JAHAWY010000064.1 GCA_018385135.1 Oscillospiraceae bacterium | reverse complement strand
GTCTGGCAGCTCGTCGGGCTCATAACCCGAAGGTCGTAGGTTCAAATCCTGCCTCCGCAACCACCAAAAGCCCTGTAATCGCAATGGTTACAGGGCTTTTTTTATGCTCAAAGCGCCCCGCATTTGTTTGTTTCGCGGGTCAGCCCCCGCTGTTGTTTGCACTTGATATTAGTCCGGCATACTGTTATAATTATATTAATTATCCAGCATGATATATTAAGAAAGTGGGAATAAGCATGAATATCTCGAATACAATTCAATATATCGGTGTCAATGATCACGAGATTGACCTTTTCGAGGGTCAATATGTCGTGCCGAACGGCATGGCATATAATTCCTATGCGGTCATGGATAATAAAATCGCTATCATGGACACCGTGGATGTTCATTTCGCCGATGTGTGGCTCGGCAACATCAAGAATGTGCTGGGAGAACGACTTCCGGACTATCTGATAGTCCAGCATATGGAGCCTGACCACTCAGGCAGTGTCTTTCGCTTCATGGAAGCTTTCCCGGAGGCTAAGGTCGTTGCTTCCGCCAAAGCTTTTGTTATGATGAAGAATTTCTTTGGCACCGATTTCACCGACCGGCAGATCGTAGTCGGCGAGAACGACACCCTCTCCCTTGGTGACCGAACCTTGACCTTTATTACAGCGCCAATGGTTCACTGGCCTGAGGTCATCGTGACGTACGACAGTAAAGACAAGGTTCTATTCTCAGCGGACGGGTTCGGAAAATTCGGCGCACTCGACATTGAGGAGGACTGGGTCTGTGAGGCACGACGCTACTACATCGGAATTGTCGGGAAATACGGTTTGTCGGTGCAGGCTCTTCTCAAGAAAGCGGCGGCACTGGATATTCGGATAATCTGCCCTCTGCACGGTCCTGTTCTTACCGAAAATCTAGGTTACTACATCGATCTTTATAACACTTGGTCCAGCTACGCGGCGGAAGAGGACGGCGTTATGATCGCTTATACCTCCGTCTACGGAAATACCAAGAAAGCCGTGGAGCAGCTTGCAGAAATGCTCCGAAAGAACGGCTGCCCCAAGGTGGTTGTCAATGATCTGGCACGGTGCGACATGGCTGAGGCTGTGGAGGATGCTTTCCGATACAGCAAGCTGGTTCTGGCGACTACTACATATAACAGCGGCATCTTCCCCTTTATGCACACATTTATCGACCACCTGACGGAGCGTAATTACAGCAACCGAACCGTTGCCTTTATTGAAAACGGTAGCTGGCTTCCCTCCGCTGCACGGGTGATGAAGGGAATGCTGGAAAAGAGCAAAAACCTGACCTATACCAACGCAAACGTGACAATCATGTCCGCTCTTAACGCCGAAAGCTCGGCACAGTTGACCGCCCTTGCTGATGAACTGAGCCGCCAGACGCCTGCTGAAGCCGATGCAGTCGAGCAGGCGGCGAATAAAAAGTATGTCTGCAAGGTCTGCGGCTATGTTTATGAGGGCTCTGAGCTTCCGAGTGATTTTGTTTGCCCCATCTGCAAGCGCGGCGCTGAAGATTTTGAAGAAATGAAATGATCGTTTTGGCAGCAAAACAATAGCTGATCTCTTGTTTCCGGCACTCCTCTTTCCAAATACAGCCACTGTGCAGGGCTTCGGTTTGGTTTTAGTGCCAACTTGGAAACGATTGCATCCATAACTGCTGCGATATTAAATAAACCGCCGGAATCATCTGATTCCGGCGGTTTATTTCCAATTAATTATTTCTCCTTGGAAAAGAGCTTGGCAAAGAAATTGCTGACCGCATCAAAAAACTTCTTTACGGACTCGGAGACATTTGCAGCCGTTTCCTTGGCACTTGCCAGCTTTTTTAGCGTGTTCTGAACGGACTCGACCTTTTCCTTGAGCTGCTCGGGGTTTAGCTTTTCAAGCGAACGGCAGAGCTTCACGAGCTGATCTTTTTGTCCTTCACTTACCGTAATATCATACTGGTCTGCTACATATTCTATCTCAGCGCGAACCTCGTCATCGGTCATATTGACGGTCTGGTCAAGGATGAGCTTTAGCTCGTTTACTATCAAAACGGCATCATAGCTGCCGATTTCATCGGCAAGCTCGGCCGTGATAACAAGCTCCTGCGTGCCGGCAAGCTTTGCCACCTCGTCAAGCTGCTGTCCCGTTATGTCCTCATACGCCTTGTAGATGCCGGTGAGCGCCGCCGTACCTGAAATACCGGAAATAGGGCTTGTTACTATAACCTTGGCATCGTCAATACCGGCAGTTACCAATGCGTTTATGTACATATCCTTAGTACACCACGAAATATTGGACGTTGAAACCTCCAACCCGTCGCCCTCGCCAAGTATTTCGATGTATACGCAGGATATCGAGCGCGTGCCGATGATGGACGGGTCTACAAGCCCGTCAAGATAGCTGCGCTCCTCGGCATTTGTAACGATAAGCTCAGAAACAGCTCCCTGCTCCACGCCGAAGCTTGAATAAACCGCTGCCTTTTGTTCCGCGGAAATATCCGCCCCGATGACGGCGCGGCTTTCGCCCTTTTCAATGGCAAACGCAGCGCAAACGCTTGTTAAAAGCACCGCCGCAAGAAAAACTGACACGACCTTCTTCATAATGCTAACTCCTTTGCTGTTGCTCAAAGCGTCCGCTCTTTTGCCGGACAAATGAAGCTTAATTCAATTGCGCCGAACAGTCAAGCGCTATTTTCTGCGCGCCACCTTATAAGCACGCCGTTTATTTTAGACGCGCGCAGACGCATAAAGTTCCCGCAGGGTCTCGCTGTGTATTACAGACAAATGTTTTTCTGCTGTGTACAAATTTCATAGAAAAGCGCACCATGACCCCGCCTAGAGTTTATCAATATGCCGATTTAACAAAGCAAAGCAAATATTTGTTGCCAATCCTTGAGCGGCATGGTAGTATAAAAAACATATATGTGACGTTTTGCACATAAAGAGGGAGGAAAAACAATAATATGGAAGCCTTTTTTGACGCAGTAGCGAAAATCAACTCCGCTGTCAACAACGTGGTCTGGGGTGTACCCATGCTCATCCTGCTTGTCGGCACAGGAATTTTTCTGTCAATTCGCAGCAGATTTGTTCAGTTTGGGCATTTTGGCTACGCAATGAAAAATACGCTCGGCAAAATCTTCAAAAAAACCTCTGCCGGCAAAGGTGAGGTAACGCCCTTCCAAGCCGTTTCCACCGCCCTTGCGGCAACCGTCGGCACCGGCAACATAGCCGGAATAACAACTGCCGTCGTGCTCGGCGGCGCAGGCTCTATCTTCTGGCTTTGGATAACTGCACTTATCGGTATGTGCACCAAGTACGCCGAGGTCGTCCTCTCAATCAAGTACCGTGAGAGAAATACCGACGGCGACTGGGTTGGCGGTCCGATGTACTACATAACAAACGGTCTCGGCAAAAACTGGAAATGGCTCGCTGTCATATTCTCCATTTTCGGCGCTCTCGCCGCTTTCGGCATAGGCAATGCCGTTCAGGTAGGCAACATCACCAGCTCCATCAATACCGCGATAAGCGCTTTCTCGCCTTCCTTCGACGGCGCGCAGACCGTTAATCTCGTAATCGGAATCGCTATCGCCGTTATCGCGGCACTCGTTCTGCTTGGCGGTATCAAGCGTCTGGGCAGCGTTACAGAAAAGCTCGTTCCCTTTATGAGCGTTGTATATATCGTTGCCTGTCTTGCAGTTATTATTGCCAACATCGGCAACATCGGCAGCGTTTTTGCAATGATATTTAAAGGCGCTTTCACCCCCTCCGGCGTTACCGGCGGCGTGGTTGGCTCAATGATCATGGCAATTACATGGGGCGTTAAGCGCGGCGTTTTCTCAAACGAGGCAGGTCTCGGCTCTGCACCCATAGCCCACGCAGCCTCCAGCGAGACAAACCCCATCATGCAGGGTCTTTACGGAATTTTTGAAGTTTTCATGGATACCATCGTAATATGCACGCTCACCGGCGTCACCCTGCTTATCAGCGGCGTTGTCGTCCCCTACGGTGACAAAGCTTCCGCCACCACCGCTTTGAATGCGCAGGCTTTCGGCACAGTATTCGGCGACAAGGTCGGCAGCCTTATTATTGCCATCGGCATCACGCTGTTCGCACTGTCCACCATCCTTAGCTGGGCGCTTTACGGAACACGCTGCTGCGAGTATATTTTCGGCAGCGAGAGCATTAAGCCCTATCAAATCGTTTTCATTCTCATCATCGTTGTCGGCGCTACCATGAAGCTCGACCTTGCCTGGGATATCGCAGACACCCTCAACGGTCTTATGGCGATCCCCAACCTTGTCGGTCTTATCGGTCTTTCCGGCGTTGTGGTCAAACTCACGCGCGACCACTTTGACGAGCAGAAGGAGCTTAAGCGCGCGGCAAAGGGAAGCAAATAAGCAAAATCTAATACGGCAGGCGGCGTGTCAAAGGATACGCCGCCTTTTCTATACAAAAACACCGAAGCAGCGCCGCCTCGGTGTTAAATGGTATTAGTTATTTTGCTTGCCCCTCCAGTCGATATGACGGCACATGGCACGGTAGCTCTCGTCGCTCAAATCGTGCTCAATCTTGCAGGCATCCTCGCGCGCGGTCTCCTCGGAGACGCCAATGGAGACAAAAAACTCCGTAAGCATTTTGTGGCGGTCGTACATACGGCGGGCAATCTCATCACCGCTTTCGGTTAGGGTCAAAAGTCCGTCGCCATCCATCGAGAGGTAGCCGTTTTCGCGCAGGCGCTTGACAGCCACGCTGACGCTCGGCTTTGTGACCCCCATTTCGTTTGCCACATCGATCGAGCGGGCATAGCCCTTTTTCTCCGAGAGCATAAGTATCATTTCGAGGTAATCCTCGGCGGATTTTTGAATTTTCACGGCGGCTTCGCCTCCCTTTCCCGCACACGAAAGCGCAGTTATAT
>JAHAWY010000048.1 GCA_018385135.1 Oscillospiraceae bacterium | reverse complement strand
GCTTGCATATTTACAAATAATAACATTATTACAAATTAATTGGAAATAGAAGCGGTAGTAAAAAAAGTGAAAAAAACGGCGGGAAAGCTCAAGTTGAGCCTTCCCGCCGATGCTTTATGAGAATCATTCGTGAGCGCAACCACAGCATCCGCTGCCCTCATGATTATGTGTGTGCTCATGCTCGTGACCGCCGCAGCAACCACCCTCGCCGTGCTCGTGACCGCCGCAGCAGCTACCCTCGCCGTGCTCATGACCGCCGCATCCGCATTCGCCATCGTCATGACCGCCGCAGCCACAACCGCAGCCGCAGCCTCTCATCTCAACAACGCTTAGTCTGCCGTTGTCGGAGATGAAAACAGCGTTTTCAAGGACGCTGAGCGTTTCCATGCTTGCGATGACCGAAACTCCATCGATGATGGTCACGTTATCAGTCCCAGATGCGTTTCCTACATCGAGCGCGATGGTATCCATGCCGTTTTCGTTGATGATGTCAAGCTTGATGCTGTCAAGGTTTCTGTCCTGAAGGACAGCCAAAATGATTTCTCTTGCTTCCGGTTCAATACGCATTTTACTTTTCTCCTAATATATGTTCTGGCGACAACGCCGAAATTCCTCTACAGCGGTCAGCGGTTGGCAAGCTCCTCCTGCATCTGGTCGTTCATGCGAAGAAGCATTGTTGCAAGCTCTGCTCTTGTAGCAACACCCTTTGGGTCAAAGTAGCCGCCGGATCTGCCGGATATTATACCCGTTATTTGGCAATACATAGCACCCTGTCTTGCCCATGAAGCGATACTGGCTGAATCGGGGTATCGCATTGGGGTGTCCCAGCCGTATTTCGGCGTAATGTCAACATACTTCGCGTAGTTATGCAGCATAACGCCTATCTGTTCGCGTGTTACCTGGTCGTTTGGACCAAAGCGTCCTCCGCCGTAGCCGTTTACGAGTCCCTCCTCGGTTGCCCATAAAACCGCATCAGTTTACGACTGTTCGTCCTTTACGTCAACAAAGGAGTTTTCACCCTTCGGCTCGGGAGAGCCTTGTAAGCGGTGAAGAATGGTTACAACCATTGCGCGCGTTGTGTATGACGCAGGAACAAAGTGATCCGATGAGATGCCGTTCATCAGACCCCTGTCCACTACATAGAACACGCTGTCGTAAAACCAGTCTGAGCGTTTAACGTCAATATAGGGGTTTACCCAAGCCTCCGCGGCGTAGTAATAGGGGATGTAATAGGACAGGTGGGTTGTATCGAAGTATACGGTTTTGGTTTTGTAGTCATATGAGGTCGATTCAGGGGTTAAATAACCTTTGTCGTTAAGGTAGTTTACCTGCGCGCCCTTGCCGGACTGCGTGGAGCTAAGAGAAAAGGGAATGTTGATAGTGATGTCATAGCCGCCAAAACTGGTTATTTCGCTGCCGCCGGAAATGATAAGGTATTCGTAAACCTTGTCATTACCGACCACCTTTTGCTGTTCCTCGTTAAGGTCTGTGTTGACAACTTTGACCATTTTAAACTGAACGGGACTGTTTTTGTTCGACTGCTCGTATATACTCCTGAGCGCATACGAGGGGATCGACATCGTTCCAATGCCGGTTTCCACGACAAGAATGCCTTTGTTTTTATAACCGGTTCTGTCAAAAATCTTGGGCAGAGAAGCATAGGGTACTTTTACACTTATGCTTTCGGCGCTTGAGGGAGTTTCGACCTTAATGCGGATAACGGGAATTGTTTTAAGGTTGATCGCCTCGTTGAACACCTTGGAGATTGCTTCATCCAAAACCTCCGCCTTTACATCTGCCGTGTAATCATTCTTATTGTCGCCGGTTCCCGCAGTAGGCTTTATTTTTGTAATAATCTCGGTTTTGCCGATGTCCGTTTCGGGAGCATCGCTGGCGGATTTAACGCTAATAACAAGCTCCGACTTTATGCTGGGGGCGTTCGCCGCATAAACAGATACGGTTACGGTCCCCTCATAAGTTCCTGTGAGAGTTCTTTCAAGCTCGGACTTATACTCAAGTTCGCCGCCGCCTGTGCATTTCCAGACGATGTCTCTGTCGGTGGCGTTCGTTGGCGTAATGGAGAGCTTAATGCTGATGCTCTCGCCGACGGTGACGGTTTTGTTGCCGGAGAGCGCGAGCTTTGTGATGTTGATTTCCTCAGGTACAACTTCGATTTCAAGGCTTCCGGAAACATGGCTGCAGCCAGCTTCCTTACTTGTTGCGGTTATTGTGCATTTTCCTATTGCCTTTGGCGTCACCTTACCGTTTTGGTCAACAGTAGCCACCTTGTCGTTGCTTGTAGTCCACGCGACCACGGGATTTGTGACGAATACGGAGTCGGCACTGGCGATAAGGTCGGAATAGACATTTGCCGTTAGCTGAAGGCTTGATTTTAACGGAACGGTGCTGTTTCCTACAACATCTATTCGCGCGGGCTTGATTCCTTCGTTTGATACCGCGACTCTGTATTCTGCTTTAACGCCGCTCAAAAGAGACTCGCAGGTAATTATTGCATAGCTGGGAGATGTAGCAAGTGCTGTGGCAGTGGGCGTAATACGACCTTCGTCAACAGACACGACTGTGCTGTTGTTGCTTGACCATTTGAAATACTTCGAGTCTGAGCTAGCGGTCGATGGCTCTATCGCAAGCTGGAGCTGATAGGGAGTGTCACCGACTACAAAGGAATTTCTTCCGCTGATTGTAAGCTTTGTCGGCTTGTGGCTGACATAAACCTTCAGTTCCTTGCCGTTATAGGGTGAGTATTTTGCGGTTACTTTGATTGTAACAACACCCTCGTTAAGACCGGTCAAGGTGAGCCTGTCGCCGGAGGTGGTGCGAGAAACGAGCGAGGCGTTCTGCGTGGCGTTCCATTGCAAGGGAACGGGAGTCGGCGTATCTCCTGCGGAGGTAAAGCGAAAGGCGTTGATGGTAACGGAATCGCCGATGGGAAGAAAAACGCTGAGATTTGTCTGAACATCGTCAACTGCGCCGTCATTATTCAAATCCATCTTGATTTCGTCGGTTTTGATAAAGTCGAATAAAACAGGCTCGTCAGAAAAGTAGGGAGCCATATTCTCAATAAGCTCGTCATGTCTGGTATCGTCGTCAACATAGTATTGCGTTACAGGCGCGGTGTAAAGAGTAGTACCCGTGACCTTTGTTTTTAAAAAGCCCGACGGGTCACTGGGGACGGCGTTATTTTGTCCGTAGGCTTCAACGGAAAAGAAGTATACGCCGTCTGTTTTAACTTGGACGGTGTTGATATCGCACTGGAGGTTTTCAACCGTGCTTGAAGAAGCGTTTACCGTTTGTGGTGAACCGACTTTCTCGTAAATGTAGCTGACAATCATCGTGCCCTGCTCTGGTGTTTCTCCGCTCACGGGATCGGAGTAGTCTTTGTCAACTAAGAGTCCGTCGTCGGGCATGATATAAACCGTTTCTCTGACGGGTGTTGCTTTGTAAAAGGTAACAACATATCTTGAGGCACCGGAAACGGAGGTCCACTGCGCGATGCCCGCATCGCTGAGGTCTTGTCCGAACCATGTTTCATCGGGTCTTGTAATAACAATTGGGTAGGTGAGTGCGTTATCTGCGGAAACAGTTATCACATCGCTGGAGAAAGCGTATTTCTCCGAGGTAGCCCAGACCTTGAAAATAAAGCGACCGCCGCCGAACCTTTGTAAATCGGAGTTCATATTTTTAGAGGTTACGCCGTTTGAAATGGACCAAATTGATATGGGCGTTTCCTCATTGTTTTCATTGAGACGAAATAGCTGGAGCTGATAGCTTATGTCGGACAAGGCGGGATATCCCGCGTCCACCGAGTTTGCCGTGTTGTGAGTCCATTCTGCAACAATGTTGTTGCTGGAAACAGACCAGCCTGCATATGTAGGAGCGAAAAGCTTGAGAATTTCCTTGGGCTCGGAGGTTATTTCCGTTACTGCTTCGTCAACGGTGGCTTCTACCTTGAACTTATATGTTCCGGCTTTGCTGATATGACCTTCTTTGACAAAGTTGTATGAGGTGGCTGAGCATATTATGTTTTCAGCTTTTATCTGATAAAGGTCGCTTTCGGTAGGGGAGTAGATATGCTCATAGAGTGTGAGAGTATAGCTTGAAGCGCCGGATACGGCAGTCCATTTAACAGCACCGAAATCATCGGCGACCCATTCGGCGCTCGGCTCCGCGTCGGCGAACACAGCAACAGACAGCCCCAGTGTGAGCACCGCAGCAAGAATTATCAGAATAACAGCAGAAAATGCCAGTTTTTTCATAAGAAACGCTCCCCAAAAGTATATGTCTAAAAGCCGGTTAACGAAAATGCTCAAAAACACTCTATCTTGTTTCATTATTTCTTTATTATACCATTGATAGAGTTTCTTTGCAATATGTTTAAAAAGGCGGAGCTATACCGTCTTATTATATTTATGCTCCGTAGAATAAAAAAGGAAAGAGTAATAATATGTCATTTATATGTCATTTTGCCTGTTTTACCGCTGCTGATATTATTCTTTTACTGTGGCAGACTATTAGCAGCACCAAAGCAAAGGAGTGTTTATAAATGACTGGCAAAAACGACAAGCCTATTGAAAATCCTGCCAACAGATGGAGCAGCTATTTGGATTATGTTGCAATGGACCATGAAATGACAGGCGCTTTTCCTGCCGTAAACGAGAGCGATGCAGAGGTTTATGAGCAGGTGTTCCATGAGTTTTACGGCTGGCCTGTTGATAGGCTTGACGATGAGCAGGAGAACACCCGCAATCACAGATAGCGGTTTTTTACTCTCCTGTCTGACCGGCTGAGTACTCTATACAGAGAGCTGTTTATTATGCCTCATGGTCTTATAGGCGGATAGGAAGCGAAGCGCCCTGACGCAGCAGTCGTCGGGGCGCTTTGTTTTTATTTATTTCCAATCGTAATGCTTTCAACAATATCCGCTACATGCTCACACATATCGCAGCATTTTTCAAAGTAGGCATAAATCTCGCGCCAAGCTATAACCTCCAGCGGCTCGTTGACCTTGGAGTGGAGCTCGCGCATACTTCTTATAAAAAGCTCGTCGCCCAGTTCCTCAAGGCGGTTGATTTCAACGATTATCTCACTGAGCTTTCTCGACTTTTTAAAATGCTGAAACTCCTCGAGCATTTCCTTCATAGCATTGCAGCAATCGACTATCAGATTCATAAAATCAATGCTGTCTGGACGGATCTCCGTGACGTTGTTGATATAAATACGAATAAAAATATCTTCAACGCAGTCGGTAACGTCATCGATTTTTTGACTTAGACTCAAAAGATCCTCCCGCTCGATAGGCGTTATAAAAGCGCGCACCAGTGCTGAGGTCATTTGGTGGCGCTTCTCATCGCCGCGGTGCTCGATTTCGTGCAGGCGAATAAGAGTTTCCTCAAGCTTCGTGGGGTCGAAATCTACAAGCACCTTGCGCAGGAGCGAAGCCGCCTCGCAGGCGATTTGAGCGCTTTCAATGAAGTTGTTGAAATAAAAGCTGTCAGACTTGTTTGCCATATAAGCTAAATCCTTTCGTCATTAAAAAATCACCATAAACAGCTTGGCTATAATATAGCCTATTAAACCGCAGCCGGGGAAGGTAAGCACCCAGGTCAGCACCATATCCTTAACAACGCCGAAATTGACAGCGGAAAGACGCTTTGTTGCGCCAACGCCCATAATTGCGGTCGTTTTAGTGTGCGTTGTACTTACGGGGATGCCGAAAATGGAGGAGAGCAGAAGGCAGGCGGCTGCTGCAATATCCGCAGAAAAGCCTTGATAGCTTTCAAGCTTTACCATATCCATGCCTACCGCTTTGATTATCTTATAGCCGCCGACGGAGGTGCCGATTGCCATAACAGCAGAGCAAAGGAGCATCATCCAAATCGGAAGCTCGACATTGCCCGTTGTGTCATTGCCGTTGACCAGAAATACGCCCAGAAGCAGCACACCCATAAATTTTTGACCGTCCTGCGCGCCGTGCATAAAGCTCATGGCTGCTCCGCCGAAAATCTGTGCTCCGCGAAAAAAGCCAGTTGTACGGCGCCTGTCCATATTGCGGCAGATGGCGATGGTCAGCTTTGTAAAAAGATAGCCTGAGAAAAAGCCGAGAAGCGTTGAAAGCACAAGACCGTAAAGAACCTTGACCCATTCACTGCCGTTGATGCCGGATAATCCGCCGTGAAGAGCGATTGCTGCGCCGGATAGACCTGCGATAAGGGCGTGGCTCTCGCTGGTCGGAATTCCGAAATACCATGCCGCAACCGCCCATACGATAATTGCGACCAAGGCGGCGCAGAGCGCAACCGTGGCGTCACCGGTGTTGCCGCCGAAGTTGACCATGTTTTTGATGGTCATTACTACGGTGGAGTTTATTAGCGTCATGACCAGAACGCCGAGGAAGTTAAATACGGCGGACATCATAACAGCGGACTTGGGCGCGATTGAGCGCGTGGCAACGCAGGTAGCAATGGCGTTTGGCGCGTCCGTCCAGCCGTTGACGAAAATAACGCCAAGGGTGAGAAGAACGGTCACAAGCAGCACAGGGCTTGATATAACTTGATTAATAAACCAGCTAAATTCGATCTCCAATAGACAATCACATCCGTTCTCATATGGGCGCTTTGCACGCCCTTTTTGTTGATGAGTCAGTCGCCCTCTACCATTCGATAGCCTACACCGATTTCGGTGAATATATACTTTGGTTCTGCGGGGTTTGCCTCAAGCTTGCGGCGGATATTTGCCATATTCACGCGCAGAATCTGGTTGTCGTTCGGGGCGTTGGGTCCCCAGAGCTTTTTTATGAGAAAATCGTAGGTTAGCACGCGCCCGGCATATTGCGCAAGCAGCGCGACCAGCTTGTACTCATTCTGCGTAAGATGGATGTCCTTGCCGGCGACAAAGGCGTGGCGCTTGTCAAAATCGACCGTCAGATCGCCGGAGACGAATTTGCCGCATTGTCCGAGTCCCTCGTTTGTTCCCACACGGCTGGCGTGACGCAAAGCGGTTCTGACTCGTGCGAGCAGCTCGCTTGTGCCAAATGGCTTTGTAATGTAGTCGTCTGCTCCCATGTCAAGAACGTTTACCTTTTCCCGCTCCTGAGTGCGGGCGGACAAAACGATTATCGGTACCTGCGACCAGCTTCTGACCGATTTGATGATGTTTTGTCCGTCCATATCCGGTAAGCCCAAGTCAAGAATGATTATGTCCGGAGAATGAGAGCTTATCAGCATCATTGCCGTAGAGCCTGTTTGCGCGGTCAAAACGGCGTAGCCGTTGGCGGTGAGAATAGTGGTAATGAAGCTGGCGATATTGCTCTCGTCCTCAACTATCAGAACCGTTTGCTTGTTAGCCATATCAATGCTCCTCCAAGGGGAGAGTGAAGCGGAAAACCGCTCCTCCCATAAGCTTGTTTCTGGCGGTCATAGTGCCGCCGTGGGCTGTTATAATGCTGTTGCAGAGGGAAAGACCGATGCCCATGCTTCGGCGGTCTGCGCCTTCTGATGAGTCGTTTCTGGAAATACTGCCTTCAAAAATGTGCGGCAAAAGCTCCTTGTCTATGCCCTTGCCGTTGTCACTGACCTCGAAAACTGCAAAGCCGGCTACCTTGGTTACGGAAAGAACAATGCTTGTTGCGGTTTGCGAATGCAGGAAAGCGTTTTCAAGAAGATTTATAATAACCTGCTCAATGAGCATCGCGTCCATCGGCACGATAAGCAGCTCCTGCGGAACAGTAACAGTTACATTCTGTTCTGGAAAGCGCTTTTTGGACTTTTGAACAGCCTCAGAAACGATTTCTTCAACCGCTTCGGGCGATTTATGTATTTGGGCACTACCACTCTCCGAGTCTATTTTAGTTACTATGAGGAGGTTTTCAACCATGCGGATAAGCCACTGAGCCTCCTCGCTGATTTCCGAAAGGAGCTTTAGCTTCTCCTCTTTAGTTAAAGCGTCATGGTTTTCTGAAATGGCGGAGCAGGCACCAAGGATAGAGGTGAGAGGGGTTCTCAAATCATGAGACATTGCCCGTAGAAGATTGCTTCTTGTTTTTTCAAGCTCGGCGGCAAGGCTCAGAGCGTGCTGCGATTTTATTTGCGTTGTCATCGCGCTTGTAATAATGGAAACTACGAGCATACAGCCGATAGCAAGAGGATAGCCGGTGATGGTAAAATTAAAGCAGTAGTACGGATATGTGAAATAGTAGTTTACAAAGATAATGCTTAAAAACGAGGCAATAGTTCCGTAAAAATAGCCGTTTGTATAGCGGGAAATCAAAAAAACGCCGAGTATGAAAAACATGGACAGGCAGGTTTTGTCCTCGTTTAACGTGCGCACAATGAAGCAAACCAAAAGTGTACCAAGAAAAATGAAAAACGAAATAATGGTGTCTCTCCATGAAAGAGGGAACATCTTCTCCGGTGAAAGTATTTTTCTTTTATTCATGTGTCACCTCGTTTGTATATACAGCAAGGTATTTTGCACCACCTGTAGTATATCACACGCTTTTGCAGACGAAAAGAGCGTATTGAGCGTTTTTTGATGAGTTTATTGTAGTATTTTGCATCATTCGACAAAGTATCTAAGAATACAAATTTCTCCGAATATATTCTACTTTATACAGCATTAAAATGCTGTATAGAAGCCTTAAAAAGCAGAAAGATTGCGTTAAGACAATTGATTTTTTATCATATTGATGTAATACTTCAATGCGACAGAAAACTATTATTAGGAGGCGGCGTATGAGCAACATATGGCATGACATGAATCCAAACAGGATTTCACCGGAGGATTTTATCGCGGTAATTGAAATCAGCAAGGGCAGCAAAAAGAAATATGAGCTTGACAAGGAAACGGGTCTGATAATTCTGGACAGAATTCTTTTTACCTCCACGCATTACCCAACCAATTACGGCTTTATTCCACGTACCTACGCCGATGATGACGACCCTCTTGATGTGCTTGTTTATTCCAGCGAGGCGCTCGACCCGCTTACCATGGTGCGCTGCTATCCCATCGGCGTTATTTCCATGATAGACAACGGAAGAAATGACGAGAAGATCATTGCCATACCCTTTGAGGACCCTGTTTTCAACAGTTGTAAGGATATTACGGATCTGCCCATGCACGTTTTTCTGGAGATGCGCCATTTCTTTGAGGTATATAAAAAACTCGAAGGTAAGGAGACTGCGGTGGACGAGGTGAAAAGCAGGGCAGAAGCAATAAAAATTATCAAAAAAGCCATTGACTGCTACAACGACACCTTTCCCGCAAAAAAAGCTTTTAGCTGAATATAAGCAAATAGACCGCCTGCCGGCGGTCTATTTGCTTATACCGGCTCATCGGGGGACGCTTGCTTGTTTTTGCGCCGGTGCTAATAAATATCGTGGGTTAAGACATATGTACGATTGTTCAGCGAATGAAATTTGTAAACGTGGTCTTTTCGCGGTTTGGCATGGGAATGCCGCTGTTTTTGCCAGCCTCAATGCACTTTAGCAGCCACGCCATGTTAACAGCAAGGGTGCGCATCGTTTGCAAACCTTCGATATCCTGCTCAACCTCCTCGGGCGTGGAGCCGTGAACCTGATTCCAATACTGCGAGGAGACAACAGGCATACTGTTAATCGTGTAGTACATATTTAGCTGACCGAAGGTTTCCGTTGCTCCGCCGCGGCGGCATGAAACAACAGTGGCTGCGGGCTTGTCTCTAAGAAAGCTGCCGCCGCTGAAAAAAGCTCTGTCCATAAAAGATACAATCGAGCCTGATGCGGAGCTGTAATACACGGGAGAGCCGAAGACAAAGCCGTCAGCCTCCTTTGCCTTGCTAATAAACTCTTTTACTTTGTCGTTAAAAACACATTCGCCTGAGCTTTTACATTTATAGCAGCCCAAGCAGCCTTGAACGCTGGTGCCGATCCAAAAAATCTCTGAGTCAACGCCCTCCTTGGAAAGCTGCGCCTGAACCTCCTTTAGAGCGCGGTTGGTGCAGCCGTTTTTACGCGGTGAGCCATTGATAAGAATAACTTTCATTGTAATGTCTCCTTAAATTCCGCTTGGTATCTGACCGGGGTTAGGAATTACGCGCATATGCCCGGATGCCTGCCTTGAGTCTTTCCAGTCCCTCCATAACGCGGGCACGGGGGCAGGCGATGTTCATGCGCAGAAATTTTTTGCCCTCTCCGTGATAATGGCTGCCTGCGGTGACGAAAAGTCCCGTTTCCTTGCGTATGAAATCCGCAAATTCCTCAGAGTCGTTTGTAAAGTGGCTGCAATCAAGCCATAACAGATAGGTAGCCTGAGAGGGAACAAGAAGAATATCCGGCAGCTCCTTTGTCAAATACTCTCTTACGGCGAGCTTGTTTTCATATAAATACGCCTTTAGCTCCTCAAGCCACGGCGCGCCCTTTGTATAAGCGGCAATTGACGCTTCAACCGCAAAACAGTTCGGCTCGCCGACTTCGTCTGTGTTAAGACCGCGCCAGACCTTATGGCGCAGCACGGGATTCGGAACGGCAACGGCAGAGGTTTGAATACCCGCGAGGTTAAATGTCTTTGTAGGCGCAATGCAGGTAACGGAGTTATTTGCGCAGCGCTCGGAAACCGAGGCAAAGGGTATATATTCGCACCCGGGGTCTGTTAAATCACAGTGTATCTCATCTGCAAGGACAACAACGTGGTGCTTTATACAAAGCTCGCCGATGCGCTCAAGCTCATCTTTGCTCCAAAGCTTACCGATGGGGTTATGGGGATTGCATAAAATCATAAGTGTTGTCTGAGGATCGGCAAGCTTTCGCTCCAAATCCTCAAAGTCAATGCTGTAAGCGCCGTCGTTATAAAGCAGGGGACTATCTATTATATGGCGACCGTTGTTGAGGATAGAGGTGAAAAAGGCATTATAAACAGGTGTTTGCAGCAAAACATTTTCACCCGGCGTTGTCAGCTTGCGAATGATGCTTGAAACCGACGAAACCACTCCTGTTGAAAACATCAGCCATTCGCGCTGCATATCCAGCCCATGGCGCTCGCGCCACCATTCGCATATGGAGTCATACCATTCGCACGGCAGAGTTGTGTAGCCGAAAATACCGTGGGAGACTCGCTTTTCAAGAGCGTCGATGATCTCCGGCGCAGTTTTAAAGTCCATGTCCGCGACCCACATGGGAAGCTCATTTTCTAAAACGTCCCATTTTACTGAGAAGGTGCTGCGGCGGTCAATAAGCGTATCAAAATCGTAGCTCATGGTATATCCTGCTTTCTTTTTATTTTACATATATTAGCTCGTAATCACTGGTTCCCAACCCTATTTTTTCCGCGTGCTCAAGGCAGGTCTTGTATTCAGAATTGACGGTGGTGTTTTCAAAGTGGTCGTGGCGGTCAACAAAATCTTTCTCACTCATGCGCTCGGAAAGGAGGCTGTTGGGCATAGGCTCGCATTTCAAACACGCATCTACGCAAGCACGGTCAAGTGCAAGAGGGTCAAAGGAAGCAAACATACCGACGTCAGGGAGAATGGGAGCGTCGTTCTCGCAATGGCAGTCACAGTGCGGGGAAACATCCATAACAAGCGAGATATGAAAATTGGGACGACCGTCAACAACCGCCTTTGTATATTCCGCCATGCGGCAGTTGAGCTCCTTGACCGCCGCGTCGTTAGGAAATCTTATCGCATCAAAGGCGCAAGCGCCGATGCAGCGTCCGCAGCCGACACAGTTTGACAACTCAACGCTCATTTTTTTCGTCTGCTCATCAAATATCAGACCGTTGTTGGCACATTCTTTCTGACATAGACGGCAGCCGCGGCAAAGATCAGAGTCCAGCACCGGCTTGCCGTTGGAATGCTGCTCTTTCTTTCCCGCGCGAGAGCCGCAGCCCATGCCTATGTTTTTAATTGCGCCGCCGAAGCCGGTCATCTCATGTCCCTTGAAGTGGTTAAGGCTGATAAAAATATCAGCGTCCATAATGGCACGTCCTATTTTGGCTTCCTTTATGTATTCGCCGCCCTCTACGGGAACGGAAATATCGTCTGTTCCCTTGAGCCCGTCGCCAATGAGTATAGGACAGCCGACGGACATGGGGGTAAAGCCGTTTTCCCACGCGCAGTAAAGATGCTCCAGAGCATTTTTGCGGCTGCCAGGGTAGAGCGTATTGCAGTCTGTAAGGAAGGGCTTGCCGCCAAGCTCTTTAACAACGTCGGCAACAGCCTTGGCATAGTTCGGGCGCAGGAAGCTTAGGTTCCCCAGTTCGCCAAAGTGCATCTTTATGGCAACGAATTTGCCCTCCATGTCAATTTGGTCGATGCCCGCTTTTTTAATAAGACGCTTCAGCTTTGTCGGCAGACCCTCGCCCTGCTTTGTACGAAAGTCAGAGTAATATACCTTTGCTTTTTCCATTACAATCGCTCCTTTAAAGGTTCTGTTATTTAGACTGTTTCTTGCCGCTTGCTCAATGCCGGCTGCGGATTGGATAAGACCGAGTAGGATTATGCTGCGGCACAAAATGCTTGTTGAAGATATAAGGCGGCAAAATAGTACAATCACTCACCGCTGTATTCATAATAATAGATTGGCACTTTGAAAGCAAGAGCCTCGGTGTTGTGGAATTTTGTGTGTTTTCCGAAGCCGCGTTAAAGGCTTTTTTCGTTCTCGTTTTCTTCCGTGAAAACGAGCTTCGTATCAGCGTTCCGTATTATCGGGTCATCGAAAATTATTTCATCAATGCTATGCGCTTCAATATGACCGGAAATGGGATTTTTAATGCTGTCTATGCTGCTGTTAATCTTCGCGTCCACCGTTGAGTATTCAAAGGCAAGATTGGTGTTCAGCAGACGGCAGTTTTTCATAACGATATTATCCATATAGCACATTCCCTGTAAGCTTTCAACCGTACAGTTAATGAAGGTGACATTCTTTGCGTTCCAGCCCAGATACTCGCCCGAAATATATGAGTCATAGACTGTGACGTTTTCACAGTTCCAAAACGAGTCTTTAGACAGCATACGCGCGTTGCGTATCTCAATATTGCGCGCGCCGTCAAAGGAATAGTTGCCGACGAGCGTAAAGCCGTCAATTTTAATGTTGCTGCTGTTCATGCCGAAATAATCACCCTTGGCGCTGACGTTTTCAAGCTCAATATCGTCACAGCTCCAAAGAGTTTCAGCGGCGTCGCTCATTACAACGTTTTTCAGCTTGATTTTTGAAGCGCGGCGGAAGCTCTTTGGCGCTTCAATTGTGCAATCGGTAAGCGTAATGCTTTCCGTATACCAAATGCCGGCTCTTGCCATATCAAAGAGCGTGCAGTCTTTTAGAGTTATGTTCTTACTGTACCAAAGCGGATACTTCCACTTGAACATACAGCCGTGAAGCTCAATATCGCGGCTTTCCTTCAAGGGCGACTCGCCGTCGGCAAAGGTTGAATATCGTATATCAAGATCGTGACCCTTAAACAAGGCGCGTTCGCCTGTTAAAAGCTGCTGCTCAATGATCTGTTTCATTATGGGTTCCTTTCTTTATCTATATTAAGTGCGAAAAGTGTTTGTATAGTATCGGAGTTTCTTTATTGCTCCATATAAATATACAGCATTCTCGTAATTATCTCAAGGTATTAAAAAAGCCGGTGTATAAGACGGAAATGCCTTAAAACACTGACTTTTCTTTTTTTACCAATATGTCAAAAAACCATAGACTCAAAGACTTGCATCCAAAACCAAATCGTGACCGGACACAGCGGATTTTTTTTGGAAAGGTTGAGCAGGGGAACGGAGGGCGTTATTTCCTATGAATTAAAACATCGGAGCAAGCTTTATATCGCTTGCTCCGACGTGGTACGCCTGATGCGATTCGAACGCACGACCCTCAGAGTCGGAGTCTGATACTCTATCCAACTGAGCTACAGGCGCGTATATTCATTATGCCGACAAAGTGCAACGCGGATATTATAGCAAAAGCCTCCGCAAAAGTAAAGAAAAAAGGGCGCGATAAGCAATTTGCCGCGCCCTTTCTGATCATTCGGGTTTGTCCGAAATGTGCATATACTCGTCGTAAGAGCACATACGGTCAATGCAGCCATCCTCTGTAAGCTCAATGATTCTGTTAGCT
>JAHAWY010000057.1 GCA_018385135.1 Oscillospiraceae bacterium | reverse complement strand
CAATATAGTTCTAATAGATAGTCTGAGCTTATGAGAAATCATAAGAACTACCGGATAAAAAGCCGGTAGGGTAACAAAGTATTGGGGTTAAGAGACTTTTTATCGACCGGAAGTATAAAACCGGATGCGACGATCCGGAAGAGAACGAAATCCCGGAAAACTACACGTTCATACCGGCAACAGTCGATGATAATCCGTGGCTGCTGAAATCCTCACCGTTCTACAAACAGCAGCTTGCGGCATTGCCTGAGGACAAGAAGAAGGCGCACAGGTACGGCGATTGGGACGCTCTGAGCGGCGCGTACTTCAAGAATTTTTCAAGCGTAAGGAACATAATAGACCCGTTTGACATTCCGGACTACTGGAACAGATACATAAGCTGCGACTACGGCTTCGATATGTTCGCGGTGTGCTGGTGGGCGGTGGATGAAGACGGACGAAGCTTTTGCTACCGATACTACGAGGAAAAAGGACTTGTAGTCAAAAAAGCGGCGGAAAAGCTTGTGGACTTGACGCCGCCGACAGAAAAGATTGAAGCCGTGTATATGCCGCCTGACCTCTGGGCGAAAAGCAAGGACACAGGAAAAGAGCTTATTTCCGCGTTCATAGAAGCGGAACTGCCGGTAGTGAAAGCGTCAAACAACCGAATACACGGTCACTCTATCATGAAGGACATGATGAGCGCCGGTGCGCTGAAAGACCCGTATGTGATACAGCAGCTCGGCGAAAAAGCGCCGGACACAATGCCGATGCTGATGTTCTTTCGGAAAATAACGGAACGTGCGACGGACGACATATGCGACATTCAGGCGGATGAGAACAACCTTGAGGACTGCGCAAAGATACCTCACGCGGTTACGCACAGCGTTGACGCGGTGAGATACTACTGCATATCCCGCGTTATGGCATCTGAGAATGTCAGCAACGAGAAGCCCGTTGTAGCATACGACGATGAAGCGCCGGAGAAAGAATACGGCGATTTTATGTGTGGGGCAGACTACACACCGGAATACCTTGAATACTTCTGACGGAGGAATTTGAAATGCAGATTTTGATATTTGCAATAGTCACAGTGTGCTTTATCGTCTCCGGCATTGTGAACTACATGTACTTTAAGACGAAAATAAAGGAGCTGAGAAAAGACGCGGCGCTGCTTGAAACTCGGCTTGACAATATGCAGGACTGGATGGCGTCAACGGCGCAGAGCGTAAGCGGCATGGCGCGGCGGGTTGATGAGACAGGCGAAAAATGCGAAGAGCTGAGACGCGAATTTGACGGAACGGTGCGCGAATACGTGACGGCGCAGACTGCCGCAGAAAGAGAGTTTGAACGCGGGCAGCAGCTATTCAACGAGGGACTGAGGAGCATTACGGACTTCACGGGCGGAACGCTGCCGCGCAGGGAGGTGTAAGCGATAGCCGAGGATGTAGGGCTGTACCTTTTCGGAGACAGCGACACGCCGAAGTTTAGTACGGTGTGGACGGAATACGAGAACGGGAAAGCATATAACAACCAACTCAACCTTGATGAGACCGTCAAGGTTAACGAAAACTTCTATATCGGTAAGCAATGGGAGGGCGTTCAGGCGAACGGACTTCCGACGCCGCAGATAAACGTAATAAAGCGCGTTGTCGGCTTTATTACGGCAACAATCACGACCGACAACATCAAGATGAACGCAACGGCGCTCAGCAACACGCCGAACACTGACGAGCTTGACGATCCTGTTCGGATAATAAACGACGAGTTTCAAGCCCTTACGGAAATGAACGATGTTCCGGCGCTAACGAGAGAGTTTGCGCGAAATGCGGCGGTTGACGGCGACGGATGCATGTACACCTATTGGGACGCGGAAGTCGATGCGGGCAACGGCATAAAGGGAGCTATCAAGACTGAAATTATCAACAACACGAGAGTGTTCTTCGGCAATCCCGCCGACGACGATGTTCAGTCTCAGCCGTTCATCCTGATTGCAAAGCGCCTGCCGTGCCGGACGGTGCGGCGGTCGGCAAGAGACAACGGGGTGAAAAATTACAAGGACATCCAGCCGGACAGCGAACTTGCAAACGACATTGACAGCGTAAAATCCACCGACAACATGACCACAGTGATAACCACGCTGTGGAGGAACGACGAGGACGGCGAGATCTGGGCGTATGAAAGCACAAGCACAAGCGATGTCCGCCCGCCGTACAGCTTAGGTATAAGGCTCTATCCTATAACGTGGCTGTCGTGGGACTTTGTACACGATTCATACCACGGGCAGGCGATGATTACGGGGCTTATCCCGAACCAGATATTCATTAACAAGGCTCTTGCAATGGCGATGATAAGCATAATGAGGACATCGTTTCCCAAGTATGTGTACGACAAGACAAGAGTTGCAAAATGGGATAACCGTGTGGGCGGGGCAATTCCTGTTGCCGGAAGCATAGACACCGTTGCAAAGGCTATCGACCCGCCGTCAATCTCACCGCAGGTATCGCAGTTTATACAGCTTGCGGTTGATCTGACGGAACAGAGCTTAGGCGCGACAAGCGTTGCACTCGGCGACACGAGACCTGACAACACAAGCGCTATACTGGCGCTGCAAAAGGCGGCAAGCACACCGTCCGAGCAGACGAAGCAAAACTTGTACAAGGCGATTGAAAGCCTTTACCGCATTTACTATGAGTTTATCGGGGCATATTACGGCGAACGCATGGTAGATATGGCAACGCCGGAGAATCTGAAAGAAGCATACCGGTTTGCCGCGCAGGCTGACCCGACGATGGGAGAGATACCGTCAACGATTTCAAGCAAATTTGATTTCGGCTATTTCCGCGCTAACCCGATGCTGCTCAAGCTGGACGTCGGCGCAAGCTCTTATTACAGCGAAATAGCTTCGATGCAGACGCTTGACGGGCTGCTCATGCAGGGCAAGATAAGCATAATCCAGTATCTTGAGCGCATACCGGATGATTACATCCCAAGGCGGAGAGCGCTCATTGAGGAGCTGCGCACAGACCTTTCGCAACAGCAGCAGCCGATGATACCGCCGTCTGCGGCGGATGAGGGCAGCACCGATGCGATGCCGCTTGAGGAACCGGAGCCCGAAGTGCAGGGCGGACGCGGCTATGGCAAGCTTCAGCGCGAGATAAACAGGACAGGCACCACAGAAGGACTTATTTAAGCGGGGACACCAACCGCTTTAATAATAAAATTTTTCGATTCGCGGGGACACCAACCGCAGAGAGGGAAATATGGACGAAAACAACAACTTTAATCAAGACATAGACACAGAAGACGAAATAACCGAGATAAGCGAAGCAGAGGCGGACGGCTTTGACGAAGCATGGGGGGACGCTCCCGATTCCGATAACGACGATTTTGACCTTTCAGACGAAAGCTCTGACGAGGGCGGACGCGACGAGAGTTCAGAAGAGGCGGAGCCTGAAACCGAACCGGAAGCGGAGGCAGAACCGGAAGCGGATGAAACGCCCGCAGAAGAGTCGGATGATGCGGTGGAAGAGCCTAAGGACGAACCCGGCGGCGACAACAAACAGACCTATACGCTGAAAAGTCCGAAGGGCGAAAAGCAATGCACACTTGAGGAGGTTATGGCGTATGCAAACAAAGGGCTTGATTATGACGGACTCAAGCAGGACAGGGACAGACTGAGAGGACACGAGGACTTTCTCAAGAGCCTTGCGGAAGCATCAAATCTCACCGTAGACGAGCTTATTGACAACACGAATGCACGTATCTACAAAGACAAGATGCGGAGCGAGGGGAAAGAAGTCACGGACTTTGAGGCGCTGCACGCAGTCCAGCGTGAGAGAGCTTCCAAGGCGGCGGAAGTGGCGGCGGAAAGCTCAGCGACGGAAGAACAGCAAAAGACAATCATGATAGACGCTTTCATGAAAGAGTTCCCTGATGTAAAAGCGTCGGAGATACCGGAATCTGTCTGGAGGAAAGCGCACGAAACGGGCGACCTTGCTTCTTCGTACCGTGAACACGTTTACTCCGAAAAAGACGCAAAAATAGCAGAATTAGAGGCAAAAATCAAGACACTTGAAACAAACAAGAAGAATAAAGAAAGGAGTACAGGGTCGCAAAAATCTTACGGCACAGCAAGCAGAGATTTTTTTGACGACGGCTGGAACAGCTGGTAAGATACTCCTTTCCGGATACGGAGGAATAAAAAATGTCTATAAACCTTGCATCTAAAGCATCCCCTAAGGTGCTTGAAAGATTCAAACTCAAGTCCGTTGTGGACGGGCTTTTTTCCAACGAATACGATTGGACGGGCGTACACACAGTAAGGGTATACTCCGTCAACACGCTCCCGCTCCAAGACTACGACAAGACGCTTGTCAACGGCGCGTCCCGATTCGGCAATCTTACGGAAGTTGCGGACACGTATCAGGAGATGAGCGTCGAAAAGGACAAGTCCTTTAACGGCGTAATCGACAAGGGCAACAATACCCAGCAGCTCCAGATAAAAGCCGCGGGGAAGGTTCTCAAGCGTCAGACCGACGAAGTTCTCATTCCCTACCGCGATATGTATGACCTCAACGCGCTTGCGCAGGGCGCAGGGCTTATGAAGGTCGATTCAACGGCTCTGAGCAAGAACACGATTGTTGAGGCTCTTATGGCGGCATCTGCGGAGATGAGCAACCGTCTCGTCCCCATGGAGGGGCGCGTAGTCTACATAGGCGAAACGCTTGCAATCAAGCTTAAACTTTCAGATGAAATACTCAAGCTTTACGGCAAGACGGCTGAGAAGGTCGTTGTCAACGGAGAACTCGGCAAAGTTGCCGGTATGCACCTGAGAGTAGTCCCCGATGTTTACATGCCCAAGGGCGTTGTGTTCATGATCGTCAAGAAGAATGTAGCAGTTTCGCCCACCAAGATAGAAACGATGCGCGTCCTCAACAATCAGTACATTGCAGACGGCGCAATCGTGCAGGGCAGACTTCTCCACGACTGCTTTGTTCTCGGCGGCAGGAGCGACGGCATATTTGTCTACTCCAACAACTGCGCACACGCGCCGAGCGTCGCTATCGCAAACAACAACGCGACTATCACGGCGACGAACGCAACGAAGGTGTATTACACGCTTGACGGCTCTGACCCCAAGACCTCCAGCGAAAGACAGGAAGCCACAGTGTCGAACAACACCGCCACCGTGCAGAACATCCCCAAGGGCGCAACACTCAGAGTATATTCCACCCGTGCGGGGTATCTCAACTCCGGTGTCGTCAACACAGTAAATCAGTAAAGAGCATAGGCGGCGCGACTCTACGCCGCCTACTTGCAAACAGGAGCGCATAGATGAGCTACACACTGGAAGAACTCAACGCGAAAGTTGAATCTCTTGAGGTGAGAATGGCAGAAAAGGACACGCAGTTTGCTGTAATCAACACAAAGTTGTCCGCCATTCTCTGGGGAATAGGCGTTATCGGCGCTGCCGTTATAGGAGTGCTGGTAAAAATAGTTTTACATTTTTAGGAGGATAAAACAAATGAATTGGCTTAACGTAGCAGAAAGAGCGGGCTGGACATTTCTTGAGGCGTTTCTCGTCGCGTTGCCGACCACGATAAGCACAGATATGGACGGCGCGGCATGGAAGGCAGTGCTGCTTTCTGCTGCATGTGCGGGGCTGAGTGCGGTCAAGACGCTATTCATAGAACTGCTCAAGGAAAGAAAGGGCTAAGGCATGACAATTGACGTAATTCTCCCCGCATACGAGGGGCTTGACACAATAGATAAGGCTATTGCGTCTGTTGTAATGCAGAAGCTTGATGAGGGCGACAGAGCCAAAATCACTATTGTTAACGACTGCTCGCCTCACAGCGAAGCTTACGACGGAATTACCGCCCGTTGGAAAGAAATTGCCGATATCGAACTCATAACAAGAGAGGAAAACGGCGGCGCCGGAGCGGCGCGTCAAACCGGCATCGACGCGACAGACGGGGATGCGATAGCGTTCCTTGACATCGACGATGTTTACGGTTCGCCCTTTGCCCTGCGAACATTAGCGCGGGAAATCAAACGCGGACGGGACATTGCAATGGGCTTGTTTATTGAGGAAACCCCGTTCGGGATAGTCGAACACGGGGAGAATTACGTGTGGTGCCACGGCAAAATGTATAGCCGCGATTTTATCGCGGCTAACGGCATACGTTTCAACGACACGCGGTATAACGAGGATGTATATTTCAACGCCGTATGCAAGGCGCTGACAGATAGGATATCCTACATCCCGCAGATTGTTTATATCTGGCAGGACAACCGTGCATCAACCGTGCGCCGAGACGACATTGGATATAAATACGGCTTCGGCTGGTATGCTTTCATCGACAACATGACCCTTGCGGTTAAGGAAATGGAGGCAAAACACGCAGACTCCGCCAAGATTGCAATGTTTGTCTGCTCTGTGCTTGTGCGGCTTTACTGGAACCTGAACGAGGTTATAACGAACCTGCCGGACAGCGCGGAAACAGCTATCGGGCGTTGTATGCAGTTTTATGACGAGGCGGCAAGAACGTATGTCGAAACAGGGATGATAGATTACGGCGATCTGGCGCAGCACTATTTTGCAACAACAAAGAACGAAGCGCCGGAAATAATACCGGTTTTTACGTTTGACAGTTTTCTTGAGAAACTGGGGTATTTCAACGATACGGAGAGACACTATGATAACAGCGCAGGAAGTATTTGACCGCGCCATCCACCTTATGGATGAGCAGAATGAGTACACAGGCGAAACAGACACGGTTGACACGGCAGAATACAAAGGCAGAACATTAAGCATCCTCAACGTTTTGCGCGGGGAGTTGTATCCGTTTTCTGATACGTTTACGGACGGCGAGCCGGGGAAACGCCCGATATGCGAAAAGATACCGGATTTCACCTCTGCGATAGGGCTTGATGATTACATATGCGAAAGCGTTATGCCCTACGGGCTGGCGGCGACGCTGATGATGCAGGAGAATCCCGTTTCCGCGAACTTTTTCCAGCAGAGATATGACGAATTGAAAAGCCTGCTTGCGCGGGGAATGCCCGCCGTAAGCGAAGACATAGAGGATGTTTACGGGTCAAGTTTTGACCATAACGTGTACGGAGCGTGGGCATAAAGGAGGCACGGATGAGAGTATCGAAAACCGGACCGAAACCGGAGTATTCCACTCCGAGAAAAATTGAAGACAAGATAAACGCTTTTTTTGCTGTCTGCGAGGAAGAGGGAGACACCTTCCCTTCCTACATGAGTATGCTCCTGTTCATGCAGCTGACGGAAAAAGACGTTGAAGCACTGTGCGCGGAGGCGAATGAAAACCACGAACGGAACCGTGAAGCCTTTACTAAGGCTGCGATGCACCGAGAAGCGTGGCTTTGCGAACACATGGCAAATGCGGCAAACGCAAAGAGCATAAACGGCTACATGAACCTTCTCAAGCAGGAAAAGAACGGCGGGTATGTAGACAAGCCCGGCGACAAGGGCAAGGTAGACCTGAATATAAAGATAGACGGGGTAGGCGGTCGGAGCGCATTTGAGTAATGGCGAAAATACAGGCGAACACGAACGAAAAGGTATTTACAATAAACCGCTGGCTTGGGCTTAATCAGGCGGAGGACGGCGATACACAGCTCAAAATGGGCGAGGCGGCAAAGGCTTGGAACTTCCGCATATCAAGAGACGGACACCTCCAGAAGCGCCCCGGCAGCAAGACGGTCATTGACCTTGACACAGCCTTGCCAATCAAAGGGCTATGGAGTGGCTACGTAAATTCCGTGCATGTGCTTCTCGGCGCGTGCGGGGGAAAGCTTTATTCTTTCCGGTCAGCGGCGGGAGAATGGCAGAACGTCGAGATAGGCGCGGTGAGCACAACAGGCAACGTGCATATTTTCGGCTTTTCCGGCAACGCATACATCCTTGCACAGGATGAGTATAAAGTGTGGGACGGGACAACACTTTCAACCGTAGAGGGATACGTCCCTCTCGTAAGGATATCCGCGCCTCCCGCCGGTGGCGGTGAAGACATGGAGAACATCAACCGGCTTACCGGCAAACGGAGGATGTGGTTTTCCCCGGACGGTGAAGCCGCCACATTTTATCTCCCTGAAAAAGGGCAGCACATGGTCTCAATAGACAGCGTGAAAGACCTTGCCACGGGGGAACTGATTGCTGGCTATACCACGTCAACGGCGGCGGGGAGCGTGACATTTTCAGCGCCGCCCGCAAAGGGGACGAACAGCATAGAAATTGCGTGGACGATGGATTCGAACTTCCGGCAGCAGGTCACGGCTATGGAACATTCAGAGCTGTACAACTCAACACAGGACACAAGAGTTTTTCTATACGGGGACGGCAGCAACAAATGCATTTATTCCGAGGCGGATTACGACGGCATACCGAGAGCGGATTATTTCCCCGACCTTTACGAGATAGCAGTCGGCGATGCAAACACGCCTATAACGGCGATGATACGGCATTATTCAACTCTCGTCTGTTACAAGAGCGCGTCCACCTACTCTATCAGATACGGCGATATAACGCTTTCAGACGGCACTGTGACGGCGGCTTTTTATACCCAGCCCATCAATAGGGCAATAGGCTGCAACGCCGCAGGACAGGCTCAAATCGTGTTAAACATGCCGAGAACGCTGTTCGGGCATGACCTTTACGAATGGAAGAACAATTCTTCGTATTCAAGCAACCTCACGGCGGACGAACGGCAGGCGAAAATAATCTCCGAGCGCATAAACGCGCTGCTTAAGCAATTCAACATCCCGTCGTGCGTCTGCTACGACGATAACGATGCGCAGGAGTATTACATCTGTTACGATGACAAGTGTCTTGTAAACAACTACGTAGCCGATACGTGGAGCTACTATATCGGGCTTGACATCAGGTGCATGACGCGGCATGGGGAATTTCTTGTATTCGGAACGTCTGACGGGCGCATAAAAGAGATGAATTATTCCTACACATCGGACGACGGGGCGGCGATAGATTGCTATTACGAAACGGGTTCTATGGACTTCGGGCAAAGCTATATGCGCAAATATTCATCTATGATGTGGATAGTGATTACGCCGGAAACAAAAACAAGCCTCACATTCACAGGGCAAACAGACAAGTCGAGCGGACTTGCGGAGAAAACAATAGATGCCGCCGTTTCCGCTTTTGATTTTGAAAACATAGATTTCGGCAACATGGATTTTGCCGTCGATGTACGTCCTAAAATACACAGGCTTAAAATAAAGGCGAAGAAATTTGTATATTATAAGCTCATATTAAGCAGCAGAAACACGGATGCGCACGCAACCGTGGTTTCATTCAACATGAAGGTTCGGTATACGAGCATGGCGAAGTAGGAGGACACAAATGGCATTTACACCGCTTTCGGTGAACGTAAAAAATATAGAGGGGCTTGGCACAGACAAGCCGAACACAGACCTCAACATGTCCGGCTTGCAGCTCCGACAGCGATTTGACAAAGCCGTGACAGACATCAAGGCGTGGATAAACGACGTTTTTCTTGCGGAAATAGCGGGAACCGGCGGCGCGGGCAACATCGGCATGACGCAGGTGCAGGGGCTTAACGCAACGAATGTGCAGGCGGCTCTTTCAGAGCTTTACACCCACACCGGCGATGTTAAAGACAGCTCCGTGACAGTGGACAAGCTTGCCGACGATTTCAAGCTCCCCGAAGAGCACATAGCGGAAAGCGCAGTCACGCGCTCAAAGCTTGCGCAGGACGCGTTTTACAGCCCCGTTGAGTATTTTGACGGGGCGCACACTCTATCCACTGCGGACATCGGCAAGACCCTTGCAAGCAGCAGCACAGGCGAAAACATTGTAACGCTGACAACTGCTGCAAGCGCCGCCATGCCGATTGGCGCGGAGATAGCCGTTTTCTGGATGGCTGGGACAAGTCTCAAGCTTCAGTTCACCGGCACGATGAGGATTGTCATGCCGGGCGAGGACGTGCTTGTAAACGGCAGCTTGCAGCTGAGCGAGAAGTTTACTCTTGTTGCGCTCAAAAAGATACAAATAGATGTGGCAAACGGCGACATTTGGACAGTGCAGGGTGATGTGGAGGTGGCTATATGATTATACCGGTAACTATCAGCAAGGGCGGAAGCGCCTTTGGGTACATCGTTGCAAACTTCCCGACTACGGCTGCAAGCTGCACGTGCTCAAGCGGCGGGACGGTTTTGGAGGCAGACGCGGCGGGGCTTGCGCGGGGACAGTTCGTCTTTGAGGTTCCCGCCGCCGGTACGTGGACTGTGACCATAAGCAGCGGGACTGACACAGAATCCAAGAGCGTCAGCATTACTACCGCCGGTCAGGCGGAATCCGTGAAGCTGTCATCTTCGCTTATACTGCTTGATGGTGGCGATGAGTGCATAGATATCACGGGAGGTTGGGCGAAGCTTATCAACACCACAGCAACGATTGTTAACACCGGTTCAGCTTTGGTACTGACTGGACAAAGTGCTAATATGTGTCATTGTTATACGGTTAATAAAATAGATGTGAGTGGTAGAAAAACACTTAAAATGCATATTGCCGAAAATCCAAATAATATAAACTCTGTAACAATGGGGTTGAAAGACACGAAATCATACCCGGATTGGATTGCGAAGAAAGACATTGGGAAAGGATACACCGGCGATACAGAACTTGACATTTCTGGCGTGACATCTGGTGAATATTGGGTTGGTATCAGTATTGCCTCTGCTGGTTATCCTTTAGTGCTTGATAAGGTGGAACTGATATGAAAATTTTTATTGGCAATGACTGCAAGTGTTACGCCAACGCAGCCGTGGGACGCAGAGAATTTGACGCGGAATTTTTCGACGGGAAGTGCAGCGCCTTTGTTGAAGGCTATCGTTATGTCCCCGTCGGTGAGACTTGGACACGTGCGGACGGTGCGGTGTTCGCAGGCGAAATGATAAGCCCGTGGAAGGATTACAACATCCTTGCCGCCGCACAGGCAGCATATGAACAGGCACAGAGCGAAAGCGCGGATATGCAGGCGGCGCTTGAAGTGCTGGGCGTGACTAATGAGGAGGAGACGACATGAAAATGAAAGCAATGTTATCACAGCCAATGAACGGCAAGACCGAAGAAGAAATCGTAGCGACGCGAGAGCGGGCAATAGCCACACTTGAGAGCAAGGGCTACGAGATAGTGAATACACTGTTTACGGATGACTGGTACAGCGCCGCAAAATACAAGGAACGCGGTGTCGTCAATATCCCGGTGATGTTCCTTGCGCGTTCCTTGACAAACATGACCCTTTGCCATGCGGTGTATTTCTGCAAAGGATGGAAGAATGCCAGAGGATGCAGAATTGAACACGCCGTAGCAGAAGCTTATGGACTCACCATCCTTTATGAGGAGAACGGCGAATGAGTTATCTTTCAAGCGCACAGAAGCTCCGCGTGGCTATTAACGGCGCGGGCGCGATGCTGACGGACGAACAGGCGCTGACTGTTCCTATCATTTTTCCTGCGTGGCATGGCGATAGCATAAGTTATGCCGTAGGCGACAGGGTGATGTACGGCGAAGTGCTTTATAAATGTCTGCAAGCTCACACGTCGCAAACAGCATGGAACCCGGCAGACGCGCCGTCGCTGTGGACAAAGGTGCTTATACCCACGCCGAGTGAGATACCCGAATGGGAGCAGCCAAGCAGCACCAATCCGTATGCCAAGGGCGATAAGGTCAGGCACAACGGCAAGATATGGATAAGCACGGTTGATAACAACATTTGGGAACCGGGAGCGGTGGGAACGGAAGCCCTATGGAGCGCAATAAGTTAACGACCGGACGGCTTGTCATAAGCCCAACGGAAACCGCCACACGTTTTTTGCTTTCCCCGGCAGCATTTTATGAGAGACGAAAGGTCGAGCGAAAGCTCTTCGGCTGCCAATGATGCATAGGCGTAACGTTTTAACACATCTCCACCTTTCGAGAGTTGCACAACAGGCTTGGCACTTGGGTTACGAGCACCTGTTACATCCGCGTGATGGTAGCTCATTTTCGCTCTTTGTTCCTGCGAAACGATACGCTGACTAAGCTTCCGCTTCGTGCTTTCGCTATGATGCCGCCCTGAAAATGTGCCCGGGCGTGAAACATAGTAATTTTTTAGAGAGTTAGAAATTTTAGGTTTCGTCTCTGGACGTAGTTTCTTCCCTTTGGTGTTGGTGTTACCCATCCTCGATGCGCTCATCTTTGCTCTCGACTCTTGGGAAAACGAACCATCCCCGCCGTCTCGCAAATTGTAGCCAAATCGCCTATCAGTTAAGTGCCACTCTGCAATTAAACGCCTTTCAATTGATTTTGCCTCATCTAATGTAAGACGGTCGAAAAGAATTTGGTGTTGAAACGACTCCCAACCATACTTCTCTATCGCTCTCGAAAAATGATAATTCTTTTCATAACCTCGCCCGTTACGCCAACGTTGGTTAGTATTAGTCGATGTAATCCCAACATATTTTTTACGATTAGGAGCAATATGACAATAAACTACATAAACATTTTCCATAAAAACCACCCAGCAAATAAGTATATTCCTATTATACCACCCAAGCAGTCGGTGAACAAGCCCGGCGCATACGGGTGGTCGGAGGTAAACGAATGAGCCAGTTATCAATTCTTACTGCCCTCGTTCGCGGCGGCATGACGCCGATCGCGGCGTGCGCCATGGGCGGCAACATGATGTGTGAGAGCAACATGACGGCAAACATCGCGCAGCGCGGCATGACCACGCTGACGGATGCGGAATACACGGCGGCGGCTAACAGCGGCGCTATCGACTTTGCGCATGATGCAGTCGGCTACGGGCTGTGTCAGTGGACGTATTTCTCGCGCAAGCAGCGGCTTCTGGAGTATGCGCGTTCCGTCGGCACATCGGTTGGGGACGAAGGCACGCAGGTCAACTTTTGTCTCAAGGAGCTGCGCGGCGAATATCCGGCGCTGTGGGAATATCTCACGACGGCGCAGGACTTGTACGGCGCGGCGGCTCGGATATGCAAAGAGTACGAGCGCCCCGCCGTCAACAACATTGCCGACAGGGCGAACGCGGGCAACGCGCTTTATATGCGGTACGGTAGTCAGCTTGACGCGATAGCGGCGGGAGACGCGGAGACGGCGGAAACTCCCTCCGGCGCTGACAGCTCCCTTTCTGGGGCGGCAGGAGAAAGCTCACGCTCATTGCCCGGCACGGTGCGCGATGGGGACAGAACGCCGGAGGCGGGATATCTTTCGGCACTGTTTGTAAACCTCGGCTATAACGTGCTGTGGGACGGGCTGAGGGCTTGCCTCATCGACTACCAGAGCAAGACGGGGCTTGACGCAGACGGCATCTGCGGGGAAAAGACGTGGAGCAAGCTGTTAAAGGAGTGAGGACACAAATGGAAAACACTACGACCACGAACGAGAAAATTACGGAAGTAAATCCCAACGGGCTAATCAACACGGGTGCATACGACACGGCAAGAACCAAAGCCATAAACGATATGTACAACGCGCAGAAAGAAACGCGGATGAGCGAACTCAAAAGCGCATATGACCAAAGCCTGAGCGATTACAAGGCTGCGGGGGAGAAAATAGCCCCGCAGTATCAGCAGGGAGCGAATGACCTTGCCACGCAGTACGAAAAGGGCAGGCAGGCGTTTCAGCGGCAGGCAATGGCGAACGGGCTGAATACCGGCACGGGCGCACAGGAAGCGCTTGCGCGGGCAGGGCAGTACCAGCGCGACATCGGGAATCTGCGCGGTAAGGAAGCTGATGCCGTAGCTGAGAACGAGAGACTGCAAAACAATCTCACCGCAAAGTATCAGAGCGACGTTGCGGCGGCGCTTGCGCAGAACGACTATCAGAGGGCGGGCGCGCTGCTTGACGAATAC
>JAHAWY010000053.1 GCA_018385135.1 Oscillospiraceae bacterium | reverse complement strand
CAATCGTACCGGGGCAGTCCTCCCCCCAAGTATCAACAGCCTTCTTGACCTCTGCTTCGAGAACCTCGGACGCCTTCTTGGACGCCTCGGCGTCGTCCTTGGCATCAAGCCAGCCCTGAGCCGCCGCCTTTAGCTCCGCGGGAGCGTCGGGATATTCAAGAACGCTCTTGAGCTGCTCGACGACCTGTGCGCGGCGCTGCTTGCCTGCCTGAAGCATACCGAAGCCAAACTCAGCGTTATCCTCAAACAGGGAGTTTGCCCAAGCAGGACCTCTGCCCTGCTTGTTGACGGTATACGGGAAGCTTGGCGCGCTGCCGCCCCAAATGGAGGAGCAGCCGGTGGCGTTGGCAATATACATTCTGTCGCCGAAAAGCTGGGTTACAAGCTTAGCATAGGGTGTTTCGCCGCAGCCGGCGCAAGCGCCGGAGAACTCAAGCAGCGGAGTTTTGAACTGGCTGCCCTTAACCGTATTTCCGGCAAACGGAACATCCTTTTCGGATACATTCATATATGCGTAGTCATAAACCTTCTGCTGACCGCGCAGCTCATCGAGCGCAACCATCTTGATTGCCTTTTCCTTGGACGGGCAAACGTTCATGCAGCTTCCGCAGCCTGTGCAGTCAAGCACAGAGGAGATGATGGCGAACTGGTATTCCTCGCAGCCCTTGCCTTTCATCGCAACGGTAACGGTGCCTTCGGGAGCGTTTTCAAGCTCCTGCTTGTTGAACACGAACGGGCGGATGACAGAGTGGGGGCATACAAATGCGCACTGGTTGCACTGGAGGCAGTTTTCGGCGATCCACTGCGGAGCTTCAACCGCAACGCCGCGCTTTTCAAAGGCGGAGGTGCCGTTGGGAACCGTGCCGTTTGCGATGTCCATAAAGGCGGAAACCGGCAGGCTGTCGCCGCGCATGGCGTTAACCGGCTCTAAGATGCCTTCAACATAGGCTCTTGCGTGTTCAAAGCCGCCGGTGAGTTTAGCCGCGGCAGCGTCAGGCGCGGGATTTGCCCAGTCCGCGGGAACGCTTATCTCTTTAACCTGCTCGATGCCGGCATCAACCGCCTGCAGGTTCATGTTGACGATCTTCTCGCCCTTGCGCCCATAGGTCGTCTTGATGGCTTCCTTCATGTATTCAACAGCGTCAGCCTCGGGAAGTATCTTGGCGAGCTTGAAGAAAGCAGCCTGCAAAATGGCGTTGGTGCGGTTTCCGAGACCGATTTCTCTGGCAATCTTAATTGCATCTACAACGTAGAGATGAACACCGTTTTCCGCAATGTATTTCTTGGCTGCGGCAGGCAGATGCTCAGACAGCTCCGCTGCGTCATAGGAACAGTTGATAAGGAAAGTGCCGCCAGGCTTAACATCCTGAGCCATGTCGTATTTGGACAGGTAGCTGGGGTTGTGGCAGGCAACGAAGTTTGCTTTGGAAACATAGTAAGAAGACTTTATCCGGCTCTGACCGAAACGCAGGTGACTGATGGTAACGCCGCCGGATTTTTTCGAGTCATACTGGAAGTATGCCTGAACCTTCATATCGGTATGGTCGCCGATAATCTTGATGGAGTTCTTGTTCGCGCCAACCGTTCCGTCCGAGCCGAGTCCCCAGAACTTACAGGAGATAATGTCCTCCGGGGTGGTGTCCGGGTTTTCGGTGATGGGGATGGAAAGATTTGTAACATCGTCAACAATGCCGATAGTAAAGCTGTTTACAGGCTTTTCGGCTTGGATGTTGCGATATGCGGAAATGATTGAGCCGGGGGTAACGTCCTTGGAGGAGAGTCCGTAGCGTCCGCCATAGACAGGCACGGAGCGGTATTCGCTGCCCGAAAGGGCGGCAACAACGTCCAGATAAAGAGGCTCGCCGGGAGCGCCGGGTTCTTTGGTGCGGTCAAGCACACCGATGGTCTTTACGGTGGTGGGCAGAGCGTCAACGAAGTGCTTCATGGAGAACGGACGATAGAGGTGAACCTTAACAAGACCGACTCTCTCTCCCTTGGAGTTGAGGTAGTCAACTACCTCCTCGGCCGCCTCGCAGACGCTGCCCATGGCAACGAGAACGTGCTCAGCGTCGGGAACGCCGTAGTAGTTGAAGGGCTTATAGTTTGTGCCTATGCGCTTATTGACCTCGGTCATGTAGCTTTCAACAACGTCTGCAACAGCGTTATACTTGCTGTTTGCCGCCTCGCGTGTCTGGAAGAAGGTATCTCCGTTTTGAGCGGTGCCGCGAAGCGCGGGAGTCGCCGGGCTATTCGCCTTTGCGCGGAATTCGGCAATTTTGTCGTAATTTACCATCTCCGCCAGCTCGTCATATTCCCAAACCTCGACCTTCTGCATCTCGTGAGAGGTGCGGAAGCCATCAAAGAAATGCAGGAAAGGTACACTGCCTTCAATTGCGGCAAGATGCGCGACCGCGCCGAGATCCATAGCCTCCTGAGGACTGTTGGAGCAGAGCATGGCATAGCCGGTCTGACGGCAGGCATAAACATCGGAGTGGTCCCCGAAGATGGAAAGGGCGTGAGTTGCCAGCGAGCGAGCGGATACATGGATAACGGAGGGGAGCATCTCGCCCGCGATTTTATACATATTGGGTATCATTAAAAGCAGACCCTGTGAGGCGGTGTAGGTAGTGGTCAAAGCCCCGGCGGTAAGGCTGCCGTGAACCGCGCCCGCAGCGCCGCCCTCAGACTGCATCTCTACCACGTTTACCGTCTGTCCGAAAATATTTTTGCGGCCGGCGGCTGCCCACTTGTCGGCATATTCCGCCATGGTGGACGAGGGGGTTATGGGATAGATAGCCGCAACCTCGGAGAACGCATATGAAACGTGAGCGGCAGCGGTGTTGCCGTCCATTGTTTTCAGCTTTCTTGCCATGATTGTCATCTCCTTATAATGTATGAGTTTTCACAAAAGTGAAGGCTTATTGGTTGCACAGTTAACCGTTTTATAAGACAAGGGAGTAAAAAAAGCTTTGCAGTTTTCCTTGATTCCCGTAAAAACGGTAATGACTTATTATAACATGTATCATACAAGCTGTAAACTATAATAATTGACAGAGTATAAGAACATATACTCCACACTTTTGCTTTAACGTATAAAAGTAATATTTCTAATGTATCATACGTTAGGATTGCCTGTAAAAAAATTTCCTTGTGCTTTTTATGTATTCGGGTTATAATACCTAAATGCCTGATGTTTATGGCATTATGTAACTGCTAACTGACTCTCATCAGAGGGCTTACCGTTATTTGAAAGGAGCTGGCATCATGGTTAAAATCGAAAACGAGCTTGGAATGATCAGCATCACCAGCGAGGTCTTTACTAATATCGCCGGTGAAGCCGCGACCAACTGCTTTGGTGTCAAGGGCATGGGCGCTCGCTCAAAAACAGACGGTCTCGTCCATCTGCTCCGCCGTGAATCTATGTCCAGAGGTGTCGGCGTCGGCTTTAACGACGACGGCAGCGTTTCTATTTCTCTGCATATAGTTGTGGATCACGGCGTCAATCTTCGCGTTCTCGCCGGCAGCATTATGAACGAGGTCAGCTATAAGGTCTCTAAGGCGACAGGCGTTCCTGTCAAAAATGTCGATCTATATATCGACTCCATGCAAATTGGGTGACAGGGACCGGCACGAGTCCGACCCCGCCGCTCTGAGCCGAGGTCGTTGTCTGTCTCTTGCGGCAGATTGCCATGCGCCGGGAAAATCACGGCGCTCGGCTATTATCGTGCGCATTTCTCACCGGAGGTGTCATAATTTTGAAAGAAATTCTCGATAGCGCTGCGTTTACGGATATGTTGCTTTGCGCAGCCGCGGCATTGGAGCAAAACAAGCAGCACATAAATGAGCTTAATGTTTTCCCGGTTCCCGACGGCGACACGGGTACAAATATGAGCATGACTCTCAGCGCCGGAGCAGCCGAGCTTCGCCGCAAGCGCCCCGACAATGTCGGCGATGTCGCAAAATGCGCTGCCTCCGCCCTGCTCCGCGGGGCGCGCGGCAATTCAGGCGTTATCCTTTCTCTGCTTTTCCGCGGGCTTTCCAAGGGACTAAAGGGCAAGGATACCTGCACTGCCTATGACTTTGCCCAGGCCATGGGCGAAGGCGTTGACGCGGCATATAACGCCGTAATGAAGCCCGCCGAGGGCACTATCCTCACCGTTTCGCGTATGTCCGCCGCCGCCGCTAAGGATTTTGCCGAAACAGGCAGCGATATTGAGCTTTTGCTCTCCTGCGCCCTTGAGTCGGCGAAGGACGCTCTTGCGGAAACCGTTAATCAAAACCCCGTTCTCAAAAAGGCGGGAGTTGTTGACGCCGGCGGCAAGGGCTATGTGGTTATCCTTGATGCAATGCTTCAGTCTCTCAGAGGCGAGGTAACGCCCGATTCCTACGAAAGCGCTTCAGGCTCCGAGGAGACAAGCGATTTCGCCGATTTCGGCGAGTTTGACACGGGCGATATCACTTTCGCCTACGACACTGTTTTTATAGTCCGCTGGGAAAACGGCGAGCCAAAGCCGCTTGATGGTCTGCGCAGCTATCTTTCCGGCATAGGCGACTGCCTTGTTATCGGCGAGAGCGACGAGGAGTTTAAGGTTCATGTTCATACCAACACCCCCGGTGACGCTCTGACCGAGGCACAGAAATACGGCGTTCTTGAGGTTGCGAAAATCGAAAATATGCGCACGCAGCATGACGAGCTTGTCGCAGCCGCCGAGGCTTCCAAAAACACCTTGGCCGAACCAGAAAAGGACTTTGGCGTCGTAACAGTCTGCGCGGGTGAGGGCATTGCCTCTTTGTTCCGCGAGCTTGGCGCTGACAATATCGTCACCGGCGGGCAGACTATGAACCCCTCCACGGAGGACATCCTCACCGCCATCAACGCAACTCCGGCAAGCACCGTTCTGGTTTTCCCCAACAACAAAAACATTATCATGGCAGCCGAGCAGTGCGCTCCGCTGACCGAAAAAAAGGTAATCGTTATCCCGACCAAGACCATTCCTCAGGGAGTATCCGCTCTTATCAACATGGATACATACTCCCAGTCCGAGGAGGAGCTTGTAGCCATCGCCACCGAAGCAATAGAAAGCGTTCACACTGCTCTTATCACCTATGCCGCCAGAGACTCGGATTTTGACGGCTACGAAATCAAGGCGGGCGAGTATCTTGGTCTGCTTGACGGTGCTTTGCTCGGTAGCAGCAGCGATATTACCGAGCTTTTAGGCACGCTTGCTTCAAAGCTTGAGGAGCTTGACCCGGAATTTCTCACCGTTTACTTCGGCGAGGACGTTGCCGAGGACGCAGCACACTCTGTCTCCGCGGCGCTTACCGAAAAGCTGCCCGACTCTGAAATAAGCACCGTAAACGGCGGACAGCCTGTTTACTACTATATGATATCCGCCGAATAAACCGCTTCGGCAGCAAGCTGAACATTTTAAAAAGCGCTTTCTTTCCGCAGAGGAGAGAAAGCGCTTTTTGGCATCGGCTATTAAAGCGTTGCCGCAAAAAGTGGCGGGGATTAAAAAAGAGAGAAGCTCTCGCTTCTCTCTTTTAACCGATTATTCCTTTGCTGCGCCGCCGGCGGCAGAGCCCTTGGGCTTTGAATAGTGCCTGCGGCGGTTGCGGTTGCCGCCGGACTTGGGCGCGTCGCCCTTTTGCTGTTCGGGTCTGGGCTTCACGCTTTGCGGCTTGATAGGCTTTTTGTCCTGCTGTTTGCCCTGCGGCTGATTGTTCTTCTTTTGTCCTTGAGGACGGGGTCTTTGCTGCTGGGGTCTTCTGCGCTGTTCGGGACGTTTGTGCTGCTCGCCGTTTTCATTAGCCTGCTTCGGCACAGCTCCCCGCCCAGCCTCGGCGTTTTGCTCGGCAAAGAGGTTTGGAGCTTTCCACGGATCATCCTCCTCCGGCTCCGCCTTTTCCTGCGGCTTTTCAACGTAGTTTAATACTGTGGGAAGCTCGTCGCCCGGCTTGGGTCTGCCGCCGGGAACGACGGCGACCTGGTCAGCGTCAAAGGTTTTTATCTCCTGCTCGCAGTCGCCGTCGATACGAACCTTTACCTTTTGACGCAGGACGTTAGTCTGCACAACATTGCCATATCCCCCGGTGGTCTGCACGAACGCGCCGTTTTTGGGTATGGTTTTCAACAGCTCCTCATACGCTTCCTGCTCATAGCGCAGACAGCACATAAGTCTGCCGCAGCTACCGGATATTTTGGTCGGATTGAGCGAGATGGACTGCGTCTTTGCCATTTTTGTTGAAACGGGCTGGAAATCATTTAAAAACTGGCTGCAACAATAGGGCTTGCCGCATATGCCGAGACCGCCCAACATTTTTGTTTCGTCACGAACGCCTATCTGCCGCAGTTCGATGCGCGTGCGGAAAACCGCCGCCAGATCCTTGACCAGCTCGCGGAAGTCAACTCTGCCGTCGGCTGTAAAGAAAAACAATATCTTGTTTCCCTCGAAGCCGCATTCAACATCGACTAGCTTCATTTCAAGCTCATGCTGGGCAATTTTTTCCTTGCAGACTTTAAAGGCCTCCTTCTCAAGAGCCTTGTTTTGCTCAAGCGTCTGCAAATCCTCCTGCGTTGCCACGCGGATCACAGGGCGCAGCGGCGGCAGCAGGCTTTCATCCGGAACGGGATGATTGCCGATAACGCACTCGCCCACGTCCAGTCCCTTTGAGGTCTCGACTATCAGCTTGTCGCCCGGCTTTGCTGTAATGCCGTTGGGGTCAAAAAAATACGACTTTCCACGGCAGTTGAATCTAACACTAATAACGTCTGTCAAATTATTATCCTCATTTCAAACTGAACGCACGCAAAGCATACCTAAAATGTGCTTCACGCCGACGTTCAGCCGCATATAGTCCTCAGCGCGTCTGCCCATGTCGAGTAGGCGAACCGCCGTTTCCCTGGTAATCGCGCTATTGCTGTTTTTGTTTGATAACACGGCGCACAGCTCCGCGCGCAAGCCTTCCAAAAACCCGGCAAGTGCTTCACCGTCCATGCTCTCGGCGCGCGCAAAAAAAGCGCAGACACCGGTCTTGTCCCCCTTGGCGACAAGAGAGAGATATTCGCGCGCCGCTTCGCTTTCGGTCGGTTCTTTTTCACCCAGCGGGCGAAAAATCACACAGCGTGAGCGAATTGTTGCCAAAAGGCTCTCCGCACTCTCGGCACATAGGATAAAGCGGGCATATGCAGGCGGTTCTTCCAGCAGCTTTAATGCCGCGTTTTGCGCGGCAGAATTCATACTGCCCGCGTCGGCGATGATGTATACCTTGCGCTCGGCGCTTTGAGGGCGCACCCACGCATCGGAAACCATTGCGCGGATCTGCTCAACGGAAAGCTCGCGCTTTTGCTTGCCCTTATCGTCGGTTTTGCGGGATATTTCGATGATGTCCGGGTTAAGCTTCTGCTGTGCAAGTCTGCACTGGGCGCATTTTAGGCAGGGTGCTTCACCGTCCCTTTCGCAGACGAAAGCAGCAGCGAGTCTCCATGCTGCGGCGCGGCGCTGTTCCTCGTCAGGCGTTGCTATTATACAGGCGTGGGACGCCTCGCGCGCTGATATGTTGAATACCTCACTCATAGATGGATAAACTGCTCAATATCAAGCACAAAAACCGAAGCACCGCCAACTCTAATCTGCTGCGGAAGCTTATAGCCGCCGTCAGTATCGCGCGAAGCCTGCTCCACGCTCTCTGAGGTGTTTTCGCCGATGATACCTATAACGTAGCTTACCTTGGTATCGTCAACCCCGGAAAGGAGAATGGCATTTTCTTTGTTCAAAAATCCGCCAAAGCTGTTAGTCACTGTGGATGGATATCCCGCCTTGGTCAACGCGCCCACAACAACAGGAGCATCTGTTTTAGAAATAATTGACAAAACCAGCTTCATAGCTTCCTCCCGAAAAATGCTTTAAAGCGGCAGTTATACCGCTACATATATCATTTTACCTTTATTATCTGCGTTCGTCAACGAAAAAATCATGGGAGCCCGCTCAGCTCAGAAAAGCTCTCGTTGACAGACCTGAGCGGCTGAATTAAAATCAAGCTGACAGCAAAAGGAGGCGCTTTATGAAATACGCCAGCATCACCGACTACGCCCATACCGAGCTGCGCAGCTTTGAAGCAAAGCCCTTTTCTCCCGTTGACAGCCTTATTCTCTCCCAACTTGCCTATAACGAGATACTGCCCATATATTCTTCGCCGGACTGCCCCTCCCCGCTGAAAATCGCGGATACCTACCGTGCAGAATACTTTGACACTATGTTTACAAGCTTTATGGTAGTCGAAGCCAGCGAGCGGCTTCTTTCCGCTGCCGCTGCAAGCCCGCGCTTCCGCGATTTGGAAATAAGCCACTACCTCAGCGAAAATGATTCCAACGAAGAAAAACAGTTTTCCGCCACCTGCTATCGCCTGCGCGAAGGGCTGCATTATATAGCTTTTCGCGGCACAGACGACAGCCTTGTCGGCTGGAAGGAGGATTTCTCCATAGCCTTTAAGTCTCCCGTTCCCTCTCAGCGCCGCGCAGCCGAATATCTTTCAGCCCTTGCCGAGGACATAGACGGCGAGCTTATTCTGGGCGGTCACTCAAAGGGCGGCAACCTCGCCGTATACGCGGCGATGGCGGTCTCGCAGGAGGTTCAAGCGCGCATAAGCGCAGTTTTCAACCACGACGGTCCCGGCTTCAAGGCGGGCGTGCTGGATAACGACGGTTACCGCCGCATTGAAGGAAAAATCCAAAAGACCCTCCCCCAGTCCTCTCTGGTGGGTATGCTGCTTGACGGACATAACAGCTATAAGGTAGTCGGCAGCCGCCGCATTGGAATAATGCAGCACGATCCTTTTTCATGGGAGATCGACGGCGACGATTTCCATACCGTCGAGGAGGTGTCTGACGGTGCTCAGTATGTTAACACAGCTCTCACGAGCTGGCTTGACGGCATGACCGACGCAGAGCGTGAGCGCTTTGTTGAAATTCTTTTTGGCATTCTGGATGCAGGCAAAGCCGAAACGATTACTGAAATAAACCGTGAATGGCGCAAGAACTTTGCTGCTATATTCTCAGCATATAAAGATGCCGACCCGGAGTTCAAGACCTTTGTACGCCAGCTTTTGAAGGATTTCGGCTCGATTTTGGCACAAAACCTCAAAGCGAAGGTCCTGCATCACAAGCATGAATCCGGCGGCTCTCCCTCGCTGCCGGAAAAAGCATAGAAAAGCGCCCCATCGTCCTTTTGAAGTGACCCCGAAAAGTTAGACAATATTTCAAAGTAAAAATTGTTCAAGCAACCGAAAGGGCTTGTTGTCTGTGAAGAGCAGGCGGCAAGCCCTTTAGCTTTGCCTTGATACGGTGGTTATTGTA
>JAHAWY010000052.1 GCA_018385135.1 Oscillospiraceae bacterium | reverse complement strand
AGATGTTTGCGTTTATCTCCAAGACGCCTTCGTTTGTAATGAACGCCTCGCAGCTACCCGATTTTTCCTCGGAGCTGTCGACTATCGAGAGCTTTGCCTGCGAGTCTGTTGAAAAGCTGAGACCTGTAAGGGCTTTGCCGGCGAGGTCTATGGTTGCGTTTGCCGCTATTACGGAGATATCGGCGGGCTGAAGCCCGTCGTCGGTTTCGATGTTCTCAATGCTGCCGATGAAGGAGCAGGACTTGGCGGTCTGATCGTCTGAGCAGGCGATCATAAGCCCGCCGCTTACGGCAAGGTCGGTATAGAGGTTATATCCGTTTAGGTAAAGGCGCGCGTCCGGCTGAGACAGGGCGTATTCCTTTGCGGGGGTAGAGCTGCTGCCGACGCTGCCGAGAAGTCTCAGGTATTCGCCTTCCTTCAAAGCTCTCGGTGCGTTGAGCGTGCTCCAAATGCCGCTCTCGACAACAACAAGGGCGTCGTTTTCTGTTTTGAGTATTTCATAGTTGTCCTTCGGAACGATGGTGCTGCCGCCGTTGCCGCTTGAGGGAATGGTAACAGGGGGCTTTACAACGATGTCCTTGATTGTCTCCTCAAGCTTGCTGAGCTTATCCGCCTTTTCCTTCTCCTCCTGCGCAAGACGCGTGGAGGCATCCTTTATGATGTCTTCAACCAGCAGCTTGCCGTCTGCTTCAATTCGCTTCTGCAAATAGGGGTCTGCCGCTACCTCAACGGCGACAAAGCCCGGTATGGCGGAGGCGGTAATAGGCTCGACCTGCGGCGCGGCGTTGCCGGTGGGGAGAATACTGAACTTCTCGCCCGCGCTGACAGTATAGTTTTCTACCTTACTGTCCACGGAGCACTGCAGCGTTACGCTGCCTTCAAGCAGCATAATTCTCGAGCCGTATGAGGATTCCCCGCCGCTTCTGCCCGTTGAAACAATTCCCGATGTTCCGCGAATGCCCGCGGTCATCGTGGAGGTCTGGATGTTCATGCTTTCGTCGCCGTCAAGCTTTTTGGATACGTTAAAAAAGGCGCTTCCGCTGTTAACAAAAAGGTTGAGCTTTTTGCCGGACTTGCTGACAGAGACGGAGGAAGATGAATCAATCTTCAAAACCTTGCTGCCGTCCAGACTTATGTTGGCGTAGCTTTCCGAGCCTGTTGTGACGGTATAGCCGCTGTAAAGCTTCATGCCCGCCTTGTATTTTACTTCTTTTCCGGTTGATTTGGTGATGGTGACTGTGCCGCTTTTGCTTTGAAGCTGCATAGTTGTAGCCGTTGCCTTTGCCGCAGCAAGAGCGGGCGTCATACTAAGAGTGAGAATGACGACCGCAAGCAAATAGCTTAGACTTTTTTTAATAAGGTTCATTGTGTTTCCTCCCACGAGCGGCTTTCTTCAAAAAGCCGCAAAATGTCTTTATCGAGCTTTCCTTTATCCGCCATGTCGTGAAGAACGGAAAGTGCTTTATCAACAGGCATGGGCGGCTTATAGGGTCTGTCCCGCGCGGTGAGCGCATCAAATATGTCCAGTATCGTTAAAAGACGAACCTCGTTGGACAGCTCCTCGCCCTTTAATCCGCGTGGATAGCCCGAACCGTCAAGAGCCTCGTGGTGACGCGACGTCCACACGGGAACCATAGCGTATTCAGGCGTGAATTCAAGCTGAGAGAGAAGCTTTTCTGTCATTTCAACATGGCTTTCCATGATCTTTCGCTCGCCTGCGGTAAGTGTACCGTGCCGAATTCTCAAATGCTCCAGCTCGTCTTGGGTTATCCACGGCAAAGCCTCGCCGTCTTTTTCATATGTGCGCTGTCCAAGCGCGTTTATCGTCTCCAGTGCCTCGTCCGGCAGGCGCGCTCCGGCGTTCGACTGAAGCACCAGCTCTTGCGCTTCCGAAATGTCGGAAAGAGTTTTTTCGTATTCGTCCTTGCTCATGCGCCCCTCTAAAAGCGCGATTTTGCTCAGCAGCGATATTTCGTTGAAGCGGAAGAGAACCTTGCCGAGCCCCTGTCCCAGCTTCGTCTCCTTATCCATTATCTCAAGCGGGGTGGTGAGCTTGCCGACATCGTGCAGCCATATGCTCATTATAAACTGACGCTTTTTGCTTTCCGAATAATCCCAAAGCCCCTGCTTTGCCGCCCAGTCGCAGAAGTTGCTGCCGTATTTCGCCATATTTCGCGTGTGATTTGCGTTATAAGGCGTGCGCGAGTCGATGGCGGTGGACATGACGCGCACAAAAGAGTCAAACAGCTCGGCGATGTCGGTCGCGTAGTTCATGTTGGTCAGCGAAATTGCAGCCTGCGATGCAAGCGACGAGATGACCGGCTCGTATTCGGGGTCAAAGGGGACGACCTCGCCGTTTTCCGTTGCGTTAATAAGCTGCAAAACGCCGATTATTTTTCCGTAGTTATCCTCCATGGGGATAACCAGAATGGAGCGGGTGCGATATCCCGTCATCTCGTCGTATTTTTTAGTGCCGGAAAAATCAAAGCGCTGCTCGGAGTAGACGTCGGGTATGTTAAAAAGCTGACCTGTGAGCGCGCAGCGCGCGGAGACGTTGTGGCAGTCCTCAAGCTTGCCTATCGGAACGGGCGGCAGGAGCGACTGTCCGTTTTCGGACACCTGACGGTAGCCCAGGGATTTCGTGACCATGATCGTGAAGCTCAGAGAATTGCCGTCGCAGGTGTAAAGCGTTCCCGCGTCACAGCTTGTGATATTCATTGCCTCGTCAAGGATGATGGTCAGAAGCTTTCGGGTGTCCTTTTCCGTGGAAAGCGCCATGCCGATTTCAAGAAGTCTGTTTACATCGAAGCTTATCATAGGCTTATCACCATTCCTTCCGACGCCGGCTTTATGTTTTCCGGCAGACGCGCGGCGAGCGCGTCAAGCTCATCGTCTGTGCGCAGGGGGTCGTGGTGAATTAAAAGCGCACGGCGCGGAGCGCATTTTTCTATAAGCGCAAGGCTCTTGCTCCAGGAGGAGTGACCGAAGCCTCGGCAGCGTGAGTATTCTTCGTCGGTATATTGGGCATCGAGCATCAGCAGGTCGCAGCCGCGGGCAAACTCTGCCAGTGCTGCAGCGCAGTCATCGGTAAGCTCGGTATCCGTTGAGAAAACAAGCGTTTTGCCGCCCGCGTTGATGCGGTAGGCAGTGCAGCCGCCGGGGTGGGAGACTTTAAGCGTGTCTGCGCTCACCGTTGGCGAAAGCCGCAGGGTATCGCCGTTTGAAAAGCCGTGGAAGTGCATTTCCGCGCTAAAGGCGGCGCTTGTAATGGGCCACAGCGGGGGGGACATCATGCGGTCAAGCTTTTGCAGAACGCTGAGACCGTCGTCCTCACTGCCCCATACGTCGGCTGAGAAGCTCTTGTCAAAAAGCGGGGCATACAGCGGCAGACTGTATATATGGTCAACATGATAGTGGGAGAGCAAAAAGTGACAGGGGGAGGATATGCCGCCGGGCTGGTTTTGAAGCCCTGTTCCCGCGTCCAAAAATACGGTGCAGTCGGAAAAATCAAGACGGCAGCAGGTGGAAGCTCCGCCGTAGCGGGCAAACTGCGCTCCGCTGACAGGGGTAGAACCGCGGCAGCCAAGCACGGTTAAGGTTGCAGCTAATGACATTTTTGTCCTCCTCGCATAAAGCGTTATACAAAATAAGTATAGCATAAAATTCCGAAAATGAAAGTATAGTTCGCGTGAATATACAAGTATCTGCTTTTATACAATGCACTCGGTCTTGAGAATGGAGAAGAAGCTTTTTGCCATTGCGTTATCATAGCAGTTTCCGCGTCTTGACATGGACGGAGTTATGCCGCATTTTTCAGTTAGCTTGAAATATGTTTGGGATGTGGAGCTGCAACAATAGCAGTGATTATTTCTAAATGAAACTTGAAAATAAAGCGTTTCAAGCTTATACCTCCGGACAAATCGAAACAACAATATGCTTATAACCCTTGGCAAACACACCGTCAATCAGCAATCTTTCCGCAATTGCAGCATGAAAAGCCCCGTCAACAACAAACCATTCCGTTGGGGAAAAGACTGACAGAAAACCGTAAGCTCGCTTCCTGTCAGTCTTTTGAGCTCTTATATAATTCGGAGCAGGGGGATTCCCTGCTCCGTTGATTATTGTATACCGCGCTCGTTCGTAAAGGCTCCTGTCGGAGATTTTTAACGGATTTCGTAGATTTAAGCTAACAGTTTTAAAAAATTAAGCAAATAGAATTGGGCTGTTTTTCTACGATTTAAGTGACTAACTTTTAAGAAATTGCCCCAAAAATTGTAGGAAAACCAAAGGCGTTTTTAGTTTAAGAAGTCACGAAGCTTTTTTGAGCGGCTGGGGTGGCGAAGCTTGCGCAGAGCCTTGGCTTCGATTTGGCGTATGCGCTCGCGGGTGACGTTAAATTCCTTGCCGACCTCCTCAAGCGTGCGTGTGCGTCCATCCTCAATGCCGAAGCGCAGGCGCAAAACCTTTTCCTCGCGCGGGGTAAGCGTGGAAAGAACGCTCGTAAGCTGCTCTTTGAGAAGTGTGAAGGAGGCTGCCTCGCTCGGCTCTGAAGCATCCTCGTCGGGGATGAAATCGCCGAGATGGCTGTCCTCCTCCTCGCCTATGGGAGTTTCCAGTGAAACCGGCTCCTGAGCGATTTTGAGGATGTCGCGCACCTTTTCAACAGGCATTCCCATCTCCTCGGCGATTTCCTCGGGTGTGGGGTCATGACCCAGCTCCTGCAAAAGCTGACGGGAGACACGGATCACTTTGTTGATCGTTTCCACCATATGCACGGGGATGCGAATGGTGCGCGCCTGGTCGGCAATGGCGCGGGTGATCGCCTGACGTATCCACCATGTTGCGTAGGTGGAGAATTTATAGCCTTTGGTATAGTCAAACTTTTCAACCGCTTTTATAAGACCGAGGTTGCCCTCTTGAATGAGGTCGAGAAACAGCATCCCGCGGCCGACATAGCGCTTTGCTATGGAAACGACAAGACGCAGGTTTGCCTCCGCCATGCGCTGCTTGGCTGCCTCGTCGCCCTCGCTCATCTTGATAGCAAGCGCGACCTCCTCCTCGGGAGATAAAAGGGGAATCTTTCCTATTTCCTTGAGATACATACGAACGGGGTCGTCGGTGGAGAAGCTGTCTGCGATAGCATCGGCGTTTGCCAGCTCATCCTCAGTGACCTCCTCGATCTCCTCAAGCTCCTCAAGCTCCGGCAGAGCCTCCTCATCAATGGGACGAAGATAGTCCTCGCCGGTGGTCTCTATGCCGAGGTTTTCAAGCGCGTCATAGAACTTGTCTATCTGCTCGGCGTCAAGATTCATCGTTTCAAGAACGTCCATCAGCTCCTTGGAGGTCAGACGTCCCGCCTTTTTGCCCTTTTCGATAAGCTCCTTCAGCTTTTCCTCGTTGGTCTTTTCCTGCTCACCCTCGGCAAGAACCTTTTCCTCGCGCTCATCCGGAAGTGCTTCCGCGCCGAGAAGCTCCTCCGCCTCAGGAGAGGTCTTTTCGATTTTTTCCTCTTTTTTTGCCATAGCCTTATCCTCCATAACCCTTGCTTCGCCTTTTTCTCTCTGCAAAATCACGCAGGATGGAGTCGCTGTTCGTGTTTTGCTCTGCGGCAAGCCTCTCGGTTTTTATTATGTTTATGTAGTCGTCAAGCGCCTTATCGGCGTTTGCCAGCATCTGCGGTTGGCTGACTATTTCGGTCAGCAGGGAGATCTCGTCGTTTGTAAAGCTCTCACTGAGCGCGGAAAGAGAGGGCTGAGCGCCGCTGCGTATTCGTGAGAGAAGCTCAGAGTAAAAACGTCCCAAAACGGGGGAGGAGAACTCCTCCGCCAAAATACGCTGCTCGCCTAAAAACAAAGACGGCTCATAATAAAGCAGCGATATTATGCCCTTTTCCGCCGCCGCGCTGCGGATATTTTCAAAGTGCAGCGAGCGCTCCCTCGGCTGCTGTGCCTTGATTGGGCTTAGCTGCTCGCGCTCCTGCTGCTTTTTTGCCTTGCTTATAAGCGATTTTCGTGCCCTTGCCACCTCGGAGAGCACCGCCTCGGCGGAGACCTTCGCCATCTCGCCGACCTTATGGGCATATACCTCGCGCGAAACCGAGCTTGGGAGCGCGGCGATAACGCCGGTGGCGTCTTTTAAAAAGGCAATGCGGCTTTCGTCAACGGAAAGGTCATATTTTTCAGCAAGCTCGGAAAGTCGGTATTCAACATGGTTTTCCGAGCGCGAGAGAAGATTTTCAAAGGCGGGCGCACCGAATTTTTTTATGAATTCGTCGGGGTCCTTCGCGCCGGTCATGCGCAGCACGCGCACTTTTAAATCGAGCTTTTCCAATATCCCGATTGCGCGCTGCGCCGCTTTTTGACCTGCCGCGTCACCGTCGTAGGCGATGACGACCTCGGAGGTGTAGCGCGAGATAAGCCGCGCCTGCTCGGGAGTGAGCGAGGTGCCGAGAGAGGCGACCGCGCAGTCAAAGCCCGCTTGATGCAGGGAAACAACGTCAACATTTCCCTCTGAGAGAATTATATAACCTTTTTTCGATTTTTTAGCCAAATTTAACGCAAAAAGGTTACGACTTTTATCAAATACCAGTGTTTCGGGGCTGTTCATATACTTTGGCTCGCCCTCGCCGAGAATTCTGCCCGAAAAACCTATCACGCTGCCACGAACGTCAATAACGGGAAACATAAGGCGATTGCGGAAGGTATCATAGATGCCGCCGCTGCCGTTTTTCGAGGCACGCGCCAGTCCCGCCGATAAAAGCTCCGGCTTTGTGTAGCCGCGAGCGAGCATCGCGTCTACCAGACTGCTCCAGCTATCCGGCGCGAAGCCCAGACCGAAGCTTGTTACCATAGCGCCGGATATTTCGCGCTTTTTTACATAGTCCCGCGCTGCTTGCCCCGCGGGGGCTTTGAGCTGCTCGTGAAAAAACCTAGCCGCGTCGCGGTTGAGAGAGAGCATACGCTCACGCTTTGAATAGTTCTCGTCGCGCTCGTCCTCGGGTACGGAAAGACCCACGCGCCGAGCCAGAAAGCGCACCGCGTCAGGGTAGGAGAGATTTTCTATCTCCATGATAAAGTTGATAACGCCGCCGCCCTTGCCGCAGCCGAAGCAGTGGTAGATCTGCCTGTCTGTGGAAACGGAAAAGGAGGGGGTCTTTTCGCTGTGGAACGGACAAAGCCCGAATAGATTTGAGCCGCTTTTTTTCGTCAGGCGCACATAGCCGGAAACTACTTCGCTTATTTCGTTTCTGTCCGTAAGCTCCTGGAGAAAGCTTTCGGGAAAGGGCATGGCGCACCTCCTTCAAAAAGGTCTCAGCCGTCCGGGTGTCAGCGAACCTCCCATGCGGCGGGTATGAAAATGCTGCCGAATTGATACATGGCGTAGTCATCGGTCATGCCGGAGACATAGTCGCACACCGCGCGCTCAACGCCTTCGTTTTCAGCGATGCGGCGATAGCCCTCGGGCAGCTTTTCGGGCGACTTGACATAGTATTCCCAAATACCCTCAAGTATGTTTTTAACCTTGGATTCTTCGCCCTTGGCAATGGGATTTTTATAAACGGCGTCAAACATAAATTTATGGAAGCAGTCAACAGCCTCCGCCATTTCGGGGCTAAAGCCTACTTTGCCGTTTGCACTGCTTGTTACAAGATCCATGATGATGTTGTTGATGCGCTCGCTGTAACGCACGCCTATGCGCTCGCGCACCAGCTCCGGCAGGTCGTTTTCCGAAAGAATGCCCGCGCGTATCGCGTCGTCCGTGTCGTGGTTTATGTAGGCGATGCGGTCGGACAAACGAACAACGGTTGCCTCCGCCGTGTCATCGTCCGTGCCGTGAGTGTGGTGCAAAATGCCCATGCGTGTCTCGTAGCAGAGATTGAGCCCTTTGCCGGATTTCTCCAGACGGTCAACAACGCGGTGGCTTTGCTCATAGTGGCGAAAGCCTTGCGAATAAATCTCGTTTAAGGCACGCTCGCCCGCGTGACCAAAGGGAGTGTGACCCAGATCGTGACCGAGACCGATCGCCTCTGTAAGATCCTCGTTTAGCAGGAGGGCGCGGGAGATGGTGCGGGCGATGCGCGTGACCTCCAGCGTGTGGGTAAGGCGTGTGCGGTAATGGTCGCCCTCGGGCTGAAGAAAAACCTGAGTTTTGTGCTTGAGGCGGCGAAAGGACTTTGAATGGATGATGCGGTCAACATCGCGCTGAAAGCAAGTTCGCAGCGGGTCCGGCTCTTCGGCGATAAGCCTTCCGCGTGAGTCCTCGGAGCGGACGCCGTTAGTGCCGACTATTATCCTCTCCTGCTCCTGTCGAAGCTCTCTTGCGCAAATCATAGCAGTCACCTCCGAACGCGGCGCTCAGCCGTTATAATGTCTTATACGACACATCTTCCTTTTTTCCTTTTTATTTTTAAAAAATGTTTATTAAAACGGCTTGTATAATACGCGGAAAGCCGCAAGAGGGTTACACCTGAGCATTTTAATGCAAAAATGTGTTGCATTTTTCCCGCCGAGAGGACACAATAGATATAATGAAATGAACCCCTGCGGAGGTATTTATGGAAGCGGTCAAAAAGGAAAAAGCGGTGTTGGCTGGGCTTTCGGCAAGCTCCATGCCGGAGGAGGAGCGCTCAACGGAGATAAGCATGGAGGAGCTAGCGGCGCTTGTTGAAACCGCGGGTGCGGAAACTGTCGGCTATCTGCTGCAAAGCCGTCCCACGCCTGAAGCGCGCTGCTTCATCGGTGAGGGCAAGGTCAAGGAGCTAAAAGAGCTTGTGGACGCAAACGGCTGTGATTTGGCTGTGTTCGACAATGAGCTTTCGCCCTCTCAGATGCGCGTTTTGTCTGAGGAGCTGGGCGTTAAGGTGCTTGACCGCAGCGGACTCATTTTGGATATATTCGCACAGCGCGCGCAAACGCGCGAGGGTCAGCTTCAGGTGGAGCTGGCGCAGTATGAATATCTGCTGCCGCGCCTAACGGGAATGTGGCAGCATCTGGTTCGCCAGACCGCGGCGGGCGGCTCCTCGCCCATAGGAACGCGCGGTCCCGGCGAGACCCAGCTTGAAACCGACCGCCGACACATCCGCCGCAAAATTCAAAAGCTTCGTGAGGAGCTTGAGGAGGTTCGCCGCGTGCGCGGCACTCAGCGCCGCAGACGCGAGAAAAACTCTATGCCCGTTGTCTGCCTTGTCGGCTATACCAACGCCGGAAAATCAACTCTGCTAAACTGCCTGACCGCTGCGGGCATTCCCGCCAACAACAGGCTTTTCGACACGCTGGATACGACTACGCGACGCATGAATATAAGCCAGACTCAGGAGGTGCTTCTCTCGGACACCGTCGGCTTTATCCGCAAGCTGCCGCACCATCTGGTGGAGGCGTTTAAGGCAACGCTTGAGGAGCTGGCATATGCAGACGTGCTTCTGCACGTTATTGACCTTTCAAATCCCGACTGGGAAAATCAGGCGCAGATAGTTGACGAGCTTATCTGCCGTCTTGGGGCGGAGAAAACGCCCTGCATCCGCGTGTTTAACAAATGCGATGCTTTCAGCGGAGATTTGCCGCACGGCGAAAACATCGTCTGCATCTCGGCAAAAACGGGCGAGGGGACAGATGAGCTTTTAAAGGCTGTCTCAGAGATTTTGGAGAGCGACAAGAAGCAGGTTGACCTGCTTTTGCCCTACGCGCAGGCAGGAGTTTTGGAGCTGCTGCACCGGGAGGCGGCGGTAATATCAAGCGAATACGCGGAAAACGGCATTGAGGTTAAAGCGGTCATACGCCCGGAGCTTTGGGGTCACGTCAGAGATTATGTCAGGAGAGAAAACGATGAAGAATGAAACCGGAAGCCCTGTTATGCGTCTGCAGAGAGCGTCCGACGCGGAAGCGGAGATAATGTGAGCCGATGATAAGCTACTTAGTACCGGCAGGCTACGGTGAGGCGGAGTTTACCGAGAAGCACTCGCGTTTTATCGGCAGGGTCTGGCGAACGGACAGCGAGGAGGAGGCTTTGGAGCGTCTCCGTGAAACGCGCGAGAAGCACCGCGACGCCACACATAACGTTTTTGCCTATGTTATCCGCGAAAACAACCTAACACGCTACTCGGACGACGGCGAGCCGAGCGGCACAAGCGGTATGCCGACGCTCAACGTTTTTTTAGGCGAGGGCGTTCAAAATGTATGCTGCGTGGTCACGCGCTATTTCGGCGGCACGCTGCTGGGCACGGGGGGGCTTGTTCGCGCCTATTCCAAGGCTGCAAAGCTTGCGTTGGAGGCGGCGGGCGTTGCGCGCATGGCGCAGTGGCGCGAGTATATCCTCTCTTGTGACTACGGCTTTTATGAGCGCTTAAAGCGTATTCTTGACGAGCATGAGGCGGTTGTTCAAAGCTCGGACTTCGGCGCGGATGTGGCAATTGAAGCGCTGCTGCGCGAGGACAAAGCCGCCGACTTTGAGACTGTACTCACCGAAGCCTCGGCGGGAAGGGCGTTTTTTGAAAATGTCGGTGAGCGCTTTATGGGGGTCAGACTCTAGCCGCTGTGCCTGAACCGCCGGAAAAGCGAATAAAACAAATAAGCGCCCTCCTTATTATATAGGGAGGGCGCTTTTTGCGCTTTGAAAAAAGAGCGCATTTGAATTCATATTGGCTGTTAAGCCGGACAGATGAGCTTTTCTTCCAGTATCGGGCTTATTCCTCAATGGAGGGTGCCGCTGCTTCTTCTGCTTCTGCGGGAGCTTCCTCAGGCTGCTTTTTAAGAGCCTTAATGTTTTCATAGCAGTGAAGCACGAAGTAGCCGACGGTGTAGATGATGCTGGCGAAAACGATAAGTCCGCCGAGGTAGGGGACTGCGCGCAGCAATGTCAAAATGGCAACGCCGATGACGGAGGCGAGCACCTTGTTCATTTTCGGAAACACCAGTCTTGCGGCTGAAGCACCGGCGAAGGGCAGCGCGAACAGGCACATCAACAAGATCAGACCGCCTATAAGTCCCGCGGAGGGAAGTCCGATGTACATGACGCACAGCAGAATGAGCGCAACGGGAATAGCGCAGAGAGTCACAAGACCTGTGACCGGCATTGCAACAGGGTGAGCCAGCAGCATTTCGCCGGATTTATCAAGAGTGCTTGTTGCAACCAGGCAAAGCAGCAGAGCAACGACTGCAAAGGCGATGATCCAGTAAAGACGGTTGAGCATGACGGAGCCGAAGGTTTTGCCGAAGCCGGCGTCGCTTTCGCTTTCTTGAGTGCCGGCGGTGTAGCTGTAATCTCTTACGCCCGCGGGATAGCTGGGCTCTTCGGAGCAGGTAAGCTCAAGATGTCCCTTAATAACAGTGTTTGCGTCAAAGACGACCTTGTTAGCGTCTATTACTGCATCGCCGTTAATAGTGCCGCTCACTTTTACGGTTGAGCCGGCTGCCATGAGGTAGTCCGCTTCGCCGCTGAAGCTGACGATGTTGCCGAAAGTATAGACGCCTGCCGCACTGACGTTATCGCCTATGCTTATATTGTTGCCGGCTGCGGTTATGTTGCTTTCAACCGTGGTGTCTGCGATTGAGATCGTGTTGCCCGCAATGCGCAGAGAGCCGCCGAAGTCGCTGTTTGTGATATTCATGGAATAGCCCGCTATCAAACCGTCGCCTTCTGCTGAGCAATTACTAAAAGAAAGCTGAGAGCCTGCCCAATAGATGTCGCGGGGGAAGCTTTTTTCCGCAAGGGAGTCGCCGCAGGCAAAATAGTTGCCCGCGGTGTCTGCTGAGTCTGCTTTGGAGCAGTCGCCGCTCGCGGCAAGGGCAGAGCCTGCCAAAAGCGCTATGATAAGAATAAGCGCGGGGATGAACAAAAGTTTTCTGTTTTTCATAATAATCCTCCAAGCCGGTTGTCCATGACGTTTTAAAACATCCGAATGTACGGATGTTAATGTGTTAATCAGATAATACACCTTGCGCGTGAGTTTTGCAACACTTTTTTCGCTTTTTGGGAAATATTTTGAATTTATTTTATTTCCATATTTGCGCCGTGTGTGGTACAATAGGTGCGAACCCCGGTGTTTTCAAGACTTTTCGACGTTTTTTTCAGCGGCATTGTGCCGCCGCGACAACAGATTAAAGCAATGAGATATTAACATAAGTATACAAGGAGAAGCGCAATGAGATATCACGGTACTGTGTACCGTCCGCCAAGTGAGGCGAACAGTCTTATCATACAGGCAACGCTCGGCTGCACGCATAATTCCTGTAGCTTCTGTCCCATGTTTTCGGATAAGCGTTTCAAGGTGCGAAGCTTTGACGAGGTGCTCGATGATCTGAAGCAGGCGCGCTGCGAATACCCCTATGTGCGAAGGATTTTCTATGCCGACGGCAACGCGCTGTGCCTGACGAACGAAAAGCTGCTGCCGCTTTTGGAAGCGGCGCGGGCGGTTTTCCCCGAATGCGAGAGGGTAAGCGTGTATGCTCGCGCGGAAAATGTTCTGCGAAAGACAGACGAGGAGCTTAAAGCGCTCAAGGACGCGGGACTGGGAATTGTATACATAGGCGCGGAATCCGGCTCTGACGAGGTGCTGCGGCGCGTCAATAAGGGCGAAACGGCGGCGCAGATGATAGAGGCTGTTCATCGTGCGGAGGCTCTGGGCATCAAAACCTCGGTTACTTTCATTTCGGGGCTTGGCGGCAAGGAGCTTATGGAGGAGCACGCGATAAAAACCGGCGAAATGATTGCCGAGATGGGCGCGTCGTATGTAGGTCTGCTGACGCTTATGCTCGCTCCCGGTACGCCGCTTTTTAAGGACCTGATGGACGGGCGCTTCAAGCAGCTTTCCCAGCAGGAGGTTGCGCGCGAGATGGAGCTTATCCTCACCCATGCCGAGTGCAGGAGTGAATGTGTTTTGCGAAGCAACCATGCTTCAAATCGCCTCGTGCTCTCCGGCACGCTGCCGCAGGACAGAGAGCGCCTTTTGGCGCAGGTTCGTCAGGCGCAGCACGACGAGCGGGAGCTGCGTCCCAAGGGCTTCAGGGGCTTTTGAGAGGTTTCGCTTCCTTTTTCGCCGTGTTGTGCTAAAATAATGCAGGGCGGCTTTAATGAGCGCTTGTGTTACGCGCGTTTTTAGAGGCGTTGCGGTAAAAAATAATTACTGAATGGGCGGTGCTTTATATGAACAAAGGCTTGATTTGCCCCGTTTGCGGGAAATACGAATTTGAAGATTTCAACGATTTTGACGACTGCTCCGAGTGCGGCTGGAAAATAAACATTACCCAATACGATGACCATGATTTTTCCGACGGCTACAATCCTCTGAGCGTCAATGAATGTAAGCTCGAATATGCGCTTTTGAAAAACAGCGCCACCGCCGAGCGTGCCAGGGCGCTCAAGGCGGCGTTTGTTGAGGAGTTTCGCGCCGTGCGCAAGGCGTTTCGTGACGGCGGCAGACTAAAAACGGGAATTACCTGCGAGCAATCCAGAAGCAGGGAAAGCGCCGTGCGTGAGGAATATGTTCAAAAACTCAGAGAGCTTGCCGCGGAGAAATGACAGCATCCTTTATGCTGAGTAGAATACGCTTAATACCAATGCTCCGTATTGCGGTGCGTAAGAGGGAAACCGGTAAATCAAAGCAAACCGGCTTTTGTGCTTAAAACCGCGAAAAAGAGAGACACGATTTTTAGTCGTGTCTCTCTTTTTCTGTTTGTGAGTCTGCGCGGCTTTGTACGGCTCTGCCGATCATTGCCTTACTATGGCGAAAATCTCGCTGTTACTGTCAAAATATACCCTGTAGCTTTTGCCGACAACAGGCTGCTCGTTAGTCGGAAGAAAGCTCTTGTCTTCGATCGGGGACTGCTTAAAGATGTATTTATCAATAGTGTATTGATATCTGCCGTCATCAAGATATTCAAGCTTGCTGAGCGTTCCTGAAAGGGAGTTGACGGGAGTCAGCACAAGGCGCGTTCCCTCCGCCATAAGGCGGGCGAGCATAATGTCGCCCTCGGAATACTCTCCGGCGCAGATGACGTTTTCGACTGCGTATTCCTCGCCGCCGATAACAACTGTGCCGTCGGTGATTGGACCGATGGAAACGGCAAGCTCGGTAAAGTGAGGAAGGTAGCTTATTAGCTCGCCATTGTAGAAATTATATGTGCCTGCGGGGGCGCTGTGTCCTTCAGGGTCAAAGCCGGGTATTGTGTTCGTATCTAAAAGAGCGCCGTCGCTGTCATAAACCAGAAGCCCGGAGGATATTTTCAAATCCTCGCCGAAGAAGCTGTCAAAATAACTGCTGTTATTGTAAATGTCGTTTTTCAAATCAAGGGTTTCGGTCTCGTCGCCGATGTAGTAGATGCGGTTTTTTATGCCCGAAGCGCCGTTGGTGTAGATAACAGCGGCGTGACCAAGCAGGTCAAGACCGGTGCGGTAGGAGTATTCCTCTCCGCCGACGATGGTTGCGCCCGCGCCGCTTGCAAAGTTTTCGGAGACTATGCCGCGGAACACAGTGCTTTGCGATTGTGTTTCCACAATGCCGTATACAGAGGCGGCAAAGGTGTTGTCAAGAGCTTCGGTGCCATCCGCCGGGACATACGCGCCGGTGCTTTCGTTATAGACAACGCGTTCGATGCGGGTGATGGCGTTGAAAATATAAAGAGCCGCCTCCTCGCGCGTTACGCTGCGGCTGGGGTCAGCGTCGGTAATGCCGGTGAAGATGCCTTTGGCAAAGCCGTCCATTGCCGATTTTACCTCCCATGAGGAACCGGCGTATTCGCCTTTAGCTCCGTATCCGGCCGCGCAAAGGAGCATTTTCGCAAGCTGGTAGCCCGTGACCTTGCCCTCGGGATAAAAGCTGCCGTCACCCAGACCGCCGACGATGCCGTTTTCGGCACACCATTTGATATAGGGAGCCGACCATTGCCGGGGGTCAACGTCCGAAAAGGCGGTTTCGTTGCGCGGAAGCTCCATAACGCCTGCCTCGCCGAGCACGGCGAAAGCAACGGCTTTTGCCGCCTCCTCGCGGCTTATTGTACCATATGGGCGGAAGCTGCCGTCGGTATAGCCGCTCAAAATACCCGCGCCGTTCATAACGCCGACGGCGGTGCTGTATTGGATTTGGTTGCTGTCTGTAAAGGCGGCACGGGCCGGGACGCCCGATGCGAGCAGCGTTGCCGCTGCCATACAGATGCAGGCGAAGCGCTTAACAGCTTTCAATTGAACACACCCCGAATATTTTAGAGAGATTTGCTTTTGCGATTTACATAATATATCTAGTCCGCCGGTTTGGCAATATTTATGACAAAACCGTAACACAAATGAAAAGATTTAAAAACAAAGCGCTGCGAAAACGAGGAATTTCGCTATAGCTGCAAAAGCTATACGCGGAGCAAAGAAAAAGCCCGTGAGCAATTCTCACGGGCTTTTGGCTGAGTTTTATTTTGAAGCGTCAAAATCGCTGAAATAGAGCTTGGTGTTGCGCTCAACATATTCCCTTATAAAAGGGATAAAGTCCTTTGAGGCGGCAGCTTCGCTTATTATTGCGGCGCGGCTTATGCCTATCTGACCGAGAGTGTCCTTATAGGCGGAGGCGACACAGTATTCGCGGATGCTGGGGATGCTGAAAAACAGCGAACGCGGAATTATGGCAAAGCCCATGCCGCTGAGGACATATTTTATTATTAGGCTGTAATCGTTCGTTTCGCAGACGATGTTGGGGTGGAAGTTGATGCTTTCCATATAGGGGTCAAGGTTGGCGCGCAGAGCGGAGCCCGGCGCGGTGGTGATAAGGTCAGTCCCCTCCATATCCGAAAACAACAGGTGCTTTTTTGAGAGCATGGGGTGACCGGGGGGCAGCATTGCGCAGGCGTGCTCCTCGAAAACCACATCTGTGATTATGCCCTTGGCGCTTTCGTCCGAAATCGGGGGAGAGCAGACGGCAAAGTCGGTTTCGCCCGTGCGCAGAGCCTCCACCATTTCCTCGCGGGTGGCATACTCTATGGATAAAATGGCGTTGGGATTGCGTTTTTGGTATTCGATGACCATCTCCGGAAACAGTGTTTCGGTATTTGTAAGAACTCTGATGCGGCGGGACTGGCGTTCTATCATGGTGTCCATATCGTCGCGGAGATTATCCATCTCGACCAGTATTTTTTTGGCATGACTGTAGAAAACCTCGCCGTATTTGTTGAGCTTGATTTTCCTGCCGATATTGTCGAACAGAGGGACGCCCACCTCTCGTTCGAGCTGACCGATGATTTTTGTGAGGAAAGGCTGAGCCACGCCAAGCTTTTCCGCGGCCTTTGTAACGTGCTCCATTTCGGCGGTCAGGCAAAAGAACCTGATATCGCGTATTTCCACTGTGTTCACCTCAAACTATGTATTGTAAATAATGCCCAATTCATAACTGGATAGTTATAAGCTTATATCTGACAAAATACTTTTAATTTCGTATTTAATCCATTA
>JAHAWY010000049.1 GCA_018385135.1 Oscillospiraceae bacterium | reverse complement strand
CCCCGCTCCCGCCTATCTTCGCGTACCCGCCGCAGCTGCCTATCTTCGCGTAAACGCCGCTGCTGCCTATCTTCGCGGCATAGCCGCTGCTGCCTATCTTCGCGGAACCGCCGCTGCTGCCTATCTGCGCGTTATCGCCGCTGCTGCCTATCTTCGCGGAACCGCCGCGGCTGCCTATCTTCGCGGAACCGCCGCTGCTGCCTATCTTCGCGTTATTGCTAACATCAACATATTCTGGCTTTGGCATTTCGTTTATAGTCTTGTCGATAGCAAAATCCACACACGCCTTTACAAAGCCACCAAGTCCGAGTTTCGCGCCGACATGCATCTTCTTTGTCGCAAATTTCTTGCCGTCTTCCGTCACGGGCGGTTCAAGCGCTGTCACAGATGTAAAATCCGAAAAATTTCCATCTTCTCGCACAAGCGGATAAAAATTCAACACGTCGAACGGATTTACGCAGTAATGCATCATTCCGGCACCGCATATAATACCGCCATCCTCTTCAAAGTCCGTGTTCTCCGTGTACTGTTTCCCGAGGCATATCAAGCCGGGGTCATAAGCCTTATAACCTTTTTCGTTCATTTTTAGCTTGACTTCTCCTTTTCTCTTGCATATAATATGTGTGGTTCTTTTTTCTTTGCCGCTTTCCGTGCGCCAACACGGGGGGCGGTTTTTTTACTGCGGCATGGGGATACCCGCCGCCGCCCTGCAAGCCTCTTCAAGCGGGATGTCCAGAGCCTTGCAATGCTTCTTGAGCTGCCCGACGTTCCATTGGTCGGCGGGCTTGTTGAGCTGCACTCTGACGTTCTGCGGTGAGCAGCCTACTTTTTTCGCCACATCCACACTGGACATCCCCCGCGCCTTGCGGTACGCCGAGAACATTGCCGCAAGATAGTTGACCTTCGGCGTTCTCCATGTAACCTTCGGCATTGCTTAACCCTCCTTTTTCTTTTTTCTGCCGCCATGACATCCAGCGCCATAGCCGCGCCGTCCACAGCATCGGCAAACTTGTCCTGCAATTCCGGTGGAAACTGCGACATCTTCTTTACAAGGACTTTTCCTTTTTCGCTCATATACTCACCTCCTTATGCAACCCCGTTCTGTCTTTTTCCCCGAACAGGTATTCCAAAGTCCTATCCGGGAAATACCTGCGCTGAATCTCCGCCGCCGTGCTGAATGTCAACTCGGTTTCTCCCGACAACATTCTTGTCAGCCGCGCCCGCGTCATGTTCAGCTCTCTCGCCATGCCCGATACCGTCAGCGACTTTCTGCCAAACTCCGCCCGCAGATTCGGGTATTGTATGTCGTACATATTCCCGTTCTCCTTTCCCGTTCCCATGGATTGACTAACGCATAGCCCGGTGTTACTATTGGCTTATCCCATCACGAAAGGAGTGATCACCATGCGGCGCCTTTGGCGAAGCGTTGTTTTTGCCCCTGAGTTCCAGACTAAAGTAAATGCGGGATGCTCGATGGGGTAGGCAGTCCGGTCTGCCAAAGTGAACGGCGTTGTCACAGAAGCGCAGCCCCAATATGCGTATCAGTATCAGCGCAGCGGTAACGAAACACCGCTTTCGCAACTGATTGCAGCAGCGTTCTGGTAAACAAGTCGGAGGGGAAGGCATTCGCAATTGGGGTGCGGATGTCTTTTCTCTTTCTTGCCACGCACTGCCCGGAGAAAGAGGCGTTTGCAAGTCACTGCAGGCGGCTTTTTCTTTTACCCTGTGCGTTAGTCGATCCACGGGAATGGTTGATTCGCATTTTCTGAGCTGATTGAATCTTACACTGATTGAATCCTACATCAAATACGCCAGAATGTCAAGCGTTATTTTGAGCTTAAAACACAGGCGAAAAGGAATAGCCGAAATGGAAAAACCGAAAATCGCAATATGGCGGTACATACTGGCGGTTATTGCTCTTTGGGCAATGACCTTGGCCGGCGGCACGATGATTATGTATGTTTTGGCCTTATTTTCACCGGAGGGCGCACTCGCGCCGATTTTGATTACAATCTTCGGAGGCGCGGTCGGGGTTGGCTTCGGCAACGACCTTGCGCGCAACTGCTTCGGGCAAAATTTCGCACCGCTGTTTATGCTTGTCAACAACGTTATTATGGCAACAGCGCTGGTTAGCTTCGCTCTTTTTTCGTATCTGGCCGGCGCGCTGGCTGCAAAGTTCGGGCTTCAATGCGCCTTTGCAGCTGCTACGGCTGGGTGCTATATTTACGCATTGAGCAAAGAGGTACGCGAGGGCAAGGAATAAACGGTCAGCCCCAGCAGGACTATGACGCAGGTGGCGTAGAAGATGGTTTCAACGTTAACCGACTGCCGCCGAGAATCTTTTCCGCTTCCGTGAGGATTTGTGCAAGCTGTTCATCCGTGGCGGTCATTACAAGGATTCGCGCCCTTGCTATCCCCTGTTTATCGCGGTCAGGCTGTCCGGGCGCACCCGGCGCGGCAAAACTATACATCCTTTTTCTCCTTTCTGTTTTTCCCATAACTGCTGTAATCATGATATGTTTGCCGCACTGCGCTTGCAAGCAAGAAATTTGTTTTTTTCAGTACATATTTGTAGGAACGAAAATAAATTTTAATTAGGAGATATAAAAAATGATTGACGATTACGGAGAGCTGCAAAAACGTGTATTGGCTGTCTGGGACAGCTCCGGCATGAGCGACGCGGAGATAGCCGAAGCATCGGGCGTTCCGCTGCATACCATTCAGCGTTACAGGCGCGACGCCGGTAAAAATCCGAGCTGGAGCACCATCGCAAACACGGTTGCCGTCTGCGGCGCTTCTATCGACGAGCTTGTCGGCATCACCGGTCCTGCACAGCATCCGGACGCGGCGGACGCTCACCATGTCGCTTACGTTGAGGATCTGCACCGGGGCTGCCGGAAGGAGCGGCAGAAGTGGCAGCGCCTGTCCTTTATTCTCATTGCCGTTGTAGCCGCGCTTGCTCTGCTGATCGCGGGCGTGGCTGTCTATGACCTGCTTCATGCCTCTGCCGGTTGGTTTCAATATGCTAAACAAGTGGCAGAGGGCTATGTTGAGCAGACTGCGGCGTTCTTTGGTTTGATTTGAGGTGCAGCATGAAAGAGCTGATAACAAAAAGTGACGTTGGGAACATTCTCAAATATTCACGGCTCCAAAATAAGCTGTCCATTGAGGAGGTTGCCGCCTCCCTTAAAGCCTATGGCTATGAGCTTGCACCGCGTTCTCTATATAACTACGAAAGCGGTCTGAGTATGCCGCCGGTCAATATGTTCCTTGTCCTCTGCCGCATATACGGCCTTGAAGACCTGATTCCAAACGACGGTACGCCCGAAATAAAGCCCGATGAGCGCGAGAAGATGCTGATAGAGTATTTCCGCGCCGAATCCCCCGAAGTCCAGGCACTGACGCTCAAAATGCTCAAACCGGAAGATTAATAAGGAGGCTATTATGCTCAAATCCCTGAAATTTCCCGCGTTATTCCTGTTTTTTGCGTCCCTTGCATGTTCGTTCATTTTTGGATATGGTATGGGGCTTATTCCAATCCTCATTCAAGAAGCTCTGGCCTTTGTGTTCGCTGCCGGTCTTGTAAGGATTGGGAAAGGCAATGTAGCTATATGGATTAATTATATTATTTGGTTTTTGATGTTTAATATCGGCGAGATTGCCAGCGCCGGCGAAAGGCTGACATCCGCATCCCCTCAGCACGTCAGCTCAAGTCCGGCGCGTGGAACATTGAATTGAGGGCGGAAAAGCAAAGTATTACCGAGCCGACAAAGGCGCTCTGTGAGGCAAAGGCGCGGGCAGTCAGGGCGGGATTTATCGAGCTTCAGAAGAAGCCGGACAGTATTACCCTCACACGGGCTATCGACAAATACATTGCCTCAAAAGACGCTGTGCTTTCGCCGTCCACCATTGCCGGATACCGCAGGATTCAGCGCAACCGATTCCCGTCTCTTATGGATAAGCAGGTCGGAGCAATTACCGCCAGTCTTGCGCAATCCGCCGTTAACGAAGAGCTTAAATCCGGAAAATCGCCGAAGACTGTCCTGAACGCGTGGGGTTTCGTTAACACAGTCATCAGTGAAATAACCGGATCGCACTTAAAGGTTGCCTGTGCGCGTGTTGTTCCACATGAGCAGGAGTGGCTTACGCCAGTGCAGGCGGAACGCCTTTCTCGTCCTTGTAAGCCCGGATAAGGCGCGTCACCTGCTCATGCAGTCTGTCGGCGTGTCCCAGATCTTCGCCGGACAGCTTGTAGAGGCAGTCGGCAAATTCCTTGTCCGTCTCGTACAGCTTGATTGCAGCACGTATATACTTTTCTGCGTCACCGATTTCCTCATAGATGTAATCGGCGGCGGTCTGAATCAACATCATATTCTCACCCCTGTGTAATGAAAGTGTAAAGGTTGCGCACATCGTCCGCTGTAATGCGGACTGTGCCGACACCCGGCAGGCTTATTTCTGCCGGGCATTTTTCCGCCTGCGGCATAATAAGCTGATAAAGCATTTCGACGTCAACCATATTGTTGTCGTCTATGATTCCCATTGCGGACACAACCGGATCGCTCCGCATATTCTCCGCCAACTTGTCAAGCTTGAGGACGACGCCCGTGCTCACCGCGCCGAATACCCAGCGCGAAAGACCTGACATCTTAGGCAGCAGTTCGCGGTCAATCCACTGTGCCGCGCCGCTTTTGACTTTGTCAATTGTAACCATATGGTTCTCCTTTTTATCGGGGCGGTAAATCCGCCCCTTTAATTATGCTGTGGTGCCGGTGTGGTTGCTGGTGTGGTTGTAACGCTGACGGTTGCATTTCCCCAGCCGGGGCAGACGGAACTGTTAGGTATGACCATCTTTGTCATGCCAAGCAGCTGTGCTACCTGCGTCTGTAGCACCGAGATGCTGCTGTTCGCGGCGCAATTGTACACCGCCTGCTGTGCGTTGACTGCGGTCTGATCTGCAACGACCTTGTTGATCTTGTCGTTGAGCGAATTGAACACTTCGATCATTTTCCGCTCCGTGTTAAGTTCCGCCGTCAGGATCGCGTTATCTCTCTGCGACGCGGAAAGCTGCATAGAGAGGTCAAAGGTCTCTTTCGACACGCCGTTGTTGCCGCCGAAAAGACCGCCGAAGAGATTACCCCCGTTCCCGCCGAAGAGCGCGGACGCAAGGCCGACAGAACCTGCGACGGTGTTGTAGGTGCCAACTCTTTAAACTTAAATTACCACAATCAAAAGAAAAAAAGAGTGTCCAATTACGGACACTCTTAACGCTCCCAAGGGCGTTTCTCTATGTCAATTTTGCACTCAATCCCCGGTCGGGCTTTCTTCAATTCCTCAAAACGCTTGAGCGCGGCGCGGCGCTCCTTGCCGGGGAAAGTCTCCGTTTCGGTTTCAACCCGCGTCCCGTCCTCGTACTCCGTAAAATGCCGGATGTAATAAGTTATCCCGCCGCCGATGCGCGGATAACGTTGCAGCTCTATGCTGTCTTTGCTCGGCATCGTAGCAAGCGCGTTATAACGTCCTGCAAGGTCTTGCCGGTACTCCGTCAGCTGACTGATGAGACGTTTGCAGCCAGCAATCAGCCGGGCGGCGTTATCGTCGTTGCAGCGGTGTCCTCGAATTTCGCGCAGGCGTCCGGGCGTATTAGATAGCCCCAAATTTTTATCTCCGCGTCTTTGCTCGGCCTGCCGTAGCGGGTGAATAATTCGTCTTCGTAGCTCACGGCACAAATCCTCCTTAAACCGTAGCGATAGGGAATGCACGCCCAATCTCCGCATACGCCGAGTTGATGCGCTGCATCTCTTCCGTGCTCCCGCCAAGATCGGGGTGATTCTGCTTTGCTAAGCGGCGATATTCCGCCTTTAATTCGTCGAGGGTCTTACAATTTGTAAAGTAGTTCATGTTTTTCTCTCCCAATACCTACTAAGTATGTTATTATTCAGAGGGGAATTATAGCCCCTCTTTTTTTAGAGTCTCGATACCAACTCTAAAAATGTCAGTTGTTCCGATTCTTCCGCGCAGGCGATCTATATAGGCTATCAACTCGGCATCTTCTTCTTTTCGGAGACTGACTTGATAGCGGCGGTAGGTCTTCGCGTTCCAACGGTTTTTAACTTCACTGCTCGTCTTGCTCATAAACAATCAGAGCTGGACGAATCCAACACGGTTGCCGCAGTCGTCATCCTCGTCGTAGTCGTAGACTGCACCATAATAGTCACAATCGTCCTCGTCGTTGTAATACGCGCCATCGCCGGGG
>JAHAWY010000033.1 GCA_018385135.1 Oscillospiraceae bacterium | reverse complement strand
GTTTCCCGACTCCGCTAAAGTAAATCTACCAAAAGGAGAGACAGAAATGAATAATGCGCCCCAAAAAGTAATTGAAAACGTTAAGCCCGACTTGAGGTCAAAAATCAGCATTCAGAACATTCTGATTTTTGCTATCAGCATTTTGATACTTCCGACTATCCTTGTTTACAGCATTGCAAATAATATTCAAATCGGCAACGCCACGGAAAAATCTTTGCAGAGCACCTTGCCCGCCGCCGTAGAGATCGCTTCGCAGGCTATATCAAGTGAGATTGACAAATACACGGTGGCTGTTCAGGAGGTGGCGCTGGAGAGCGAAGTATACAATACCGAGCAAAGCGTTGAGGAGCGCAGCGCATATTTGGACAGCAAGGCTGAGCTATACGGTATGTATGCAGCATATTCATACGATGCAAGCGGGATATGCCTTGAGAGCGGAAAAAGCCGCGCCTCAGATAGCTATTTTAACCGCAGTCTTCAGGGTGAGACCGTTGTTGGCGAGCTTGTTTCAGATGAGCGCGTGGGTCAGCTTGCCCTTTCGGTTTACGCTCCCATTTGGGAAAACGGCGTTCGAGGCACAAGGGTCATCGGCGTGGTTGAGGGGCTTGTTCCGCAGACTGTTTTAAACAGCCTTACCGACGGCATCAACATGAGCGAACACACTCTGGTATCTCTTATTGACAAGGACGGTACCGTTATCGCCGCCGGCGATGCTCAAGCTGCTGTAGGAGCGCAAAACTACATTGAGCTTGCAAAGGCTCAGCCGAAATATCAGACCGTAGCCGAGATAATTAAGCGCGCCATTGCGGGCGAAACGGGCTGCTCGCTGTATAAGCTTGACGGCGAGAAGAAGGTCATTGCATATGCACCGGTTGACGGCACCGACGGTTGGAGCGTATTTTTATCTGCCCCGGAAAGAGAATTTGCAGTCAGCTCCGGCAAGACAATGCTCACTACGATTATCCTTGCCTTGGTATTTATCGGCTATGCCTGCTTCGGTCTGGCGATCACCATTCCCAGATTCGTTAAACCTATTGTTGCCATTGTTGCTGATGTCGAGGAGTTGGCGAAGGGTAACTTCAGTTACGAAGGCAGTAAAATCGGCAGTGCATACAAGGATGTGTATAAGCTCAACATAGCCGTCAATACGCTGCGCAAAAGCACCTGCAGCGTTATAGGCGATATTTCCTACGTTCTCGGCGAGATGGCTAGAGGCGACTTTACCGTTGCGCCTAAGGTTCCGGAGATGTACGTCGGCGATTACGGCAAAATTCTTGAGGCTGAAAAGACCATCAGATCTTCTCTTGCACAGACCATTTCCGGAATAATGGAGATCTCAGAGCAGGTCTCCGGCGGCTCAGAGCAGGTCTCCAACGGCGCGCAGGCACTTGCACAGGGCGCAACGGAGCAGGCAAGCAGCGTTGAGGAGCTTTCCGCGACCATCGGCGAGGTTGCAAGACAAATTGAGGAAAGCGCTCAAAACGCAGAAAAAGCCAACGCCATCACCGTTGAAACAGAAAGCATCATGCGCGGCAGCGTAGAGGCGATGGAACAGGCGAGCGCCGCCATGAACGAGATAAGTGAGACCTCCAGAAATATCAGCAAGGTCATCAAGGCTATAGATGATATCGCGTTCCAGACCAACATACTGGCGCTTAACGCGGCAGTTGAGGCTGCGCGCGCGGGATCGGCAGGCAAGGGCTTTGCTGTTGTTGCGGACGAGGTTAGAAACCTCTCGCAGAAATCCGCGGAAGCAGCGAAGAACACCACAATGCTTATCGAGAGTGCCATGCAGGCGGTTGAAAAGGGCGGTAAGCTCGTAAACAAAGCAAGCGAGGACTTTGAGACGGTGGCGGCGAAGTCGTCCGAGGTGACAAGCATCGTCGGCGAGATAACCGAGCAGTTCCAGCAGCAGTCGGCTGCCGCAAAGCAGATAGCACTCGGCATCGAGCAGGTAGCAAGCGTTGTTCAGATAAACAGCGCCACCAGCGAGGAGAGCGCCGCAGCGAGCGAGGAGCTGTCCAGCCAGGCAAATGTACTTAAAGACCTCGTTGCTCAGTTTAAGCTTGAGGACTGAGACAGGTGAGTACAATATATTCCCGGCGGCTTTAACCGCCGGGAATAGCACTGATGTTACATTTTTGAAATA
>JAHAWY010000027.1 GCA_018385135.1 Oscillospiraceae bacterium | reverse complement strand
TTATTATGGAAAAAATCAGAACCATAGCCGTAACCGGCAAGGGCGGCACAGGCAAAACCGTCGTAGCAACGCTTCTCATCCGCCTGCTCTCCGAGCGTTTTCCCGGCAAGGTGCTCGCCATTGACGCAGACAGCGCCATGAGCCTTTGCTACACCACGGGACTTTCCGTTGAAAAGACCGTAAGCCAGCTTCGCAGCGAGCTTCTCGGCGCCCAGCAGGCACGCGATGTACTCAACCAGGGTCCCACGAAAAACCTCATGCGCAGCATCCTTGCTCACGGCGAGGGCTTCGATCTGCTCACGATGGGTCGTCCCGAGGAGCCGGGCTGCTTCTGCGCCTGCAACGAGCTTCTTCGCTACGGCATAGACACTCTCGCGGAGGACTACGAATATGTAATCATCGACGGCGAGGCAGGTCCCGAGCAGCTCAACCGCCGCGTTGTAAAGTCCGTTGACTGCCTGCTGGTTATGGCGGATATGTCCGCCCGCAGCCTTCAGACCGCCGCCGGCATCCTTGAAGTTGCAAACAAGGGCGAGAACAATATTGACGTTAAGCAGGCAGGTCTTGTTCTCAACCGCGTCCGCAACGACGAGCCGAAAGACGAGCTTCTCAAGAAGGTCGGTCTTGAGGTATTCGGCGAGCTGCCCGAGGATGCGATGGTCAACAAATACGACCGCGAATGCACCTCTCTGTTCGAGCTTCCGCTCGACAGCGCCTGCCCCAAGGCGGTTGAGGGCATCCTCAAAAAAATCTTCCCCGAGTATTAAGGAGAACGCGCTCTATGCATGAAGACCACAGTCATGTCCATATGGACGGAACAGTCCATTCCCACTCCCACGAGAGCTGCTGTCATCCTCATGTTCACACCAATAAAAAAGCGGTTATAGACCGCCTTTCCAAGGCAAAGGGACATTTGGAGTCGGTCATCAGCATGATCGACAACGACAAGGACTGCGCCGAGGTTCTTATCCAAATCGCGGCAGTGCGTTCGGCGATAAACAACGCCGGAAAGGTACTCCTGCAAGACCATATTTCCGAATGCGTCACCGAGGCTGTGGAGCATCACGACCAGATAAAGATAGACGAGCTTAACAAGGCGATAGAGCGGTTTATCAAATAAAAGCGCCTTAACGGCTGCTGTGCAAAAAAGCACGGCAGCCGTTTTTTTATCCTCAACAGCATACTAAAACTGGAAATTTACAAATAATTACATAGTCATTAGCTGATAATTTGTTAAATATAATATTGCATATAATTTGTGCCAATTCAATTATAAATACAATATAGAAATCAGAAACTCATACTAATTACACAAAGCATGGCGCTGATTATCATCTTAAAGTAAGCGGGGGGTTTTGATTTGTTTTTCCAGAACAGTGATCTACAATAGCCTTATCAGTTTGGAGTAGAGTTGGAGGCAAATTAATATTTTAAATCTATGGTAAGGGAGTTGTATTACTAAATGGCAAAAAGAAACCTCAACTGCGACTGGCGGCAGTACTACAAGGAGCATCTGATCACCCTTGAAGAAGCAGCAAAAAAAGTTGAGCCGGGCGATGTTATATTCCTCGGTCAAGCGACAATGGTTCCTCTGGAATGGCTTGATGAGTTATATGCTCACAAGGAAGATTACCATGACGTAGGCTTCTGGTACAATGTAATGAATGGACCTACCAATATGATCTTCGATCATTCCACCAAGGATCACTTTAAGCTTATGAGCGTTTATCAGCTTCCAATGGAGCGAATGGGTATTGACGAGAGATCCATCTATCCGCTGGCAGGCACCTATGACCAGTATGAGTACTGTATGTGGGAAAACGGCGTAAACACCTCCGCTCTCAGATATTGCCCGCCTGATGAAAACGGCTGGTGCAACTGCGGCTGCTATGGCGTCTGCACTAACAACACCATCTCGCGTGATCCGCGTGTTGTTAAGAAGTTCGCCTTTATTGATGCGACCGGTGTTTATCCCGCACCCGGTCCTGAGGAGGAGATAGCGGTTCATATCACCGATTTCGACTACATAGTTGAGCTAAACACCGAGATGATCGAAATACCGTCACCTCTGCCTACTCCTGTTGACGAGAAGATAGGAGGCTACATAATTCCTTATCTCCGCGAGGGCGATAAAATTCAAATCGGCTACGGCGGACTTGGCGAGATCATCGTTCAGGCTCTTGATAAGTTTGAAGGCAGCTTTGAAATCTTCTCCGAGGTTCTCTGCGACAACATGATTCCGCTGGTTGAATCCGGCAAGGTCACGGCTCTGCACGCTTCCAGCCCCGGCGGCTGCAGCGAGGCAACCTTTAAGTGGCTTGCCACCACCGATAAGGACGTTCGTCTGTATCCACGCACCCTATGTATTGATCCTCTGGGTATCATGGAGCAGGAAAACCTCGTTGCCATCAACTCAACTTTCATGATTGATCTTCTCGGTCAGTGCTGCTCTGAGGCACAGGGTCTAAAGCCCTATACCGGCATGGGTGGTTCAATGGCATACATCTATGGCTCTCAGCGCTGCAAGGGCGGACGCAGCTTCATCTGCCTGCGCTCCACATATACGGACAGCAGCGGCGAACGCCGTTCCAACGTCGTTCCGTGGCTGCCCGAGGGAGTCATAGTATCTATGCTCAAAAACTATGTCATGTTCGTTGTATCCGAGTACGGCGTTGCCGATATCTACATGAAAACCTATGTTGACCGTATCAAGGCTCTCATCAAGATAGCTCATCCCGATTTCCGCGAATGGCTGAAGGAAAAAATCCTCACCACCCCGCTGATAGAGGAATACGACTTCAAGGGATATGATATGTTTGACGAAACTCAGCCGGAGCCGAGACAGCCTGCAACGGCAGTACCCTTCAGACAGTATACCTTCCCCATCCGCGACGATATGCTCGACTGATCAGCTTATAAGAGAGCCGCAAAATCTGCGGCTCTCTTTATTGCGCGAGGAGAGACGATAGTTTGCAAAATAACGATGTTTTTTCGCATATGCTGTTGAAAAATCGGAGGAGAATTGCTATTATGGACTAAGTACACACATTGAGAGGCGTTCCATTATGAGATATGCGGCAAATGAATTTCCCGATAATACAGGGCATCTAAAATACGACGTTGTAATAATCGGTTCGGGAATTGCAGGGCTTTATACGGCTCTGCATATCGACGAGCGCTACTCCTGCTGTATTCTCAGCAAGGGCGATATCGACGTAAGCAATTCTTGGCTTGCCCAGGGCGGAATTGCGGCGGCGATTTCTATGGATGACCGTCCCAAGTACCACTTTGAGGACACCTCCGAGGCGGGGGCAGGCATTTGCGATAACTCAGCGGTCAGCGTTCTGGTCTCCGAGGGACCGTCGGACATTAAGCGCCTTGTCGAGATGCGCGTTCCCTTTGATCTCAACGAGGAGGGCGATTTGGACATTACGCGCGAGGGCGGGCATCGCCGCCGCCGCATTGTCCACGCGGGAGGCGACGCCACAGGTCGTGAGACTGTCAAGGCGCTGTCCATTCTGGTATCACGCCGCCATAACGTAACCTTCATGCCGCACAACTTCTGCGTTGATATACTAACCGACGAAAAGGGTGCTGTTTCCGGATGTGTTGTTCTTGACCAAAGCTCCACACAGTATGTGCTTGATACGCGCAGTGTTGTTATAGCAACCGGAGGAATCGGTCAGGTATATAAGGTCAGCACCAACCCCGATGTCGCCACAGGCGACGGCATTGCAGCCGCAATGCGCGCGGGTGCTGCCGTTAACGGCATGGAGTTTATCCAGTTTCACCCCACGGGGCTATGGTCGGACAAAAAGGAAAACCGTGCTTTCCTCATATCCGAATCCGTCAGAGGCGAGGGCGGTCTGCTTAAAAATGCCGACGGCGAGCGTTTCATGGTAGGTCAGCATGAGCTTGCCGAGCTTGCGCCGAGAGACATCGTTGCACGGGGCATCACCAGAGAGATGCACAAACGCGGCGAAAGCCACGTTTTTGTGGACTTCACGAGCAAGAGCCGGGACTATCTTGAGCATCGCTTTCCAACCATATATAACGAGTGCATGAGCCGAGGCATAGACATAACCAAGGATTGGATTCCCGTCTGCCCGGTGCAGCACTATCTCATCGGCGGCATCAAGACCAATCTTCATGCAAAAACCAGTGTGGAGGGGCTTTATGCCTGCGGTGAGGCGGCGTCAACGGGAGTTCACGGCGCAAACCGCCTTGCCTCCAACTCCATGCTGGAATGTCTTGTTTTCGGACGCCGTGCCGCCGAGCACATAAACGCTCGGCTGGCAGAGCCGGTTGAGGAGGAAAAGGTAGAGCTTCCGAAGCTCGTTGCACGTCCGCTGATTAAAAGAGACTTTGAAGCAGACCGCAAGGAGATACAGGAGCTTATGAGCGAATACTGCTTTGTTGCGCGAAACGGGCAGGGAATGAATTACGCCCTTGAGCGTATCAATAAGCTTTATAATGAGCTTCAGGAGGGCTTCTGCCCCGGCAAGGAATATTTGGAAATCCTCAACCTTGCCACCATCGCAAGAGAGATTTTAAGCGCCGCTATCGCCAGAAAAGAGAGCGTCGGTGCGCATTACAGGGAAGACTGATATCCGTATTTCGGGCATTGCCCGACAGCGGGAGGTATTATGGACTATATAGGACTTGACGAGCTGCTGCTCGCCGCCCTGCGCGAGGATGTCGGCACGGGCGATATAACAACAATTAGCTGCATTCCTGCGGAAAACCGCTCCGAGGGCGCTTTTCTTGCCAAGGAGAGCGGCGTTATTTGCGGGCTTGAAATCGCAAAGCGCGTTTTCGCGCTGGTGGATAGCTCGATTGTTTTTCGGGCGCAGGTAAAAGACGGTGACCGGGTTGAAAAAGGGCAGTATTTTGCCACGGTGGAAGGTCCGTCGCGCAGTGTGCTTACAGGTGAGCGCGTGGCGCTGAACTTCATGCAGCGTCTTTCAGGCACAGCTACGGCAACCGCAAAGGCGGTCGCTGAGGTCAAAGGCACAGGCGCGCGCATTGTTGACACCAGAAAATCAACGCCCGGTCTGCGTGTGCTTGAGAAATATGCCGTTCGCGTGGGCGGGGGACATAACCACCGCTTCAACCTTTCCGACGGTGTGCTTATAAAGGATAACCACATCTCCGCCGCGGGCGGCATTGCGCAGGCTGTTAAGGCGGCGCGCGGAGCTGTTCCTCACGTTATGAAAATCGAGGTGGAGACCGAAACTCTTGAGCAGGTGCAGCAGGCGCTTGATGCGGGCGCGGATATCATCATGCTCGACAATATGACAAACGAGCTGATGAGCCAAGCCGTGAAGCTGATAAATGGTCGCGCCATTACCGAGGCAAGCGGAAACATGGGAGAGAAAAACCTTGCCGAGGTCGCGGCAACGGGCGTTGATGTCATCTCCATCGGCGCGCTGACCCACAGCGTAAAGGCGCTGGATATAAGCTTGAAGTTCAGCTGATGAATAAAGCTCCGAAACTGACCGCTTGCGGTCAATTTCGGAGCTTTTTGCGTTATGCTATGGCGACCGAGTCGATGCCGAGTGAAGCAAGCAGCTCAAAAACCGTTTCCTGCGAGCTGCCGGCGACTTCGGCAAAGCCAAGCTCGTCCATGTCAAGCCTGATGCTGCCGTTTTCTGCTCTCTGCGCGTTAAGTGATTGGCAAAGTCCCTGCGTTTCATCGCTGATTGTGTAGTTAACAGAGCCGTTTTCAAGCTCAAAGGCGGCAGTCTCGCCGCTGATGCAGATGCTCTCACCCGTGTAGGTGTTGGCAACGCATATCAAGGCAAGCGAGCTGTCCTCCGAGAGCATGAACACCACAGTTTCACCTGTGTCGGCGCTGCCCGAGTAGGCAATGGTTAAAACGCGCTCAAGCTCGCTCCAATCGGAGCTTTTCTGCTGCTTGTCCGGCTGAGCGGACTCAAGCTCTGTTTGCGAGGGCTGCTGCGGAGGGCTTTCCTCGGCGGACAGCACCTGCTCACTTGCGCCGCAGGCGGAAAGCGCGGAGAGTATTGAAAGAGAGAGGAGAAGCGCAGGAAGCTTTTTCATTGGTTAAATCCTCGTATGCAAAACCGGAAAAACCCGGTTTTACGCTTAGATTTCGTCGGAAATCAGACCATAGCCGCCGTCACGGCGACGATAAACAATGGAGAAAGCGTCGTGCTCGTTCTGGTTTTTGAAAGCGAAGAATGTGTGCTCCAGAAGGTTCATTTGCAAAATCGCCTCATCGACGGTCATGGGCTTTATGGGGAAATGCTTGGTGCGAACGATGTCAAACGAATCCTCCTCAGGCTCGGGGAGGAAGCTTGCCTCCGGATCTTTATCAAATGCACCCTCGCGCAGACGCTTTTCAAGACGGGTCTTGTTCTTGCGAATCTGGCGCTCAATGGAAGCGCAGGCGGAGTCTATCGAGGCGTGCATATCGCTTGTTACTTCGCTTACGCGATAGAAGGTGCCGTTATTTTCTATGGTGACCTCAGCTTTATATCTGCCCCTTTCGGAGCTGAAGGTTATAAAGGCTTCGGCATCTCCACGGAAGAAGCGATCAATTTTACTGACCTTGCGTTCGGCGTATTCCTTGATCTCGTCGGATACTTGGATTTTCTTTTCGGTGATAGTAAACTTCATAAGGTCCAACTCCTTCTTTCGGCTCAGTGCCGATTTGATTGTAAATCAGTCCGCCGCGGAGGGCTTCGATTTACTGTCTATATTATATCACATTTATCAATAAAAGCAATGGCGCGAGCATATTTCGACCAAATTTCGGCAATTATTACAAGTATTTGTATGTTATATGCAAATTGAAAACGTAAGTATGTGATTATACGCAAGAAAACGATTGACTTTTTGTAGCTTTCGTCGTAAAATTAACGCTTACGACCCCGAACGCCGAATTGTTGGGATTGAGGAGAAAGACAGAAAGGATGGGGCTGCATCATGTTTAGCTACATGAAGCGCGGAAAGGGCTTTTATAAAGACCTGTTTTCCCTTGCGCTGCCTATGATGATACAAAACCTTATTATGACCGGGCTTGCTATGGTCGATATTTTCATGGTCGGCTTGCTGGGTGAAGCCCCGATGGCGGCGGTAACGCTTGCAAACACCCCGATTTTTGTTATTCAGCTTTTAGTGTTCGGTGTGCAAAGCGGCTCTGCCGTGCTGATAAGCCAATTCTGGGGCAAGCAGGACAGAGACTCGATAAACCGCGTGATGGGCATAGCCTTTTGCTTTACGGGCGCTGTAAGCACGATTTTTGCACTGATTACATTTTTGATACCGCAGCATTTCATGTCGCTTTTCAGCGACAATGCGCTGCTCGTTGGGATATCGGCGAAATACATCCGCATCGCCGGCGCATCGTACATATTCAACAGCCTTGTCGGCGTGTATGTCGGCGCGCACCGCAGCATGGAAAATCCGAAGCTTGGGTTGATGATTTTCGGCTGCTCCATGCTTATAAACACCTTCCTCAACTGGGTGCTGATTTTCGGCAAGCTGGGTGCTCCGGCTATGGGCGTTGAAGGCGCGGCGCTTGCAACGCTGCTGGCTCGTGTTGCGGAGCTTATTCTGATGCTCGTATACGAAAGCTGCAACCGCCGCTTTAGAATGAACCTTTCGCTTGCCTTTAGCCCGAACAGGGCGATGCTGAAAAAATTCCTCCGCTATTCAACGCCTGTGGTGCTCAACGAAACGCTCTGGGGGCTGGGAACTTCGATTTTCCCCACCATTATGGGGCATATGGAAAACTCAACGGAGATACTCGCGGCATACACCATCGCAGGCAACATTGAAAAGCTATGCACAGTGGCGATTTTTGCACTTGCCGGCACGGCCGCCGTTATCATCGGACGAGAGATAGGAAAAGGACGCATGGACGAGTCCTACGAGGTCGGCGCCACTCTTTGCGCAACGTCGGTGATGCTCGGCTTGGGCATCGGCTGCATAATGCTTTTGCTGCTGTATATGTTTATTGAGCCGGTTGTCTACCCGCTGTTCGGACTCTCGCCGCTTGCCTGCCGCTTTGCGACCGTGATGCAGACGGTTACATATATCTTCCTCGCTCCGAGAGCGTTTAACAGCACCGCCATTGTTGGAGTTCTTCGCGGCGGCGGAGACGTTCGCGCGGCGACCGTTATCGACATCACCCCGCTGTGGCTTGTTGCAATCCCGCTTACAGCGCTCTGCGGACTGGTGCTGAAAACGGACATCGTGTGGGTGTGCCTTTCCATGGTGTCCGAAAACCTTGTTAAATTCGGGCTGGGTATTTGGAGATTTCGCTCCAGAAAGTGGATAAACGATATAACGCAGGCTGCGGCAGACAATACTGAAACAGCGCACGAGCCTCTTTAGAAGCTCGTGCGCTCTCTGCCGGTATAAGCCTTTTACACAAAGGCGATTGCCTCTATCTCGACCTTGACATCCTTGGGAAGGCGCGCAACCTGAACCGCGGAGCGGGCAGGGCAGTTTTCGGTGAAAAACTCGGAGTAAACTGCGTTCATTGCGGCAAAATCATTCATATCGCTGAGGAAAACGGTAGTCTTGACAACGTTTTTTAGCTCCGCTCCCGCTGCCTCAAGGACTGCTTTCACGTTTTTAAGAGACTGACGAGCCTGGGTTTCGATATCGCCGCCTGCTATGCTGCCGGTAGCCGGGTCAATGGGTATCTGACCGGAAACGAAAACCGCCGTCCCTGTGGCGGCTATGCCCTGAGAATAAGGACCGATAGCCGACGGAGCCTGATTGGTTGAAATGATCTTTTTTTCGTTGCTCATTATGTTGCGCTCCTTTTTATATTGATTGCGCCGGCGAGAAAAGCACGGCGCTTTTTTGTTTTCGGATGCGTATGAGAAATGCGCTGCCGCGCGATAATTCGACTTGAGCTTATTATAACACGCCCACTCCATAAAACAAAGCATATTGAAGGCAGGAATGAATATTTGGCGATTTAACCTGCAAAAGAGCGGCGTGACGCCGCTTTTCGTTCAAGCTGCCGGGGGAAAATGCAGCTTTTCTTTTAAAACAGAGCGCAAACGGCATTTCGGTAGTTGAAATATGACAAAAAGGTGATAGAATAAACAGTATGCGAATATTTCATTGCACAGGAGGTCACATAAGCAATGGCAAAAAAACAGTTTAAAGCAGAATCCAAAAGAGTTCTGGATCTGATGATAAACTCCATCTATACGCACCCTGAGATCTTCCTGAGGGAGCTTATATCGAACGCCAGCGACGCTATTGACAAGCTCTGCTATTTGTCTCTTACTGACGATAAGGTGGGAATGCAGCGCTCCGATTTTAAAATTAAGCTCGGCGTTTCCGAGAAGGACCGTATCATCAGCGTTTCGGATAACGGCATCGGCATGACCAAGGAGGATTTGGAAAACAACCTCGGTGTCATTGCAAAGAGCGGCTCGCTTCAGTTCAAGGGCGATATGGACAAAACGGGCGATGCCTCCGACCTTGACATTATCGGTCAGTTCGGTGTTGGCTTCTACTCGGCGTTCATGGTCGCCGACAAGGTAACGGTCATCACCAAGGCATACGGCTCGGACACCGCCTACAAGTGGGAAAGCGAGGGTGTTGACGGTTACACCATCACCGAATGGCAGAAGGACGGCGTTGGAACGGACATTATCCTCAACATCAAGCAGGATGTTGAGGAGAGCGAGTATACACGCTACCTCAACCATATCTCCATCGGTCAGATGGTCAAAAAATACTCCGACTTTATCCGCTGGCCAATCGTTATGGATATGGTGCAGCCGGAGGAGGTGGAGTCCGGCGAATTTGACGCCGACGGCAAGCCCATTATGAAAACCGAATACAGAACCGTTGAGGAAACCATCAACAGCATGATCCCCATTTGGCAGCGTCCCAAGGACGAGGTTGATGTTGAGGAGTCCAACGAGTTTTACAAAAACCTCTATTACGACTATGCCGACCCCGTTGCCACCATCCGCGTTAACGCCGAGGGAACGCTCGAATACAAGGCAATGCTATTTATTCCCGGCAGAGCGCCCTCGAACTTCTTCTCCGACCAGTTTGAGCCGGGGCTTCAGCTTTACTCCAACGGCGTTATGGTCATGGAGCGCTGCAAGGACGTTATTCCCGACTGCTTCCGCTTTGTGCGCGGCATCGTGGACAGCCCCGATTTCTCGCTGAACATCTCCCGCGAGACCCTCCAGCACGGCAGACAGCTCAAGACCATCTCCAATAACCTTGAAAAGAAGGTCAAAAACGAGCTTCTGCGCCTTATGGAGGAAGAACCCGAGGCATACGAGCAGTTTTACGGGGCTTTTTCCGACCAGCTTAAATACTCCATCTGCAACAACTACGGCGAGAAAAAGGATCTGCTTGTTGACTTGCTGATGTTCTATTCCAGCACGGAAAAAGAGCTTATCCCTCTCAAGGAATACAAGAGCAAAATGCCCGAGGAGCAAAAGCTCATCTATTTCGTCTGCACGGACAGCATCGACCAGGCGGAGAGCCTGCCGCAGGCGGAGCAGGTTCGTGACAAGGGCTACGAGATCCTTTACATGACAGGCGAGATCGATGATTTTGTTGTCCGCGAGCTAAAGGAATATGACGGTATGAGCTTCTGCAACATCACGACCGACGACCTTGGCTTCGAGGGCGTGGAAAGCAAGGAAGAAGCGGAGAAGAAGCAGGAGGAGAACAAGGAGCTTCTTGAGTTTGTCAAAGATTCGGTAGGTGAGGCACTTTCCTCCGTTCGCATTTCCTCAAAGCTCAAGACCTCTCCCGTGTTCCTCACGACAGACGGCGATGTTACCATAGAGATGGAAAAATACTTCTCCATGATGAAGAATAATCCCGTCGCGCAAAATGTTAAGGCAAGCCGCGTGCTTGAGCTGAACGCCGAGCATCCCGCCTTTGCGGCTCTCAAGAGCGCCTATGACAGCGATAAGGACAAGGCTGCCGAGCTTTCAAAGATCCTTTACGCTCAGGCATTGCTGATCGCGGGGCTGCCTCTGGATAACCCCACCGAGTACACAGAGCTTATTTGTAAGCTGTTTTAGTTTTTGACCTGCAAGATAATGCAGAAGGCATGCGGACAAGCGGCGTCCGCATGCCTTTTGCGCGGCAAAGGGATAAGCTGCGGAGCGTGGCTTTGCTTGACAGGGATACACCGTTTGTTATAAAATGCTCTTTATCACAAAGACTATCGAAAGGAGTCGGCGCCATGGACAAAATGCTTGGAATTTACATCCACATACCGTTTTGCGCCGGCAAATGCTCATACTGCGATTTCTATTCGCTTGACGGCTGCGATGGGCTGATGCCCAAATATCAGCAGGCGCTTATCAAGCACATCATAGAAACCGCGCCGCAGATGGAACCTTATTATATTGACACCGTCTATTTTGGTGGAGGTACTCCCAGCTACTACGGTGCAAAATATATCTGCGAGCTTTTCAATACCCTGAAGCGCTCGGCAAAGGTGCTTAGATCAGCCGAGGTCACGGTTGAGGTCAATCCCGACAGCGTAACAAAGGAAGACCTGCGTATGATGCGCAGCGAGGGTATAAACCGCCTGTCAATGGGAGTGCAGTCGGCAAACGACGATATCCTCAAGCTGATTGGTCGCCGCCATAACTTCCGTCAGGCGGAGCAGGCGATGAAAATGGCGCGCAGCGAGGGCTTTGACAACATCAGCATCGACCTCATCTACGGTCTGCCCACTCAGTCGCGCAACGACTGGGCGGATACTCTTTTCAAGGCGCTTGCAATGCACCCGCAGCATATGTCCTGCTATGGTCTTAAAATTGAGGAGGGTACGCCGATCGAGAAATATAAGGGTACTGACAGCCTGCCGAGCGACGATGAGCAGGCGGATATGTACCTTTACATGACCGACATCCTACAGCATTACGACTACGACCAGTACGAAATATCGAACTTTGCCATTGAGGGCTATGAGTCCAAGCACAACCTGAAATACTGGCGGCTTGACGACTATATGGGTTTTGGACCGGGGGCGCATTCCTGCGTTGGCAACCTGCGTTACAGCTTCAAAAGCGACCTTGAAGGCTACATCTCCGGCGTTATGAACGGAACGGAGATAATAGATGAATATGAACACATAGGCAGCCTTGAGCGCGCGGCGGAGTATATCATGCTTGGTATGCGCACCGTGCGCGGCATATCCAAACGAGAATATTTCAAGGTATATAAAAGCGGCTTTGACCGCATGGAATACCTTTTAAGCGAATACCAGAAAAAGGGCTGGACCCGCTATAACAACGGACGCTGGAGCTTTACCTCCTCCGGCTTTTTGCTCTCAAATATCCTGATAGGCACTCTGCTTGAAGCTCAGTCACAAACAAAGATGAGCGCAAACCCGTGGATACTCGGCTCAAACGGACAGTCTGAGCCGGAGCTTAGAATGCCCGATAACGAGGGCAACTACAGCTACAGAGCATAAGATACAAAAAAATCAAAGGGACGGTGGGTATCATTAAGCTGTTTGGAAATAGACCCGACAATACGGGCAACGAGCCTGCAAGAAGGTCACCCAAAGAAAAAACAAACAGGGAAAAAGTGCGTGGGGAAAAAGCCCACCCTCAGAGTGATAACGTAAACAAAAAAAGCGGTGCAAAAGCGGGGATCATCATTGCCTCGGCTTTTGTCGTGCTTTGCCTTGCGGTGGGAATGCTGGGTGCATATGCAAACGGACTTGAAACCATTTTCCCCAATGTCAGCATGGAGGGAAATGACCTTTCCGGCATGACAATGGAGCAGGCTGCAAACGTCCTGTCAAAAGGCAGCATAGGCACAAAGGACGACCGAGAGCTGGTTGTTGAGATGCCCGCGGATCTTGAGCTTATCATCAGCGCAAAGGATGCTGGCTGCTATCTCAGCGCGCCGGACGCCGCTGTTTTCGCATATGACGCCTGCCACGGCGGCAGCTTTATCACCAACACAATTACATATGTCAAGTGTCTCACGGGCGGCATGGAGCTGACCGTGGCGGACGGCGCGCAGCTAAAAGAGGACTATCTGCGCGAGGTAACGAGCGAGGCGGTGCGCCGGGCAAGCGTTGCGCTGATGGAAAGCGACCTTGACATCGGCGAGGAGAGCATTACCATCGTCAAGGGCGCAAACGCCGTTAAGCTCGACAAGGAGGAGCTTTACGAAATGGTTGCCGAGGCTCTCAAGGAGGGCAAGTTTGAGACCATTGTCTATATGCCGATACAGCCGCAGGAGGGAGCAAGCGCTCCCGCGCAGGAGCTGGACCTTGCCGAGCTTTACGACACGGTTTATCAAGAGCCGAAGAATGCCGAGTATGACCCGGAGCTAAAAGCGGCGACAGAGCACGTCAACGGACGTAAATTCGATATGGAGCAGGCGCAGCGCCTTTGGGACGAAGCGCAAAACGGTGAGCTGGTCGTAATTCCGCTCATAATAACAGAGCCGGACATAACGACAGATAAGCTCAACGATATGCTGTTTGCAGACCTGCTGTCGCAAAAAAGCACCAGCTTGAGCGGAAGCAGCTCCTCGCGCGTGAACAACATCACCAAGGCGGCAGCCTCTATTAACGGAATAATTCTCAACCCCGGTGAGGAGTTTTCCTATAACGAGGCTCTCGGTGAGCGAACCAGAGCCGCCGGCTATCAGGCCGCGGGCGCTTATAACAACGGTCAAGTGGTTCAAGAGACCGGTGGCGGCATCTGCCAGGTTTCCTCCACTCTATATTACTGCGCGATGGTTGCAAACCTTGAGATCACGCAGCGCACCTGCCACTATTTCGGCGTCAGCTATCTTCCCGCGGGACTTGATGCCACGGTTAGCTGGCCGTCTCCCGACTTTAAGTTCAAAAATGACGGCGAATATCCGATAAAAATCGAAGCAGGCATAGACAAGGAAGCATACACGGTTTATGTAAAGATCTTCGGCTCAAATCCCGAGGGGATCAGAGTTGAAATGACTACTGAAACATGGGGTACGGCGAACGGCTACGGCGCTGCCTCCTATCGCTGTGTTTATGACAAGGACGGCAACCTCATCAGCAAGAAGAAGGAAGCTACCAGCCAGTACCATTACCATACCGAGGAGGAGTCTCCCGAACCGAGCGAAAGCCCTGAGCCTGAGAGTCCCTCCCCGTCCACAGAGCCTTCGCCGAGCGAGCCTGTGAAAACTTCGCCTGCACCCTCCGAGCCTGTTTCACCGTCGGCTCCGGTGGAAACGGCACCTGCGGAGACAAGCCCTGTGCCGACACCCGAATCTGTGGCAACGCCCGCTCCCACACCCGAATCCGTGGCAACCCCCGCTCCCACACCTGAATCCGCTGTTATCCCCTCACAGAAAACCGAGGAATAAGCGGCAGCTATTAATGCAAAACAGGGGAAAAGCTCCCCGTATTTTGGAGGACAGAAGAAATGAGCAAAGGAACATTTTACATCACGACCCCGATTTACTACCCCTCGGACAAGCTGCATATAGGTCATACCTACTGCACTGTTGCTACCGACGCGATAGCGCGCTACAAGCGAATGTGCGGCTATGATGTTATGTTCCTTACCGGCACTGATGAGCACGGGCAGAAAATTGAGGAAAAGGCAAAGGCAAAGGGCGTAACGCCGCAGCAGTTTGTCGATGAGATCGTTGCGGGCAAGGGCGGCATCCTTGATTTGTGGAAGCTGATGAACATCTCCAATGACCGCTTTATCCGCACAACGGACGATTACCATGTAGAGTCCATCCAGAAGATTTTCAAGAAGATGTACGACAAGGGTGACATCTACAAGGGCAGCTATAAGGGCAAATACTGTACGCCCTGCGAAAGCTTTTGGACAGAAAGCCAGCTTGTTGACGGCAAATGCCCGGACTGCGGTCGTGAGGTTCACGATGCGGAGGAGGAGGCGTATTTCTTCCGCCTTTCCAAATATGCCGACCGCGTGCAGGCGCTGCTTGAAACAGGCACCTTCCTTGAGCCTGCAAGCCGCGTTAACGAGATGATTAATAACTTCATTAAGCCGGGTCTTGAGGATCTTTGTGTTTCCCGTACCACGTTTACATGGGGAATACCCGTAACCTTTGACCCCGGTCATGTTGTTTACGTTTGGGTGGATGCGCTTTCAAACTACATCACTGCTCTCGGCTACCTCAACGACCGCTATGACGACTTTGACAAGTTTTGGCCTGCCGATGTCCATATTGTCGGCAAGGAGATCGTCCGCTTCCATTCCATCATCTGGCCGGCCATGCTTATGAGCATGGAGCTGCCGCTGCCGAAAAAGGTCTATGGTCACGGCTGGCTGCTTATTGACGGCGGCAAAATGAGCAAGTCAAAGGGCAATGTTGTTGACCCTGTCGTGCTTGCCGAGCGCTACGGCGTTGACGCGCTCAGATACTTCTTAATGCGCGAATTCCCCTTTGGCTCTGATGGCAGCTTTACCAATGAAGCCCTTATCACCCGCATTAATTCCGACCTTGCAAACGACTTGGGAAACCTCCTTTCCCGCACTGTTGCTATGGTCATCAAGTATTTTGGCGGAACTCTCCCTGCCGAACGTCAGATGGACGCTCTTGACGACGAGCTTGTTTCAATGGCAGGGGCTTTGCGTGATATTTACGAAAAGAATATGGAAGCTTTTGCTCCGCAAAATGCGCTTATCGAGGTGTTTAAGGTCATTTCCCGCGCAAATAAATACATCGACGAAACAGCACCTTGGGTGCTTGCAAAGGACGAGAGCAACAAAGCGCGCCTTGCAACCGTAATGTATAACCTGCTGGAGACTATCCGCATAACTGTCAGCCTGCTCGTGCCGTTCATCCCCGAAAGCTGCGAAAAGGCGTTTGAGCAGATCGGCGCAAGACCGGAGGACTGCGTTTGGGACAAGGCAAATATCTTCGGCGTTCTTCCCGCCGACGTCAGCGTTAAAAAGGGCGAAACGCTCTTCCCGCGCATTGATTTGGCAAAGGAGCTTGAAGCGCTTGAAAACCTTAATGCCAAGAATGCCGAGCCGGAGATACCGACTGTTACCATAGACGAGTTTGCCAAGGTCCGCATGACCGTCTGCAAGGTGCTGGAATGTGAAAATGTTAAAAAGAGCGAAAAGCTCCTGAAATTCAAGCTCGATGACGGCAGCGGAACTCCCCGGCAGATACTATCGGGCATTGCCAAGTATTATAAGCCTGAGGAGTTGGTAGGCAAAACCGTTGTTGCCTGCACCAATCTTCCGCCGCGCAAGATGATGGGCGAGGAGTCCAACGGCATGATCATCTCCGCCGAGAAGGACGATAAGCTAAATCTCCTTATGCTGGATGACGCTATCCCCGCGGGCGCTACGCTCTGCTGAGCATTTAGCCGCTGACTGCGCTTGCTGAACAACAACCAAAAGGGACTCTTTCTTTCCAAAACGGAAAGAAAGAGTCCCTTTTTCAAGCCGGTGCGATAGCGCTGCCGAGCTTAAATTATAAATCCTCCGCCGATGAGACGATCGCCCTGATAAAGCGCCGCCGCCTGCCCCCTTGCGGGAGCACGGACAGGCTCGTCGGTTTCGATAAGAGCGCCGCCGTCCGGCAGGGGGGTGACCGTGCATTCGGGGCATTCCCACTTCGTGTGGCGCACCTTGACGCTTGCGCGAAGCGGCTGTGCCGGCGTTTCAATAAGCCAGCTCATGTCCCGCGCGCGTACCTCGGTTTTGAAAAGGTCGTCCCAAAGCGAGAGGATCACCTCATTGGTTTCGGGACGGATTTCTGAGATATAGAGCTTTCGCTCGTTATAAAGCCCCGGTCTGCGCTGACCGACGGTGTAGCGGTGGATGCCCTCGTGCTGACCGATAACCGAACCGTTAAAAACAAAGCTGCCCGGAGGCGGTGTTTCGGCTCGCTTTGCAATAAAGCCCGCGTAGTCCTTATCGGGGATAAAGCAGATCTCCATGCTGTCAGGCTTTTTGGCAACGGGGAGATCCATTTCCAGCGCCAAATCGCGCACACGCTCCTTGGCAAAGCCGCCGAGAGGGAGAAGAAGTCTTGCCGCCTGCTCACGTTTTACGCGGCAGAGCATATAGCTTTGGTCGTTTTGCGGATGCCCCTTGTATATACAGCCCTTTTCGGCAAGAGCATAATGCCCGGTCGCAATATATTCAGCGCCCTGCTCGTCGGCATAGTCACATAGGGCTTTAAACTTCACCGTGGGGTTACACATGATGCAGGGGTTCGGAGTTTCGCCGCGAAGATAGGCGGCGGTAAAGGGCGCGCAGACGTTTTTTTCAAGCTCAGCCGTTATATCAAGGCATTTGAGCGGTATGCCGAGATATTCCGCAACGGCAATGGCGTCCTGCCGCGCCGCCTCCGCGCCTATATCAAGAAACAGCCCCAAAACCTCATAGCCCTGTTTCTTGAGCAGACGCGCCGACACGGCGGAGTCAACGCCGCCGGAAAGCCCCAGTATTACTTTTTCCATCGCCTGCTCCTTTCATGCGCCGCTTTTGCGGCTTTCGATGTAGACCATAAGCGCAGCTATGTCCGCCGGCGAAACGCCGGATATGCGGCTTGCCTGCCCGAAGTTTTCAGGGCGAATCTGAGTCAGTTTTTGCCGCGCCTCAAGGCGAAGCCCTGCGATGGCGTTGTAGTCGATATTCGCAGGCAGACGGCGGCTTTCCATTTTCGCAAACTCTTTTACCTGCCGAAGCTGTCTGTCAATATAGCCTGCATATTTGACGGATATCTCCACCTGCTCTGCAACGGCGCGCGGAAGCTTTTCGCGCTGCGTGTCAAAGCGCTCAAGGTCCTGATAGCTTATCTCGGGTCTGCGCAGGAGCGTTGCCAGGCTAATGCCGGTATTCGGTGCTGTTGTACCCTTGCTTTCAAGAAAGGCACAAAGCTCGTCCGTCGGAGAAAGGTAACTGCTTTCCAGCCTTTGCATTTCGCGCTCAACTGCGGCATATTTATCAAGCACACGCTGGTGGCGCTCCGGTGAAATAAGCCCAATGCGCAGCCCGTAATGCGAAAGGCGGAGGTCGGCGTTATCCTGCCGCAGCAAAAGACGATATTCAGCGCGCGAGGTCATCATGCGGTAGGGCTCGTTTGTGCCTTTGGTAACAAGGTCGTCTATCAGCGTGCCGATATATGCGTCGGAGCGGCGGAGAATGAGAGGCTCCTCGCCCTTGATTTTAAGCGCCGCGTTAACGCCCGCCATAAAGCCCTGCACCGCCGCCTCCTCATAGCCGGAGGAGCCGTTAAACTGCCCCGCGCCATATAGACCGGAAATCTTTTTCGTTTCAAGTGTAGCATAAAGCTCGGTCGGGTCTATGCAGTCGTATTCGATGGCATAGGCAGGACGGGTCATCTCCGCGTGCTCAAGTCCGGGCAGCGTATGCAGCATGGCAAGCTGCACCTCCTCCGGCAGAGACGAGGAAAAGCCCTGAATATAAAGCTCCTCGGTGTCCAGCCCCATCGGCTCGATGAAAAGCTGATGACGCGGTTTGTCGGGAAAGGTCATTATTTTTGTCTCTATGGAAGGGCAGTACCGCGGACCTATGCCCTCAATAACGCCGCTGTAAATGGGACTGCGGTCGAGGTTGGCGCGGATGATCTCATGCGTGCGCTCGTTGGTGTAGGTAAGGTAGCACACAGCGCGGTTATACAAAGGCTCCGTGGTCGTAAAGGAAAAGGGCTCTATGTCCTCATCACCCGGCTGAAGCTCCATTTTGGAAAAATCAACGCTGCGGCGGTTGACACGCGGAGGAGTACCCGTTTTGAAGCGCCGCATATTAAGACCGAGTTCTGCAAGCTGTCCGGAAAGCTTTGTAGCCGCCGCAACGCCGTCCGGTCCTGAGTCTATAAGGACATCGCCGATGATTATTCTTCCTTTTAAATATGTTCCCGTGCAGATAACCACCGCCTTGCAGGCGTAGGTTGCGCCGGTATGCGTGCGGACAAATGAAACAGCGCCGTTTTCCACGCCCAGCTCGACGATCTCAGCCTGCTTTACACGCAGATTTTCTTGGTTTTCCAGCGTGTGCTTCATAAGCGACTGATACTTGCGCCTATCCGCCTGCGCACGCAGAGAATGCACTGCGCAGCCCTTGCCGCGGTTGAGCATTCGGTATTGGATGCAAGCTTTATCCGCCGCCTTTGCCATCTCGCCGCCGAGAGCATCAAGCTCACGAACCAGATGCCCCTTGCCCGTGCCGCCGATGGCGGGATTGCAGGGCATATTGCCGCAGGTGTCAAGATTTATGGTGAAAATTACGGTGTCAAGTCCCATGCGCGCGGCGGCGAGAGCCGCCTCTATACCCGCGTGACCTGCTCCAATGACCGCAATATCGCATTTTCCGGCATCATAGTTCATTTTTCGTCTGCCTCCGGTTAAGCTATGGATTTGCCATGATTTCATAACACATTATTATATCTTGCCGTGACCGTTCACGCAAGCTTTTTCGCGCTTGCGGCGCAAAGCGGTAAATTGGATAAGCTAAACTTTTATTTGAAAAATTTAATAAAAACATTTGACATTCTTTGTGACATGATTTAAACTGTCTGTACTAGAATAAATAGTACGGATAACACGATAGGGAGGTGATTTAGTGTTCACGATAAATTACAGGGATGCAAGACCGATTTATGAGCAGGTCAAGGACAGCCTTCGCCGCTCAATAATCACCGGCGTCCTCGCAACGGACGATAAAATCCCGTCCGTCCGCGAATTGGCAGGTCAGCTTGCCATTAATCCAAACACTATTCAGAAAGCTTACAGAGAGCTGGAGACGGAGGGCTATATTTATTCAGTTCCCGGCAAGGGCAGCTTTGTTTCCGAATGCGAGCAGGCGCGCGATGCCCATAAGACGGAGCTTTTTGCAAAGCTCGATGCGGCGGTTGCCGAGCTTACGCAGCTTGATGTCAGCATTGCCGAGATATGCGCGCATATCAAAGAAAACAGCAGCAGGGAGGCGCAGAAATGATTGAGGTAAAAAATGTCTCAAAGAGCTTTGACGGCTTTAAGGCTCTTGACGGGCTTAATTTAACCGTGCCGACAGGCGCTATCTATGGCTTGGTAGGTCCTAACGGAGCGGGCAAATCCACAATAATCCGCCACATAACGGGCATTTTCAAGCAGGATGAGGGCGAAGTGCTTATCGACGGACAGCCTGTTTACGAAAACCCGCAGGTTAAAAAGGATATAGCATATATCCCCGACGATGTGTTTTTCTATACTCAGGCAACCATTAAGGATATGATGAAGTTTTATAAGGGTCTTTGCCCCAACTTCTCTGTTGAGCGCTACGAAAATCTGCGCAAGGCATTTGAGCTTAACGAAAACACGAAAATGCGCAGTCTCTCCAAGGGTATGCAGAAGCAGGCGGCGTTTTGGCTGGCAGCCTCCATGTGCCCGAAGGTGCTCGTGCTCGATGAGCCTGTTGACGGTCTTGACCCTGTTATGCGCCGCCAGGTCTGGAGCATTCTTATGGCGGACGTTGCAGAGTATGGCACAACGGTGCTTGTCTCCTCGCACAATCTTCGTGAGCTTGAGGATGTGTGCGACCACGTTGGCATTATGAGCAAGGGCAGGATCCTGCTTGAGCGCAGTCTTTCGGAGATGCAGGAGAACATAGCCAAGGTTCAGCTTGCCCTGCCGGACGGAGCAAAGCTACCCGAGGGCATGAACATACTCCACACCAGCACCACCGGCAGACTTCAAACGATCATCGTTCGCGGCAGCAACGAGGAGATAACAAACAAGCTTGCTGCCTGTCAGCCGCTGTTTATGGACGTTGTTCCGCTTTCGCTTGAGGAGATATTTATTTACGAACTGGGAGGTGAGCACTATGAAGTCAAAGACATCATTCTTTAACAAAACTCTGGTATCGAACCTGTATAAGCGCTTTTGGCCCATTTTCGCCGCCTATCTGGCTATTTGGGTGCTGCTGCTTCCCATTTCGCTGCATAACTCGCTGCGCAGCGCGATTAGCTATGCGCAGAATACCGGCAATAACTACGATGCGGCTATTGAGGCGGCGCGTTATGTTATGCAGATATCGCATGGCGCGGGTATTGTAATGTCTGCGGTATTTGGCGTTCTTATCGCTATGGCGGCCTTTGGCTATCTGTATAACGCGCGCAGTGTTTCCATGATGTGCTCGCTGCCCATAAAGCGCGAGGGAGTGTTCTGCTCCTTGTTCACAGCGGGACTTGCCGGAATGCTGGCTTCAAACCTCATCGTTTTTGCATTGACCGCATTTGTTGAGAGCGCGTGCGGCGCACTCGGCTTTGGATATCTGCTTCAGGGTCTTGCAATGATCTGCCTAATGAACATATTCTTCTTTGGCTTTGCAAGCCTCTGCGCGAGCTTCACGGGACATATCCTTGTACTCCCCGCCGTGTATGCCGTTTTAAACTTCACTGCATGGGTTGTTGAGTTTTTTGTTAACATTGTATTGAGGCTGGTCGTTTATGGCTACGGTCATTCAGCCGACACAGACTCAAACTGGCTTTCGCCTATGGTCGGTATGTTTTACACGAGTATCGAAAACACGGGTAGGAGCTTACCAAACGGCGACTATATCACCACCGCCTACTACTTTGACGGCTGGACACAACTGATTATATACGGCATTGTGGGACTGGTATTTGCCGTGTGCGCGCTGCTGCTTATCAAGAAGCGCCGTATGGAAACAGCAGGCGATGTTGTTGCTGTGCGCCCGCTCAAGCCCATATTCAAATATTGCCTGAGCATCGGCTGCGCGCTGGTCATCGGAACTGCGATCTACTATACTTCTTTTTACGGCGATAACCGCTATACCGCGCTGACCTCGGCGCTGCTCATGCTTCTGTTCATGCTCATCGGCGCGTTTATCGGATATTTTTCCGCTGAGATGCTTATGCAAAAGACTCTGCGCGTGTTCAGCGCAAGAAGCTGGGCAGGCTACTGCGCAACCGCATTTGTAATCACGGCGTTAATGCTTTGCGTGGAGTTCGACGTTTTTGGCTATGAGCGTGCAATTCCCGCGCCGGACAAAATCGAGAGCATCGAGCTTAGATGTGACGGCTTGTATGTTGAGCTTGAGCAGGAGGAAAACCTTCTCGAAGCAATGCGTATCCATGAAGATATCATCAACAATAAAAGCTTCCATGAAAATGAGAGGCATTACGACGGAAGATACTTTTATCTTACCATCGACTATAAGCTCAAGAACGGAAAAGTGCTTGAGCGCAAATACTCAGTTTATGACAGCGACGGCACGGGCATTATAGGCGACGTTAACGAGCTTTTCAACACCAAGGAGGCAGTTGAATACCGCAAGCAGCTTGATGTTCCTGTAAATTCCGATACCATGCGTTACGGCTATATCTCTTACTTTGACGCTCAGGCGGGAGAATATATCGAGCACAAGCTCACTGTCGAGCAGATGCTTGAGCTTTATAACACCTGCATCCTGCCCGATATGGACAGTGGAGCGCTGGGGAGGATATGGTTTATTTCTGACGATGCTTATTACGACACAGTCTGCGCCTGCCGCATAGAATTTGAGCTTAACGAAAGAGCGGTTAACAAAGCCGGCGTTTACTACTACAAATACGATTATTTCGATACCGCCGTTACGGCAGATGCCGAGCGCACCCTCAAATGGCTTGAGGAGAATACCGGAATCGTCCCCGTTACGGAAAGAGAGGCATCGGACTATCTCTCATCGACAATGACTTATGAGGAAATGGAAAAGTACGGCTACGCGGTCGATTATCCCGCCGCGACAGAAACGGTGAGATAAATACGATGCCGCTGAGTCAACCGCTTGATGACAGATAAGACCGTCTTATTGCCCCCGGCGTGACCGAAAGCTAAAGCCGCGCCGCGCGGCATAAAAGAAAAGACCGTCGGACGAAAACCGTCCGGCGGTCTTTTGCGGCAAAAAGCGCCGACCATGATCGGTCAGCGCTTTTTAAAGGAGCTTACTCCTCGTACATTGCCAGTCTGGACTTTACGCCGAATTCCTTGCAGGTGGGGCGGAAGGTCTGGAAAAGCTCTGTTTCGGAGTGAGCGGAAAGATCCTCCATGGTCTCCCACTTCTCGATGAGCATCATCTTCTTGGGGTCCTCAGCGTTGATGTAGAAATCGTAGCCCTGGTTGCCGTGGTCGGCGCGAGAGCCGGCAACAAGACCTCTGTCTACAAGAACCTTGAAAAAGTCGTTCATGTCGGTGGTTTCGCTGGTGAAGCTGCAATTAATAACGATCATATTGTTTTCTCCTTCATTATGTGCGTTGATTGCCGCTGTGCAGGCGACTATACTGCGAATATGATAGCACTAATATTAGACCAATTCAATGAAAATCTTTTTTATAACAAACAAAGGCACGGCGGAGAGGGAGCTGCCGCCGTGCCGGACTTGCCGGAAGCACATTTCCGGCTTGGAATTATATTCTTTCGCAGATTGCCCTGCCCATCTCTCGGCAGCCAAGCTGTGTGCAGCCGTCACTCATCATATCGCCCGTGCGAAGTCCGTCGCGCAGAGCCGTGTTAACGGCGTTTTCAACAGCGTCCGCCTCCTCGGACATTCCAAAGGAAAAGCGCAGCATCATGGCGGCGGAGAGTATCATGCCAATGGGGTTGGCGGCGTTTTTGCCCGCAATGTCGGGCGCAGAGCCGTGGATCGGTTCATAAAGCCCCCGCGTTCCCTCGCCGAGACTGCTTGAGGGTATCATGCCAATGGAGCCTGTTATCTCGCTGGCTTCGTCGGAGAGAATATCGCCAAAGAGGTTCTCCGTGACGATAACGTCAAACTGCGAGGGGTCTTTTACTATCTGCATGGCGCAGTTGTCAACATACATATGGGAAAGCTCAACATCTGGATACTGCTTTGCAACCTCGGTGACAACGCGCCGCCAGAGCTTGGAGGAGTCAAGCACGTTTGCCTTGTCAACAGAGCAGACCTTTTTGCGGCGCTTTTGCGCGGTTTGGAAAGCGACGTGGGCGATGCGGGAAATCTCATGCTCGGAATAGCCCATGATATCCTGCGCGTAGTCCTCGCCGCCGCGTTTTGTGGTCGTATGCTCGCCGAAGTATGCGCCGCCTATCAGCTCCCGGACAACGACAAAGTCAATGCCGCGCTCGACTATTGAGGGCTTTAAGGGTGAGGCATCCTTCAACTCAGGAAAAATGCGCGCGGGGCGAATGTTGGAGAAAAGCCCCATGCCGCTGCGAAGATTGAGCAGCCCGCGTTCCGGACGCTTGTCCTTGGGCATACCGTCCCATTTCGGACCGCCGACGGCAGAGAGCAGTACGCTGTCGGCAGTCAGGCAGGTCTCAAGACTGTCCTTAGGAAGCGGCTCGCCGAATTTGTCAATCGCGTTGCCGCCCATAGGAGCATCAACGCAGGTGAAAACGTGACCGTATTTATCGGCAACTGCGGCAAGCACATTCAGCGCCTCGTCCATGATTTCAGGTCCGATGCCGTCGCCGCGGATTATCGCAATTGTTTTGTTCATGTCTTATCCCCCTTGATAGACGCCATCAGTCCGCCCTTTTGAATCATTTCCTTGATAAAATCAGGGAAGGGCTGTGCCTGATAGGTCTTGCCCTTGGTGATGTTGGTGATAACGCCCGCGTCGAAGTCGATTTCCACCTCGTCGCCCTCGTCGATGTCCTCAGCGGCGCTCTCACATTCCAAAATGGCAAGACCTATGTTTATGGAATTGCGGTAAAATATGCGCGCAAAGCTTTTGGCTATAACGCAGGAGATGCCGCTTGCCTTAATTGCTATCGGCGCGTGCTCGCGGGAGGAGCCGCAGCCGAAATTCTGCCCGGCAACCATAATGTCTCCCGGCTTTACGCGGGAAACAAAGCTTTTGTCGATGTCCTCCATGCAATGGGAGGCAAGCTCTTTTTCATCCTGCGTTGCCAGATAGCGGGCGGGGATGATAACGTCGGTGTCTATATGGTTGCCGTATTTTATGGCGTTTCCGTGTGCTTTCATTCGCTCTCGACCTCCTTGGGATGGGATATATGCCCTGTGACCGCGCTTGCCGCGGCAACGACGGGAGAGGCGAGATATACCTCGCTTTCAACGTGACCCATGCGTCCTACAAAGTTGCGGTTTGTCGTGGCAACGGCACGCTCGCCTGCCGCGAGAATGCCCATATGCCCGCCGAGACACGGTCCGCAGGTGGGGGTGGAAACGATGCAGCCTGCCTCCATAAAGGTTTTAACATAGCCGCGCTCGACGCACTCCATATAGATTTTCGGCGTGGCGGGGATCACAATGGCGCGCAGACCCTTTTTAACGTGCCTGCCGTGCAGGATCGCCGCCGCTGCCGCCATGTCCTCAAGGTTGCCGTTTGTGCAGGAGCCTATAACGACCTGGTCTATCTCAATGCCTGCGCCCTCGTCGGCTGGGTGGGTGTTTTCGGGCAGATGTGGATAAGCGACGGTGCAGGGAACGCCGGACAGGTCAATGTCGATCACGCGGGTGTAGGGAGCGTCGGCATCAGCCTCAAACGCCGTCCACGAGCGCTCGCAGCGACCCGCCATATATTCACGGGTGATATCATCCACGGGGAAAATGCCGTTTTTAGCGCCTGCCTCGATTGCCATGTTGCAAATTGTAAGCCTGTCACTCATTGTAAGGCTCTTTACACCCTCGCCCGTAAACTCAAGTGACTGATAAAGAGCGCCGTCAACGCCGATCATGCCTATCAGGTGCAGAATAACGTCCTTGCCGCTGACATATTTTTGCAGACTTCCGGTCAGATTGACCTTTATTGCCGAGGGAACCTTGAACCACGCTTCGCCGGTTGCCATGCCTGCCGCCATGTCGGTAGAGCCGACGCCTGTTGAGAAAGCGCCCAGCGCGCCGTATGTGCAGGTGTGGCTGTCAGCGCCGATTGCAGCCTCGCCCGGGGCGATAAGCCCCTTTTCTGGAATGAGGGCGTGCTCAACGCCCATTTCGCCGACGTCGTAAAAGCTTTCGATGCCGAAGCGCTTTGCAAAGCTGCGGCACTTTTTGCAGCTTTCGGCGCTTTTTATGTCCTTGTTCGGCGCAAAGTGATCCATGACCAGAGCTATGCGGGCGTCGTTGCTTACCGAGGAAAAGCCCGCCTTGTCAAACTCGTTGATGGCGACAGGACCTGTAATGTCGTTTGCCAGCACCAAATCAAGCTTCGCTTTAATAAGCTGACCTGCCGTCACGCTCTCAAGTCCGGCGTGGGCGGCGAGGATTTTTTGTGTCATTGTCATTGCCATATATGCTCAGTCCTTTACTGTTTTGATTGGCTTAATCGGCGCTATGCTTTGACGCAACGATTTTGTTTATGCCGTTGATATAGGCGCGGATGGAGCTTTCGATAACGTCGGTGGAAAGCCCGCGTCCGGTGTAAAGCTCGTCGCCGAAGCGAAGCTTTACCACCGCCTCGCCCATGGCGTCCTCGCCGTCTGTAACGGCATTGAGACTGAAGTCCTCAAGCGTTGCGCCGACGCCGGTGATTTTGTCAACGGCTGTGAAGGCAGCGTAGATAGGACCGGAGCCGATGGCAGCATCCTCAAATATCTCCTCGCCCTTGCGTATCCGCACGCAGGCAACATTGGTAATGTCGTTTCCGGTGCTGACAAGATGTCCCGCCAGCTCATAGGCGTGAGTTTCGGTGATGCGGGAGTTTGCCATGGCAAGAGCCATGATGTCCCGGTCGGTGAGGTTCTTTTTCTTGTCCGCCAGTGCCTTGAAGCGAACAAAGATTTCGTCGAGCTGCTCTTTGGAAACCTCGTAGCCGAGCTGCGTGAGCCTGTCTTGCAGCGCGTGCTTTCCGGAATGCTTGCCGAGCACCATGGTGTTTTGCGGAATGCCGACATCGGTCGATTTCATTATTTCATAGGTAAGGGCGTTTGCGATAACGCCGTGCTGATGGATACCCGACTCATGCGCGAAGGCGTTTGCGCCGACGATGGATTTGCTCGGCGAGATGGGAACGCCCGTTATGCTTGAAAGGAGCTTGCAGGACTTATAAATCTGCGTTGTAACGACGTTCGTTTCCATTTGGTAGTATTCGCGGCGTGTGTGCAGTGCCATAACGATTTCCTCTAAGCTGGCGTTGCCCGCGCGCTCGCCGATGCCGCAAAGGGTGCATTCGACCTGTGTCGCGCCGGCGCGCAGGCAGGCAAGGGAATTGGCTACTGCCATGCCGAGGTCATCGTGGCAGTGGGCGGAGATGTCGCAAGAGTCTATTCCGGGGGTGTGCTCGCGCAGATAGGTGATGAGGTCAAACATCTCCTGCGGAGTCGAATAGCCCACGGTATCGGGGATGTTAAGCGTTGTCGCGCCCGCCTTGATTGCCGTCTCGCAGCATTTTGACATGAATTCCCAATCGGAGCGGGAGGCATCCTCGCAGGAAAACTCAATGTCGTCGCAATATGCCTTGGCATAGGCGACGTGCTTTGCGATGCTTTCGAGAACCTGCTCGCGCGTCATTTTCAGCTTATATTCCATGTGAATGTCACTTGTTGCGATGAAAACGTGAATGCGCGGGTACCTCGCGCCCTTCACGGCGTTCCATGCGGCGTCAATATCGCCTGTTGTGCAGCGGGCGAGACTGGCAACCTTGCAGTTTTTCACGGTTTGGGATATGGCTTCGACGCTTTTGAAGTCCTCGGGAGAGGCAATGGCAAAGCCCGCCTCGATTATATCGACACCCAGCGCATCAAGCTGCCGCGCCATTTCCAGCTTTTCGGAAAGGTTCATGCTGCAGCCCGGAGACTGCTCGCCGTCGCGCAGGGTGGTGTCGAACACCTTGATTTTCCTCATGTTTTATATGACCTCCTGTTTAGTTTACTTATTTTCACGGATGCCGCGAAATGCAAAAAAGCTCCGTCTCAGTTAAGAGACGAAGCTTGAAATCACTCCGCGGTACCACTCTAGTTGGCAGAAAACCTGCCCGCTTTCAGCATCGCACTCAATGCCGCCTCTTTGGTAACGGTGAGGAAACCCGTTCGCGCCTAGGGTATATGACCTTTCGGCTTGACTGCTCGAGGGTGAGTTCGCCATGCTCTCGCGTGCCGCCTCGCACCAAACGGCGGCTCTCTGAAACGCTTACAACCGGCTTTGTCCCTGTCACTGCATTTGATTTATTGTGCTAAAACTAACACGGGTGCAAGGAGTTTGTCAAGAGCTTTTTTGAGCTTTGTTCACTTCAACCAAAAATTAATGGCGGAGAAACATTGCTTATTGCGCTTTGGCGATAAAGGTGTATACTATATCAAAGTACCAAGCTCACCGCCGAAAGGAGCAGATTATGGACAGAAAACAGCTTGCCGCCGCCCTCAACAACCTTGTAATATTTAAAAACCTCCGCGCCGAGCCGCTTGTTTCCGCGCTGTCCGCGCTGCTTTCCGCCGATGAAGCAAGCGCGTATCCATCTATATGCGCCGTTGCCAGAGAGCTTTACCCCCGGGGCGAGGATTTAAGCTCCGCGGTGCTTTGCCTTGCCTGCGATGACGAGAACGACTATATTAAAAACCTCGTAGCCGGACGCGAAACGCCGGCTCATACCTCGCAGTGGGCGCTCCGCGAGCTTGAGATATTATCCGAAGCGTCGTCTTTTTCCTCAGCATACTTTGCCGAGCTTTTCGGACTTTCCGAGCCTGTTCCGGGATGGGAGGCGGAAAAGCGCGATTTTGCGGAGCTATATCACGCCCAAGTGCGAAATGCCGCCTCTCGCGGCTACGGTATGTTTGCCGGGAACGTTGTTTTCACTGTCTCCGCTGAGGGTGAGCTTGTTCCCGTCAAAAACCCCGACCCGCAAAGGCTCGGCGAGCTTTGCGGCTATGAGCGCGAGCGCGAGAGCATTATTCTGAATACGCAGGCGCTGCTAAACGGTCTTTCCGCCAATAACGTTTTGCTCTACGGCGATGCGGGAACGGGAAAATCCAGCACCGTAAAGGCGATAGCCAACGAATACGCCGAGCGGGGACTGCGCCTTATTCAGGTTGAGAAAAGCCTGCTGCACTGCCTTCCCGCCCTGCTTGACACACTGGCGGATAATCCCCTGAAATTTATTATTTTTATCGATGACCTTTCCTTCGCTGAGACGGACAGGGACTTTACGGCCCTCAAGACCATTCTTGAAGGCAGCGTTGCCGCGCGCGCGAAAAACACCGTTGTCTATGCAACCAGCAACCGCCGCCATCTCGTGAGAGAGAGTAATGCCGAGCGCCGGGGCGACGATATCCACCTCGGTGATACGCTTGAGGAGAGCGCCAGCCTTTCCGCACGCTTCGGCATCGTAGTAACCTTCACGCGCCCCGACAGGGACGAATATCTTACGCTGGTAAAGAGTATTGCACAGCGCAATTGCCTTGCTCTCACGCAAAAGCAACTGACTGAGGAGGCGGAGAGCTATGCCCTCCGAGCCGGAGGGCGCAGCCCCAGAGTTGCAAAGCAGTATATTGAATATAAAACCGCGATGCTGCAAATGGAAATTTAGACAATTACACAGTTGACAGATTTAATTTTTGTGATGTATGATTGCAATAATCAAATAACATAAATGCGATGATGGGAACAAGTAATCGTCAAGCAGGCTTCAGAGAGCCGCCGTTGGGTGAGAGGCGGTGCCGTGAAACTGGCGATGAATATCATCCCGGAGCAGTTTGCTGAAAGGTTTTCCTGCGTAGGCAATATCGGGAGCGGCCCGTTACAGCGGCAGACGTTGATAGACGTCGCAGAGTGGTTTGCCCGTGGGAAGTGCAGCTCCTGAGGGTGAGCAATAAGAGTGGTACCGCAGAGGTTTGCGCCTTTGTCTCTTGAGTTATGCAATAGAGACAGGGGCTTTTTGTATATCTATGCGCGTTCACGCTTTAAATCGTTATGCTGTGATGAGCTTTTGCGGCAGCTTTGATTTATAGTGAAAAACGGCAGCGGAAGGATTTTGAAAACAGGAGGAAAAAGCTTTGAAACTGACAGGAGCGGAAATTGTAACAGAGGTTTTGATTGAGCAGGGCGTCACCGATATTTTCGGATATCCCGGCGGCGCGGCTCTAAATATTTACGAGGCTCTTTACAACAGACAGGACAAGATCCACCACTATCTGGCAGCTCATGAGCAGGGCGCTACCCACGCCGCCGACGGCTATGCCAGAGCAACGGGAAAAACCGGCGTTATGATAGCCACCAGCGGTCCGGGCTCTACAAACACGGTAACAGGCATTGCCACAGCCTACCTTGACAGCGTACCGATGGTTGTTATCACCGCAAATGTGGGCACGTCGCTTATCGGCAAGGACAGCTTTCAGGAGGTCTTTATTGCCGGTATTACCCAGCCTATAACAAAGCACAACTACGCTGTTCGTGATATCAGCCGTCTGGCGGATACGCTGCGCGAGGCGTTTAAAATCGCGGGCAGCGGCAGACGCGGACCTGTGCTTATAGACATTCCCAAGGACATTACAGCTCAGACCTATGAATATACCCCCGCCCCCAAGTGGGAGGAGAAGAAAAGCGAAAGCGTACATACGCAGGCGCTTGCAACCATTGCCGCCGACATAAAAAAGGCAAAGCGCCCGGTAATCTGCTTCGGCGGCGGCGTAATTAGCGCCAATGCCGGCGAGGAGCTTTCCGAGCTTATTAAAAAGACTCAGATCCCCGCCTGTCACACCATAATGGGTACGGGCATTATCGGCTTCGGTGATGAGCTGGATATGGGCATTATCGGTATGCATGGCAGCATGACCGCCAACCACGCCATCGACGAATGTGACCTGCTTCTCGCGCTTGGTACACGCTTTTCCGACCGCGTGGCGCTAAAGCTTTCCGATTTCGCGCCGCACGCGAAGATAATCCAGATCGACATCGACGAGAGTGAGATCGGAAAGAACGTCCTTGTTGATATGGCCATCGTCGGCGACCTGAAGGCGGAGCTTTCCGCGCTTGTTCCTATGGTCGAGGCAGTGCCAAGACCGGGCTGGATGAGCGCGATCGCCGGCTGGCGCGAAATTGACCGCAGGGTTTATGACCGCGACTATGACGGGATTCGCCCGATGGACATAATGGAGGTCATAGGAGAGGTCACAAACGGCGAGGCTATCGTTTCAACGGATGTAGGTCAGCACCAGATCTGGGCGGCGCAGTTTTGCAAGAAAACAAAGCCGCGCGGCTTTCTCACAAGCGGAGGTCTGGGCACGATGGGCTTCGGCTATGGCGCCGCCATCGGCGCACAGGTGGCATATCCCGATACGCCGGTTTTCCACATAACCTCGGACGGCAGCTTCCATATGAACATGAACGAGGCGTGCACGGCGGTTTCCTATAACCTGCCGGTCATCACCGTTATCCTTGATAACAAGGTGCTGGGCATGGTCTACCAATGGCAGACCAGCTTTTACAACAAGCATTATATGGCGACCACCGTTGAGCGCAAGAGCGACTACCAAAAGCTCGCCGAGGGCTTCGGCGCGGACTCTTATCGCTGCGAAACACGCGAGGAGTTTGAAAAAGCGGTTAAAGCGGCTTTGGCGGCAAAGCGTCCTACATGGATCGTGTGCCCCATCGAGCGCAGTGAGCGCGTTTTGCCGATGATAAGCGCGGGCGACACGGTGCGCGAGGCAATCATGGAATAGGGAGGGGGAGAGAAAATGACGAATGCGATCATAGCGCTGCTTGTTGAGAACAACGCCAACGTCCTCTCACGCATATCCATGCTTTTCGGACGGCGCGGCTATAACATTGATTCACTTACCGTTTCCGCCACCAACGACCCCGCCATCTCCCGCATAACGCTTACGGCTCGCGGCGATGACCGCGTGATCGAGCAAATCGTTTTGCAGACGAAAAAGCTCGTTGAGGTCAAGGCGGTTCAGATCGAGGACGAGAATGAGGCGATACTTCGTGAGCTGCTGCTTGTCAAGGTCGCCGCGGACGAAAGCCAGCGCGCCGCCATACGGGACGTTTGCGAGGTATACAAAGCGAGCATCGTTGATTATTCAGCCGATAGCCTTGTATGCGAGCTTACGGGCAAGCCCAGCAAGATTAACGGCTTTCTTGACATTCTTGATAAATACGAGATACTTGAGCTGTGCCGCACGGGTGTTACCGCCATTGACCGCGGCGCAAAGATAATGACCTGCGAGGACTATACCAGCCATCGCTCTTAAACAGCGCTTTCTTATCCGCAAGATATTAAAATAAATTAAAATAAGGAGAATAATGCAATGATTAACAAGTATTACGACACAGACTGCAATCTGGGACTTCTGGACAACCGCACTGTTGCAATAATCGGCTACGGCAGCCAAGGTCACGCCCACGCTCAAAACCTCAAGGAATCCGGCGTTAACGTCGTTGTAGGTCTGCGTGCAGACTCCAAGAGCCGCAGCAAGGCTGAGGAAGCAGGACTCAAGGTAATGTCGGTTTCCGAGGCGGCCAAGGCAGGCGATATGATAATGATGCTCGTTCCCGACGAAAAGGCAGCCGATATCTATGCAGCCGAAATCGCTCCTTACCTCACCGAGGGCAAGGCACTGATGTTTGCCCACGGCTTTAACATTCACTTCAACCTCATTCAGCCGCCCAAGGATGTTGACGTTATCATGGTCGCTCCCAAAGGACCCGGTCACACCGTCCGCAGCCAGTATGTTGAGGGC
>JAHAWY010000026.1 GCA_018385135.1 Oscillospiraceae bacterium | reverse complement strand
TCCCACGCTTGGACAATATGGTGGTCTGAAATCCCAAATTGTCTCGTTATTTCACGGTAACTCAGCTTTTCTTCCATCATGGTTTCTACAACTTTTTTCTTGAATTCCGGTGTGTACCGTTTATTTGCCACTCCTTTTGGCATAGAAAACACCCCACTTGTTAGATAGTATATCATACTGTCTAACAAATGGGGTGCAGTTCATTTTTGAACGATGGGGCACTTTTTGCATTTGCTTGAAATTATAAGAGTCCTCCGGATTCAAGCTGCTTATCAATGAAAGCGACAACGTCGCCAACGGTTGCCAGAGTTCCGGCAATCTCGTTGGTGATGATGATGTTATAGCCCTCCTCGAGAGTCATGACCAGCTCAACCAAATCAAGAGAGTCAGCCCCCAGATCTTCAAATATTCTGGTACTTTCCGTGATGCTGTCCGGGGCGATTTCAAGCTGCTTTGCAAGCACGCTTCTAACTGTTTCAAAGGTTGTCATATTCTACCCACTCCTCTGCGGCGGAGATCCGCCGGTTTCTATTTGTGCGGCGCTCAGCCCTGGGGCTTTGCCTTGTCGCAGGAGATGACCACCCTGCGGTTAGGCTCAGTGCCCGTGGAGCAGGTTGTCACACCCTCGTAGTTTTGCAGCGCCGTATGGATAACATGGCGCTCGTAGGAGTTCATAGGCTCCAGAGCCATGCTTCTATGGTATTTGAGGGTTTTGGCAGCCATTTTTTCAGCCAGATGAACAAGCGACTCCTCGCGCTTTGCGCGATAGTTTTCCGCGTCAATGCTGATATGGGTGCGCTGCTCGCAGCCGCGGTTGACAGCGTAGTTGGTAAGGTGCTGGATAGCGTCGAGCGTTTCGCCGCGGCGTCCGATAATAGCGCCCATGCCATCGCCGCTTAGGTTAACGAAAACAGAGCCGTCGTCTTTTGTTTTCATATCAAGCTCCGCCTTAGTACCCATGCGCTCAAGCAAACCCTCAAGAAAGCTGCGGGTCTTATCCTCAACGGAAAGCTCGGCAGGCTCATCGGGAAGCTCGTAGCTTACGCGGATGACCGCGGGAGACGCGCCTATCCTAAGAAAGCCGGACTTAGCGCGTTCGATGATTTCAATGGATACCTCGTCTCTTTGAAGGTTAAGCTGGCGGAGAGCAGACGCTATTGCTTCCTCCTCGGTCCTTCCTGTGACTTCAATTGAATTTAGCATAGTGTATCTCCCAAATGATAAATCGTTTTGCTTGATTAAGGCTTATTCCTCCGCCGGAGCATCGTCAGTCTCCGCCACGGTCTCCCCGGCTTCGGGCTGCACGTCGCTATCAGCGGCGGCGGTCTGCGCGCTATCGGGGTTGGTAAAGCGGTCGGCAACATAGGCTCTGCCTCTGGCATAGCGGCGCGTTCCCACTTGGGAATCGGGCGTGTCGTCCTCGGGCAGCCCTGCTTCTCTGCGGCGGCGTGCCTTTTCCTCGGCGCGCTCGGCGGCAAGGCGCTCCTCGTTTTGAACCTTTTCAGCCGTCTGAAGCTTCTTCTTGCTGGTGTTCTTGTTGCGCTCGGTCGCACCCTCTGCGCGAAGCTTCTCGGTTTCCAGACGCTTTCTTTCAATCTCCGCCTCGCGTGCGTTCATGCGCTCTCTGCGCTCGGCATCCTCCGCGTCAAGGATCTTGTTGTAGTGGCGGTTAAGGAAGAAATCCTGAATGATCGCCAGAAGGCTGTTTGCGATCCAGTAAACACCCAAAGCGGCAGGCATGATAAAGCAGATGTAAAGCGATACCAACGGCATCATAAGCATCATGCCTTTCATCTGCCCCTGCGTCTCGGCAGTTCCGGGGTTGGAGGCGCTGCTGACCTTCATGGAGAAATAGCTCAGCAGCGCAGAAATGATGGGCACCAAAAACAGACCAAAAGCCGGACCCCATATGCTCGGGTCGCTCCAATCGGTCTTGGCAAAGAAGTTCCACTGGGGCATTGCGCCGAGGTTGATACCCAGAAAGCCAAAGTCGAGATCGACAAGCTTGTCCGAAATGCCTTCAAATTCGGAAAAATGGTTGTGGACAAAGTCGGCCAGACCGATTTCGGCATAGGCTGCGTTCGAGGCAGCCTCATAGCCCAGCTCGGTCGCCTTTGCGGTTATGATTTCAAGCGTCTCCTCGCTGACGCGCATAAGACGGATGAACGGCTGGCGAATAACACTGTAAAGCGCTATGAGTATCGGGAAGGGTATAAGAGACCAGAGGCAACCCGACATGGGGTTGATTTTCTCCTCCTTATAAAGCCTTGCAACCTCCGCCTGATACTTTTGCTGATTGCCATTATGCTTTTTCTCCAGTTCCTTCATAATCGGCTGGAGACGAGCCATACGCATCATGCTGCGCTTGCTTTTCATTTGGAAAGGCAGAAGAACAAGCTTAACGACAACGGCAAACAGCAAAATGGCAACGCCGTAGTTGAGCGTCCAGTCATAGAGCATTAGTAGCAGCCATGAAAAGGGGTAGGTAATGATTTCGGAAAATGACATCGAATACTCCTTAACGGTTACGCTCCGGTCAGGGAACCGGGTCGTAGAAATCGTAGCCCTTCCTGTGGAAGGGATGGCATTTGGAAATGCGCTTCACGGCGAGCCATGTTCCTTTGGCAGCGCCGTATTTTTCCAGAGCCTCCAAGGCATACTGCGAGCAGGTTGGCACAAATCGGCAGCAGGGCTGGGACAGCGGGGATATGTTTTTTTGATAGAAACGAACAGCGGAAATGAGCAGCTTTTTCATTTGCCGCCCTCCTTTGAAGCCGAGTCTATTATCCCCAGGCGGGTGCAGGCAAAGACAAAGTCCTTTTCAAGACGGTGGTAGTCGGAAAAGGCGGCTTTGTTGCGAGCCACCACAACTATGTCCATGCCCTTGTCAAGCCTCTCCTCGTTTAAGCGGTATATCTCCCGGATACGACGGCGGATACGGTTGCGGCAAACTGCGTTGCCGACCTTTGTGCTGACCGTGATGCCGAGCTGGTTTATCGGTCTGCCCGTGCGTCTGAAATAGACCACGAGCGTGGACGCGGCAACACTTTTCCCTTTCGCGTAAAGACGGCGGAACTCGTGATTTTTTTTCATCGAGACCGAATACTTCAAAGCTGACCATCCTTTCGTTATAGGAGAAAAAGCGTGCAAACGCCTAAAGGGCGGATGGAGTCCGCCCTGAAAAACCGATATTATGCGGGAAAAAACCGCTTATTTGCTGTTGGTTGACGAAAGCCCACTGCGAATGTGCGATTAATCTGCGGGCTTATGCGGAAAGCTTGCTTCTGCCCTTTGCTCTGCGGCGGGCAAGAACCTTGCGTCCGTTCTTGGTGGCCATTCTCTTGCGGAAGCCGTGCTCTTTTGCACGATGGCGCTTCTTGGGCTGATAGGTACGAACAGTAGACATTATCGTACACCTTCCTTTCGTGTAATAATACTCAACAGCAGCACTGCCTGCGCTCCGTTAGTTCTCCCAATAATGCCGGGACAAGCCGACAGGCAAAGCCGCAGCAGTTGACATTTTTTAGGCGGTCTTCTCGCGTCATCCTATTGGAAAACTCGTCAGAAAACTATGCCATTATACCTCATTCGCTCATTCGGTGTCAATAGATTTTTCAGTTATGCCGCCTTAACTATGAAAGCCCGGCAAGGAACGAGCGCACGGCATCGTTTTTCATCAGATAGCGCATGATCGGAAGCGCCAACGCGCCCATAACGATCGCCTCGCCCGCTCCCACCTGCAAGCCGAATATGAGCATACCCTGCAAAAACTCGTCGCGCGTAAGCGTGAAGGATAGCACCGCTCCCACAATGGGGGCGTTAAAAAGCACGGGCATCGCGCAGGCAAGTATGCTTGCTCCCCAGAATTTCTCCGACCTTTCCTCAACGCCGTTCTTTACAACGTTCCCATCGCCGCCCTTAAAACTTGAAAGGGAAAGGCGAAAGCTCTTGCCCGCAGCGCAGGTGCAAAGCCCCGCAAGCAGCGTTGCAAGCGAGCCGAAAACTATGTCCGGCACTCCCGCCGTGCTTATCGTGTTTGAAATTGCGCAGCCTACGACCAGGCCTCCCGTTGCCGCGGGAAAGAAAAAGGGCAGAATGCAGAGAATTTCCGAAACTCTAAGCTGAATGGGTCCATAGCTGAGAGGGGAAACCATTGTAAGCGCCGCGTAAACCGCGCCGATAAGGGCGGCGTATACCAGTTTTTTAAGTCTGATGCTCATATTAAATTATATCCACCTTTCTTGTCAGCGCAAACGCAAAGGCTTAAGTCGTTTGCGCGCCATTGTCTCTCCCCCGCGGTGCGGGGGACACCCGGCTGTACACGCAGCCGCAGTATTCCTGACGGTACAGCCCGTATTGTCTTGACAGCTCAATTGAGCGCTTGTAGCCCTCTTTCTTTTTAAAATCCGAGGGCAGCCATGAAACGCCAAACTCGGCTTCAAGCTCCCTGCCGATGGCGTTGAGCCGCTGCGCGTCCTTATGAGGGCTTACCGAAAGCGTTGTGCAGAAAAAGTCAAATTCTCCCTCCTTGGCAAGTCTCGCCGTTTCCCGCAGGCGCAGATAAAAGCAGCGCGTGCAGCGTTCGCCTCCCTCCGGCTCTTTTTCCAGCCCTCCGGCGATCTTTATAAAGCTCTCGCCGTCGTAGCCGCATTCGAGTATTTTAACGCTTTCGGGATATTTCGCCGCAACAAGGCGAAAGTAGTGCAGGCGCTTGTCATATTCCTCACGCGGCTGTATGTTGGGATTATAGAAAAGCACCGTTACGTTAAAATATTCAGTCAGATACTCCAGCACATAAGAGCTGCACGGTCCGCAGCAGCATTGGAGCAGTAGACTTTTCTTCTCCCCTCCGAGGGCAGAGAGGATTATTTCGGTTTCCTTTTGGTAGTTTGTTTTCAAGCTGCGCTCCTTTGCAAAAACGGAAAAATAACACCGAATTGTAGTTGACTGGGTCTGTATATTATAATACTATATTTCCATAAATGCAAAGCAAATCACCGACAATGGAGCAGTACTATGAAAAAGAAACAGATTCTCTCGTTAATTCTCACCCTTATCCTTGTTCACGTTCTCTGTCTGCCGGCTTTCGCATCATCTTGGAGCGAGCTGACGGATGTATCCGAACACTGGGCAGCTCAAACGCTTGAGAAGGGCTTTGCTGACGGTCTGATCCAAGGCTTTGATGATTCGACCCTCCGTCCCGACGAGCCTATCACCGGCGCGCAGATGATAACCGTGCTTTGCCGCGTTATAAATGCGCCGGAGGTAAACACCGCTGCTCCAAGCTCTGTCCCCGGTGACGCATGGTTTGCCTCCTACGCAGCATCCGCGCTTTCTCTGGGACTGATTTCGGCGGATATAGAAAACCTTGACGCACCTATGGCTCGGCAGGAGGCGTTTTCAATACTTGCCCGCGCGTTCAGCCTTGTCCCCGCCGCTCCGAACACCACGGTTTTAAACTCCTTTGCAGACAGCGGCGATATAAAAGACGAAAACCGCAAGGCACTATCCTCGCTTGTCGAACTTGGTATAGCCGAGGGCTACGGCGGCATTTTGGGTGCTGAAAAGAGCATTACCCGAGCAGAGTTTATGACCCTGCTCTACCGCGTGGTAGAAAGCTACTGCAAGCCGACGCAGGCAGGGCTGCACACAAACGCCGGCATGATGCTAAACGGCAGCGGAACATTAAACTCTCTGAAAAGCGAAAACGGCATCTGGTTTGACTGCAACGCAAGCAATGTCTCCCTCAACAATGTTAAAGCCGAAAGACTCAGCCTGCTCTCCCGCGATTTAAAGGAGCTAATGCTCTCCGGCGGCAGTCTGAAGCGTCTTGTGCTCTGCGGCGGCGATGCCCGTATCAGCTCCAAAAACGGCTGCACAATAGAAACCCTGCAAATTGACGGCGCGCTTAATGCAGCCCTTTCTTCTTGCGCCGCGAATGTCGAAATAACAGGAAACAGCTCGAATTTGTCCCTTGCAGGCGAGTATGAAAGCCTTGTGATCACCGGCAAGGGCAACACCGTTACGCTCGCCGAGGGCTGCAGCGTCAAGAAACTTGTTGTCGCAGGTTCGGAAAACACCCTTCGCAGCGAGGGTGAAAACACCGCCGCCTCTCTTGAGCTTAGCGGAAGCGACAACAATGTCAGCATCATCGGCGAGGTCACGCAAAACGTGTCGCTCAACGGCAACAAAATCGTCGCTTCCCTCAACAGCAGCGCTCCTCTGGAATCAGCGGCAATTGACGGCAACGGCAGTTGGCTGACTCTCGACTGCGGCGATATTGGAGAAATAAGCGTTTCCGGCAGCTATAACACCGTACATAAGCAGAACGCCGGCACGGCAGCCTCGCTTGATATCTCCGGCAGCAACTGCGCAATTCGTATCTTTGAGGGCAGTGTGCTCAAAAGCATCGGCATAACAGGCAAGGAAAACGCACTCACGCTCGACGGCAGCGCCGAAAGCATAACAGTTGACGGTCGCAGCAACACAATAGACGGCGCGGGTCAGGCTCAGAGCGTTACGGTCAACTCCGGTCTATGCAATATCAGCGTTTCCGTAGCTTCACTCACAGACAACAGCTTCAAAAACGACTCAGACCGCGTGCTCGCGCTTGTAAGCTGCCGCTACGAGGGCAACTACACTCTCGAATGGGCGCAGGAGCATGATTACGACGACTACGACAAAGAGGTTTTTGTCAACGCCAAGGGCTACAATAGCGATACGGACTATCTTATATGGGCAAGTCTCGCTATGCAGAGAGTAAACATCTTTGAAGGCTCTGTCGGCGAATGGAAGCTTATCAGAAGCTGCATTGTAGGCTCCGGCGCACCGCAGTCTCCAACGCCCGTCGGAGTTTACAAAACCACCTATAAGCAGGCGGCGGGCTGGACGACCTCTACATATACCTGTAGTCCCGTTGTCGGCTTCTATCAGGGAACGGGCTATGCCTTCCACTCAAGACTCTACTATCCTCGTTCAAACGTTCTGACAGATGCCAGAATCGGTTTCCCCGTCAGCCACGGCTGCTTCAGAATGTATGACGAGGACATCCAATACATATACGACACCATTCCAAAAGATACTACCGTTGTTGTATACTGACGGAGCAACAGGAGGAACACATGGATAAGCGCACCGGTAAAAACGCATATTACCTTGGCATAGCGGACTCGGTTCTCGCCCGCTCAACCTGCCTACGCCGCAAATACGGCGCGATTATCGTCAAGGCAGACGAGATCCTGTCCACCGGCTATAACGGCGCCCCTAGAGGACGCAAAAACTGTTCGGATATCGGCGGCTGCACGCGGGAGCGGCTGAACATCCCCTCAGGTCAGCGCTATGAGCTTTGCCGCAGCGTACACGCGGAGCAAAACGCCATAATCTCCTGCGCACGTCGTGATATGCTTGGCTCAACAATGTACCTTTGCGGGCGTGACGCGAAAACTAACGAGGTCATTTCCGCCGCGCCCTGCTCGCTTTGCCGCCGCTTTATTCTCAATGCGGGCATCGAAAAAATCGTCTGCCGCACCGGCGAGGGCGAGAACGACTATGAAACCATCATCGTTTCCGACTGGATTGAAAACGATGACTCCCTGCCTGACGAGGCGATGGTATAGCAAAGCCCGGCTTATAGGTATTCATTCAGCGCACCAATCCTAAAAACAAGCCCGACGCGATTGCGTCGGGCTTGTTTTTTCAGTGCGTGATTGCTACGCAGCTATTATTCTGGAATCAAACGCCTGCCTTGACCTCATCATACTCCTTTTGAACCTCGGCAGAGGCGGGAGAGGTCAGAAGCGACACAAGGATTATGCACAGGCAGGAGAAAACGAAAGCGGGAAGCAGCTCATAAATGTTCCACGCGCCGCCCAGAGGACGGATAAGGAGCTTCCAGACAAAGACCATAATTCCGCCGCCGAGCATTCCCGCGATTGCGCCGGCACGGTTAGTGCGCTTCCAGAAAAGGCTAAAGAGCATCAGCGGTCCGAAGGTCGCGCCGAAGCCCGCCCAAGCGAAGCTGACTATCGTGAAGATAACGCTGTTTTCATCAAGCGCGATGTAGATTGCAACGGCAGTGATGACGAGCAGGGTGATACGGGAAACCGTCATGACCTGCTTATCCGTTGCGTCCTTTTTGAACAGTCCCTGGAAGATATTCTTAGACAGCGCGGAGGCGGCTATCAGCAGATAGGAGTCGGAGGAGCTGATGGTTGCGGCAAGGATGCCCGCCATAATGAAGCCTGCAAGCAGGGGCGGCAAAAGGCTGGTGGAAAGAAGAATGAACACATTCTCCGCTTCGGAGCCGGTTACAAGAGCTGTAGGGAAAAGGGTTCTGCCGACAACGCCGATGAAAACGGCAACGGCAAGAGAAATGACGACCCAAACGGTTGCGATGCGGCGGGAGCGAACAAGCTCGCTCTCCTTGCGGATAGCCATGAAGCGCAGGAGCACCTGCGGCATACCGAAATATCCGAGACCCCAAGCTAGAGTTGAAACGATGGTTAAAAAGCCGTATTTGCCTGCCGCTCCGAATACGGGAGCCCCGTTTTCGATTTTCTGAACGCCGTCAGAAAGCTCAGGCGTGGCGATACCGAAGAACTCAAAGAAGCCGGGAATGCTCCTTGCGTTGGCTATGACGGCGTCAAGACCGCCGGCTGCGGAAACGCCGACCACAACGACAACCGCAAGCGCAATGACCATAACTATCGCCTGCATGAAATCAGAGGCACTCTCGGCAAGAAATCCGCCCAGAATTGTATAAATCAGAACAAAGACAGCGCCGACCACCATCATCATTACATAGGGCGCGCCGAACAGCGTTGAAAAGAGCTTGCCGCAGGTAACAAGGCAACTGGAAGCATAAACCGTGAAAAATATAAGGATGAAAACAGCGGCAATGGTCATAATGACTTTTTTATTCTCTCTAAAGCGGTTGGAGAAATACTCCGGGAGCGTGATCGCGTTCACCTTTTCGCTGTAACGGCGAAGGCGCTTGGATACAATTAGCCAGTTGATATATGTACCGACTGCAAGACCGATGGCAGTCCACGCGGCATCGGCAATACCGCACCAGTAGGCAACTCCGGGAAGTCCCATAAGCAGCCAGCCGGACATATCCGAAGCCTCAGCGCTCATCGCCGCGACCCACGGTCCAAGACTGCGTCCGCCGAGGAAGTAGTGCTCCGAGCTTTGGTTCGCCTTTTTTGCAAAGGCAAAGCCGATAAAGATCACCGCCGCCATGTAGATGACCATAGCGATGAGAATTTGCAAGGTGTTATTGTCCATGATATCCCCTCTTACAATGAAAAAAATTGATGCAATCCATTACATTGCGTAATATGACTGTTTGATTGTACTTTAATCAGAGCAAGAAATCAAGAGTAAATTTGACAAAAAGTTTGAGAAATCAGTAGTTTTGTGTATAATCATAACAGCAGCTTGTTCAACGCGATTTTGTATTACGTTTTTTCATAAGGGAGCTGAGCATATGTCAACAAAAAAATACGAGGTACTCGTTAAGGTAGTTGAGCTGGGCAGTCTCACCAAGGCGGCGGAGGCGCTGGGGCTTACTCAGTCGGGTGTCAGCCATATAATCGGCTCGCTGGAGAGCGACTTTGGCTTCATGCTGCTGCGGCGGGGAAAATCCGGCGTCACGCTTACTCCCGACGGCGAAAAGCTCATGCCCGCCATACGAGGAATACTCAACGGCTGCGAGCAGCTAAAGCAAATCGCCGCCTCTGTCAACGGTCTTGCCTGCGGCAAGGTGAGGATAGGGGCTTTCACCAGTGTGGCGGTTCATTGGCTGCCCGGAATTATAAAGGGCTTTTCGCAAAAATATCCCAACATAGAAATAAACATTCTCACCGGCGACTATCACGATGTTGCGCAGTGGCTCAAAAGCGGCGAAGCGGATATCGGCTTTATCGCCTACCCAGAGGAGCTTGAATGTAAAAGCGTTCCCTTGAAAACAGACCGGCTCATGGCGGTCCTCCCATTGGAGCATCCCCTCGCCGGCGGCAGCAGCTTTCCCCTTTCCGCCGCCGCTGGAGAGCCGTTTATCAGTCTTTTGGAGACCAGCGACCACGACGCTCGGCGCGCACTGGAGGCAGTGAATATAGCGCCGAACGTAAAATATTACATCAAAGACGACTACGCCATTATTTCAATGGTCGAAAGCGGGCTGGGCGTAACCATAATGCCGGAGCTGCTTTTAAAGGGGCATACGGAGAATGTCGCCACGCTGCCGCTCGACCCGCCCTATGAGCGCATGATATGCCTTGCTCTGAGCGAAACGGGCAGCGGAAGTCCCGCAACGCGGGCGTTCGCCGAGCACGCGGTAGAATGGGTGGGTAAAAACGCATAACAGCCGCGATAGGCGCTTTTCGAATCGGAGTCTCCCCTTTTGCGGGCAAAATAACAGCCATGCCCCGCGGCAGGCACATAAACCATAGCTTCGCTCCCACTTTATCAACGGAGACAAAATTGACGCTCTCTTTCAGTAAAAGAAAGAGAGCGTCAATTGTCAGGTCTGTTTTGAGGCATTTACCGCGCCGTCATTTTCCCAGACTCTGAGTTTTAACATATGCCTCATACACCGCTGAGGCGACCGCCGCGCGAAAGCCCGCCTTTTCAAGGGCTTCAACGCCAACAATGGTTGAACCGCCGGGCGAGCAGACCTCATCCTTGAGCTGACCGGGATGTCTGCCGCTTTCAAGCACCATAGCCGCCGCTCCCAGCAGAGACTGCGCCGCGAAGCGCTGCGCCGCCTCGCGCGGTACTCCCGCCATAACGCCGCCGTCGGCAAGCGCCTCGATAAACATATAGGCATAGGCAGGCGAGCATGAAAAAACGGGTGTTGCAGCGTCTATAAGCCCCTCGTCAAACAGCTCCGCACTGCCGGCAGAGCGCAGAGCGTCAAGCACGGCTGAAATATCCTCCTCTGGAGTATCCTCCGACGGCATCACAAGAACAAGACCCTTGCCGACCATAACGGGGGTATTCGGCAGCAGACGGATAACAGGCATCTTGACGCCGCTTTCAGCCAAAACGGATTTAATGGAGTCAAGCGTCACGCCCGCTGCGATGGAAACGAGGGTTTTGCCGCCGTTTTCTTTGAGGGTCGGCGCAAGTGAGCGCAAACACTCGGGCAGCACCTTGGGCTTAACGCACATCACGACGAAATGCGCCGCCTTAACCGCCTCCTGCGCGCTTTTCGCGGTACGGCAATGAGTCTTTTTTTCCAGTGCGAGAGTTTTTTCCTCGTTATGGTCAAAAACTATGACCCTTTCCGCACCTACGGCACGGCAAACAGCTTCAGCAAGCGCGCCGCCCATATTCCCCGCTCCTATGAATGCAAAGCAGTCGTCCATGATATATCCTTTCTTAAAAGCCCGCCAAAGCTTTGCTTTGACGGACTTTTTAGGTTTTTATTTTCTGCCGAAAAACTCCGCGAAGTAATCACGCTCCGCCTGAGTTTCCGTAGGCTGGCTCAGATCAATGTCGTTATAGCCCATGTCCGGCTTGTCATCATCGGGGTATATCTCCTCCTGCGCGCGAGTACGCTTTGCCGCTTGATACGGCACTTGAGCGGCAGGCTTTGACGCGCGCAAGGCTGCAGCGCCGTGGCTTGCCACTTTTGCCATATGCTTTTTCTTTTCCATCTGGTAGCGCACAACGACGTAGATATAAAGTCCCAATAATCCGACAACGATAATAATGGCGATGATCACCAGCGGCTTTTTAAGTGTGCTGACGATTTGAGAGGTAATGTACTTTCCGTAGCTAAGCTCCACCGAGGAGCTGGCGATAAGCTGGGACGACCCGTAAACGACGCCGTCGCGCTCGATGGTTATTTCACCGAGGATCTCGCCCGCTTCAATAGGAGCCATAAGCTCCTTGCCCTCCTCAGAGCTGTAAATCGTTATCTTCTGCTCATAGCTGCCAATATCCTCATCGTTGGGTAAAAGTGCCTTCACCGCATCCTGCGGGTGAACGGCAACACTGCTCGCGTCGCTGCCCATTTTAACGGGGATTTCTGTGACCTGCTCGGTCATTTTTAAAATGTCACGGTAGCTGTAATTCTCAAACGCCCAATTATAAAGGGCAATGGAGTCAGTGAAATTGTCAAAGTCCGCTCCGCTCTCCTTCGGACGGGCGCGTCCGCCCATGACAACCGCCAGCAGAGTCATTCCGTTTTTGGAGGCGGTTGAGATAAGGCAATAGCCGGCATCGTCGGTATGACCTGTTTTAATTCCCGACGCAGCCTCATAGTAGTAGCCGGGATAGGATATGGAGTTTTGGTTAATAAGACCGTTGGTATTGCTCAGATAGCGCGCGTCGGATTTATTGGTGGCGGGAATGGTTATGCTGGGGGTGTTGCAGATTTCCATAAACAACGGATGGGTGATCGCCTCAAGCGAGATGATGGAAAAGTCCCTTGCGGTAGTGTAGTGCGAGCTGTCCGGCAGACCGTGTGTATTGTTGAAATATGTATTGGTGCAGCCAAGCTCCCTTGCGCGGGTATTCATCTTTTCAACAAAGGCGGGGATGCTGCCGCTGATATACTCGGCAATAATGTTGCACGCCTCGTTTGCCGAGGAGACCATTGCGCAGTAAAGCAGGCTTTCAAGAGTCATCGTCTCTCCCGGAACAATTCCGGCGGAGCTGCCGTCCTCTATCATGTCGAAGTTGCAGTTCTCGCTGGCGGTGACGTAATCGGATAGGGCTACCTCACCCATCTCGATTGCCTCAACAGCGAGAAAGACCGTCATTATCTTTGTCGTACTGGCAGGATATATTTTCGTGTCCGCATTTTTTTCAAAAAGCACATTGCCGCTGACCGTATCTACAAGAACAATTGCATCGCTGGCGGTGTCGGGCTGTTCGATAGCAAACGCGCTGAGCGGACTTGCCGCCGAGACGATAAACGCAAATAGAATCAACAGTGATAAAAACTTAATCTTTTTCATATTCAACTCCGGAAAAATATGTTATCATAATGTGTATACACTAGACCCATATTAAACTTCGCCCTATATTATAGATAAAAACACACCGAAAAGCAACAACAAATATCTCCATCCGTCAATTAACACCATCGGAGAGGATCTATGAGCTTGACAAAATCAGAAGTGACCGCTGTAATTATAACCGTGGTTTTCGTCATAGCGGCTGCTGTTTCCACGTTTTTCGGCGGCGCTGCGCAAAGTGAGCTTTGTGTCGCCGTTAAGCCTATTTCCGAGCAGGAGGAAACATTGCCGGAGGAAGCTAATCAGGCAGACAAAATCAATATAAACACCGCAGACGAGGACACGCTCTGCTCTTTGCCGGGTATAGGCAAGGCTCTTGCAAGAAGCATCTGCGCCTACCGAGCAGAGCACGGCGGCTTTGCCTCGATCAATGAAATATGCAGGGTCTCCGGCATAGGCGAGGATACCTTTAGGCAAATAGAAGCGCTAATAACCGTTTAACTGAGGGATAGGAGGAACACAGTGAGAATTCTGGTCGTAGACGATGAAAAGCTGCTTGTAAAGGGCATGAAATTCAACCTCGAAAACGAGGGCTACGAGGTGGACGCCTGCTATGACGGGGAAACCGCCATCGAAATGGCAAAGGCAAACAGCTATGACCTTATCCTGCTTGATATAATGATGCCAAAGGTGGATGGGCTTGAAGCCTGTATGCGTATCCGCGAAAGCTCCACCGTGCCTATCATCATGCTGACAGCCCGCAGCGAGGATACAGATAAGCTTATCGGCTTTGAATACGGCGCGGACGACTATATTACAAAGCCCTTCAACATTCTGGAACTGAAAGCGCGCGTTCGCGCCCTGCTGCGGCGCAGTGCCATAAAGGGCGCGGAGGATAAAAGCGACAAGCTCACCCGCGCGCACATCACCATAGACACCTCGCGCCGCGTGGCGGAGAAAAACGGCGAGGTGGTTGACCTCACCGCAAAGGAATTTAATCTTGCTGAGCTGCTTATGCGAAACCCCGGCAAGGTATACAGCCGTGAAAGACTGCTCGACATCGTGTGGGGAGTTGACTATCAGGGCGATGTCCGCACCGTTGACGTTCACATCCGCCGCCTGCGCGAAAAGCTGGAGCTTGAGCCTGCCGACCCCAAATGCTTCAATACCAAATGGGGCGTGGGCTACTATTTCAGCGAGGAATAGACAAGCCCTTTTTCCGCTCGCCGCTCTTGCCTTTCACACTGTAATGTAGTAAAATGCTGACTTAAATCGGGCGCTTGGCTCTCTGGAGAAAAGACATGAAAAAGCTTGCCAACCTCCGCGCATTTACAAACAGCGTTCAGCTCAAATTCGCACTGACCTTCATGGCGCTCATCATATTGCTGCTTGCCATGCTCAACACCTACCCCACCATAGTCTCGCGCGACCTTGTTTTCGCCTCAAAGGAAAAGTCGCTGCAATCACAGGCGGGGGTCATGTCCTCCGCACTCTCAGGTCCCGAGGCGCTGACAAGCGAAACGGTGCGCGAGGTCATGGGTCTTTTGGATTTGCGCTCTTTAACCAGAGTTATCGTAACAGGTCCGGAGGGGCTGATACTATACGACAGCTCGCGTCTTGATCCCGCCGCGGGGCGCTATGCGCTTTTTTCGGAGATCTACCGCGCCCTGTCGGGCGAGGTCGTCTGCTACTCTGTATATGACGGAAAGGCGTTTAAAACCAGCGAGGCTATGCCCATTAAAAACGACGGCGTGACACTCGGCGCTGTATACCTGTATGAATACGACTCCTCTCAGGCTTCGCTTATCAACGGAATTCAGGATAATCTTCGCAGAATAACGACGCTCACCGCGACAGCGGCACTCATTTTGCTGTTCATCTTCAGCCGTGCGCTTACGCTGCGGATAACCGAGCTTGTTAAGGCAACGAAGATCGTCTCCGAGGGCGACTATAACTACCGCATAGAAATAAGCGGTCACGATGAGCTTTCCGACCTTGGCGAGGAGTTCAACAGCCTAACGCAGCGTCTCAAGGACACCGAGGAGCTGCGCCGCCGCTTTGTTTCCGACGCCTCGCATGAGCTGAAAACGCCGCTTGCCTCCATCCGTCTGCTGGCAGACAGCATAGTTAACGCCGACAGCATGGATATGGACACGATGCGCGAGTTCGTAACCGACATAGGCAATGAAGCCGAGCGTCTCCAGCGCACTACCGAAAAGCTTTTGAGCCTCAGCAGGATGGACAGCGGCACACAGATAAGCCGCGGCCGCCTTGAGCTAAAGCAGGTCGTCAAAAAAACTCTGCACCTGCTCTCGCCTCTTGCGGAGGACAGGCAGATAAGCATAAACACCGAGCTTTCGGACGGCTGCTGCATTCTCGGCAATGAGGATCTGGTATATCGAATAATATTCAACCTTGCCGAAAACGGCATAAAATACAATATGCCCGGCGGCACGGTCACAATTAGGCTCTATTCCGAGGACGAGAGCGTAAAGCTCATAGTCGAGGACGGAGGCATCGGCATCCCGGACGATGACCTTCCACATATTTTCTCCCGCTTTTACCGCGTTGACAAGGCGCGCTCGCGCGAGGCGGGCGGCAGCGGTCTGGGTCTATCCATCGTTTATGACGCGGTGCGGCTGCACAGCGGTACGGTGGACGTTGAAAAACGAAGCGAGGGCGGCACACGCTTTACCGTGTGCTTCCCGTCCTTCGCAGAGAGCAAGGAGGAGACATGAAAAAACACCTTCTAATCCCCGTTTTGTGTCTGGCGCTCCTATTTACCGCCTGTTCAGGAACACGCACTTCCGGCTCTCACCACGACAGCATCAGAGTTTACAGACCTATCAAAAGCGACTACCAAACATCGGACGAGCTGGTCGAATGCACACTTATCCCCACCACGGAGGGCACTGACCCCGTTCAGGGCGCGGCATACGCTCTTTCCGCCACTCCGGAGGAGGACAGGCTCTCCTCCCCTCTGCCGGCGGGAATACGCATCATAAGCGCGGAAAAGGACGGCAGTGAGGTAAAGGTATATCTGAGCACGAGCTATTCCCTGCTCAGCGGCATGAAAAAAACCGTTTTGGACTATTGCATCACACTTACGATGTGTTCTATTGACGGAGTGGACAGCGTTTCCACCTATGTTGGAAACGAGGTATTTGAAAGCGGTATGCGTGCCGAGGATGTTTTGCTTAAAAACACCGTTGAAAGCGCGCAATCTGCCGAAATAAGGCTCTATTTTCCCTCGGCCGAGGGAAAGCTGCGGTGCGAATACCGCTCCATTTCCCTTGAGGACGAAAGCTCTCCTGAGCGCGCCGCGGCGGACGCTTTGACAGCAGGTCCGGAAAGTCCGGAGCTTTATCCCGCTCTGCCCGCCGGAACGGTTCTGCTCTCGGTTTACACGCAAGACGGTGTCTGCTTCGTAAGCTTGTCTGAAAGCTTTGTTTCCGCCTGTGAGGAGCAGCCGGAGCTTTCCTCTCTTTGGGTCTATTCGCTTGTAAACACGCTCTGCTCGCTTTCCGCCGTCAACAGCGTTCAGCTTTTGATAGAGGGCAAAACCGTTGATACCGTTGGCAAATGTGACATATCGCGTCCCCTTGGCAAAAACGAAAAACTGACCGGCTCGCCCGTAATGGCTTGACCGTTCAAAAAAATAATCGGAGGATACACAGATGAAAAATCTCGGAACGATTTGCGTTCAGGGCGGCTATGAGCCGGGAAACGGCGAGCCGCGTCAAATACCCATTATCCAGAGTACAACATTTAAATACGACAGCAGCGAGACTATGGGCAAGCTCTTTGACCTTGAAGCCTCCGGCTATTTTTACAGCCGTCTTGCAAATCCCACCTGCGACCATGTTGCCGCACGCATCTGCGCTCTTGAGGGCGGCAGTGCCGCCATGCTCACAGGTTCGGGACAGGCGGCAAACTTTTACGCCGTTTTCAATCTTGCCGGCTGCGGCGACCATGTTGTCTGCTCCTCGGCTATATACGGCGGCACATATAACCTTTTCAACGTTACCATGCGCCGCATGGGAATAGACTTTACCTTTGTTCATCCGGACTGCACGAACGAGGAGCTGGAAGCGGCGTTTAAGCCCAACACCAAGGCGGTTTTCGGTGAAACCATCGCAAATCCCGCGCTTACGGTGCTGGACATTGAGCGCTTTGCCAATGCCGCGCACGCTCACGGCGTGCCGCTCATAGTTGACAACACCTTCCCCACGCCCGTCAACTGCCGTCCCATCGAGTGGGGCTGTGATATCGTTACCCACGCAACCACAAAGTATATGGACGGTCACGGCAGCACCGTCGGCGGCTGCATCGTTGACAGCGGCAGGTTCGACTGGATGGCGCACGCTGATAAATTCCCCGGCTTCACCACTCCCGACGAGAGCTACCACGGCGTGGTCTATGCGGAAAAGTTCGGCAATGAGGGCGCATATATCAACAAATGCACCGCACAGCTCATGCGCGACCTCGGCTCTGTCTGCGCGCCGCAGACCGCATTTTACATCGGTCTGGGTCTGGAATCCCTGCATCTTCGTATGGCGCAGCACTGCAAAAACGCTCTTGCAGTCGCCGAGCATCTTCAGCAGCACGAAAAGATAGCATGGGTCAACTATCCGGGGCTTCCCTCGAGCAAAAGCCACGCGCTGGCGGAAAAATATCTGCCCAACGGCTCGTGCGGCGTTGTATCCTTTGGCATAAAGGGCGGCAGAGATGCCGCGGAGCGCTTTATGAGCGCCTTGAAGCTCGCCATCATCGCAACTCATGTTGCCGACGCGCACAGTTGTGTGCTTCACCCCGCCAACGCCACGCACCGTCAGCTTTCAGACAGCGAGCTTGTTGACGCGGGCATCACGCCCGACCTTATACGCCTTTCCGTCGGCATTGAGGATATCCGCGATATTATTGCCGACCTTGACCAGGCTCTTGAGCGTGCATAGGTATCCGTTATGACACTTCCCATACCCGACCTAAAGCTGCGCTCCTTTTATGAGCTTACGCCGCAGATGCTCAAGGACAAGAGCATTTCCCTGCTGCTTTTGGATTTGGACAACACGCTTGCCCCTTATTCGGCGCATGAGCCGAACGAGCGGCTTCGCCGCTGGGTAGAGCAAATGCTCAAGGGCGGAATTGCTCTGTTCATTTTGTCAAATAATAAGGGTAAGCGTCCGAGTGTTTTCGGCAGCGCTCTGGGGCTTGCCAATGTTAATCGTTCAAAAAAGCCACGCACGGATATGCTTTTCAAGGTACTCTCCGAATACGGCGTCGCGCCGGAAAACGCGGCTATCATGGGCGATCAGATTTTTACCGACGTGCTTTGCGGCACTCGCGCGGGGCTGACCACCATCCTTGTGCGACCGCTGAGCATGAAAAACCCCTTTTTCCTGATTCGCTATGCCTTTGAGCTGCCCTTCAGACACACACGGGCAAAATAAACTAATCGAAAGAAGATATTTGCCATGTCAAATTTTAAAAAAATTCAGCAAGAAATGAAAAACAGCGGATTGCGCGCCTTGCTCCTCTCCGACGAGGCGGACAGGCTCTACGCCTCCGGCTTTCATACCACAGACGGGGCTGTTCTCATCCTCCAAGATAAGGCATACTACATCACCGACTCCCGCTATATCGAGGCGGCGAACGAGGCAGTCCGGGACGCTGTTGTTCTTATGAGCAGCACCGAAAACAAGGAAAAGGACATCATCAAGCGCCTGCTCACCGAAAACAGCATCAGCGAGCTGGGCGCGCAGGAGGAGAGTCTCAGCTATGCCGAATACCTGCGCACGGAGAAGGCTCTTGGCGTAAAGCTCGTGCCTGCGCAAAAGCTCTGCTCAGTGCTTCGCCAGGTAAAAGAACGCTTCGAGGTCGAAAGCATCGTAAAAGCGCAGCGCATAGCGGAAAAGGCTTTGGACTATGTTTTGGGCATAATAAAGCCCGGCATCTCCGAAAAGGAGATCGCCGCGGAGCTTGAATACTTCATGGCAAAGGGCGGCGCTGAGGGGCTTGCCTTTGAAACCATCTGTGTTTCCGGCGCTAATTCCAGCCGTCCTCACGGAGTTCCCGGGGCTAAAAAAATCGAGACGGGCGACTTTGTAACAATGGATTTCGGCTGCAAAATCAACGGCTACTGCTCTGATATGACCCGTACCGTCGCCGTAGGCAGCGTGAGCGACGAAATGCGCCGTGTTTATGAAACGGTGCTTTCAGCGCAGCTTGCGGGCATAGATGCCGCCCGTGCCGGCATCATAGGCAAGGATATGGATATGGCGGCGCGCCGCATCATAGAAAACGCGGGCTACGGCGAGTATTTCGGTCACGGTCTCGGTCACAGCGTCGGTCTTTTCATCCACGAGGGACCCAATGCCAACCCCAGAGAGGAAAGACCCCTGCCGGCAGGCGCTGTTGTTACCTGCGAGCCCGGCATTTACCTGCCGGGTCGCTTCGGTGTTCGCATTGAGGACATGGTGTATATCACGGAGAACGGCTGTGAAAACCTTACGAATGCGCCAAAAGAGCTTATTATCCTCTAAAAATTGCGTTCACCCACAAAAATGACCTTGTCAAACGTACAATTATAGTGTAGAATAACTCAGTCAGAGTACATTTATATGACATCGTAGCTTTTTTACGATTTCAAACCATTCATATAGGAGGACCTGTTATGATTTCTGCAGGCGATTTTAGAAACGGCGTTACCTTTGAGATGGACGGCAAGGTAATGCAGGTTGTTGAGTTTCAGCACGTTAAGCCCGGCAAAGGCGCTGCCTTTGTTCGCACCAAGATGAAAAACGTCATCACCGGCGCTGTTGTTGAAACCTCCTTCAGCCCCACCGAGAAGTTTGAGAATGCAACAGTTGACCGCAAGAGCATGGAATACAGCTACAGCGACGGCGACCTTTACTATTTCATGGACTCCGAGAGCTATGAGCTTCTCCCCATCGACAAGAGCGTCCTTTCCGACAGCTTCCGTTTCGTAACCGAAAACATGGTCTGCACGGTCAGCTCCTATAAGGGCAATGTATTCTCCGTTGAAGCTCCCAACTTCGTTGAGCTGACCGTTACCGAAACCGACCCCGGCTTTGCCGGCAACACCGCCACCAACGCCACCAAGCCCGCAACACTTGAAACCGGCGCGGAGATCAAGGTCCCGCTGTTCATCGAGCCGGGCGAGCGTGTTAAGATCGACACCCGCAGCGGTGAATATCTTGAGCGTGCAAAGGGCTAAAATATAACAGTATAAACAACATGAAGCACCGGAGACCGACTATGCGTATCTGGTGCTTCGCGCTCAAAAGGAGGAAATAACTATGACAACAAGCGAAAAAGTAGCATACCTTAAAGGTCTGGCAGAGGGTCTTGGCATCGGCAAGGACAGCAGAGAGGATAAGCTCTTTAGTGCCATCATCGACATTCTCGGCGATCTTGCCTCCGATGTTGAGGATCTTGAAGCCTATACCGAGGATCTCAGCGAAGGTCTTGATGCAGTTTCCGAGGATCTTGAGCTTCTTGAGGACGCGTTTTACGACGACTGCGACGAGCACGACGACTGCTGCTGCGGCGAATATGACGACGACTGCTGCTGCTCTCATGACTGCTGCTGCGACGACCCTATGTTTTATGAAGTGACCTGCCCCGCCTGCGACAACACCATCACCGTTGACGAGGACGTTATTGCGCTCGGCAAGATTCAGTGCCCCAACTGCGGCGAAATGCTCGAATTCGTTGTTGACGAATGCTGCGGAGAGGACGGCTGCTGCTGCGGAGAGCATGACGAGCACGCCGAGTAAGCTCGGAGGCAGCCGCGTTTTCTTGCTTTTTCACCCATTTTTCCAGTTTTAACTTTACTTTTTACCCTGCTCGTGCAATAATAATATAGAGCAGGCAATGCCTTGCATAAGCCGCAAAAGGAGGTGAGCAAATGTCCATTTCTCCCGTCAGCAGTGCATACAGCTACTATAGCTATTCAGCAGCATCAAAAGCCGCCACTGCTGCCAACACCGAAAAAGCGTCAAACCTCAAGCAGATCAACAGCAAGCTTCAGATGGGTACTAAGCTCACAGCCAAGGAACTGAGCTATCTCGAAGCGCAGGATAGCGGCGCTTACAAGGAAGCAACCAAAATCAACGACGAGCGCAGCGCCTACCGCAAGCAGCTCGATAGCGCGAAAACCAAGCTGGACGTTGAAAAACTGCGCAGCACCAAAATGCAGGAGCTTTCCGATGAGCTGAAGTCTGTTAAAAATAACAGCAAGCTCACGGAGGACGAAAAGACATCCCGGCTTTCCTCTATCCAGAAGCGTCAGATGGCAATCGTGAGCGAAACTCAGGATTATACCTCCTCGTCGAGATATAACAACCTCTCGCTTACCACAAAAGCCAATTTCCAATCCATGCTGGAGGAGGGCGAGGTTGGCAGTCTTCTCTCGTATTTTGACTCCTCAAAGCTTGATGCCACAAGCTTCCTTAGCATTTTCAACTCCGCAAGGAGTACCCTGTCACAGACAAACGGCGGATATTACAGCGCTCAGCTAAACGCCGCGCAGAAGTTGGTTGACGCAAGCTTCCATGCTCAGAGCATCAGCCGCCAATCCATCATAACTCAGGTTCTGGCACGCGAAAGCGCAAAGCTTACAGACGCGACAGCCGTTTCCCAAGCAACGGAAACAGCCGCAAAGCTCAACCTGACGGTTTGACCGCAAATGTGAAAAAAGCGCCGTTCCTCTCGGAACGGCGCTTTTTTCATTTGCTTAGATTTCCTTTTCAAGATAAACATACGACGACGTGGAAAAGCCGTTTTTCTTATAAAAGCTGATGTCGTCGGCGATGGGGTGCAGCTCTATGCGTGAAACACCCTCTTTTTTCAATTCTCTTTCCAGCTCACCCATTGCCAAGCTGCCGCAGCCCTTGCGCTGATACCGCGGGTGGACAAACAGCTCGTCTACATAGAAAACATCCTTATCGGCAAGAAAGTCCTTCCTGCCGAAAAGATAGCCTATCGTCTCATTTTCCGTAGTCAGCGCGTAGCCACGGCGACCTTCGCCGGAGATATACATTTCGATGCGCTTCTCAGCGCGGTCAAGCTGCCAGCTTTCGTTTTGCGGCAGCTCTGAATAGACTATGCACAACATCTGCGCAGCACTTTTTACATCACTTTTATCGCATTGTCTTAAAAACAGCATAAGCCCCACCTCCGAAAAAATTAAACACGGAAAGCCGTTTATTTCTGCCGCAAAGCCAAGCTTTTTGACCCTGATAGGATTATAACACGCCTTATATGAAATTAAAAGCCGATGCCGGTTATTTTTTTCCAAGCACTGTGCTTTGCTTATTTAAGCGACTGCGCAAGCCCGCAAAACAGCCGCGTTACCTTATCCGCCCGCTGCGCCGCCTCACTTTGAAGCCGCCCTGCTGCCTCACGCCACTCGCGCATTTCCTTATCTATCGGCACAATGCCGCAAAAAATGTCGTTTCCAATAAGAATACCGTCACTGTTCCTCTCAAGCCAAAGGTCAAGCTGCCGCCACGGGTCTTTGCACTTCCTTAAACAGTATAGCGCATAGTTTTCAATGTGGTTCAAGCAGCGGCAAGAGAAGTCCGGCTCGGCATCTTCTGTGCAATAGCAAATATCCGTGTTTGCCAGCGCGTATTTTTCTCGCGCATATTCCAGCTTCCCCTGATGGGCGCCGCCGATGATAAGCTCCATGCCGGCTTTTTCCTCCCGCTTGATTTCCTCTTTCGTTTTGAGCTTTAGCGCCCTGCCGAGGCACACCTCAACAACGCTCTGTGAAAAGCTCGCCGCGCGCCTTAAAATATACGCCAGTCCCTGCCGAAACTCCTCTGTCAGCTCATCATAGCCGCCCGTGTCGCTTGAGATATCGTCAGATACCAGCACGAGTGTGCCGAGCGAGAGCGAAAGCGTCTGAAGCTCATCGGCTATACGCCGAGCCGCACCGCTGTCTACCGTGCCGTCGCTGCGAAACATTTCGTTTGAAAGCAGTGCCGTTATGCTGTCCAGCAGAAAAGTGCCGCTTTTGTCCGCAGTCTCAAGGCATTGCGTCACAGCGCGCGGACATTCAACCGTTTCAAAACCCCAGCCGCGGCGCTCGGCAACATGGTTGGCAATTCGGTCAATATCCTCAGCATCGCGCGGTATCATCGTCGCCAGATAATAGAGCTTGCCGTTTCCTGCCAGTTCCCGCGCGCAGCGCTGGGCATACATGGACTTGCCGCTTTTAGAGCCGCCGCAGATTAGTATAGTCATTTCGCGCCACCGTCCGTATAGCTATCGTTTCGTCGGATTTCGTCAAGATAGCCGTCATCTATGCCCGCGCCCTCAAAGCTTGCCATGCCGCTCATCACAGCGCAGGCAGCCGACACCAGCTCAAAGGCAATCGGGCAGCCGCTGCCCTCGCCGAGACGCATATCCAAAGAGAGCATGGGTGAAAGGCGCAGTTCCCTCATAGCCGCGGCATAGCCCTGCTCGCAGCTTTGGTGCGAGGGTATCATAAAATCTCTTGCTTCAGGGCAAAGGCGATATGCGCAGAGCGCCGCGGCAGCGGAAATAAGCCCGTCGATCACCACAGGCAGACGGCAGAGCGCCGCGCCCAGAAAAACGCCGCACATCGCGGCTATGTCCAGCCCGCCGACCTTGGAAATCACATCGATCACGTCGGCACAGTCAACCTCAAGCCGCTGCACACAGCTTGAAACAATTCCTATTTTTCGCATAAAGCCCTTGTCGTCAATGCCGCCTCCGCGCCCAACAAGCTTTTCCGCAGGCAGACCCGTAAGCGCGCGCAGCACCGCCGCAGAGGTGGTCGTGTTGCCGATGCCCATTTCGCCTACGCCGATAATATCCACGCTCTCACGCTTGGCGCACTCGGACAGCTCCATTCCCACCTTTATCGCCAGCAGCGCCGTTTCACGGCTCATCGCCGGTTCAACAGCTATGTTTCCCGTGCCGTAGGCAAGCTTGCGGTTTATTACCTCGCGGCAGTCGATATCCTCGGCAACACCGACATCCACGACCTGAAGCTCCGCGCCGAAATGCGCACAGAGAGCGCCGGCTCCCGTAACGCCGCGCGTGAGGTTTATTGTCTGCGCCTTTGTTACCGACTGCGGCGCGCTGGCGACCCCCTCTCGAACAACGCCGTTATCCGCACAAAGCACGATAAGTCGCTTTTTTCGTATCTCGTTTATCACGCTGCCGCTAATGCCCGCAAGCTGTATGGAAATATCCTCAAGCCTGCCGAGACTGCGCGGAGGCTTGGCAAGGCGCGCCTGACGCGCTCTTGCCGCCTGCATCGCCGTTTCGTTAAGTCCACTAATATTTGAAAGCCGCTCTCTCAACTCGTTTTCGCCGTAATGTCCACTCTTTTTCATAGTCTCCCGCCTTTGTCACATTTGCCTAAGCTCGCCCGGCGCTTCCAAAACATAGCCGCCGAGAGCATCTATGCGGCGCTTGAATTCCTCGCCGCGCAGCACTTCAAGAAAGCGCTGCACAAGCGCGTCGTCAAGGCTGCCGCGCTTAATAAGCAGGTCATATTCCTCGTTGCAGACAGGGATAAAATCAAGTCCGTAGAGCTTTGCGGCGGAATAAATGCCAAGCCCGGCATCCGCAGTTCCCGAAGCTATTTGAGCGGCAACAGCCGTGTGGGTAAATTCCTCGCGCGTGTAGCCGCAAAGCTTTGCCGTGTCCATATCCAGCTTATTCATAAGGTAATCGCAGAGAATGCGCGTTCCGCTGCCGCTCTGACGGTTAACATAGCGCACGGCAGCGACATCACTAAATGTTTTGATATTGCAAGGATTTCCCGGATGCGTCATAATGCCCTGAACACGCCCGACGCAGCGAATGAGCACGGCGTCCCCCTCAGGAAAATAGCGGCGGACATAGCTCATATTGTACTTTCCCGTTTCCGGGTCAAGCAGGTGAACTCCCGCGAGTTTCGCTTCGCCGCGCTTTACCGCCATAATGCCGCCCATGCTGCCCACATGAGACGAGGCAATACTATAAGCCGGGTTTTCGCGGCGCAGAATATCCGCCGCCTCGTCTAACAGCGGGTCGTGGCTGCCGACGATGGATAGTGTGCTTTCAATGCCGGCAAGAGGGCGCAGCAGACGCACGTTGACACTCTCCCCCGCCTCGCAGCCCTCGGAGTTTTGTGGGAGGTCTATTAATGCGTCCGCCTTGACAAAGCTTGTGACCACACCGGCGCCGCGATTTAAGGCAACGGCTGTATAGCCGTTTTCGTTTTTGCAAAGCCGCGCGCGGGTAAACTCTCGATATTTGAGAGAGGAGTTGAGCCTTTTGCTTATTTTTGCCTGAAGCATAGGCACTTCCGGCAGCGACTTGTTCAGTAGTTTGAACACTACGGGCTTAAAAAGCTCCTCCAAAACGATAATTCCGGAAACAGGATAACCAGGCACGCCAAGCACGGGCTTTGAACCGATGCGCGCGAGTACGGCAGGCTTTCCCGGCTTGATCGCAATGCCGTGATACAGCACCTCGCCAAGCTTTTTGAGCAGGGCGGGCGTATAATCGTCGCGTCCCGCGCTCGTCCCCGCGCCTATGAGCAGAGCGTCGCATTCCGAAATTGCTTCCAAAATGCCGCTCTCCAGCGTTTCCCTTTCATCGCGCAAAATCGGAAATACGCGCGGCTTTGCCCCCCAAAGAGTGAGCATTCCGCTAAAAATAGTGGAGTTAAACTCCATCACCTCGCCCGGCTTCGGCGAGTCTGTCGGCGGCACTATCTCGTCACCCGTAGGCAGAATGCCTACAACAGGCTGCGCCATAACCGTTAGCTCAAGCACTCCTCCCGCGAGCATAGCGCCCATCGCGGCGGGGCTTATTTCAGTGTATGACGGCAAAATCATGTCGCCGGCACAAATATCCTCACCTATCTGGCGGATATGCTGCCAGGGAGCTGCGGCGCTGTATAGCATAATGCCGCCCTCGGTTTCAACGACCTCCTCAATCATCACGACAGCGTCGCAGCCTTCCGGCAGAGGGTCGCCCGTGTCAACGCGTACAAAGTCGCCCTCTTGAAGCCTTACAGGCGTGGTTTCCGTTGCTCCGAAAGTCTTTTTTGCTTCAAGAGCAATGCCGTCCATTGCAGAAGCGTTGTAGTGCGGCGCGCAGACCGCAGCATACACGGCGCAGGCTGTTATTCGACCGAGCGACTGAGAAACGCAGATGCGCTCAGTTCTCCCGCTCATACCCGCCGCTTCGAGAAAGGCAATATAGTCCGCCTTAGCTTTATCAAGCGGTATATTTGTAAGGTATTCGTACTTCATAGGCACCCCTAGAACAAATAGACAGTTACGCTCTCGCCTCGTGCTATCCCCTCGGCATCGCGCGGGATGCGGATATAGCCATCTGCTCCTGCAAGCGTTGTTATAAGCCCCGATTTGCCGATGACGGGAACGGCAACGCCATTCTCACAGCGCACGGCAACGCACTCCTCACGCCCGTGATTTGAGGGTATTGCCGTTTGGCACACGGCGGCAAGCGTTCTCGGCTGACTCTCAGCGCATAGCATTGAGAACAGAAGCGGACGCACAAGCAGCGAAAAAATGAAATACGCTGCCACGGGATGCCCCGGAAGACCGAGCACGGGCTTTCCGCCAAGCTCCGCAGCCAGAGTTGGCTTGCCCGGCTTTAAGGCAAGTCCGTGGAACAGCAGCTTTCCAAGCTCTCCAAGCACGAGCGCCGCCGCATCCCTTGCTCCCACTGAGCTGCCGCCCGAAATGAGCACCATGTCAGCCGCGCTTGAAGCCTCTATGAGAGCTTTTTTGAGCAGCTCCGGTTCGTCTTTAACAATGCCAAAATAAAGCGGCTCTCCTCCGGCGGAAGCAACCGCGGATGCTAACATAGGACCGTTTACATCGCGCATCTGCCCCACCGAAAGGCACTTTGTTTCAGCGGAAACGATTTCGTTTCCGGTGGATAAAACTGCGACCTTGGGCTTTTTGAAAACGGGCACGCGGCACACGCCCATTGCCGCCAGCGCACCGATGTCCTTAGGCTGGATTTGGCAGCCGCGCTTTAGCACCTTTTGCCCTGCCTTAACATCGTCTCCGCGAAAGATGATATGAGCGCCCGGAGCGGAGGGCTTTTGCACGGCAATCGTTCCGCCGCCGAAATCCTCGGCGTATTCGAGCATGACCATAGCATCTGCTCCGGCAGGCAGCGCGCCGCCTGTTGGAACAGCGGCACATTCGCCCGCGCCCAGGCTAAATGCCGCGCTCTGACCCATGAGCACCTCGCCCTTTAGCTTCAGCATAGCGGGTATAGCCTCAGAGCAGCCAAAAGTATCAGCAGCGCGAACGGCATATCCATCCACCGTTGAGCGGCTGAAATCCGGAACAAATTCAGCGCTTTCTATATCTTCGGCAAGCGTTCGCCCGGCACAATCGGAAAGCTCAAGCAGCTCAGTATCGGTTTTAATTTGAAATTTCTCCTTGAGCATTGCTTGAGCCTGCTCAAGACTAATTACATTCAGCATCACAGCCTCCAATGAGAAAGAAAGCTTTTCGCGCACTCGCTTCGCGGGGAGTAAAGCAGTTGCCGTACCTCTCCGCGCTCAGCCACCCTGCCCTTGTCAAGCACAATGACCTCACGCGCCAGCTTCAGCGCCTGCGCCGGTGTATGGGTCGCAAAAACAAGCGTTGCTCCGCTTTCGGCAACTAAGCTGTCAAGCGCTTTTTCCATGCGCTCGCAGCCGATAAGGTCAGCAGCGGCGGTGGGCTCGTCAAGCAGGATTAGCTCGTTTCTTTCCGCCAGCACACGGGCAAAAGCCATGCGCTGCGCTTCTCCGCCGGAAAGCGAGCTTCCCCTCCGCGCGGCAATAGACTCTAGTCCCAGCGCCGAAAGCGCGGCATTCGCACGCGCTTTTGCATTTTTCCTGTCTCTCACTGCGAGAGCGATATTCTTCTCCACCGAAAAATCAAAAAAATAGGGCTTTTGCGGCATATATGAAACTTTGTCGGTCATAATACGAACTTTGCCCTCGTCAGGCGCGAGCACGCCTGCCAGAATTCTCAATAGCGTTGTTTTACCGCTGCCGTTTGCGCCGATAAGGGCGCAGCGCCCGCCCTTTTCAATGCTTAGCTCCGGTATATCGAGCACATCGATGCCGCCAAAGCTTTTTTTCAGCCCGCGTATCTCAAGCATATTGCTCATGCGCTCCTCCTTTCCCCGTGAAGCTTACGTTCATGCTCTTGAAGTGAGAGCGCAGCGGAGTTGATGATAAAGGAGATGAGCAAAAGCACCACTCCCAAAGACACCGCGAACTCGAAATTGCCCTTATTTGTTTCCAGCATGATCGCCGTGGTCATAACGCGGGTTTTATACTGCACGTTGCCGCCGACTATGGAAACAGCGCCGACCTCGGCAATCGAACGACCAAAAGCCGTGAGCACAACAGACAAAAACTGTCCCCTGCATTCATAAAGCAGGCAAAAAAACTCCGCATGGCGGCTCAAGCCCATGCCCCGCGCCGTTTCACGAAGTCGTGGGCTAATGCCCGATACGATTGAAGCGGAGAGTCCCGCAACTATGGGCGTTATCAGAAGCACCTGCGCTATCACCATTGCGGATACGGTGTAAAGCAGCTTTAGACTGCCCAAAGGACCTGAGCGCGACAGAAGAAAAAACACCAAAAGTCCCGCCACAACCGGCGGCAGACCCATAAGCGTATTTAACACACGCATAAGCACTCCCTTTCCGCGAAAGCGCCGGCTGCCGATGAGAACTCCCAATGGAAGTCCCAAGCAAGCGGAAATCGTGGTTGAAAGAAACGCCATATACAATGTTACGCCTATTATTTTCAGCAGCTCCCCGCCGGGGGTGAAAAGCTGCGCCACTACCTTTAGAAATTCCTGCATATAATCTTACCGTCCGGCACTTGATTTCCTCCATTATAAACTAAAGGCGGTGAAAAATCACCGCCTTTGTAAAAAAGCTTTTTTATTCGTCGATCGTGAAGAAAAGCTGCTCGCCGTATTCCTCAACTCCATAGGCGTTGATAAGCCCGCGTGCCTTGTCGCTGAGCATCCAGTTAACAAAGGCATCAGCACCGGCAATGTTCGTATCCGGCCACTTATCAGCACTGATGACGAGCATGGAATAGGTGTTTTTCATCTCGTCGGACTTCTCAAGCAGGATCTCAAGCGTATCCTCATGCGAAAGAAAGGTCGCCTTATCGGTGAGAACATAGCACTGCTGCTCCTGCGCCATATTCAGACACGCGCCCATTCCCGCACCCGCGCTTATGTACCAGGTGTCAGTATCACCGCTCGGTTCAAGACCGGCAGCCTGCCAAATCTTCAGCTCCGCCTTGTGCGTACCGGAATCGTCGCCGCGGGAGATGAAGCCACAGCCGCTCTCGGCGATTTTCTTGAACGCCTCGCTCGCGCTCTCGCAGCTTCTAACACCGGCCGGGTCGTCGGCAGGACCGACAATAACGAAGAAGTTGTACATAAAGGGTATTCGCCCGGCGGCGTATCCCTCCGCGATAAACTCCTCCTCGGACGCCTTTGCGTGAACGAGCAGCGCGTCAGCATCTCCGGTGCGTCCCTTTTCGATGGCAGCGCCCGTTCCTGCGGAAGTTATCTCAAGGGTAAAGCCCGTGTCTGCTTCAAAGCTCGGCTGCAAATAGGGCAGCAGTCCGGAGTCGTTGACCGAGGTTGTTGTGGAAAGACGGATAACGGGGTTTTCCGGAGCGGCAACAGCGGCATCACCGGGGGTTTCCTCCACTTCGGCTTTGGGAGCGGCGCTGCAAGCGGTCAGCCCCAAAGCAAGAACAAGGATCAAAAGCAGGGAAACGAGACTTACTTGTGTCTTCTTCATGTTTTCTCCTTTCAAATACAAGCCCGGCAAGCCGGGTATGTATTATTTAAAAGCAATCGCCGGCGCACACTCAACAGCTTATGAGCCGCGCTGCTTGTTGACATTATAACTCAAGCGTGCAATAATGTTCAAGACCGTATATGGTCAAATCGCACTAATTCTCCAGTCATTTCAGCGGCAATCGTTGCTTGTTGCACACTTTTGATTATTCTACGATTTTTGATGTATTGGGCAGAAGCTGTTATCATCTGCATCATTTTTAAAGGAGTGAAAAAAATATGTGGACATTGAAAAAGGCTTGGTATCGTGTATTTCAGTTTTTCTTTAACATAGCCCAGTATCTTATCGGCAGGCACAGCCCTGAGCTGTTGGAGGGGGCAGGCAGCATCAAGCGGCTACCGGAGTTTGTAAAATCAAAGGGAGTGAACAAGGTTCTCATAGTAACCGATGAGGTTCTTTACAAAATCGGTTTATTGGATAGTCTCTTTGCCGCCTGCGACGAAGCAGGGCTTGAATATACCCTCTTTAACGGTGCGATCGTTAACCCGACAATAGACTGCATTGAGGCAGCCTACAGTGCATACCGCGACAATAGATGCGAGGGCTTTATCGCTTTCGGCGGCGGCTCCTCAATGGACTGCGCCAAGGCGGCGGCAGCCCGCGTTGCCCACCCGAACAAGACCATTGCTCAGCTTGGCGGCACACTGAAGGTACATAAAAAAGTCCCGCCCTTCTTCGCTGTTCCAACAACCGCGGGAACAGGCTCTGAAACCACCGTTGCCGCCGTTGTTACAGACCCTGTCACCCATCATAAATACGCAGTGCAGGACCCCTGCCTTGTGCCGAAATACGCCGTACTCGACCCTGAGCTTACAGTAGGTCTGCCGCCTCATGTTACCTCCACAACAGGCATGGATGCTCTAACCCACGCGGTGGAGGCATACACCAACCGCTTCGCGCCCAAATACACCGACCGTCTGGCGGAAAAGGCGGTCAAGCTCATTTTTGATAATCTTGAGCTTTGCTATAAGGACGGCAAAAACATCGAAGCGCGCAGCAATATGCTGCTTGCCTCCTTCTATGCGGGAGCTGCTTTCAGCCGCGCCTGCGTCGGCAATGTTCACGCCATTGCCCACACGCTGGGCGGGCTTTACGGAACTGCCCACGGTCTGGCTAACGCTGTTATTTTGCCCTACGTTTTGGAGGACTTCGGCGAGGCGGTTTATAAAAAGCTCGCGCGTCTTGCCGAAATAGTCGGTATCAGCGGAGCGGACGACGGCGAAAAGGCGCGCGCTTTCATCAAGGAAATACGCCGCATGAATAAGGATATGAACATCCCCGATAAGCTTGACTGCATCAAAACCGAGGATATTCCACAGATGGTCGAATGGGCGATGGCGGAGGCAAATCCCATCTACCCCGTTCCCGTAATTTGGAATGCAGAGCAATTTACAAAAACCATTGAGCGCCTGCGCGCATAGATTGTTTGCGCAGAATTAAAAACGCCTCCGCGGATGATAAACCATCCGCGGAGGCGTTTTTGGTGCCGGTGGCCGGACTCGAACCGGCACGCCCGAGGGCACTTGATTTTGAGTCAAGCACGTCTACCAATTCCATCACACCGGCACATAGCTTTATGATTATAAACCATAATGCCGTCAATTTCAAGAGAAAATTAGAGTCCTTGCAAAAGCTCTACGAAAGCTGTTTTTCGATCGCCGCGTTATAAAGCTCGTTTTTGCCAAAGCCGGAGTCCTCCGCGGCAAGCTTTGCCGCCTGCTTCAAGCTCTTGCCCTCAGACCGATACTGCTCCAAGCGCTCAAGCGCCTGCTCAAGCGTCATTTCCGGCTCACCCGAATCGCGCTTGCCCTCGATCACCAGCACATATTCACCCTTTGGCGGGATAGTTTTATAAAGCTCAATCGCGCCGTCGATCGTAGTGCGTATTGTCTCCTCATGGAGCTTCGTCAGCTCGCGGCAAAGGGAGAGACGGCGCTCTCCGCCAAAGGTGCTTTTCAAATCCTCCAGAGTGCCGCAAAGCTTATGCGGAGCCTCGTAAATCACCATAGTGCGCCGCTCGTTTTTCAGGCTGTCCAAATGCTCCATGCGCTGCTTGCGCGCAGTGTTGAGAAAGCCCTCAAAGGTGAAACGCTGCGTTGACAGGGCGCTGAGCGCCAGAGCCGACACGACAGCGCAAGCGCCCGGCACAACGCACACAGGCACTTCGTTTTCCGCGCAAAGGCGCACCATGTCCTCGCCGGGATCGCTTATTGCGGGCATTCCCGCGTCCGATACCAGCGCCACATTCTCACCCGACAGCAAACGGGCGATTATTTTTTCGCCACTTTGAGCGCGATTATGCTCAAAATAACTGATCAGCGGCTTTTTGATGCCGAAATGGTTTAACAGCTTTATGGTTACGCGCGTATCCTCCGCGGCAATAAAATCAACCGAGCGCAGCGTCTCCACTGCGCGGGGAGAAAAATCGCCCAGATTTCCGATTGGCGTTGCCACTAAATATAATGTTCCGCTCATGTGTTCACTCCTGATATGAAGCCGCAGCCTCAATGCGGTATTTGCCGCGCTTATATATTCTCTGAACCTCGTCAGAGTCTCCCCCCGTTTCGTCGGTGAGAATAAGCGGCGGCTCGATTACAAGCCCCTTTTTGCCGCCGCGCCTGCCCTCAACAAGAACGAGGCTCGGCGCTTTTTCAGCGCTGTGGCAAACCATGCGCAAGCGCTTTGGCTCAATTCCCGCAACGGTCATGGAGCAGAATATCTCGCTGAGCCGTTCGGGTCTGTGAACCAGAGCAAAGCTCCCGCCCCAGCGAAGCGCCCAGCGCGCGGCGGCGCATATATCCTCAAGCGTGCAGTCGCGCTCCTCGCGGGCGGTGGCGCGCTGGGCGTTCGGGGCGCTGAAGCCCGAATTTTCTGCAAAATACGGCGGGTTGGAAACGACTAAATCGAAGCTCTCCGCCGCAATCAGCGAACGATGCTCACGCAAATCACCGCATATTATTTTAGCCGCGTCCATGCCGTTGACAGACAGGTTTTCGCGGCTGAGCGCGGCAAAATCCTCTTGTATTTCAATGCCGGTCGTCTCAAGCTGCGCTCTGCCCCAGCCGAGCAGAACGCAAAGAACTCCCGCGCCGCTGCCAAGGTCAAGACAGCGCTTTGCGCGGTCTGCGTTGGCAAAGGCGGAGAGCAAAACAGAGTCTGTAGACAGCTTGAAGCAGCCTTTGCTATGCTTAAAGCGCGGTCCACCTTGCCACAGCTCGTCAAATTCCGGCATAGCCTTCCTCCAGTCAGTCAAAAAGCCTGCCGCAAACAATCGGTGCAGCAGGCTCTTTGAAGTTGATGTACTTATTTCTCGACGATTGCGCCGGACGGGCAGGTATCGATGCAAGCGCCGCACTCAAGACATGCGCTGGTGTCAATCTCGTAGTGATCGTCGCCCATATGGATAGCACCGGCAGGGCAAGCATCGGAGCAAGCGCCGCAAGCGATGCAATCGCTGGTGATATTGAATGCCATAAGCTTTTCCTCCTTGGTGAAATGATGTTATCACCCTTGAATTATAACATATACTTGAATGTTTGCAACTATTTTTATCATCCAAAGCAGTCAAAAAAATGAAATTCAATGAAATTAAGCGAAAACGAAAGAATAACCGAGCATCAGTGAGATATTTCAATTTCAAAAGCACCGATTGGTCAAGAAAGGTCAAAATTAATGCTTGCCTTTTTGACCTTTACTGACTATTATAATAATCACAAGGTCAAAGATAGTCAAAGTCAAAATACATCACGAGGTGACAGCATGGGTACAACAGATTTGATTGCAAACTTTATTCTTGACGCGCTTGAAAGCGCAGGCGGCATCGCCGAGCTTCAGCGCTCAAATCTTGCTGAAAGGTTCTCATGTGTGCCAAGTCAGATAAACTACGTTATTTCAACGCGCTTCTCCCCGGAGCACGGATATATCGTTGAGTCACGGCGAGGCGGCGGCGGCTTCATCCGCATAACCCGCGTTCAGGCTTCTCCAAAGCAGCTTATCATGCACACGGTCAACTCAGTAGGCGACAGTCTTGATTTGCGAACCGCAGCAGCCTTTATTTCCAACATTCTGGCGGCAAACGCCATGAGTGAAAAGAGCGCGAAGCTTATTATGACCGCCATCGGCGACAGGGCGCTTAGCCCCATAGACTCACAGTATCGAGACCTTGTCAGAGCTTCCATCTTTAAACAGCTTCTGGTCGCCTCCCTTACAGAATGAGGGGCGCTGACCTGCCATCAAACATCTCCCTTTCAACTTCCTTCCCCCGGCACGGGGACGGGATCTCCTCGTCCCCGTAAATTAAAACAAATTCTTTTGTGTGACTTTTAAAGGAGGTCAAAATCATGAAATGCGATAAATGCGAAAACGAGGCAATGCTTCATTATGAAAGCACCGTTAACGGTGAAAAGACCGAGTATCATCTCTGCGAGGACTGCGCAAGAGCCGAGGGCTTCGGCGGTATGCTTGATTACCGTCCGCGCTCCATGTTCGACAGCTTCATGCGCGACCCCTTCTTCTCCCGCCCCATGAGCTTGATGGACAGCTTCTTCGGCTCACCCTTCGGTGCGCTGACCGACAGCTTTTTCGGCGGAAGGCTCGCAGCCCCCACTCTTACACTGCCCTTTGTGCAGGTTAAGGTAGACGGCGATTGCTGCGGCGAGAAATCCTGCGGCTGTGAAACGACAGAAAAAGCAGGTAAAAAGGCGGATAATATCCCCGAAAAGGCGGATGAGGGGCTGCGCGCAAAGCGCGAGCTTCACGCCCTGCGTCACCAGCTCAAGGAGGCAGTCAAAGCCGAAGAATTTGAGAAGGCTGCCGAGCTTAGGGATAAGATACGAGAATTGGAGAAATAATAGACCTATAATACTTTGCCGCCTAACAGCGGCTTACTTAATCGGCGGAAAAGGTTCTCCTTTTCCGCCATGCTGAAGGAGGATTAAATTAATGCGAAATCAGGACAGATTTACGGAAAGAGCAAGAATGGCTCTCGCAAAAGCACAGGAGGCAGCACAGGATATGGGCCACAGCTATGTCGGGACTGAGCATATCCTCCTTGGCATTGCTGCCGAGGGCGAGGGTCTCGGAGCAAAGGTGCTGCGGGATAACGGACTCGACGAGAGTATGCTCTCCGAGCTTTTGGAGAAATACGTCGGGCGTGGCGCACCGGGACTTCCCGCTCAGGGTTTAACTCCGGGCGCAAAGCGCGTTATCGAGCTTTCCATCATTGACGCTAACCGTCTCGGTCACAGCTATATCGGCACGGAGCATCTGCTGATGGGTCTGCTGCGCGAGACCGACTCCACAGCGGCAAGGCTGATAGCCTCCACCGGCGCTGATGTTAACAAGATTTACACCGACGTTGTGGAGCTTCTTCGCAGCGGAGATTATCGCCAGCAGTCGCCGCAGACAGTCTCGTCAGGCAGCAGCGGCAGCCGTTTCGGCAGTGGCCGCAAGAGCGACACCAAAACTCTTGACCAATACAGCCGCGACCTAACCGCGGCGGCAGCAAGCGGTCAGCTTGACCCCGTTATCGGCAGAAGCAGCGAAATACAGCGTGTTATCCAAATCCTATCCCGCCGCACAAAAAACAGCCCGGTACTCATAGGCGAGCCGGGTGTCGGCAAAACCGCCATCGCCGAGGGACTGGCTCAGTTGGTCGCGTCGGGAGACGTGCCGGAGGATCTGAGGAGCAAGCGCATCGTTTCCCTCGACCTTACCGGAATGCTTGCCGGCACAAAATACCGCGGAGACTTTGAGGACAGGATCAAAAACGTCCTTAAAGAGGTTCAAAAGGCGGGCGACATCATTTTGTTTATCGACGAGCTGCACACCATCATCGGCGCGGGCGCTGCCGAGGGCGCTATTGACGCGGCAAATATCCTCAAGCCCGCTCTCAGCCGCGGAGAGATCCAGATCATCGGCGCGACAACGCTTAGTGAATATCGCAAGCATATTGAAAAAGATGCCGCCCTTGAGCGCCGCTTCCAGCCCGTCACGGTAAATGAGCCCTCCGAGGAGGAGAGTATAGCCATCATCACGGGTCTGCGCGATAAATACGAAGCGCACCACAAGCTTAAAATAACCGATGAAGCTATCCGTGCCGCCGTTACCATGTCCGGCAGATATATTAACGACCGCTTCCTGCCCGACAAGGCAATAGACCTGATGGACGAGGCGGCGTCCCGGGTGCGCATGAAGGAGCTTACCGCTCCTGACGAGCTTAAAACCATTGAAAAACGCGTTGACGCACTCGCCGCCGAAAAGGAGGCGGCAGTCAAAGCGCAGGATTTCGAGGGCGCTGCCAAGCTTCGTGACCGTGAAAAGGAGCAGCGCGAGGAGCTTGAAGCCGCTCGCAAAAAATGGCAGGAAAAGCGCAGCGGCTCTCACAAGTGTGTTACCGCAGAGGACATTGCAGAGGTCGTTTCCGGCTGGACGGGCATACCCGTTACCAGTCTTACCGAGAGCGAAAGCGAAAGGCTTCTCAAGATGGAGGAAATACTCCACAAGCGTGTTATCGGGCAGGACGAGGCAGTTTCCGTTGTATCTCGCGCGATCAGACGCAGCCGTGTCGGCTTGAAGGACCCGAAGCGTCCTATCGGCAGCTTCCTTTTCCTCGGTCCGACCGGCGTTGGCAAAACAGAGCTTTGCAAGGCACTGGCGGAGGCAGTTTTCGGAGACGAGAACGCTATGATAAGAGTCGATATGTCCGAGTATATGGAAAAGCACACCGTCTCCAAGCTCATTGGCTCGCCTCCGGGCTATGTAGGCTTTGATGAGGGCGGTCAGCTTACCGAAAAGGTACGCCGCAAGCCCTACAGTGTTATTTTGTTCGACGAAATCGAAAAGGCGCATGAGGACGTGTTCAACATCATGCTGCAAATCATGGACGACGGCATTCTCACCGACTCGCAGGGTCGTCACGTTGATTTTAAAAACACCATCATCGTTATGACCTCCAATATCGGCGCGCGCAATATCACCGATAAGCGCACCAGCCTTGGTTTTTCAGCTAAGGAGTCCGTTGAGGACGACGAGCGCGACAACGAGGAGATCCGCGAGCTGGTAATGAAGGATCTGAAGAACACCTTCCGTCCCGAGTTTATAAACCGTATAGACGAGACAGTTGTTTTCCACCGTCTGACCCGCGAGGACATCAGAAAAATCGCCGCCAATATGCTGCAAACCGTATCCGACAGACTATCAACGCTTGACATTAAGCTTGAGGTCAGCGAGGAGGCAGTTGACAAGCTTGCAGAGGTAGGCTACGACCCGACCTACGGTGCCAGACCGCTTCGCCGCACCATCCAAAGCCTCATTGAGGATGCAGCCGCCGAAAAGCTGCTCGACGGCAGCATAAAGGCAGGCGAGCGCGTCAAGGCAACGGTCGAAAACGATAAAATAGTTCTGGAAGCGGCGTAATTTAAGCATATTTACTATTTAAAAATCAATTTTACTGTGATAGAATACGCCTAACCGTGCTGTTAGGCGTATTCTAAGCAGTTTTGCCGCAAGCGGTAATATTTTTCTTCCCGGAGGTCGTAATGGCAGGAACACAGGGGCAGTATCCCGAAGTCGTTGAATACATGAACGAGGTGCCGTGCTTCAACTCATATAACAACATCAAGCTGGTTCGCCTTGAGGACGGCTACGCTGAGGGGCGCGTTGAGCTTAGCTGCAATAGCATGAACCCCAACGGCAAGGTTCACGGCGGTCTGCTTTTTGCTTGCAGCGATTATATTGGCGGCTTCGTCGCCTGCACAGACAATAAGGCGGCAGTTACCGAAAGCGGAAACATCAGCTTTCTGCGTCCCGCCTGCGGCGATTATCTTACCGTTAAGGCATACCCTGTCAAGCTCGGCGAAAAGGTTGCCGTTGTCGATGTTTGCGTATATGACGATAGGGAACGGCTTATTTCAAAAGGGACTTTTACTTATTTTTATATGCTGAACGACTTTTAAAAAACCGCAAGCTTCAAAGAAGCTTGCGGTTTTTCTTTTCGGCTTAAACCAGCTTTGTTTCAGGATAGTAATGATAGAGTATCTCCGCGTAGCTAAAGCCGCTTTTCGCCATAACATTTGCCCCGTACTGGCTCATGCCCAGTCCGTGACCGTAGCCTTTGACTGTGAAAAGGAAGCTGCTGCCTGTATATTCAACGGTGAAGGCGGTGCTGCGCAGTCCGAAAAGCGTTCGCACCTCCTGCCCCGTCAGCTTAACAAGAGCAATATTCATATTGCGCACACGCCCGCTCTCGTCTCTTTCAATTTCGCCCAGCCACCACTGCGCATCCTCGCAGAAAACGGCTTCGGGCTTGAGCAGCTTCACCGTCTCCATCATTTCTCCGGTCGAGACCTCAACCGTTGTTACAAAGTCAGGCACATCGCGCTCGGTTTCGGGGCTTGCAACGCTTACCAGATACGGAACTTCACCCCATAGCTCGCTGCCGGACTCCGTATATCCTGCCGACGAGGAGTGGAACGAAGCCAAGATCGGCTCTCCGCCGTATATCAGCACCTGTCCTTGCGTTGCTTCAACCGCCTCGCGCACCACACTCAGGTTTTCCTCAAAATCCGCGCCCCAAGCCGCGCGCAGCTCGTCCATGCTCATGCAGGCAAGGCAGCAGCCGGATTCAGTGCATATCTCCGCCGACGGATGCTTCGGATTTTCGTGTTTTGTGCAGTAGCTTACATAGGTTCGCGCCGCGACAGCCTGCGCCTTGAGTGCCTCGGAATGGAAGGAGGCAGGCATTTCCGCGGCGACTGCCAGCGGCAGATATTCAGCCATTGTCGTTTCCGTCAAAACGCCGTCGGATAAGACTACCAAAGTTTTTTCCGTGTCCGCCACTTCTTTATAGCTTTGCACAGCCGGTGAGGGGGCGGAGGGCGCTGTGCTTTGCAGCGGCGACGGTATTGTAGGCTCATAATCGCTCATCACCTCAACGGCGCTGCCGGAGTTATTAAATAGCAGCGGCATAAGCACAACAGCAAGTCCCAATAGCATTGATGCCCAAATTATGCGTTTCATTTTATCTTCGCCCCCTCGAATAATAATGCAGTTGACGTTATTGCCAAAAAAGTATAATATAGTAAAGCATATAAACCGGCATTTTCAAACCGGCTATACTATTATTATATTTCGACTGGGATGTTAATATGCTTAATAAATCACTTAAACTGTTCAGCTTCACCTGCATTTTCGGTGTTTTCGGCTTCTTTTTCCGCTGGCTTCAGACCATGACCGCCTTTGATGAGCAAAGCGGTTTGGCTGCTCCCGGCTCACTTTGGAGCATCGTTCTTCTCGTTTACATGATAGCCGTGACCGCCGCACTGGTGCTTTTGGTTTGCAAGCTCAAGCCCATGAGTTTTCCTTTAGAGTACAGTGAAGCACTTTTCACCGCAACGCCGCTGTTTAACATCATCTGTGTTGCAGCGGCGGTTATAATGGCGCTCGGCGGCGTGCTCACTCTTATCAATTCCGTTACCCCGCCCTACTCCATTTTCGAGCTTATCACAGGACTATTCGCCATCGTCGCAGCCTTTTGCCTTGTCGCGGTGCTGCGCAGCACCAAGCGTGACCACGCCGAAGCTCGAGGAGCCTCCGCCGCACTGGTGTTCGACCTTTTCATGTGCTTTTGGCTGATTGCCTCTTATAAGAGCTTCGCCTCCGACCCCGTTATCTGGAATTTCGCGCCGAGACTTCTCGCCATATGCGCGGGCGTTCTCGCTTTCTACTATATCGCAGGCTATCCCTACAAAAAGCCCAAGCCTCTGCCGACCCTGTTTTTCTCCAATCTTTCGGCGTTTTTGTTCATCATAACTTTTGCTGACAACTATTCCTTTGGTACGCAGCTTCTATCCTTTTCCTGCGCCGCGGCGCTTTGCCTTTTCTCCGTCATTATCGTTAGCAACGCAAAGCTCCCGGCAGAGGAATAAGTTCGATTACCAGTACATTTCAAGCCCCGCGCCGAATATCGGCGCGGGGCTTTTTCAGCAGTCACGCGAGTCTGAAGCTGAAAGCACTTTTATGTATAACCATGTCTCCTGCAAGAACTTTGCCGGTCTTCAGGGACTCTTTGAGGATCAGGCAAGGGAACGCGGCATTCACCTCATTTGGGTGGAGCATGATCTTATGGATCCTCGCACCGTCTCCCGAAAAGCGATGAGAGACAGAGTGAACCGCTACATGACCACAGTGTTCCGCGCTGAACCCCTTGACCCCACCCTGATGGACTATGACGATGAGTTAACATGGTAAGGAGGAAAAAGACTATGAACTATTTTGGAGGGTGCGACGTAGGCTCCACCTACACCAAGTGCGTTATTTTGGACGAGAGCGGAAAAATGGTCAGCAATGTGACCATCCGCAGCAAGATAAACTCTGAAAAAAGCTCCAGCGAGGCTCTGCGCCTGGCCTGTGAAAAGGTCGTGGGGCTGGGCACTCCCGATAATCTGACCTATCTCATCGGTACAGGCTACGGCAGAAATAAAGTCCCCTCCGCCGATGAGAACATATCCGAGATCTCCTGCCACGCTATGGGCGTCCATGTTACCGACCCCAAGGTCAAGGCTATCATCGACATAGGCGGTCAGGACGTTAAGGGCATCGCCATCGACACAGACGGCACGGTTAAGAGCTTTGCCATGAACGACAAGTGCGCGGCAGGAACCGGCCGCTTCTTCGAGGCAATGGCAAACGCCTTTGAGCTTAGCCTTGAGGATTTCTCCAAGCTGTCTCTGACGGCAAAGAATGTTATACCCATCACCGCCCAGTGCACCGTATTCGCCGAGAGCGAGGTCATTACTCTGGTGGGTGAGAGCAAGCCTACTGATGAGATAGCCGCGGGAATACAGATGGCGGTTGCAAAGCGCTGCTTCGTCATGGCGAAGAAAGCGGGCGCTACCGACAGCATCACTCTGACCGGAGGCTGCGCGAAGAACGCAGGTCTTAAAAAGGCAATCGAGCAGGTTCTCAAGCTAAAGGTCATCGAGCTTAAAACAGACCCGCAGCTAATGGGCGCTCTCGGCGCTGCCGAATACGCCCGGCAAAAAGGACTGGATAAGGAGTAATAGCTATGGCATGGTACTGGATTGTCCTCATCGTGGTTGCAGCATTGTTTGTCCTGACCTTCCTCGTCTACATCACCAATGCCGACATGAAGCTGGTATCGGTAATATATGACAAGCTGATGGCATATCACGACAGCGTGGAAAAAGAAGAAAAACTCTAATGAAACTGTTTGACGATGTAATTCGGCAGGCACTGGCACTGGTAGAGCCTCTTGGCGCTGTCCCCTGCCCTGCCTGCCCCGCCGCTCGGGAGGGCGACCCCAACGAATTGATTCTCCGCCGGGACATGGCATTTGAATTGGGAGAGGGTCCTTTCCCCGCCGTTTCCCTCACCACCATAACCCAAGACAAGAGCCTTGTTCCGGAGGACGGGGTATATCTTTTAGGACCGGATTTGCCGGAGATCAAGGGCGACTGTGCCTTTGCTCGCTTAACCTTCCTGCGCACCGGCGATGTGTATCAGCATGGCGAACAGGCTACATACAACCTTATTAAGGCTCTGGAAAACCGTAAATTCCATGCGTCCCCGGCAGGCTATATGATGCGACCCGCAGCCATGAGCAACCGGGAGCAGGTTCGTGTGTCAAAAAAAGCGGTAAAGACCGGTCTGCGCTTTCAGGACGTAGGCAGTCTATTGATACGGAAGTACCGGGAAAATCCCATGGTTCATGCTGTGTCCATCATATTTATCACCCTGCCCCAAGCCCCCTATGATGAGCTAAACCGTCTTTGCGACCAGGTTAATAGCATCACAAAAACCCTGAACCACGCCCTTTTGGACGTAAGCATGGACTGCCGGGCTTGTGAATGGAAGCCCGTATGCGACGCGGTGGACGGAATGCGGGAGCTGCACCAAAAGCAACTTGAAAAAAAGGAGGAACATACATGAGAGAGCGAAAACCGGAACCAATGATCCAGGAAATGGTGGATAGCTACGGCAATTGGTTCCAGGGCGGATGCGAAAACGCCAGGGGCAATGCTGCGCGAATGACCCGGGAGCTGTACCCCTATACAAGCATTTCTCCCCAATTCAGGTAGGCAAAATGACCATCAAAAACCGAGTGGTCATGGCGCCTATGGGAAATCTAATGATGTGCGAGGAGCTGGGTCGTCCCAGCGAAAAGATGATCGCTTACTTTACCGCACGAGCGAAGGGCGGCGTGGGTTTGATCACCTCTGGTCTTGTACCCATAAGTCACGGAATAGACCCCACAGTATCCGAGATCAATAAGGAAGTAATGATGCCCCGCATCAGCGGCAGCCGTACTTTGATGTCCAGCTGGCGCACCGTTGCGGAAAACTGTCATAGCTATGGCAGTCGCTTCTTTATCCAGCTTACTCCGGGCTTGGGTCGTGTCGGTCCACCTACCTGCCTGGTACAGCGGCAGAAATTCCCGGTCTCCTCGTCCTTTAACCCCAACTTCTATATCCCGGAGCTGCCCTGTCTGCGCCTGTCCGGTCACGCTCTGGGCAGGATCATTAAGAACGCAGGTCAGGCTGCCGCCGACGCTAAGGCTTGTAAGATCGACGGTGTATACCTCCACGGTCACGAGGGCTATCTCCTAGAGCAGATGACAAACCCCGCCTTCAACCACCGCAAGCTCGGAAAATACTCTGACTGGCAGCGCTTTGGCATAGATATGGTCAAGGAGATCCGCCGCCGCGTGGGTCCCAACTACCCCATCATGTACCGCATTGACCTAACTCTGGCTCTGGAAGAAACCTACGGAGACTGGATGAATAAGATCCACTCCCTCAAGAAGTTCAAGGGCGGACGTACCATTGCCCAGACTCTTGAGTACATGGAAAACCTTGTCAAGGCCGGCGTTGATATTTTTGACGTGGATATGGGCTGCTACGACAACTGGTGGCTTCCTCATCCCCCCGCAGGGATGCCCGCAGGCTGTTTCCTGGAGCTTTCCAAGGCAGCGAAGGCTCATTTTGCGAAAAAGGACATCAAGTCCAATCTCGGCGTACCCGTACCCATTGTCGCCGTAGGCAAGCCAGGCTATCCCGATATGGCAGAGCAGGCTCTGCGTGACGGTATGTGCGACATGGTAATGCTGGGTCGTCCTCTGCTTGCAGACCCAGAGTGGTGCAACAAGGCATATGCCGGTGAAGTAGATAAAATCTGTCCGTGCATCGGCTGTCAGGAGGGCTGCGTCAACGAATTCGTCGAGGGCGGTCACATAAAGTGCGCCATAAATGCCAGAACAGGTTATGAGGACGTTCTGCCCGCGGAACCCGCTCTTGCTCAGAAGCCCAAGCGCATCGGTGTAGTGGGCGGCGGTCCTGCCGGTATCATCTTTGCCGTCACCGCTGCTCGCCGCGGTCACACCGTCGAGTTGCTTGAAAAGAGCGATAAGCTGGGCGGCAAGGTCGTACCCGGCGCTGTTCCTGCCGTAAAATACGACTTTGCAAACTACCTCCAGTGGCTGGAAGGTCAGGTCGCAGAGGCGGAAAAGCTCCCCAATTTCAGTCTCAAGCTCAATACCGAGGTCAGCTCCGACTGGTTGAAAGCACAAAACTATGACGCTGTCATCTTCGCCATCGGGACTAAGAACTTCTGTCCGCCTTTCAAGGGACTTGATCAGGTCAAAAGTGTCCAAGCAACAGACCTGCTGGTAAATCCCGCCCCCTTAGAGGGTGTGCAGAATGTTGTTGTGGTCGGCGGCGGTGTCGTCGGCTGCGAGACCGCCTACTGGCTGAGCTATGAGCATCACAAGAATGTTCAGGTGGTAGAGATGCTTGATAACTTCATGCAGGGCGCCTGCACCGCCAACCGCGGACATCTTCTCCACTATATGGAGAAAAACGGCGTAAAGCTCTACAACTGCGCCAAAGTGGACTCCTTCGGCAGCGGCAAGGTGAACATCACCCGCAACGTATCCAAGACTGTTCCCGACCCCTACAACACCTGGCAGCCCCTGCTGCCGGAGAACATAGCCAACCCACTTGCCAAGAAGCCCGGTCCGCAGACAGCGTCTATGACTTTAGATGCCGACCTTGTGGTTCTGGCAATGGGCGGGCGTCCGGATACGGCACTGTTCCATCAGGCTCTGGCGGATAATGCAGCTCCGGAAATCTACAACATCGGTGACAGCTTCGCCGCCGGGCGTGTTCTGGAGGCAAACCGCGCCGCCTACCGGCTTGCAGTACAAATCCAAACTGTTTTCCTGCACATAGACGGCATGGCTCATCGCCATACCGTCTATGGGAACCATATCATATCAAAAAGCCCTGCGCCTTTTGTACTGCCCCAGTTTGTACGGACAGTACAAAAAGAGCCCCTATGTAGGAAATATTAAGTTTTAAGCGGAGTGGCG
>JAHAWY010000024.1 GCA_018385135.1 Oscillospiraceae bacterium | reverse complement strand
TGCCAGTTTTCTTGCCATCGCCATTTTGATCGTTTCGATCTGCGTGAAATTCTATATGTATCTCTACAACCGCGCCGTCGGCAAAAAAATCAGCTCCTCCGCGATGCAGGCGACGGCGGTAGACTCTCTTTCCGACTGTGCCGCGACCGGTGCGGTGCTGCTCGCCACGCTGGTCGCCCGCTGGACCAGCCTGAAGATCGACGGCTGGTGCGGTCTGATCGTTTCGGGTCTGATCCTCTTTGCCGGCTACAAAGCGGCGAAGGATACGCTCTCGCCGCTGCTCGGTCAGCCGCCTGAGCAGGAGTTCGTCGATGAGATCGAGAAGATCGTCATGGCGCATGAAGCCGTCAGCGGCATCCATGACCTTGTTGTGCATGACTATGGTCCCGGGCGCGTGATGATCACGCTCCATGCCGAGGTTCCCGCCGATCATAATATCATGGAGGTCCATGATGAGATCGACCTCATCGAGCAGGAGCTGCGCGCAAAACTCGGCTGCGAGGCAACGATCCACATGGACCCCATCGACACCAACGACGAGACGACAAAAAAGACGCGCGAAAAGGTAAGCGAGCTTGTCAGACTGATCGATGAGCAGATCACCATTCACGATTTCCGCATGGTCACGGGTCCTACGCACACCAATGTGATCTTTGACGCGGTGGTGCCGTTTCAGTTCCGCCTTTCGGACAAAGAGGTCGAGGAGAAGATCGAAAGCGCTGTGCGCGCGCTGGACGGCAACTATTTTGCCGTCGTGCAGATCGACAAGTGCTACGTGAAGTGAGGAGGGGCTGCCATGAAGCCTGAGATCGAAAAACTCAAAACGCTGGTCGACAACACGGACAATCTGGTTTTCTTCGGCGGCGCCGGCGTGTCAACAGAGAGCGGGATTCCGGATTTTCGCAGTGTGGACGGACTGTATCACCAGCAGTGGGACGATCCTCCCGAGACGATCCTCAGCCACACCTATTACATGCGCCGCACGGAGGAGTTTTACCGCTTCTACCGCGCCAAGCTTCTCTGCCCCGGCGCGAAGCCCAACGCCGCGCACCGGAAGCTTGCCGAATGGGAGAAGGAGGGCAAGCTCAGGGCGGTCATTACGCAGAATATCGACGGACTGCACCAGGCGGCAGGGAGCCGGGAAGTGCTCGAGCTCCATGGCAGCACGCTGCGCAACTACTGCGAAAGCTGCGGAAAGCTCTACGGTCTGGACGCCGTGCTGAACAGCACCGGCGTGCCGCGCTGCTCCTGCGGCGGACGGCTCAAGCCGGATGTGGTCTTGTATGAGGAGGGTCTTGACGAGCGCACGCTCACCAGGGCGGTAAACTATATCGCCAATGCGGACGTTCTCATCATTGCCGGAACCTCCCTTGCCGTTTATCCGGCGGCGGGACTGGTCAACTACTACCGCGGCACAAAGCTGGTCGTGATCAACAAGACGCCGCTGCGCGATGACCTGGGCGCCGATTTGGTGATTACCGGCGCGGTGGGCGAGGTGCTTTCACAGCTGTGAGCCGGCGGGAAAAAAGTTTCCCGGGGTTGTGAAAAAAGGGTTGACAATCCGTCAGCTTTGGTCTTATAATAGCGGAGCAGTCGGTTTTGAGGACTGAGAAAGAAATGCGGGTGTGCTGGAATTGGCAGACAGGCTAGCTTGAGGTGCTAGTGTTCGTATGGACGTGTGGGTTCAAGTCCCACCATCCGCACCATTTTTCTCTCAGACCGCTGCGACACGCGCGAGTGGTGGAATTGGCAGACTCGCTAGATTCAGGTTCTAGTGTTCATTACGGACGTGCGGGTTCAAGTCCCGCCTCGCGCACCAAAGCAATATAATCCGAACCAAATCTTCTTAATTGGAGACGGGTTCGGATTATTTGTTTCTTTCGACAGATACGAAAACACCTACTTTCCGAACGGCGTTATCAAGCGTCCCGAATCCAAACCGCGAGGACCGCGAAAGAAGAAAATCGGCAATTAGAAAAACAGGCAAGGCAGCCCCCATTATCGGTGAACTGCCTTGCCTGCTTCTATGTTATTCAGCGTCT
>JAHAWY010000039.1 GCA_018385135.1 Oscillospiraceae bacterium | reverse complement strand
TCCCACGCTTGGACAATATGGTGGTCTGAAATCCCAAATTGTCTCGTTATTTCACGGTAACTCAGCTTTTCTTCCATCATGGTTTCTACAACTTTTTTCTTGAATTCCGGTGTGTACCGTTTATTTGGCTCTCCTTTTGGCATAGATAACACCCCACTTGTTAGATAGTATATCATACTGTCTAACAAATGGGGTGCAGTTCAGTCATGCGCGGGGCGTTTATCAAAAAGCTAATATCTTGTTGTATAGCCTGTGTAGTACTTGAGCGGGTCTACGGTCGCGCCGTTAACGCGGATCTCGTAATGAAGATGCGGTCCTGTTGAAGCTCCTGTCGAGCCTACATAGCCGATGACCTGTCCCTGCGTAACGGTCTGCCCCGCGGACACCGCCATACTGCTCATATGAGCATATAGCGTGGCGTTGCCGTTGCCGTGGTTTATCATTATGTAGTTACCGTAGCCCGAACCATAGGTGGCAAGGGCAACAGTGCCGCTGTCCGCGGCTACGATGGCATCGCCGGTGTAGCCGTTTATGTCAATTCCGTAGTGAAAGCGTCTGTCACCGTAGATCGGATGGATGCGGTAGCCATAGGGCGAGACGACGAGATTGCTTGTTGTCTGCGGCCATATGTAAGTGCCTGTGCCTGCCGCCGCCTGGCTTTGCAGTTCCTTGGTCTTGCGGTCAATATCCGCTTGCAGCTCCGTAAGCTCGGCGGAATAGCGGTCGAACAGCTCTTGATGCTCAGCAATTTGCGCTACGAGCTGCGCAATCAGCTCGTCCGCCTGTCTCGACTGCTCGTCAAGCTCCGCCTTGCTTGCCTCAAGCTCAGCTTCCTTGAGCTTCATCTCCTCAAGCAGAGCCTCATACTCTGCCTTGACTTGTTCGACCTTCAGGCGCTGGGCGACCAGCGTATCATAGAGGTTTTTATCGTAATCCATAACGGATTTAACAAAGTCCAGCCTTGAGAGCAGATCCTTAAAGTCGCTGGCTCCGAGAATAATTGATATGTAGCTGGCGCTGCCGTTTTCCTCCATCGCTCGGACACGCACGCGCAGGCGCTCCTGCTGAAGCTCCTCCTCGGCAACCGCTTCCTCAATTTCGATTTCCTTTTGCTCGATCAGCCGAGCGTAAAGGTCAATCTGTTCGCCTATAAGCTCGATTTCCTGGCGCAGCAGCTCGATCTGCTCGTCAATCGCACGCTTTTGCTCAAGCAGAGTCTCCTGATTTTGTTCAAGCTCGTTAAGCTTGGTTTTAAGCTCGGATTTTTGAGCGCTGATGCCGTCACGCTGCGCTTCAAGCGCGTCTATCTCCGCCTGCGACACCGCCTGTGCCGTCGTGAATGCCAGCCCCAAAGCTAAAGCGGCTGCGCAGACAAGGGCGGAAAGCTTCTTATGTACTCTCATGCTGTACCTCCGTATAAGAACGCTTCGGCAATACCGTGTGACAGTATTGTAACATATTGTAATCATTTCTGTCAACTTATGACTTATCTCACGGCAAAAAAGGGGCTTATCCTTCCCTTAGGAAGAATTCGCCCCTTTAGTTCTTATACTGAGCTATTAAGCCTGCCCCTCCGCGCTCTTTTCGGTGCGCTCCTCCCACTCGCGGAAAAAGTCCCGTATGAATTCCAAAAATCCCTCAACGTCCTTACCCACAGAGGTATTTTTGTTGTAGCTTATGCCAATAACGGCAACATTTTCGGGAACATCCAGCGGTCGGCAGAATTTCCTCAACCGCTCATCCTGAAGCATATTTGAGCGCGGCATCATGGCATAGCCAAGCCCGCTCATAACCATTTTTACCAGCAGCTCCGCATCGTTGGTTTCGCAAGCGGTCTGCGGGTGAAAGTCATATTTTTCAAAAACCATAGCCTGATTGTTTCGCATACCCGAATCCTTCATTGAGGAAACCAGCGGCTCTCCGCGAAGGTCGTCGAAGGTAAGCGAAGTCTTTTCCAAAAGCGGGCTATTCGGCGGCAGCAGTATTACCGCCGTGTCATAAAACACCGTTTCCGTAACAAGGCTGTAGTTCGGGTCGTCCAATATGGGTGGGGTACACAGTCCAAAATCGGCTGTGCCGGAAATCAACGCGTCGATTATGTCCTTGCGCGGAGCATATGAAATGGTAAGTCTGCTGTTCGGATATGCCAGCTTATAGCGAACCGCTATTTCGGAGGAGTAGCCCTCGGAGTCTGCAAGGAAGGTTATGGTCTGCTCGTGGCGGTCAAGAAGCTTGTCCATCTCTATTGTGACGTTATCAAACTCCGCGAGCGCCCTCTTAGCCAGACCGTAAAAGGTTATGCCGAACTGGTTAAGGCGAATTTTTCTGCCGACGTTATCAAACAGCGGCACACCTATTTCTTTCTCTAGCTGACCGATAATGCGCGTTAAAAAGGGCTGCGAAACGCCCAACTGCTCGGCTGCCTTGGTAACGTGCTCAAGCTCCGCCGTTACGCAAAAATATCTCAGGTCACGAATATCCATTCTGCCCCTCCCGTCGCTGACTGATCACACTATAATTGATGATAAAAGAATAGTTTTCTTTTATCAAGCAAATTTTAAGCGAAGGAAAAATTTTCGACCCTTGCGAAGTCAAAAAGCCATGATAATTGTGCAAATTGACAAGAACTTTTGGGCAATGGATGTCAAAAAAATCATATCCAATTTAGATTAGTTGATAACCAAGCAATTAATAAGCTAATAAAGCCCCCTCTGATAATCGCATTACGAACAAAGTATTATACATTTAAACCCCTCCTTGCTACAATGACCATAAACAAAAGCTCACTGCAAAGAAGGTGGAAAAATAGATACTATAGCGAAGATCGTTTCGATCGATGACGCAGCGGCTCTCATCTCCGCAAGCGACAGCCTTTGGGTGGGCAGCGCTCTCAGCCTTTCCAATCCTCTCATCGAAGCGCTTTACAAAAGAAGTGCCGCGCTGCGGGGGCTTACCATCGCAGGCAGCGCGGACGATAAGAACGATGCGATTTTCAGCCCAAAATACAGCGATTGTTTTAAAATAGTATCAGTCAACACTCCGCATACCGTCACGCCTTCAAAAGCCGGCGGTCATCCTTACCCGACGGGGGCGCGGTATTACGACATAATCTGCCAAGTTTTTGAGCTTAACACAATTGCCCTGCGCCTTTCCCCTCCGGACGCTGACGGCTATTGCCGCGTTGATGAGCAGGCAAGCGAGCTTACAAAGGCAGTTGTCGGCTTTGACGGCATTACAAAGCGCATCGCCATGCTTGACCTTTCCCTGCCAATCGCCGGAGCGGAGGACACGCGCAGTAAGGTTCGTCTCGCCGATTTTGACCTCGTTTGCGGCTATTTTTGAAAGAGCGGCAAGGACGATAATATAATCGCATAGCTCATTATCCACATATTGTTTTAAAAGCACAGAGGACAATAGTCCTCTGTGCTTTTAACGTCTGAGCGCAATCGGCGCCCTCATCCTTTGCCGCCGTCCGCCCCGATGAGCTGATAATACAGCCCGTGCCGGGTGCAATACCACAGCAGCTTGCCATAGGAAAGCATGGGCAGGCGCGTTTGAAGATCCCACTCCGGGTAAAGGCGCTTCAGCACCAGCGTATCCCCCGTCAGCAGGGCAACGAAGGAGATGTAATGCTCCTTCGTCATCTCATGACCGCTTGTGACGAAAAATTCATTTTCAACCCGCTCAACCGAGAGTCTTTCATCGTCGGACGCTTTCTTTGCCTCAAGCGCAGTCAGCTTCTTGCCGCAGCAGTACACAGCCGCCTCCTCCGAGGCGGTCGTGATGTTGCCGCAATCGGGGCAGACATAGAATTTAAGATTTTTCATATTTCCTCCCACGGGATCATTGACATCAAGCTCGCCTGAAAGGAGCTTTTCAAGCTCAACGCCAAGTATCCCCGACAACTCCGGAAGCAGGGATACATCCGGACAGCCGCAGCCGCGTTCCCATTTGGACACCGCCTTGTCACTGACGCGAAGCTTTTCCGCAAGCTGAAGCTGGGTCAGCCCCTTTTCGCGCCGCAAAGCTCGGATAAGTCCACCTGTTTTTGTGCAGTCCATACGCTCTTACCTCCGTTGGGTATAGAATAACGCTGTTTGCTTCTCAAGACAATGAACGCTCCGTAGAGTTTTTATAAACGTATTAATTCTAGCATATGTGGGTTCAAAGAGCAAAGCCTACAGGACGCATTTGAGGCAGGCTTAAAAAGCCCGCCCCAAACATATTGTGCCGTTTTTGGTTTTATAATACAAGGAGGGTCGAATAAGCGTTTAATTATCTTAGGCAAGAACTTCCTCGTCCTGAAGCGCGTCATATCCCTCCTCGCCCGTGCGAACCTTAACGACGTTCTCAACATTGTAGACAAAAATCTTGCCGTCGCCTATATGTCCGGTATAAAGCGCTTTCTTCGCCGCCTCGATAACGGTGCGGACGGGAACCTTGCTTACGACCACCTCTACCTGCACCTTGGGCAGCAGGCTCGGCTCCAGCTCAACGCCGCGGTAATACTCGGGCTTGCCCTTCTGAACGCCGCAGCCCATAACGTGAGTTACGGTGATGCCGGTGATACCGATTGCCATAAGCGCGGATTTGAGAGTTTCAAACATTCTGTCCTTGCAGATGATTTCGATTTTGGTGAACTTATGCTCGCCCGGAGCAGGATAATACGGCTCGCTGTGGACCTCCACAGCCTCGGCAACGGGAACGTCACCGCTGACGACCACGGGAGAATCGTCAATACTCAGCAGAGATGCAGCGGGAGCAAAGTCCGCGTATGCGCTCGGCAGTCCATGCTCGGAGCTGTCAAGCCCCGCAAGCTCTTCATCTCTGTCAACACGCAGACCTACACTTGCCTTGATAAGCTTGAATACGGGAATCATCGTTGCGGCAGTCCACGCCATGATGGAAACAACGCCCAGCGCCTGTACGCCGAGGAGATGCAAGCCGCCGCCGTAGAACAGTCCGCCGTCGATGGCGAAAAGTCCAACCGCCAGAGTACCCCAAACACCGTTTGCAAAATGAACTCCAACCGCGCCAACGGGGTCGTCGATATGAAGCTTGAGGTCGAGAAATTCAACCGCTACTACAACAAGGATGCCGGAAACAGCGCCTATGATGATAGAACCGAGAGCGTCAACGCTCGCGCAGCCTGCGGTAATTGCAACAAGACCTGCCAAAGATGCGTTGAGCGACATGGAAACGTCCGGCTTGCCGTTTTTGACCCATGTGAAGATCATAGTAACGCAGGTGGCGACAGCGGGCGCCATTGTGGTCGTAAGGAATATGGAGGCAAGAGCTTCAACACTTGTAGCCGCAGCGCCGTTGAAGCCGTACCAACCGAACCAAAGGATGAATACGCCCAGCGCACCGATGGTGAGATTGTGTCCCGGTATGGCGTTCACCTTGACGACCTTGCCGCTTGCGTCGCGCTTATACTTGCCGATGCGCGCGCCTATGATGGCAGCGCCGATGAGCGCCGAAAGACCACCTACCATGTGTATAGCAGCGCTGCCGGCGAAGTCGATGAAGCCGAGCTTACAGAGCCAGCCCTGACTGTTCCAGACCCAGCCGGCCTCGACGGGATATACTACCGCGCTTATAACCGCGCTGTAAATACAGTAGGAAACGAACTTTGTTCGCTCTGCCATTGCTCCGGATACGATGGTGGCGGCGGTGGCGCAGAACACGAGGTTAAAAACGAAGCTTGACCACGGGAAGCTTTCGTAATCCGTGAAGATGCCCATATTGGGAACACCGATCACGCCGAAAAGGTAGTCCTCGCTCATCATCAATCCAAAGCCGAGCAAGATGAACATAACAGCGCCTATGCAAAAGTCCATAAGGTTCTTCATAATGATGTTGCCGGCGTTTTTAGCGCGGGTGAAGCCGGACTCCACCATTGCAAAGCCGCACTGCATGAAGAATACCAGCGCAGCGCCGATTAGAAACCATACTCCGAACACGGAGTCAGATATAACAGACATAATGTTCTCCATAATACTTCCTCCTCAAAAAATAGAGGCGTGCGCCCTCCTGTTCTGGAAAGCACACGCCTTTGTGTGTCATGTTTTTTCGTTTTCTCTAATATTAGTGCGTCCTATTCGCTTACGCTGTAAAGCAGATCCGCATAGGTCGGCAATGACCAATACTTGCGTCCTACAATAAGCTCAAGCTCGTCGCAGCAGGCGCGAAGCTCTGCCATTGCGGGGAACAGTCTCTCCCTGTATGCGCACGCCTGCTCGGCGGGGTCTGCAATGCGCTTTAACTCGGCGGCACATTTTTCAAGTGCGGTCAGGCGCTGAGCGGCGCTGTCGGAAAGCTCGGAGAGGCGTTTAAGCAGACTCTTTTCCATGTCGCAGCGGATATCCGGAATGACGGCTGTTTTGCGGGAAATGATGTCCGCCAGCTCACCTTCATATTCGAGCACATCGGGAAGGACATATTTGTTTACCATGTCAATCATCGTCAGCGCTTCGATATTGAGCGTCTTGCAGTAGTTTTCAAGCAGTATTTCGTAACGAGAGCGTATCTCCGCCTCCGAGAAAACACGGTGCTTTGTGAAAAGCTCTATCGCCTTGGGCTCGACCATCGCTCTCAGGGCGGTGGGAGTGTTGCGAAGATTGGCAAGACCTCTGCTCTCAGCCTCCTTGACCCATGCGTCATCGTAGCCGTTGCCGTTAAATACGATACGGCGGTGCTCCTTGATGGTCGTGCGAATAAGCTTATCCAGCGCGCAGTTAAAATCGCTCTCTTTTTCAAGCACATCTGCAAACTGGCGCAGCGCCTCTGCAACAATGGTGTTTAGCACAATATTCGGTCCTGCGACGGAAAGCGTTGAGCCGGGCATACGAAATTCAAACTTGTTGCCCGTGAAAGCGAAGGGGCTTGTGCGGTTGCGGTCGGTGGTATCCTTCGGGAAGTGCGGAAGCACAGTTACGCCGATTTCCATCTGGGTCTTTTCGTGACCGGTATAAAGCGTGCCGTTTTCGATTGAATCTAAAATCTCGGTCAGCTCATCGCCGAGGAACATGGAAACGATAGCGGGCGGCGCTTCGTTCGCGCCGAGACGGTGGTCATTGCCCGCCGTTGCAACAGAGGCGCGAAGCAGCTCCTGATATTCGTCCACCGCCTTGATGACCGCGCAGAGGAAAAGCAAAAACTGTGCGTTTTCTCTGGGTGTTGCGCCCGGCTCCAAAAGGTTTGCTCCGGTATCGGTGCAAATAGACCAGTTATTGTGCTTGCCGCTGCCGTTTACTCCGGCAAAGGGCTTTTCATGCAGCAGGCATACTAGACCGTGGCGTGCCGCGACGGTTTTCATAAGCTCCATTGTAAGCTGGTTTGCATCCGTCGCCAGATTTGCCGTTGAGAAGATGGGGGCAAGCTCATGCTGACCGGGGGCAACCTCGTTGTGCTCTGTCTTGGCGTATACGCCCAGCTTCCAAAGCTCCCTGTCAAGGTCGGTCATATAGTCGGCAACGCGCTTTTTAATCGTTCCGAAGTAATGGTCCTCCAGCTCCTGACCCTTGGGCGGGCGTGCGCCGAGCAGCGTTCTGCCCGTGAAAACCAAATCGGGGCGCTTTAAATAAAGCTCGCGGTCAACTAGGAAATACTCCTGCTCGGGACCGACCTGCGCAACAACGCGCTTGGAGGTATTATCGCCAAAGAGCCGCAGAATGCGAAGCGCCTGCTTTTCCAGCGCCTCCATAGAGCGCAGCAGCGGGGTCTTTTTATCAAGCGCCTCGCCGGAATACGAGCAAAAGGCGGTCGGAATGCAAAGCACGCCGTCTTTGATAAAGGCATAGCTCGTGGGATCCCACGCGGTATAGCCGCGCGCTTCAAAGGTTGCGCGAAGTCCGCCGGAGGGAAAGCTTGAAGCATCAGGCTCGCCGCGAACCAGCGCCTTGCCCGAAAACTCCATGAGAGCGCCGCCGTGACTATCCGGATTTATAAAGCTGTCGTGCTTTTCGGCGGTGATGCCGGTCATAGGCTGAAACCAGTGGGTAAAATGCGTAACTCCCTTGGAGACCGCCCAGTCCTTCATTGCATTGGCGACCACATTCGCAACGTCAAGCTCCAAATGGGTTCCCTCGGAAATGGTCTTTTTGAGCGCCCTATAGGTTTCCTTGGGCAAGCGCTCTTTCATAACGCTGTCGTTAAACACATTGCTTCCGAAATTATCAGGCAGTTCGTTCATAAAGCTTACCTCCTCAAGCAATTAAAGCAGTTCTATCCCGGCTGCCTTGCAGCCTTCAGTTGTCTCTTTATCCCAAAGGGAGACCTGAACCTCTCCGATATGCGCCTTTTCAAGCAGGAGCATACAAAGTCTGGACTGACCTATGCCGCCGCCCATTGTGAGCGGAAGCTCTCCGGCAAGCAATGCCTTGTGGAAAGGAAAGGCGCGTCTTGCGTCCGCTCCCGCCTCCGTAAGCTGCTCATCCAGGGATTTTTCGTCAACACGAATGCCCATCGAGCTGACCTCAAAGGCAGACTGCAAAACCTCGCTCCAGAAAACGATGTCTCCGTTGAGCTTCCAGTCGTCATAGTCGGGTGCGCGTCCGTCGTGCTTCTCGCCGGATTTGAGCTTGCCGCCAATCTGCATAATAAAGGCGGTCTTATGCTCCTTTAAGTATTCATCCTCGCGCTGCTTGGGCGTAAGCGTCGGGTACATATCCTCAAGCTCCTGCGTTGTAACAAAGCTCACCTCGCGGCAAAGCGTTGTTTTGAGCATAGGAAAATCCTTCTTGACCTGCTCTTGCGTGTCGCAGATTGCGCCGACAATGGCTTTGACTGTTTCCTTTAGATAATCGACGTTTCGCGTCTCACGGCTGATGACCTTTTCCCAGTCCCATTGGTCAACATATATTGAGTGGAGATTATCCATCTCCTCATCGCGGCGAACCGCGTTCATATCAGTATAAAGTCCCTTACCCACGGGGAAGCCGTATTTATGGAGAGCAAAGCGTTTCCATTTTGCAAGGGAGTGAACTATCTGAGCGTTAGCGCCGGTTTCAGCAACATCAAATTCAACCGGTCGCTCAACGCCGTTCAAGTCGTCGTTCAAGCCCGTTTCCGGGGCTACAAACAGGGGGGCGGATACACGACACAGATTAAGTGAATTTGAAAGATTACCCTCAAACGCTGTTCTCAGCTCGCCAATGGCGTTTTGCGTTTCGTAAAGGCTCATGGGGGAGGCGTACTTTTCGGGGATCTTCAGTTTACTCATATTCTGTCGTCCTTTCTTTTTCAGCAATCTCATTTGCCGCCTGCAGCTTCGGTCATGCCCCGCCGCTTATAAAGGTATGCGCGGGACAGCAACCGGCTTTATACTGCAAAGCAATAAAAAAAGCGCCGTGAACCAAGGAAGGTTCACAGCGCCATTGCTGTCTACGCTCCGCAGTATAGCACCGACGTTTTTGTCTGTCAAGCCCATTCTGCAAGTTTTTTTGCGCTTTCGTGCAGTATCTTCAACAATTTGTCTCCATTCGGGCGTGCGTTTAGGGCATTTTGCAGAAAGTGGCACTATTCTTTTGCAGGAGCGTTGACAAGCACTTGTAAATAGTATAGAATTGCACTCGAACAAAGGCGTTCATCATATTGCACAGCATTGACTTCTCGTTTTTAGAGAATGTGTCTCGTGCTGCGCAATGTGATGAACGCCTTTTCTGATTTTGGAGGTGCAACATCTTGGGACAGATAAATTTACCACAAGACAACGCTTTAATGCGTGCCGAGCTTCCCCGCGAGGGTGAGTTCAGAAATCCCTCAGGCTGCGCCATTTCCGGAATGATATCCACGTCCGGAAAGCGCTTTTCCGGAGAGGATATCATCCGCTCCATTTCTGTAATGCACGACCGCTCAAACGGTCTCGGCGGCGGCTTTGCCGCCTACGGCATCTATCCTGAATACAAGGATTTTTACGCTCTGCACATCTTTTTTGACGACAGCGCCGCCAAGCACGAATGCGAGGCGTTTCTGGAGCGGCACTTTGATATTATAAACCTCTCCAAAATTCCCACGCGTAAAAGCCCCGCCATCACCGACGAGCCGCTCATCTGGCGCTACTTCGTAACTCCGCTGCCCACAAAGCTTGCAAGCAGCCAGCTTGACGAGCGCGAGTTTGTTGCGCGCTGCGTTTTCCGCGTTAACACGCGCATTAAAGGCTGCTATGTTTTCTCCAGCGGCAAAAACATGGGCGTTTTCAAGGCAGTCGGCTTTCCGGAGGATGTTGGACGCTTCTACCGTCTGGAGGAATACGAGGGCTATGCTTTCACAGCGCACGGCCGCTATCCGACCAACACCCCCGGCTGGTGGGGCGGCGCACATCCCTTTGCGCTGTTGGACTACTCCGTTGTCCACAACGGCGAGATATCCTCTTATGACGCCAACCGCCGCAGCATTGAAATGCACGGCTATAAATGCACACTGCAAACCGACACCGAGGTAATCGCCTATATTATCGACTACCTCAACCGCCGCAAAGGGCTTTCGATGAAGGAGATATGCAGCGTTATCGCCGCCCCCTTCTGGCAGACCATTGCGCAGATGCCGCCTGAGGAGCGCGCAGAGGCTGAATATCTCAGAAACGCCTTCTCCTCTTATCTCATAACCGGTCCGTTTTCCATTATTGTAGGCTTTGAGGGCGGGCTGATGGCGCTCAACGACAGGCTCAAGCTTCGCAGCATGGTCGTTGCCGAGCGCGACGACATGGTTTATATCTCCAGCGAGGAGGCTGCCATCCGCGTCATCTCGCCGGAGCTTGACAGGCTCTGGTATCCCGAAGGCGGACAGGGCGTTATCATCACAGTGAACGGAGGCGACGAAAAGTGCCGATAAACTTCTTATGTCCCGAATATGAGGTCGTGCGCGACTATGACCGCTGCATTGCCTGCCGCGTATGCGAGCGTCAATGCGCAAATAACGTACATTCGCTCATCAAGGAAAGCGGCAAAATGTTTGCCGACAGCTCAAAATGCGTTGTCTGCCACCGCTGCGTCTCGCTGTGTCCCACAAGGGCGCTAAAAATCGTAAAGAGCGACCACAGCTTTCGCCAGAACGCCAACTGGAGCGCCAAGGCGATCACGGAGATTTACAAGCAGGCGGACAGCGGCGGCGTTCTGCTCTCATCAATGGGCAACCCCGAAGCCTACCCGAATTACTTTGACCGTCTGCTGATAAACGCCTCCCAGGTAACAAATCCCTCTATCGACCCGCTGCGCGAGCCTATGGAAACAAGCGTTTTTCTCGGAAAGAAGCCGACGGAGCTGGTGCGCGACGAAAACGGTCGTCTGCAAAACAATCTCGCTCCCCAGCTCCATTTAAATGTCCCTGTGATGTTCTCCGCCATGAGCTACGGCTCTATAAGCTATAACGCTCATGAGTCTCTCGCCCGCGCCGCGGAGGCGCTCGGTATCTACTACAACACCGGCGAGGGCGGTCTGCATGAGGACTTTTATAAATACGGCAGAAACACCATCGTTCAGGTCGCCTCCGGTCGCTTCGGCGTTCACAAGGCGTTTTTGGAAAGCGGAGCTGCAATCGAAATAAAAATGGGTCAGGGCGCAAAGCCCGGCATCGGCGGTCATCTGCCGGGAGCGAAGATCGTGGGCGATGTCTCCCGCACGCGCATGATACCCGAGGGCGGCGACGCTATCTCACCCGCTCCGCATCACGACATTTATTCAATTGAGGATTTAAGACAGCTTGTCTATTCGCTCAAGGAGGCAACGGAGTATAAAAAGCCGGTCATCGTCAAAATAGCCGCGGTGCATAACGTCTCCGCCATTGCCAGCGGCATCGCCCGCAGCGGCGCGGATATTATCGCAATAGACGGCTTTCGCGGCGGCACAGGCGCCGCGCCTACGCGCATACGCGATAATGTCGGCATCCCCATTGAGCTTGCTCTTGCCAGCGTTGATAAACGCCTTAGAGATGAAGGCATACGCGACGAGGTCTCTCTTGTCTGCGCGGGCAGCATCCGCAGCAGCGCCGACGTTGTAAAGGCTGTCGCCCTCGGCGCTGACGCGGTTTATATCGGCACGGCGGCGCTTTTGGCGCTCGGCTGTCATCTTTGCAGAAACTGTCAGTCGGGCAAATGCAACTGGGGCATCGCAACCCAGGACTCGCAGCTTACAAAACGCTTAAATCCCGATATCGGCTGCAAACGCCTTATAAACCTCGTAAGCGCATGGGATCACGAGATCAAGGAAATGATGGGCGGAATGGGCATCAACTCTATCGAGGCGCTGCGCGGAAACCGTCTTATGCTTCGCGGCATAGGCATGACCGAAAAAGAGCTTGAAATACTCGGCGTGCGCCACGCCGGTGAATAGGAGGGCGGGAAATGAAGCGTGTTTATGTAAATGAAAACTGGTGTCTAGCCTGCCATCTGTGCGAATACTACTGTGCATTCGCAAACAGCGGCGGTCACGATATGGCAACGGCGCTCAAGGGTGTCAAGCTTCACCCGCGCATCAGCGTTGAGGAAAAAGACCTCGTATCCTTTGCCGTTTCCTGCCGTCATTGTCAAGAGCCCCTGTGCGTCAAATCCTGCATCACGGGCGCTCTGACGAAAACCGACGGCTTGATAAGCATTGACCGCGACAAATGCGTCGGCTGCCAAACCTGCGTTCTTGTCTGTCCCTATGGTGCGATCTCCCCCGCCGAGGACGGCGTAATGCAAAAGTGCGAGCTTTGCACCAAAAACGGCTGCGAGCCGCGCTGTGTTCAGGGCTGTCCGAATGCTGCCATCGTTTATGAGGAGAGGTGAAGTGAATGAGCAAATATGTAATAATCGGCAACTCCGCCGCCGCAATAGGCTGCGTTGAAGGCATCAGAAGTGTGGATAGCACTGGAGATATTACAATTGTCTCCTCCGAGGAGCATCATGTATACTCAAGACCGCTGATATCCTATCTTTTGCAGAAAAAAACCGACCTGAAGCGCATGAAATATCGCCCCGAAAGCTTTTATGACGAAAACCACTGTGATATAATTTATAAAAATACCGCAGCATCTATTGACCCTGAGAAAAAAAGCGTTTATCTTAGCACAGGGCGCAGTCTTTCTTATGAAAAGCTGCTGGTCGCCGTCGGCTCATCGCCCTTTATTCCGCCTATGGCGGGGCTTGAGAGCGTTCCTAAACGTTTTGCCTTCTCCTGTCTTGACGACGCGCTGGCACTTGAAAAGGCGCTCACTCCCACCTCGCGCGTGCTTATCATTGGCGCGGGACTTATCGGGCTTAAATGCGCAGAGGGAATTTCCGGCATGGCAGGCAGCATCACCATCGTTGATATGTCTCCGCGCGTGCTGTCGAGCATTCTCGACGAGGACTCCTCCAAAATAGTTCAACAGCACTTGGAGGAGCATGGTCTGAAGCTTATCCTTTCAGACAGTGTAGACAGCTTCGCGGGCGGCAGGGCGATCCTCAAGAGCGGACAAAGCGTGGATTTTGACATTCTGGTAACGGCAGTAGGCGTTCGCGCCAACATCTCTCTCGTTAAGGACGCGGGCGGCGAGTGCGGCAGGGGCATCACAATAGACTCCTCCTGCAAAACCAGTTTGCCCGAGGTTTACGCCGCCGGCGACTGCACAGAAAGCGTTGACGTTGTTACCGGGCAGACAAGGGTCATGGCTCTGCTTCCGAACGCCTATATGCAGGGATACTGCGCGGGGCGGTCAATGGCGGGCGATGCCGAAGCCGGCTTTACAAACGCCATGCCCATGAATTCCATCGGGCTTTTCGGGCTGCACATCATGACTGCCGGCAGCTACGAGGGCGAAACCTATGACAGCTATGACAACGGCTTTAAGCGCCTGTTTTATAAGGACAACCGCCTTGTGGGCTTTATCATCGCAGGCGACACCTCAAAAACCGGCATCTACACCTCCCTTATACGAAACCGTGTTCCTCTCGACACGATAGATTTTCCCCTCATTTGCGAGAGACCGACACTGATGGCGTTTTCCAAAGAAACGCGGAAAGAGTTTTTGGGGTGTGCAAGATGAAAAAGATAAACGCAAGAGATTATCAGTGGCAGGAGCTTAACGACGTCGTGCGCGCCACGACGGGCGATATCGAGCTTGAAGGCTGTCTCGGCGAGCGCTTCATTGCATGCGGCGCGGCAGACAGGAAAATTACCATAAGCGGCGTTCCCGGCAACGCGCTGGGCGCTTACCTCAACGGAGCCGAGATCGAGTGCTTGCAAAATGTGCAGGACGCCGTCGGCGACACGATGAACAGCGGCAGAATAATCGTTCGCGGCAGCGCGGGCGATGCGCTGGGCTACGCAATGCGCGGCGGCAGCATCTATGTCCAGGGCGACTCAGGCTACCGCACGGGCATCCATATGAAAGAATATATGGAAAAGCGCCCCGTCATCGTTGTTGGCGGCAGCGCGGGCAGCTTCCTCGGCGAATATCTCGCGGGAGGACTTATCATTGTTCTCGGTCTGGGCAGTGACACTTTCCCGGCAGGCGGCTTTACCGGCACGGGAATGCACGGCGGAGAGATTTGGCTTCGCAGTGACGCCCTGCCCCCGGTTTTGCCGGAGCAGGTCTGCGTAACGCGCGTTGAAGCAGACGGCATTTCCGGCATCATGCCCTATTTAAGTGATTTTTCGCAGCTTTTTGACGTGCCTATGTCAGAGCTCACCGCAAAAGGCTTTTGGAGGCTTACCCCTAACGCTAAAAGCCCCTATAAAAGACTATACACCCCCAATTAACCCCATTGGCGACACACCCGATTAGGAGGTAACAGCATGGACTTTCAAGCGCAGACCACCAGCGCCGAAATACTCCGCTTTGTGGCGGAAAATGACGTTAAGTTCATACGCCTGATATTCTGCGACCTTTTTGGCGTTCAAAAGAACATCTCCATCATGCCCGACGAGCTTGAGGATGCCTTTGGCGAAGGCATCTCCTTCGATGCCTCGGCAATTCTGGGCTTTCGCGGTGTAGCAGACTCCGACCTCTTTTTAAAGCCGGAGCCTTCCACACTTACGCTTTTGCCCTGGAGACCGCAGCAGGGACGCGTTGCGCGCTTTTACTGCTCGATCCTGCATCCGGACGGGCGCGCCTTTGAGTGCGACTCCCGCGAGCTTTTGCGCCAAGCCATTGAGCGCTGCCGCGCGGCGGGCTATGAATGTAAGTTCGGCGCCGAATGCGAGTTCTATCTCTTTAAAACCGACGAAAACGGCGATGCAACTACCATACCCTTTGATAACGGCGGCTACTTTGATATGTCCCCCATTGACCGGGGCGAGAATGTGCGCCGTGAGATCTGCCTTGCCCTTGAGGACATGGGGCTGCATCCCGAAAGCTCGCATCACGAGCAAGGACCGGGACAAAACGAGATCGACTTCAAGTTTTCCGGCGCGCTTGATTCGGCAGACGATTTTATGACGCTGAAAACCGCAGTTAAGGCAATCGCCGCGCGAAACGGACTTTTCGCCTCCTTCATGCCAAAGCCACTATCGGGCAAAAGCGGCAGCGGGCTGCACATCAATGTATCCCTGCACAAAAACGGTCAAAACCTCTTTGCCGAAGAAATAAGCCCCGAGCGCGAAAGCTTCATAGCAGGTGTTTTATTGCGCGCAAGGGAGATGTCTCTGTTTTTAAATTCCGTCCCCAACTCCTATGAGCGTCTCGGCGAGCTTGAAGCGCCGGGCTTTGTATCGTGGTCGGAGCGCAACCGCTCGCAGCTTATCCGCATCCCCGCCGCATCGGGGCTGCGCTCACGAATGGAGCTGCGCTCTCCCGACCCGTCCTGCAACATCTATCTTGCCTACGCGCTTATTATCAGCGCCGGTCTAGAGGGTGTTCAAGCGGGGCTAAAGCTTCCCGAGCCATCGGATTTTGACTCCTACTCCGACGATAGCGTTTCCTCCCGTCTCACCCCTCTGCCGCAAAGCTTGGGCGAAGCGGCAAGGCTTGCCGCGGACTCTGAATTTGTTCGCAGAGTGCTGGGCGACGGGCTTGTCGATAAGTTTGTTTCCCAGAAGCTCTCCGAGGCTCGCGCCTATGACGAGGCGGGCGATAAGACGAGGATAAACAGCCTCTATTTCCCCATGCTTTAAAAGCAGCTCAATTTGCAGGAAAGGGCGGTGGTTTGCATGGACAGCGCGCTAATCGTATCCGGCGAAAAGGGCATAGCCTATTTTACGGAGGTTCTCACCTCCGCCTCCTTTGGCGACATTGTCGGCGTTTCCACCGCCGGCGAAGCGCGAAGACTTCTTATCGAGCGCGATTTTGATATCTGCATAGTCAATGCTCCGCTCTCCGACGAGCATGGCGCGCGCCTTGCCGAAAGCACCGCCGAGCGCGGCACTATAGGCGTTATCCTCTGTGTTCGCGCCGAGCATTTTGATGAGATATCCGCCAAGGTCGAGGACTATGGCGTTGTAACCGTTTCCAAGCCGCTTAGCCGCGCGCTTTTTTGGAACGCGCTCAAGCTTACAATGGCAACGCATCGGCGTATGCAGTCTATGCAGAGCGAAAATCGCCGCCTTGTGCAAAAGCTTGAGGATATTCGCGTTGTAGACAGGGCAAAATGTATGCTTATATCATACTTATCCATGAGCGAGTCAGAGGCACATAAATACATTGAAAAGCAGGCAATGGATAAAAGACTTACCAAGAGAGAAATAGCAGAGAGGATTTTAAAAACCTATGAAAACTGAGCAGGTTAAAAATGAGCTTGTTCTTGTGCTGGACTTTGGCGGACAGTACAAAGAGCTGATTGCCTCCGGCATTCGCAAAAAGCACGTTTACAGCGAGATAAAGCCGGGCAGCATATCGGCACAGGAGATTAAAGAGCTTGCCCCCATCGGCATCGTGCTTACGGGCGGACCGAGGAGCGTATACAAGACCGGAGCGCCGCTGTGCGACCCCGGCATCTTTGCTTTAGGAATACCTGTGCTGGGCATATGCTACGGTATGCAGCTTATGTGCCATATGCTCGGTGGAACCGTTTCCCCTGCTAAGGGAGGCGGCGAATATGGGCGCACCCGCACACATTTGGACAGCGCCTGCCCGCTGTTCAAGGGTATGCCGGAGAGCATCACGGCGCTTATGAGCCATTTTGACGCGGTTTCCTCAGTGCCCGACGGCTTCAAGCCCGCCGGAAAAACGCGAAGCTGCCAAATCGCCGCGATGTATGACCAATCGCGCCGCCTTTACGCCGTTCAGTTTCACCCCGAGGTTAAGCATACCGACAGCGGCGAGAGCATTTTTGATAACTTCCTGTTCGACATCTGCGGCGCTTCGGGCGACTATAACATTGACGATTACATCGAAACCGCCGTGGAGAGCCTGCGCAAAACCGTGGGCAAGGAAAAGGTCCTTCTCGCCCTCTCCGGCGGAGTGGACTCCTCCGTTTGCGCGGCACTCATTGAAAAGGCGCTCCCCGGTCAGCTCACCTGCGTTTTCGTTGACCACGGCTTGATGCGCAAGAATGAGGGTGACCAAATCGAAGCCGTTTTCGGCAGCCGAGCGCTTGATTTCATCCGCGTGGACGCGGCGGATAGGTTTCTTTCCAAGCTTTCCGGCGTTACCGAGCCGGAGAAAAAGCGCAAAACCATCGGTGAGGAGTTTATCCGCGTGTTTGAAACGCAGTCGCGTGCGCTCGGCGACATTCCATATCTGGCTCAGGGCACGATATACCCCGACGTTATCGAATCCGGCGGTAGCTCCGCCGCAACGATAAAAAGCCACCACAATGTCGGCGGTCTGCCTGAAAATGTCGGCTTCAGCGGCATTATCGAACCGCTTCGCGGACTTTTTAAGGACGAGGTGCGCGTTCTCGGCCGCAAGCTTGGTCTGCCGGACTATCTGGTCGATCGCCAGCCCTTCCCCGGTCCGGGTCTCGCCGTTCGCATTCTGGGCGAGGTCACATACGAGAAGCTTGAGGTGCTCCGCGAGGCAGACGCAATCGTCCGCGAGGAAATTGACCGCCTTAAAAACCGTCCCGATCAGTATTTTGCCGTTTTGCCCGGCATCCGCACCGTCGGTGTCGTCGGCGATGAAAGAGCTTATGACTATGTTATCGGCGTTCGCGCCGTTACAACGGCGGACTTTATGACGGCGGAGTATACCCCTCTGCCGCACCGCGTGCTCGGCAAAATCTCCTCGCGCATATCCAACGAGGTAAAGGGCGCAGGTCGCGTAGTTTATGACATAAGCGGCAAGCCGCCTGCCACCGTTGAGTGGGAGTAAAAGCGCTTTATCTAAGAATACTATTGCGTCTTAGGACGCATTGGAGGAAGATGAAAACATGACGAAATATGTGTTTGTTACAGGCGGCGTTGTCTCCGGTCTGGGCAAGGGTATCACGGCGGCGTCTCTCGGCAGACTTCTCAAGCAGCGAGGCTTAAAGGTTGCCGCGCAGAAGCTTGACCCCTATATGAATGTTGATCCCGGCACTATGAGTCCATATCAGCACGGTGAGGTCTTTGTCACCGACGACGGCGCGGAAACAGACCTTGACCTCGGACATTATGAGCGCTTTATTGACGAGAGCCTTACCAAATACTCAAACCTCACCTCCGGCAAGGTATACTGGAACGTTCTCAACCGTGAGCGTGCCGGCGGCTATTTGGGTCAGACCGTGCAGATAATCCCTCACATCACCAACGAGATCAAGGACTTCATTTACACCGGCGCGCAATCGAGCGGCGCGGATGTGCTGATAACCGAGATCGGCGGCACGGTCGGCGATATTGAAAGCCAGTCATTCATGGAGGCGATACGTCAGATATCCTTAGAGGTGGGACGGGCAAACTGCCTTTTCATCCATGTGACCCTCGTTCCCTATCTCCACGGCTCTGACGAGCACAAATCCAAGCCCACGCAGCACTCCGTTAAGGAGCTGCAATCAATGGGAATTACGCCCGATATAATCGTAACACGCTCCGATGAGCCGCTTGACAGCTCTATAAAAGAAAAAATCTCGCTTTTCTGCAATGTTAAGCCGGACTGCGTGATCGAAAACCTCACCCTTCCCTGCCTTTATGAAGCTCCGCTCATGCTGCACCGCGAAGGGCTTGACGATGTTGTCTGCCGCGAGCTTAGCATTGACGCACCCGCTCCCGACCTCAGCGACTGGAAGGCGATGGTCGAGCGCATCAAAAACCGTGACCGTCATGTCAGCATCGCCATAGCGGGCAAATACACAAAGCTGCACGACGCCTACCTCTCCATCATGGAATCACTGCGTCACGCAGGCTATGTTCACGGCGCTCATGTAGACCTTATGTGGGTCGATACCGAGGGCGTTACGGACGAAAACGCGGCAGAGATCTTTAAGGACGCCGACGGCATACTTATCCCCGGAGGCTTCGGCGACCGCGGCACCGAGGGCATGATCTCCGCGGCAAAATACGCCAGAGAAAACGACGTTCCCCTTTTCGGCATCTGCCTTGGAATGCAGATAATATCCATCGAATTTGCCCGCCATGTCTGCGGCAGAGCCGAAGCCAACTCAACGGAGTTTAACGAGTTGACGCCCGACCCCGTTATCGCGCTCATGGAAACTCAGCGCGGCATTACCACCAAGGGCGGCACTATGCGTCTCGGCGCTTACCCCTGCCGTGTCAAGCCCGGCACAATGCTGGAAAAGGCTTACGGCGAGAGCGACATTTCAGAGCGCCACCGCCACCGCTTTGAGTTTAACAACGACTATCGCGGAATGTTTAACGAAAACGGCATGGTATTCTGCGGCACCTCACCCGACGACGCGCTCATCGAAGCGGTTGAATACCCCAAAAACCGTTTCCATCTCGGCGTTCAGTTCCATCCGGAGTTTAAGAGCCGTCCCAACAAGGCGCAGCCTATCTTCCGCGAATTTGTTGGTGCAGCTCTGGAAAGCAGTGGCAAATAGACATGGGCATTCGTTTCTATGCCGCGCTGTGGGTTTGCAAGGCAGTGCGCCTTGCTCTGCGCGTTTTAAAGCGAGGCGGCACCACACTCCCGGGCAAGCTTGCCTTTAAGCTTTGTCCCGATATTCTCGCGCGGCTCTCCTCCGGCGTGGACACGCTTATTATCACAGGCACTAACGGAAAAACCACGACCTCGCGCATGGCAGAGCAGATCATGCTCAGCGCCCGCGTTCCCTGCATCGCCAACCGCAGCGGAGCAAACCTTATGAGCGGCGTTGTCACCGAATTTGCGGACAATGTTAATCTTTTCGGCAAAAAACGCCTGCACCATGCCGTTATCGAGTGCGACGAGGCAGCCTTTGCCGTGGTAACAAAATATCTCAAGCCGCGTGCCATAGCCGTTACCAACATTTTCCGCGACCAGCTCGACCGCTACGGCGAGGTAACGCACACACTTGAGTGCATCCGCACAGGCATCAAAAATTCAGCCGGCGCGGCGCTGTGCTTAAACGCAGACTGCCCGCTCACCGCTTCTTTGGCGCAGTCTGCTGCCGGTGAGGTGACCTATTTCGGCATGAACGTCCCCTCAGATAACGCATCGGGCGCTCTTTCCGACGTTCCGCGCTGTCTGCGCTGCGGCGGCAGCTATGAATACGATTTTCGCACCTTTGCCCATCTTGGCGGCTGGCGCTGCACTGATTGTGACAGCCGCCGCCCCGAACCGGACGTTGCTGTTTCCGCCGTCGCCTCGCGCGGTGCGGACGAGACCCGTGCGCATTTTTCCGCCTTTGGCGAAGCGCTGGAAATAACCGTCCCTCTGCCTGGAGACTATAACCTTTACAACGCGGCCACCGCCCTTTGCGTTACGCACGCGATGGGAATAGACTCCGGCACGGCTGCGGCGGGTATCGAGCAGGCTCACTGCGGCTTCGGGCGCATGGAGCGGTTTGACCTAGGCGATATTTCAGTTCGCATGATACTTGTAAAAAACCCCGCCGGCTGCGACCGCGCGCTGGACTACCTTACAGGCATTTCGGAAGCGCACACCTGCGTTTTCTGCCTTAACGACAATATTGCCGACGGCACGGACATCTCATGGATTTGGGACGCGGGCTTTGAGCGTTTGAGCTTTTCCGAAGGCAAGCGCTTCGCCGTTTCGGGCACGCGCGCCGAGGATATGGCGCTGCGTCTGAAATATGCGGGAGCTGCCGAGGAGGACATTTTGAAAATAAGGAGCGAGGCGCAGCTTCTTGACTTCATTGAGCGCAGCGGCGAAAACATCTATATTCTGCCGACCTACACCGCCATGCTCTCCCTGCGCGACAAGCTTGGCGCGCGCTGCGGCAAGGAAAGGTTCTGGAGGTGAGCGCATGGAAATCAAGATATGCCATCTCTACCCCGACGTTTTGAACCTTTACGGCGACAGGGGCAACATCATCTGCCTTGAACGCCGCCTTAATTGGCGCGGCATTGGTTGCAGCGTGACCGAGCTGCCGCTTGGAGAAAAGGCGGCTCTTTCGGATTTTGACCTCTTTTTCATCGGCGGAGGACAGGATTTTGAGCAGGAGCTGCTTCTTGCAGACCTTGCGAGCGGTAAGGCGGATGACATACGCGCCGCGGCTGCCGACGGCAAGACCTTTCTGTGCATCTGCGGCGGCTACCAGCTAATGGGCGCTTACTATCAGACTGCCGAGGGTCACAAATGCGACTTTCTCGGCGCTGTTGACCTTTACACCGTCGGCGCGCGGGAGCGCATGATAGGAAATCTGTCCTTTAAGCTTGGCGAGGAGTCGGGCGGGTATGAGGTAATCGGCTTTGAAAACCACAGCGGCAGGACCTTCCTTGGCAGCGGCGTTTCCCCGCTGGGAACGGTCACGAGCGGCTTTGGTAATAACGGCGCTGACAAAACAGAAGGCGTACGCTGGAACAATGTTTTCGGCACCTACAGCCACGGACCTGTATTGCCGAAAAACCCCGCTCTCTGCGATGAGATACTCCGCTGCGCTCTTGAAAGGCGTTACGGCAGGGCAGAGCTGACTCCTCTGGCAGATGGCTTTGAGCAGGACGCGCACCGCGCGGCGCTTGAGATGATAAACCGTAAAAAGCAGTAAGAACCGTTTGCCCAAAGCATATATAAAAGGGAAAGCCAAAGCAAAAAATTTTGCTTTGGCTTTCCCTTTTATGCTCCTATATTACCACAAATCGCTCAAAAGTTCAAGACTTGTATATATGAGCACCGTAGAGTATATAGAATAAGAAGCTGCAAGGCGGCAGCCAAATCCCGCTTCGGAGGACGACTATGGAAAACAAATACGCTTTTACTCTTACTCCGGCTCCGCACGAAACAGCGCTTGAACTGCTGCGCGAGTGCAACTTATTTACGCAGGTCTACGGTCTTTCACTCACGCAGGCTCAGATGGAAAATCTTGTGCAAGGACACGACAGAGCGCTTGAAGAAACGGGGCGCGTGGAGTTTGGCGAGGGTATAATCAAAAAGCTCATAACAGCCTTTCGCACTTCGCCTTTTATCACGCAGGAAAACTACGAGGAAACGCTTTTCGAGCTTCAATACGCCTTTTATTACTTCAAGGGCGAGGCAAATGAGCGCATAGGCGACGATGAGCTGATTGGATATATGCTTTCCGTTTTCAACGGACGCGCACAAGGCTCGCTTGAGTATTTGACGCAGACGGCGCTGCCCCGCCTTTGCCGCGAGCTGCGCCGCGGCAAAGACCTGCACGACGCAGAAGCCGCCGGGAGGTGAAGTATGGGTGAATATGCTCTTAGTGTAATTCCCGACTTTGGCAAAATGCCTGCCGAGCTGACGCACGCGCAGCTTCTTTCGCTGAGTGAGCGCATGAGAAGCCTATTGGCGCGGCGAACGGCTCTTTTTACCGCAGGTGAGAGCAGCTCCGTGCCGATTGAAACGGCGCAGGCGCTCGCCGAGGGACTTTCGCTCAGTCTGCGAGCCTATCTGGATGAGAGCGGTCAATCCGACCGTCTGCTGCTTCGCGGCGATTTGGAGGAGCTTCGCGCCAGAGGCGAGAGGGTCTTGCGGCGCCGCGCGGAGCAAAGCCGGGAGCTTTGGAACACGCTGTGCCTTGCTCCTCATATAGAGAACCGCTCCCTTTGCGATACTTTGCGCTCGATCGGCGGCTTTTGGCACCTATGGGAGCCGCGCTTTTTCCCTCAGGAGCTGCCCTGCGACATTGATTATCAGCTTATAGAGCCTGTGCCGGAAACACTCTGCGGTGTTGATTATCTTTTGGAATACTTGCGCCGCCTGTATGCCGAGACCTCTCTGCTCTCGCACTTTGACTCTGCCCGCGCCGAGGCGCTTTTGCAGCGCACATACCGCGATTACAAGGAGCTTCCGGTCAATCTTTGCGAGCCTGTTTTCGACTGTGCGCTGGGCTTGGAACTGCTCGGCAGCGATATTCTCTCCATAGAAATGACCGCCGAGAGCCTTGAAAGGCTTTCTGAGCTGTTCGAGCCTATGAGCGAAAGCGCGGGCAAGGCGGCACTTTCCGCTGCCGCCAATACGCTTTGTGCAAAGCTCGGATCCAGTGATACTCTCTCGCTTGATTATTTCACCCGCCATGCCATGTCGCTTCATCCGCGCATTGAAGCTTCGCGCTGTACAGGCAGCCTTGGCGGCGTTTTTACCCCAACAGCAAAGGATTAAAGGCTCGCGCCAATAGGCGCGAGCCTTTATTGTGTGCGGAGCTTTCCTGCCGCCTTTATTTTTCGTATGCTATGAGGATCCTGACTCTGTTGCCTGCGGGAGAGCCGCTGTCCACCCACGCGGTATAGCTATATGCGGAGGAGTCCAGCACCGTGCTGAGAGACACCGGCTGATAGGAGTAATCCTTCATCAGATAGACCAAAGCACCGTCGGCAATCTGATAAACGCCCTTGGAGGTTTGAACCTGCAACTGAGTAACAGAGCTTGCATTGAGCGAGCTTAAAGCGCTGAAGGAGGATATCTCGCCGTTTTTGTATGCTACCGCTGCGCCGCCGGGCTTTGCGCCGTAAGTATAACCGTTTGTAATAAGGCTGGTCTCCTGCCCGCCAATCAAGACACGGTATCTGCCGCTGATAGTGTATTCGTCGTTGAACTCCTCGGCGGAGATGATATAGGCATAGCTTGCAGCGTCACCGGTTGCGTTATTAAGGATGAGATGCTCGATTTCACCTCTGGAGTTCAGCTCATAGTAAAGCACGGAGCTTTCGGACAGCGAATAGCCCTTTAGTCTCTCAGGATAAACACTGATGGCGTTAGTGCCGAGAACATCTATAATCTTTACGTCTGACGCAAGCTTTTTGCTGCCAAAGTATTCGCCGGTAAACTTACCGTACAGCGTACGCTTGGACAGACCTGTAATCGTTGCCGCGCCGCCGGAATATTTCACGGTGACAACGCTGCCCTCAGAGGCATAGAAGCTTTCTGTGTTTACAGACCTTACAACGCCGTCCGTGCAGGCGATCTTAACAGAGTACATTATCTTTGCGCTGCCATCCACCGTTACCGATTCCTTGGTGCTTGACAGCACAACGCCGTAGAGGACGCCGAATACATTCTGCGCGCTGATTACAAAGGCGGCAGAGCCTTTTTTATCAAGCAGCAGGGTTACAGTGTCGCCCGTTTTGTAGCTGCCGAGGTCAGAAACGGCAAACATAGCCTCAGAGGCGGAAAGAGCATAGGTGATGCCGCCGACCGTAACGCTCTCAGGCGCTACTGTGTTCGGCGAAACGGCGCTGAGCGTTCCGACAGCCTTATCGTCATACACCCAAACCGTTTTCATGCCGGGATTGTAGTAGTAAACATCATACTCGGCAATCTGGCTGAGGGAAATGTTCTTGCCGTTTTTGATTACAGAGGGATTGGAAAGCGGAATGCCCGAGCCGCCAGCCTTGGCAAGATAGGGACCTTTCATATTGGCGTTTACAATTCCGGAATAGTTGAGCTTGCCGCCCACTACCTCGTAGCCGAGAGTAGTGCCGTAGTATACGCCTGCTTTTGTCTCCGTACCCATAAGGTTAAAGAAAAGCTGCGCGCAGTCCTGACGTGACAGGCTCTCCCCCTGCTTTGTTGAAACGCCGTCGCCGAGTCCCAGCGCGTAATATTTAGAAAGCTGTGCCGACGGGAAAGAACCCATAAGGTCGCCCGCGCCGTAGCCGAGCGCGCGCAGCAGCACGGTTACGCCCTCCTCAAGGGTGATAATGCCCGAGGGACGGAAGCTGCCGTCCGTATAGCCTTGAAACCAGCCCTCCTCAACGGCGAGCTTGATATACTGCGACGCCCAGTGGTCGCTTTTAACGTCCTTATACAGCGAAACACCCACACCCGTGCCGACGCTGTCCTTATAATTTGAGGCGGCAACCATCATTTTGGCAAATTCCGCCCTTGTAACATTGCTGCCAAGGTTCATGTTGCCGTTCTCGTCGCCTGTCATAATGCCAAGCGCACGCGCGGCAAAAACAGCTTCGTTTTCCGTTTCTGCCGCCTGCGCAAAGCAGCCTATACCCAACAGCGATACTGAAAGGCACAGCGCCAGAAGCAGTGATAGAATTCTTTTCATATGTAGTTTCCTCCCGGTCAAGGCTTCGCCTTGCTTAATCGAAGTGCAGAGCGTCTATGGGGTTGAGCCGCGCTGCTTTTTTCGCGGGCAGATAGCCGAACAAAACACCGATAAACACCGATATACCGAACGCCATCATAACCGACTCGAGCGCGGGAACGATAGTCATTTGCGTCTGAAGCAGGCTTTTAATCAAGGCGGTCGCTCCCGCAGAGAGCAAAAAGCCAAACAGAATGCCGATCACTCCGCCAAGCCCGCTTGTAACTCCCGCTTCAATGACGAATTGCTGCATAATGTAGCGCTCCTTTGCGCCGAGCGCCTTGCGAATGCCGATCTCCCTTGTCCTCTCGGTCACGGAAACGAGCATTATATTCATTATGCCGATTCCGCCAACCAGCAGCGAAATTGCCGCGATGATGGTAAGCACCGTTGAAACGACGCTTATCATCGAGTCCATTTCCTTCAGCATCTCAGCCATGCTGGAAACATAGAACCAATCCTTATCGCCGAGGATATCCAAAAGCTCATTTTCCAGAGAAACACGCGCTCGTTCGGTGCTGACCTCCGGCTGAGAGGTCAGAAAAAACTGAGATACCTGACGTGAGCCGTTTATGGCGGCGGCTGTGCTGTAAGGGATTATAACGCGGTCGTCGTTGGTGCGCGCTCTCGGCTCGGAGTCGCCGGTCTGCTTGATAACGCCGACAACGGTGAAGGGATAGCCCGCAATGCTGATTTCCTCGCCAATGGGACTGCCGTTAAACCATTCCTTAGCAAGATAAGCGCCGATAAGGCAGACCTGCTGGCGGTTCTTCATATCCATGTATTGGAGCTTGCGTCCCTCGGAAAGCTCAAGCACCTCAATGGTGAAATAATCCTCTGATACGCCGCCGACAGTCGTTGTTTCAGAGCTTTCTGTCCCGTATTTCACAACGCCGTTTATGCCCACATAGGGCGAAACGCCCGCCAGTTCGTCCTTGTGCTTTTCAACAATATCATATATCTGGTCTATAGACACGGATTTCGTACCCGTGCCGTCATCAAAGATATAGACCTGGAGCATGTTGGTTCCGATGTTTGAAAAGGTGTCCTTAACAAAGGTTTTCATGCCGTTTCCCATGCCGGCGATGGCTATGACCGCCGAAACGCCGATGATAATTCCAAGCATGGTGAGAAACGAGCGCATTTTTGACGAGAGTATGTTTTTGATTGCAAGAGAAAATGATTCGCCAATACCCATCACGACACCTCGCTTTCCCTGTTTGCCTTGACAAGCTCCTCAGGAGAGAGCGCAACGCCGTCATAAACCACCCTGCCGTCCTTGAGCCGTATCATGCGGTTTGCCTTTGAAGCTATCTCGTTGTCATGGGTGATGAGGACAACGGTGTGTCCCTCGTTATTGAGGGATTTTAGCAGCTCCAGCACCTCGCGTCCCGTGTTGGAATCCAAAGCGCCGGTAGGCTCATCCGCCAGAATGACCGAGGGCTTGCCCACAAGAGCGCGCGCTATGGAAACGCGCTGCTGCTGACCGCCGGAGAGCTGGCTGGGCAGGTTTTTCAGCTTATCGCCAAGACCGACGCTCTCAAGCGCCTCTTTTGCCCGTTTTTTTCTTTCTCGCTTTGAGACTCCCGCGTACATAAGCGGCACTTCAACGTTTTCCAATAGATTAAGCTTGGGAAGCAGATTGTACTGCTGGAAAATAAAGCCCAGCATTTCGTTGCGTATTTCCGCAAGCTCGTTTTTATCAAGCTCGCCCACGTTGCGCCCGTTCAGCAGGTATTCCCCCGCCGTCGGCACATCCAGGCAGCCGATAATGTTCATACAGGTCGATTTACCGCTGCCGGAGTGTCCTACGATGGCGACAAACTCGCCCTTTTCTATGGAGAAGGTTACATGGTCCGCGGCGGTAACGACGTTATCGCCCATTTGGTAATACCTGCACACCTCTCTAAATTCAATCAGCGCGCTCATCAAAAGCCTCCCATACCGCCGTATAAACCGTAGCTTTCCTCAACGGGCGGCTCATAGGCTACAATGTCGCCCTCCTGCAAACCGCTGCATATCTCAACGTTGTTCTCATCGCTCAAGCCCGTAATAACAGGGACGTAAACAAAGCCCTCCGGAGCTTCATCACCGGTTGCGTTGACCGCAGAGGGAGAGTCCGCGGTGATAAGCACGATGTTTCCGCGCGCGACTGCCGCGGCGGGAATAACAAGAACATTCTTCGCGCTGTTGAGCAAGATCTCCGCCTTAACATTCATGCCCGGCAGCAGACCGCCGGTCTTTTCTATTTTAACGGTCACAGGGTAGGTCGTCAGTCCGCCGTTTGAGCGTCCGTTTACGCCTACACGGGTGATAACGCCTTCATATACCCTACCCTCGTCGGCATCCGCCGTGACCGTGACCTTTTGTCCGACGTGGAGCTTCTTGATATCCAGCTCGTCAATATTCAAAACAAAGTCCAGATAGGAAAGGTCATAAACAGTACAAAGCGCCTTTCCCACCTCAATATTGTCGCCCAGCTTTGCGATTTTTTCAACTACCGTTCCCGCTATCGGCGATTCGAGCGAGTAATTATCCTGTATGTCCTTTTGCTGCTCAAGCGTCTGCTCGGCAGCGGTCACGGAATTGGCAGCGCTCAAAAGCTCATCGTCAAGATCCTCGCTGACGAGACGCACTATCGTTGCGTTCGCGTTAACGATGTCGCCCTCCTTGACGGGTATGTAGGAAACCTTGCCGCTTATCTCGGCTGTGACCGAGGCTGTCTCCTTATACTCAAAGTACGCGCTGCCGCTGCTGACAATGCCGCCGACCTCGGCGCTTGCCGCCTGAGTGGTGGAAATGCCGCCGGGGTTGCTCACCTCAATGCTGACAGTGCGCACAATGCGGTTGCCGGATAAAACCTCGTCAACAGCGGAGATGTGCGAAACCGTACCGCTGAGCTTTTCAAACGAGCCGTCAAGCGTGACGTTTGCCGCCTGTCCGACGGTGAAGCTCTGCGCGTCATCCGCAGGGAACTGCACCTTAAGGCACATAACAGCACGGTTTTCAACGCGTGCAACCTCCTGCCCAATGTTGACCTGATCGCCAATCTCAACGTTGATTTTAACCACCGCGCCCCCAACAGGCGTAGTTACGGAAAGCTTGCCCTTAGAGCGAAGCACACGGTCATAGTTATTCTTCGCCTGAGTGAGACTGTTTTCAGCCGTGGTTACGCCGGCTTCGCCGGAGGTCGAGCTAAGCTGATAAAGCAGCCTGTCCTTTTCAACCTCGTCACCCTCGGCGAAGGTGTCCTCAATAACAGTGCCGGAAACGAGAGATGTTACGGTATAGGAGTTTGCAGGCTCCAGCGGAGCCGAGCCCGACAGCTTGCTTTCGATGTCTCCCTTTGCAACGGGGGTCGTTATATACATAGAACTCATCCGAGCCGCGGCGTTTGAACCTTTGTTCACCAGAGAAAACACAACTATTATAATCACGGCGGCAAGCGCCAGAATAATAATCAGTTTTTTCTTATTTACAGGCTTTTTGGCGGTCTTTACCTCACCCACTGAGTTGTGTATTTTTGCCCTGCTGCGCAGTTTCATTTTTGCCGTCCATCCTTTCGGTGCTATACTGTGCTGATATACTAATACATTAGCCACAAAAGTTTGTTGCCAAATTATTAACTTTTCTAAAACTCGCGGAATATTTTTCCCCATGCAAAAGCACCCGAATACCCTCGGGTGCTTTTGGGCGTCTTATGCTCTTTCCCACTTGACGCCCTGCGGGGTGTCTTTAAGGATTATGCCGCGCTCCTTGAGCAGATCGCGCAGGCGGTCTGCCTCGGCAAAGTTTTTCGCCTTTCGGGCTGCCTGACGCTGCTCTATAAGCTCCTCAATCTCAGTCTCAAGACTGTCCTCCTCCTTGGAGATGGGCAGACCCAGAACATCTGCAAGCTCGGAAAAGAGCTTGTCGCAGGCTTCAGCCAGAGCCTTTGTGGGGTTTGCGGAGGGGCTGACGGCGGCATTGATTTCGCGTACAAGTTCAAAAACCACGGCAACTGCGTCCGCCGTGTTCAGGTCGTCGTCCATGACCTCTATGAAGCGCTCGCGGAAGCGCTCAAGGGAGACTGCAAACTCGCTCTCGCTCTCGCTCATGCTGCCGTCAACGCCGTTTTTCTTGAAGAATTCAAGGTTGGACTTCGCGGTTGCAAGACGTTCAAGCGCGTTTTGCGCCTGAACGAGTATCTCGCCGGAGTAGTTCAGCGGGCTTCTGTAATGACTCATCAGCATAAACATACGGATCGCGTCATAGCTGTATGCCTCCGCCGCCTCGCGGACGGTAAAAAAGTTGCCGAGTGATTTGCTCATTTTCTTGTTATCAACGCTGATAAAGCCGTTGTGCATCCAGTAGTTGACAAATTTGCAGCCGTTTGCCGCCTCAGACTGGGCTATTTCGTTTTCGTGGTGCGGGAAGATAAGGTCCTGACCTCCGCAGTGGATATCTATGGTCTTGCCAAGATAGCGGCCGGACATTGCGCTGCACTCAATGTGCCAGCCGGGTCTGCCCTGACCCCAGGGGGACTCCCAGTAAGGCTCGCCGGGCTTTGCAGCCTTCCACAGGGCAAAGTCCATCGGGTTTTCCTTAACATCGGCAACGTCGATGCGCGCGCCCGCCTGAAGCTCCTCAAGCGGCTGATGGCTGAGCTTGCCGTAAGAAGCGAACTTTGTGGTGCGGTAATACACATCGCCGTTTACCTCATAGGCGTAGCCCTTTTCGATCAGCGTTTCGACAATTTTGATGATCTCGTCTATATTTTCCGTTGCCTTGGGATGAATGGTGGCGGGGCGCACGCCGAGTCCCTTTATATCAACGAGGTATTCGGCGATATATTTTTCCGAGATCTCCTTGGAGCTTGCCCCCTCCTCGTTTGCGCGCTTGATTATCTTATCGTCAACGTCGGTAAAGTTCTGAACAAAGGTCACTTCATATCCGCGATACTCAAGATAGCGGCGCAGAACGTCAAACATAATGATGGGGCGGGCATTGCCAACATGGATATAGTTATATACAGTTGGACCGCAGGCATACATTTTGACCTTGCCTTCCTCAATCGGGACAAAGTCCTCCTTTTTCATGGTCATGGAATTGAAAATCTTCATTTGTATATACCTCCAAAATCCTCGCGGATAATCTTATTCACCGCGCGCCTTTTTGTCAAGCAGCGCGTTTATCTGCTCGTGCAGCGATACCAGCTCCAGCGCCACCGGGTCGGTAACATGGATCTGATCGACCTCGCCGACGTAGTTTACCTTTTGCCCATCCATTTTCACAATGCGTGCCGGAACGCCCACCGCGGTGCAGTTTGGGGGGATTTCCTTCAATACAACGGCATTTGAGGCGATGCGGCTGTTATCGCCAACGGTAAAAGGACCGAGTACCTTTGCGCCCGAACCAATGAGCACATTGTTGCCGATGGTCGGGTGGCGCTTGCCGCTGTCCTTACCGGTACCGCCGAGGGTAACACCCTGATAAATCAACACATCGTCGCCGATTTCCGCCGTTTCGCCGATAACGATGCCCATGCCGTGGTCTATTACAAGGCGCTTTCCGATTTTCGCGCCGGGGTGGATTTCAATTCCCGTCTTTTTGCGCGAGCGCTGCGATATCCAGCGCGCTATAAACTTCATATCGTGGCGGTAAAACCAGTTTGCACGCTTATGCGATATGGTTGCCTTAATTCCGGGATAAAGCATCAAAATTTCAAAGCTTGAGCGCGCGGCGGGGTCGCGCGACTTATATGCGTTTATTGTTTCGCGCAGGTCGTTGAACATTTTGTACCTCCTTGTACTTGCAGAAATTGTAAAACGCCTCTCATGGGTCTTACCCATGAGAGGCGATAATTCGCGGTTCCACTCTCGTTTATCACTTTGCCGACTGGCATCGGCGCAAACCTTAACGCGGTCAAACGGGAGAGCATTTCCTCTCTCCGCGGCTCCGGAGCGCATTTCACCCGTCTTGGACGCAAACGCCGCTTTCAGCCCTGTGGCGGCGTATCTCTGTTGCGCAGTGCGCGGCTACTTTTCTCTTTCACAGCCTGTGCTCGCCGCAGGAGGCTTTCTCTCCGCGGTCAAGTTTTATACTTTAGTATATTATCATGCGCCGCCCACCGTGTCAAGCGCTCGGCGTTGTTGTCCCAATTAACTTGAAATGTTGGTGAACTAAACTCCGGTGATTTCACCAACAAGCATTGTTGCACATAGTTCCACGGTATGGTATGGTAACTCCATAAATCGGTATTTATTGAGGTACTTATTATGGCTATGTGGAATCCTTGGCGTGGATGTAAAAAGTGCAGTGACGGGTGTCTGCATTGCTATATACATAAAGGCGATGCAAAAAGACACGTCAATACAAACGAGATTGTGAAAACGAAAGACTTTTATAAGCCAATTGAGCGACTGAAAAACGGCGACTATAAGATGAAAGCCGGAACGGTTTATCTTTGCTTCTCTACGGATTTTTTAATTGAGGAAGCAGATACATGGCGCGCAGAATGCTGGTCTATGATAAAAGAACGGCAGGATTGCACTTTTCTGTTCCTCACAAAACGAATTGAACGGTTCGTTCAGTGTGTTCCCAATGATTGGAATGACGGATACGAAAATGTCGTTGTGTGCTGCACGGTTGAAAATCAGAAAAATGCTGATAAAAAACTCTCTGTATTTCAGTCATTGCCGATAAAGCATAAATACATTACTGCACAGCCCTTACTCGAAAGAATTGACATGGAAAGCTATCTTGATGATATTGAACTTGTAGTGGTTGGCGGTGAATCTGATTACTGCGCAAGACCCCTTGATTATGACTGGGTTTTGGATATTCGAGAGCAGTGTGTACGAAAGAATGTCAGTTTTGAGTTCAGACAATGCGGAACGCATTTCATAAAAGATGGTAAGCAGTATAAGTTACAAACAAAAGAATTGTGTAGTCAAGCGAAAAAGGCAGGCATTAATTTTACGGCAGAATAACCAAAAATTACAAATTCCGATTTCTCTGATTATTGAAAAGACTTCGCCTTGAACCGGCGAAGTCTTTTCGTCATTTCAACGTTCGGTTTTCCAAATACTTAAAACCAACACATTAAGTTAAAAAGGATGCTCTGTTTAGTGTTCCGCGAAGGGCGGCAAGCTTATACGAGCTGTTATTTTTTCAAGTCCAACGCCTTGCCGTTAACGACGAAGTATTCAGCGCCGGAATAAACGGTGGTGATAACGATAACGGCGGAGCAGAGCATATCGACCGTCAGCCATGAAAGCAGGGCATAGTCATGGAAGGGCAGAAACATAAGGCAGCAGCAAACGATAGAGGAGGCTGTTTTGATCTTGCCGGACATGGCTGCCGCAATGACCGTGCCGTTTTCAGCGGCAACAAGGCGAAGCCCGGAAACGGCAAATTCTCGCGCTATCACGATAAAGCACGCCCACGAGGACATTTGACCGCGCTCTACAAATATGAGCAGCGCGGCGGTCACTAGAAGCTTGTCCGCCAGAGGGTCCGCAAACTTGCCGAAATCGGAAATCTGGTTGTAATGCCTTGCTATATAGCCGTCCAGACTGTCCGTTGCGGAGGCGATTATGAAGATGGCGAGAGCCACATATTCATGTCCCTTAAAATCAAGCAGCGCGGCAAGTATAAAAAAGGGAATCATAAAAATGCGCGCCATTGTAATCTTACTTGCAGTAGTCATAAGAGCCAAGTCCTTTCGCTGAGGCGGCGGACGAAGCGCCCGCGCCGTATTATACTTAGATTTCGTGCAGCACCTGTCTGCCGTACCACTCGCCGTCGGCGGTTTCGTCGATGACTACATGGGCAATATCGCCCGCCGGACACTCGCCGGAGAAGAATACTATGCCGTCAATATCGGGGGAATCCGCCCAGCTTCTGCCGAACTGCAAGCCCGTTTCATCGTCATAGCCCTCGCAGAGAACGGTGATGGTTTTGCCCTCTATAGAGCGGCTCCACTCATCCATAATCTCCGCCTGAATGTCCATGACGATCTCCTGGCGGCGCTTTGCCTCGTCCTCATCGCAGCGATCAGTCATTTCCGCGGCGGGAGTCCCCTCCTCCGGTGAGAAAGCAAAAACACCGGCGCGTTCGATCTTTGTTTCGCGCAGGAAGCCGCAAAGCTCGTCAAACTCGTCCTCGCCCTCGCCGGGCAGACCCACGATAAGGCTGGTGCGGAGAACCAAATTCGGAATACGCTCGCGCAGCTTCTTAAATAGAGCGCGGATATCCTCGCCCGTACCGCGGCGGTTCATGCGTTTTAAGATGTTGTTGTTGATGTGCTGAATGGGGATATCGAGATATTTAAGAATTTTCTTCTCGCAGGCAATGGTTTCGATAAGCTCATCGTCAAACTGGTCGGGATAGAGGTAGTGCAACCTTATCCAGCGGATGCCTTTAATCGCGCAGAGCTTATGTAAAAGCTCCGGCAGCGAGCGCTTGCCGTAAAGGTCTATGCCGTAGCGCGTGATATCCTGCGCAACTACTATAAGCTCCTTAACGCCGGTCTGGGCAAGAGCCTTCGCCTCGTCTATTATCTCGTCCATTCCCCTGCTGCGGTATTTGCCGCGTATCGAGGGAATAACGCAGAAGGCGCAGCGGTTGGAGCAGCCCTCGGCAATGCGAAGATAGGCCCAGCCCGGTCCTGTAGACACTATGCGTCCCGTTTCGCTGACGGGCGCATCAATATCGCCGAAGCGAGTAACAGGCTTTCCCTTCAGCGCTCCCGCAACGGCATCAACAATATCGTCATAGCTGCCGGTTCCCAAAACAGAGTCTATCTCCGGCAGCTCGGTCAATATTTCTTTTTGATAGCGCTGGCTGAGGCAGCCGGTAACAATGATGCTTTTCAGCTTACCGGCTTTTTTCAGCTCACCCATTTGTATTATCGCGTCAATCGCTTCGCTTTTTGCCGCCTCGATGAAGCCGCAGGTATTGATAACAACAGCGTCCGCCAGCTCCGGCTCGGGCACGATCTCCATGCCCGCGTCGCAAAGCTGATAAAGCATCTGCTCGCTGTTTACCAGGTTTTTTGGACAGCCCAGCGATATGAGCGCCACTTTGTTTTTTGCCATGTTTCCTCCTAAAACGGGCTAAGCCCTGAAATTATTAAGCTCAGTCCGTATAGTGTTCGTCCTGAAATCGGTTTATTGCCGATTTTATTTCGTCCCATGAGTAACCTCTGCGAAAGAGAGAGTCCGCCGCGCGCTTTAGTTCCGCCTTATCGGGCGCGTCGCTTCTCAGCTTTCGGCAAAGGAGCTTATACACGGTGTCTTCTGTTTCGGGCATTTCCTCAAGCGCGCTTTCCCAATACTTTTTCGGCACGCCCCTGCGGTATAGCTCGTTTTTTATGCGCTGCACGCCGTAGCCCTTGGCGGCGTAGTGCCGAACCACCATGCCGGCATACTGCTCGTCGTCCATGTAATGCATTTCAAGCAGCCATGAAACGGCTGTTTCGGCGTTTTCGGGGCTTTCTCCCTTTTCGGTAAGCTTATCGAAAAGCTCCTTGCAGGACATTGGTCTCATGCCGATAAGCCGCAGTGCCCGCTCCTTGCAGGCACTTAGCGCAGCGGCTGAGGAAAGCTGCGAAAACTCGTCCTCATCAAGCTCCCTGCCCTTATAAAGCGACAGGTCAGCCACCGCGTCAAGCCCCGCCCGCAGCTCCGAGCCGTCCGAAAAGCCGACGACAAAGCGCCCCGATGAGGTTTCCCTAAGCTCAGTTACAAGCATGAAAGCTTAGCCCTCAAAATCGTCCGCGGAGACATCCACAGCCTTTTTTGCGGCAACAGTTTTCACAGCGGCGGGCTTTTTCTTCATTGCCGCGACCTGTGCGGCGTTTTCGCGGATCTTCTGCTCGATCTCATCGCAAACGTCCGGGTTTTCCTTTAGGTATTCCTTAACCGCATCACGACCTTGAAGCCTTGTTTCGCCAACGGTGAACCACGCGCCGGCCTTGTCGATTATTTCAAGGTCAACCGCGATATCGAGGATCTCTCCGATTTTGGAGATGCCCTCGCCGTAGATAATGTCAAACTCCGCCTCCTTGAAGGGGGGTGCGACCTTGTTTTTGATAACCTTTGCTTTTGTGCGGTTGCCTATCATCTCGCCGCCGCTTTTGAGAGTTTCAACACGGCGAACGTCGATGCGGACGCTGGAAAAATACTTCAGCGCACGACCGCCGGGGGTGGTTTCGGGGTTGCCGTACATTACACCGATCTTCTCACGAAGCTGGTTGATAAAAATAACTATGGTGCGGGTTTTCGACACCGTGCCCGCGAGCTTTCTAAGAGCCTGAGACATCAATCTGGCGACCACGCCGACAGAGGAGTCGCCCATCTCGCCCTCAAGCTCGCTGCGCGGCAGCAGCGCCGCGACGCTGTCTACCACGACAACATCCAGAGCGCCGGAGCGAACGAGCGCTTCAACGATTTCAAGCGCCTGCTCGCCTGTGTCCGGCTGAGAGATAAGAAGGCTGTCGATATCAACGCCCAGCGCTCTTGCATATGACGGGTCGAGAGCGTGCTCAACGTCGATAAAGGCGACCTCGCCGCCGCCCTTCTGCGCGCTGGCGAGAATGTGCAGAGCAAGGGTGGTTTTACCCGATGACTCCGGTCCGTAAATCTCAACGATGCGTCCTCTGGGAACGCCGCCGATGCCCAGTGCCAGGTCAAGCGTCAAAGAGCCGGTGGAAATCGCCTCAACGTTTATTGGTATATCGTCGCCCAGACGCATAATTGCGCCCTTGCCGTAGTTCTTCTCGATTTGGGCGAGAGCCGTTTCAAGGGCTTTTTTCTTATCCTCCGCCTGACCGACGGTTGTGATTGGAATCTTTTTCTTTTCTGCCATTAGCCTTCACCTCATATTTCTCATTGCTCCGCGCATCAAGCACTCTAAGCTGCGCTGTGCGGCGGTTTATATTTTTCCGTATACCACGCGGTCTATGCCGAGCGTGTCTTTAACAAAGCCGATATCCGCAAGTCCCGCCGCGCGCATCAGCTCGGCAACGTCGTTCGCCTGACCTATCCCCACCTCAAACAGCATTGCCCCGCCTACACGAACAACATTGCGCCAACGCGACAGAATACTGCGGTAAAAGTCCAGCCCGTCATCGCCGCCGTCAAGCGCGGCGCGCGGCTCATAGTCGCGTACAGAGACCTCCAGCCCTATGATGTCCGCGCTTGGGATATAGGGAGGGTTGCAGACGAGCATATCAAAGCTTCCAAGCATCATCGGCGGCTGAGCCAAAGCATCTGCCTCCATGAAGCTTACGCGCGGCAGCAGGTCATTTTTAAGCGCATTGCGTTTTGACAGCTCCAGTGCCTTGCGGCTGTTATCCACCAGCACAACGCGGGTGGCAGGCAGAGTTTTGGCGATGGCGCAGCCGATGCAGCCGCTGCCGCTGCACAAATCGAGAATTCGTGCGTCCATCTTTCTTCCGCGCAGGGCGTTGACGACCGTATCTACCAGCACCTCCGTGTCCGCCCTGGGGATCAGCACGCCGCTTGTTATCTCCAACGGAATCCCGTAAAACTCCCATTCTCCGGTTATGTAGGCAACAGGCTCGCCGCGCAGGCGGCGGTTCATAAGCTCCTCCACCCGTTCTTCAACACCGGTCGCGGAGTAAAGGTGCATATCGCGCATGAGCACATCCATGCTCTTTTCCGCCGCGTGTGCCAAAATCACTCTTGCTTCGAGACTATACGCCTCGACTCCGTATTCTTTCAGTCTTTTGCGCGCGTCCAGAAATATCTGGTTATAGGTTCTCGGCATTGCTTATCTGTCCTTTCAGCATAGCTGTGATATGGGGCAGGGCGCTTTTACCACGCGTCCTGACCCTTCTGCTCGGGAATAACGAGCTTTAGCGCTTCGATGGCGCATTCTATCATTCCGTCGTCCGGCTCGGCGGTGGTGAGCCTTTGCAGTGCCTTGCCGGGGGCTGTGAGTATTGTGGAAAGCCAGTTGTCATGCGCGCCGACCCAGCGCTGTATTTCATATGAGATGCCTACGACTATCGGAAGAAGCAAAAGTCTCAGTCCCATGCGTATCCAAACATTTTCCCAGCGAACAAGGGAAAACACGAGGATGCTGATGATCATAACGACGAACAAGAAGCTTGTACCGCAGCGGGGATGGAAGCGTGACTGCTTGCGAACATTTTCAACGGTCAGCTCCAGTCCCTTTTCGTAGCAGAAAATCGTTTTATGCTCCGCTCCATGATAGCGGAAAACCTGCTTCAGCTCCGCCATTCGCGTGCAGAAAACCATATACAGCAGGAAGATAACGATGCGAATGAAGCCCTCTGTGAGGTTGTGAACCACCGCGGAGTCTGTAAGGCTTGAAACAAAGCCTGCAAGCAAAGTCGGCAGAAGGATAAAAAGACCGACGGAAAGGCAGATGCCGAGGAAAACAGCAAAGCCTATTATAAACTTCTCCGCCTTTTCCATGCCGAATTTCTTCTCGATCCATTTATCGAATTTGCTCGGCTCCTCCTGCTCCTCCTCCGGCAGAAAGCTCGCTGAGTAGGTAAGCGCCTTGACGCCGTATACCATAGACTCAATAAATACGATGCTTCCGCGAATGATGGGAAGATTGCAGATTTTATAGCGCTCGCGCAGGAATTTCGGCTCCTCCAGCTTTGTTTCCAGCTCGCCGTCAGGCTTGCGAACCACTATCGACTGCTTGGTAGGACCGCGCATAAGGATGCCCTCTATCAACGCCTGACCGCCGATCGAGGTGCGAAATTGTGTTTCATTTTTTTCTTTTTTGCTCATTATTTAGTCCTTTCGGAAGATAATGCAAGGCTCAGCCTCGTGAAACGGGCAAACGGACAGTTACTCTTACTCCGCCGCCCTCGGCGTTTTCAACCAGAAGCTCGCCGCCGTGACGGGTAACTATCTCGTCGCAAACAGCCAAGCCTATGCCGCTGCCGCGCTCCTTTGAGCTTCCCTTGTAAAACTTGTTCTTAACAAAGGGCAGCTCCGCCTCCGGTATGCCGGGACCATGGTCGCGCACGCAGATAACAATGTAATCGCCCTGCTTTTCAAGGGCAATGTCTATTCTCTTGCCGGATTTGCCGTATTTCGCGGCGTTATCCAGAATGTTCAGGAATACCTGACGCAGACGTTCGGGGTCGCCGGGGATTTCCGGCACGGGTTGCTCGCTCGGCGTATATTCAAGCTCGATTTCCTCCTGCCGCAGCAGCTCGCCATATGCGAAGACAGAGTCTTCAAGCTCCGCTTCAACGTCCATCTGCTCAATGCTCAGATTGAAGCGTCCATCCTGAATGCGGGTAAACTCCAAAAGCTCCTCAACCATCTTTGTAAGGCGCGCCGCCTCCTTTGAGATGATGGCAACGCCCCGGTGCGAGTCGCCCTTGAGGTCCGGGTCGTACATAAGCGTTTCGCTCCAGCCGGTTATGGCGGTTAGCGGTGTTCTCAACTCATGCGACACCGAGGAGATAAACTCCGTCTGCATTTTTTCGGATTGGCTGATCTTCGCCGACATTTCGTTAATCGCGTCGGTAAGGTCGCCTATCTCATCGTCGTATTTCTTTTCCGTTTGAATACCATAGCTGCCCTCGGCTATCTGCCGGGCAAGCACAGTCAGCTCATGGATAGGCTCTGTTATCGTTTTGATGAAATAGAAGTTTGAAAGCAAAACGATGACCAGAATGAGCAGACCCACGCCGCAGGCAAAGAGCGCTGAGGTCATAATACGCTTATCAACAAGCTTTAGGCTCGTAACATAGCGCATTACACCGACGATTGAGCCGTCAGAATACTGCATAGGTGCGGAAACCGCCATAATCCTTTCGCCCGTAGCGGCGTTGCTGCCGGTCCAGCTTGAAATCTCGCCTTTGGTAAGGGCGTTTGTGATATCCGGCGTTCCCGGCGAGGAGCCGGCTGAAATGCCGTAGCTTGACACCTCGACTCTGCCGCGGCTGTTTACAAACTGAAGCTCCAGACTGTCCTTATCCTCGAAAGTCTCCGTGTAGCGATAGGCACTCTGGTAATACTCAAGGTAGGTTTTGGAAACATAGGTCGTGAAAAACTCCGACGCGGTCTGCGCCTTGTTCTCCAGACCCGTGCGCACCGAGGTGTAGTAGTAGTTGTAGACAAAGACGGAGAAGGCGGCTATGCCGAGAAGAATGATAAGCAGCAGAACGGCTATGCCATTTACCATCCATCTGCCCTTTATTCCCTTCAGGCTCATTGTCTCACCGCCCCTCGTGCTAAAGCCGTGTTTCTAAACTCTTTAATAAAACTCTTTCTCTCCTAAAGTCAGAAGCCCCATTTATAGCCGAAGCCCCAAACCGTCGTGATGTATGACGGAATGGTGGGGTCGTCCTCTATCTTAATTCGCAGACGGCGAATATTTACGTCCACGATTTTAAGCTCGCCGAAATAGTCTCTGCCCCAGACGGAGTTTAAAATATCCTCGCGGGAGAGAGCCTTGCCGGGGTTATCCATAAACAGCTTCATGATGGAGTATTCAATTTGCGTAAGTCTTATGCGAACGCCGTTTTTCTCCAGTGTCCGGTTGCGGGTGTTGAGCTTAAACGGTCCGCTGACAAGCTCACCGCTTACCGATTCCTCGCCCTCCTCGCCGCCTGTGCGCCGGTAAAGCGCATCAATGCGGGCGGTTAGCTCCGCGGGAGAAAAGGGCTTTGTAACATAGTCGTCGGCACCGGTCATAAGCCCCGTGACCTTATCCATCTCCTGACTTTTGGCGGTGAGCATGATTATGCCGATTTTCGAGCCGGAGGCGCGAATGCGGCGGCAGACCTCAAAGCCGTCGATATCCGGAAGCATTACATCGAGAAGTGCCACACGGATGTCAGGGTTCTTTTTCAGCTCCTCCAGAGCCTTTTCGCCCGTCTCCGCCTCAACGGGCTCATAGCCGGAGCGCTTAAGATTTATGACAACAAAGCTGCGGATACTGGATTCGTCCTCCAAAACCAAAACTTTTTTCATTCGCATTAATTCCTTTCTCGCCATAGCTGTGTAGGGGCGCGGGAGAAGCTCAAAGCGCACCCGTGTTCCACTCGGTATAGATAAGATGAAATCTGTCTGTCAAATCGCGGCGCTGCTCCTCGCTCGGCTGCTCCGAGCCGGTAAGTCTGGCTGCGTAGATAACCGTTTCGCCCTGAAGCAAAACAAATCTGCCGGGGATCTTTGCCCTGTCACGCTTGTTCTCACCCGAAAGAGCGTATATGGTCAGCAGATCGCTGATATTATCATCGGCATCCGCCTGAGAGAGCACGACCGCGCGCTCGCCCGACAAAACGTTCGTCTCGCGGCGCACCGTGAAGCCCTCTCGCCACTGTTCGGGCAGGATGATGTACCAACCGTCCGCCTCGCAGTGGTAGGTGGAGGCAGAAAGCGCTCTTTCGCCGCCGATGCTGTAGGAGTACCAGTCAAAAACGTAGCTCTCGGCACTTGAACCGGGCTGTGTGAGCATTTTTTCAGCCAGCGGAACATCCATGACGCCGTCGCTGTTAATGTCTGTGCAGTATACCTGATAGCGGCGTTTTGTCGTGCTGTCTCCCGTTTCGGTGGAGAGGGTGATGTTTTTAAGCTTGCCGTCCACGCTTATGATTATGTCTGTAAGGTAGAAGCGCGTATTCTCCTCGTCGGTATATTGTCCCTCAACAAAAAGAGCCGGAATGCCCCCGTCAATCGCACCGACACGGAAGCGGTCAATGCTCATAAGCGATGCGGAAAGCTTGGCGGAGGACTGGAATATCTCGCCGCTTGCGTCCAGACTGTACATATCCAGCGAGCCGGCGCCGGCTTCAAACTTGAGCACGGCGATTTCAGCAGTTCCGTCCATGTTGAAGTCGCCTATCTGGAAGTCGGTGCAGCTGGTTCTAAAAAGAACGGTGGAGGCCCAGCTTTTGATGGAATATGCCTTGAGCAAACGCATATCGCCGCTGACGCGCCACGAAACCATGATCTCGGAAATGCCGTCACCGTCAAGGTCGGCATATTCCACACGCCCGCAGCCGCTTCCGTCGCCCATGATGGAAAGAGCAAGCGAATATGTCTCGCCTATTTTGCGGTAGACACAGATTTTCGCGCCCTCATCTCCCGCAAGGAAGGCAAGCGCTTCATTCGCGCCGTCGCCGTCAAGGTCGGTGAGCTGAACGCTCTGGCGAAAAGAGCCTGCGGTCGGCGCTGAATATTCGCTGCCTGCTGCAATCTCCGCGTCAATGAGAGCTTGAAGCTGCAAATACTCCTCGCGCGGCTGCGGTAGGCTGTAAAGCTCGTCTATCTCCTGAACGGTGCAGGCGGAAAATGAGCAGATAATAAACGCCGCCGCTAAAAAGACAGCGATTTTTCGCAGCATATTCCGACACCTCCGTTCACTTGGTCTCAATGTGCGCGATTTGACTTTTATGCTGCGCGCACAAGCCCCGGTCTAAGCGCTTACGCGGCAAAAATCCGGCACGTTCGACACAGAATGCTATAACAACTGCTTTAGCAGTCATTATAACATAATGGTTACAAAAATGGTAGTACAAAATCTCGACATTTTGTGGTACAATGACCGCAAGCAGTCACTATACATGATTTCGCACCGCAAATTCATTTTGGCAGCAGTTTCAAGCTCTGCCAAAGGAGGCTGACCCATGCGTATTTACTATGCAGATATACGCGGGCTTGACGAAAGCCGCGCACTTTATCCCGGAACAAGCAAAAGCCGCGGCTCTGCTTTCGGCGTTTCTCTCCTGGCGGCGGCATATGCCGACTGCGCCGGGCGCGCCATGCTGCCGAAAATCGAACGGCAGCTTCTGGGCCGACCCGCTTTCAGCTCAGAGCCGGAGCTTAATTTTTCTGTCAGCCACAGCGATACGCACGTTGTCTGCGCGCTTTCGCACTCCCCTGTCGGCATCGACACCGAGCCTGCGGACCGCGCTGTCTCCCGGCGTGTTATTGAAAAGCTTACCACAGCCGAGGAGCGCGAGTTTTTAAGCTTTCTGGAAATCTGGACTTTGCGGGAGAGTCTTTTTAAGCTTACCGGCGAGGGCGATTTGCGAACGATGCGCTTTTATCGGCGTCTGGGAAAAATAGTCGCGCCTGTTGAGGGCGCAAAATGCCGCATATATAAGGACGTTGAGGGAGCTGTTATCTCCGTTTCCACTTTTGACGGCAGCTTTCCCAATAAGCTAATCGAGATACCCGCAAAGCAGCTTTTAAAAAAGGACAGACCCCTTCAATCCTACCCAAAGGGCTTTCGGCTCGATTAGTCCGCTTATAATAACGCAATACCGTCATATAAAATTGCGCTAGATATATAAATTGAAATGCCTCAGGGAAAATTCCCTGAGGCATTTCAATTTCACTGCCCTAAGGCGAGAGCTTATCTCATCTAAAGCCTTGGCTTTCAGACGGATTATTTGTTTTGTGCTTCCTGCTGCTTAACGAGGTTTTCGTATTTTGCCTTTGCCTGCTCTTCCGCTTTCTTGAACAGCTCCTCCGCTCTTTCGGGGAAAGCGAGCTTCAAAGAGGTGTAGCGAACCTCGTTGTTGATGAAGTCTTGATATTCGCCCGTAGCAGGCTTGCTGTCAACGGTGAGCGGAGCCTCCTTGCGCGGGTCGAAGCGGAAGATGTTCCAATAGCCGGTTTCAACCGCCTGCTTCTCGGTGGTGATAGACTTGCCCATGCCGTTTTTGTTGCCGTGGTTGATGCAGGGGGCATAGGCAATGATGAGGGACGGACCGTCATAGCTCTCCGCCTCGATAAGTGCGTTGAGCGTCTGCTGATAGCTTGCGCCCATCGAGATTTGAGCAACATAGATGTAGCCGTAGGACATGGCTATCTGCGCAAGATCCTTTTTCTTGACCGCCTTGCCTGCCGCTGCGAACTGAGCAACTGCGCCGGTGGGGGTAGCCTTGGATGCCTGACCGCCGGTGTTGGAGTATACCTCGGTGTCAAAGACCATGATATTGATATTTTCGCCGCTGGCAAGAACATGGTCAAGTCCGCCGTAGCCGATGTCGTATGCCCAGCCATCGCCTCCGAACACCCAGAAGCTGGGCTTTACGAATACGTCGCGGTTGGCATAGAGCTTCTTCATCTCAATCGTACCGGGGCAGTCCTCTCCCCAAGT
>JAHAWY010000018.1 GCA_018385135.1 Oscillospiraceae bacterium | reverse complement strand
GACCAGATCAAGGGATTTCTGTCCGCGGGCTATGCTGTATTGCTCGTACTCTTCCACGGTCATATGCTTGCCGGGGGCGTATTCTTTGTTGCGTGACAGCGACTGCGGAAGCACGTTCGGGAAATCGTCAACGTCTCTGTTCTCTGCATAGATGCGCTGAAGCTCGTCGTCAACCTCCGTACTTCTGTCTTTGCTTGTGTATGTCGGGTTGATAAGCGCGTTGATGTAGCGCTCTGCCGTGCTTCCGTTGCTCTGCTTGCGCCCCCATGCGTCTATGTAGTCAGTGCGGTCGTACTGTATGCCCCACTTTGCCGCCGCCTTGCTTAAGGTTTTCTGCGTTTTTGCGTCAAGGAAGCTGTCAGGGTCGGTATAGCTTGTTTTGCGGTTTTCCTCCTGAGCCTGCGCCAGTTGTCCGATAAGCGTGTTTGTAAGCCCCTGCGTAAAATATGACTGCATTACTTGGCTTACAAGCGCCGGTATTGCGTCTGCGTCCCCGCTGTAATCCGCTATGTTGTTGAGGATGTCATTTACTCCGCTCAGCATAGACATTTCAAGCATTGGATCTGTGATGCATCCTAAAACCATAAGCGCGTCGTCAAGCGTAACACGCCCGTCCATGCCCTCAAAGAGCTTTGCCCCCATGAAAAACGGGACGGCTGTCGGGGCAAACTGTGAAAGTGAAACGCTTGTGTCGCCTATCTTGATGCTGTAATCCATTTCCCCGCGCATCTGCTCGAAATACTTCTCTTTCTTGTCCTCGCTGTCGTCTCCCGTCGTTCTGGCGCGTCCCGCCGCCGCAAGGAAATATCCGGCTGCTGCAAGCGCCGTGCCGGTTGCGCTCTTTGCTGCGGAGTTGATTACGTCCGCCGCCGTCGCGTTCCCTTTCTTCGCCTGAATGCCGGTGTAAATAGTATTCGCCAAGCCTACTGGTGAATACTCTACCGCTCTTACCGCGACGTTCGCGGGGGTCTTCCTGAACGGCAGCATTCCTTCCGAAAGAGTTTTGATTGATTGCGGCGTTTTCGGCGAACGTCCAAGCTGTGAAACAAAGTCGCTTACGCGGTTGCTGTCGTGAAAAGTCGCCTCCTGCGCTTCCTTTGTGGCAAATGCTCTTGCGCTCTCAAGCTGCGCGTCTGTCATGTCCGACATGCTCTTTATCCCGTGCGCCTGCATCCAGCCCGCCATTGCGTCGGCGTAGTTGAACCTGAGAAATATATCGTCTCCCGCTTCCATAGCCCAATTGGTGAGCTTTCGCGCCCCCTCAACAATTCTGGATTTGAATATCCTCCGGCGGTCTTGGATGCCCTTTTCGGCTATGCGCCTGCTGTCGGAATACTTCACGTCCCCGCGAATCTCATCCATGCGGGCGTTAGCGTCCGCACTTGCTTCCGCCTACAGTTTCGGGTTATAAGCAAACGAGGTGTTTTTTTCGTATTCGCCGTTGCTTGCAAGGTTGGCTGCAAGGTCACCGAGCGCCTGCGCCGTATGGCGCTTTGCCGTCGTCATTGCCGCCATTGCCATGTTGCCGATTATGTTTCTTTCCTGCGTCTTGAGGTTGCCCAGCATGTTGAGATACCTCAGGGCGTTCCACTTCTCGGTGAACGTCGCAGGGATTTGCTCTGCTATATGCGTCTGGATTTCATCAAGCACGGCGTTTTGCGCTTCCGCATCCGGCGCGGTCGCATACCGCTTGATAAGCTCGTCCGACACTTTGATGCTGCCGTCTGCGTCTCCGCGTCCGGCTTTGGCGTTTGTCTGCCTCTGCTTGTCTGTAAGCCCGGCGTTCATCCGGTCAACAAGAGCGCCGATAAAGTCTGCTTTGGTTGCCGCGCTTTCGCTCCTGAGTAGCTTCGCCGCCTGTGAAAGCTGTCCCGCCGATGTCAGCTCCAAGCCTATGTCCGTTATTATGCGCCGTGCGCCGGAAATGTCTCCCTGCCGCGTCAGCTCGTCCGCCACCATTTTGGCAAGCGGAACGGTTTCCGGCTTGAGCTTTTGCCCCGCCTTCGCCGCGCCTAACGCCTGCTCAACCTCGGAACGCGCTTCCGCAAGTCCCTTGTCGTAAACCGCCTGCGCCCGCTCAATTGTCTGCTTGTTACCGAGCTGCCTGTACATGTCGGGGCTTGCTTCAACCGCGTCTCTGAGGCTGCTTTCGCGGTTTGCGTCGGTTCTTATGTTCTCCGAAAAGCCTCTTTCCCTGACCGCGCCGTCTCCCCGCGTCTGCAAATTGCTGTTGGCATCTTTCCCTGCATTTGCTGTGATGATATCAGAAGCATTAGCGCGCTGTGGCGCTTCGGGCGTAACCTGCGGGGAGTTTTCCACCGTGTTCTGGACTGTGCCGGTGCTTCCAATGTTTTTTGGTGTGCCTTCCGTCTCCGTCTCGGAGGCATTTTTTTGCCCCGTGACCGCCTCGGCAAGATACTCCGCGCCTGTCTTTGCCGTCCGTGTGTCTGACGCGCTGTTAAACTCGCCATTTTGCGCTGTGCTGTCGTTTTGCTCTGCGGGGGTAGTGTTTATACCGCCTAAATCTTGCACCGCTTCAAGCGCGTTATTTTGCCCGTGTGCGGCGCTTGCCGTCTCCGCGGCGGTTCTTGCCTGAAAAGGCACCGCCGGTTCCGACTGCGCCGACGGCATAGCCGGATTTGCTCTGCGCGTCTGCTGTATCATCTTTATTGCGCTTTTTTCGTTGGTCGGGAGCGTCTTGCCGCTCATGCTTTCCCACGTTTGACGATACGCCGGATTCCGCGCTATTTCACGGGCTTCGCCGTAGCTTACGCCGTCCCGCAAAACTCCTCTTATATATGAGCCGTAACCGCTGTTCTTGACGGACTGCATTTCTTGAGAGAATTGTTCGTCAACTTCTGCCATGGTCTGGGCTTCTTGTGCAAGGCGTTCACTTTCCAACACGGCGTAGGCTCTCTCACGTGCCGCAGTCTGCACCCGCTTGACGTTCTCTGCGGTCGTGCCGTCAAGCTCTATACCGGTCAGCTCTGTAAACGCTTTCGCCTTATATGGGTCGCGGGCAATTTCTTTCGCTGTCGTGTTGTTTACTTTGCCGCCGTCCAATACATCGGCGACATACCCGCGCCCGGCATCTTCGGGGCTGGCGTTCGCGCCCGTCCTCTCCTGTTCCGTCGCCGCGCCTGCTTGCCCTTCTGCATCCGCCGCTGTGCCGGTTGCGCTGCTCGAATTGTTGCGGCGCGCATCAAGTTTTGCGTTCTTCCTTGCGTATTCCCCGTTTGCAATGTCTATTGCGCCGCCGACACCGCCCATAGCCGCCCCGACAAGCGCGTCATACAACCATTGATTTATGTCCCCGCCGTAATCGTCAAGCGCGTGTTCGTCGTATATCGCCCGCTGCAAAAGCGGCTGTATCGCGTCTGAAACAAATTCCTCCGCGCCTTCGCCCGCCATTCCCACGATATAGCGAATCGTGTTGCGTCCCTCGTTGGTGCTTGCTAACTTGTTTATCGTGTTTTCTACCACATGTTCAGCCGTGCCCTTACCGTATATCCCAGCTACACCGTCGAACATTTTCTCGGTTGCAAGCTCAAGGGAAGCGTTTGCAATGCCGTAAAGGAATTGCTGCCCCTCGGTTGCTCCTGCCTGTCTTGCCTCCTGCGCCGCGCCGCCGAATGAACGCACGCCTAACGCGACGCTTCCAAGCCCCGGTGCGACAAGGTTCAATACCGCGTCTCCGCCCATTTGCGCAAGCTGCCCGCCTGCATCGACAAGGAATTTCTCCGGTGCGGATGCACCGCGCTTCGCGTCTGCCGACATCTTGCCGCTTGCGTATTGAAGCGTGTCCGCAGTGTCGAAAAGCTGTGCTGCGTCTTCCCTCATCTTGCTAAGCTGACCGCTCGTTTCTTCCGTCACCGGTGAATTTCTCATGTTCGCATCCGTCAGTTCGTCCGTTGCCCAGCCGGAATAGGGGTTGTCGGCTACACGCCGATCTTCTTCCCGGCTGATTTCGCCAAGATACGCGCCGAGATTTTCCAGCATCCCAAGTACGTTGACGCTGCTTGCCGCTGCGCCGAGTGCGCCGCCCGCAAGCGCCTTTCCCGTGCGTTCCGCCGCTCCGGGAAGCTCCATGTTTGCTTTTCCGCCGAGCGCCGTTATCTGCCGCTGCAAGCCTGAAACTTTTGCCTCTGCCGCCAGTTGAGATTTTTTCATGCTCTGAACCGTCGGGTCGTCTTCGTTTGACCCGTTGTTGCTGAACCGGTTATAGGCGTTCTTTGCGGTCTGTGCGGCGCGCAGCGCATCATCGAGTTGAGTTTGCAGCGCGTCGATCTGCTGGTTTTTCTCCGTGTCCGCCCGCTGACGTTCAACGTATTCCTTTCGCCATGAATCATAAAGCGCATTGCCCGTTGCAATCGTGCTTTGAGGAGCCTGTTCACCGCCGACTGTTGCCTGCGGCGCGGCGCTGTCTTCGGTCTGCGCGGCGGTTTCGTTCTCCGCTCTCGCCCTTTCGGCTTCATGCAGCTCTCTTACAACTTTTGCCGCCGCCGAATCATGGTGTGCGCTTGTGTTCGGGGCGCTCTTTTGTGAAATATAGTTCTGTGCTTCAGCGAAGTTTTTAAAAACCGGCATTTTATCACCTACCTAATTAACCAGCGCCTATTCCAGCGTGTCCGCTCATGCCTTCGGAAGCCATTCCGCCGCCGCCCGAACCTGAACCCGGCGTGTCGGGGACATACCAGCCGTCTCCCGTAAACCAGCCGCCCGCCTTGTGAATGGCGTCAAGCTTATCCTGTGCGCTCTTGCTCCAATCGCCGCCGCCTCCTCCGCCGACTGCCGCGTTCGGGTTTCTGTACCCTTTGGGGTAGCGGCCCGTCATGTTTCGGTAATCGTCTGCTGTTATGC
>JAHAWY010000016.1 GCA_018385135.1 Oscillospiraceae bacterium | reverse complement strand
GACCCCCTTGAATACCAAACAGTAAAGCTGTTTTCGGATTTATTACTCTGCGGCTTTTTATGCCCCGGCGTGACAGGCACGACGATTGCAGCTAATTGCAGTTATTATAACAGCAAGTTTTTTGTTTTGAAAGAGTAAAAATTGAAATTAGCTCGTTAAATCATAAAATTATTATTTTAACAAATCAATCCTATCAATTTTGTTAAATTATACGAAAAACTCTGTAACGCATATGGACATTAGTTATATAAAGGCGGCTGCCATGAATGGCAGCCGTCTTTTATGCTGTGAGTATTAATCATTCGTACTGAGCTCTGGCACCGCCGATAAGCTTGGGTCTGGTACGAGCGGCGGTAACGCTCGCTTCGCCTATGGTTTTAATTTCCAATCTCAGCGGAACGGCAACGTCCTTCAGGTGCATACCTATGAGGGTTGAGCCAATATCCAGTCCCGCGGAGGCTTTTATATGCTCAACAAGCACAGGCTCGGCATATGCAAGATATGCCGCCGCAGCAAATGAGCCGCCTGCCTTGGGCTTTGGAACTGCGGAGACGATTTCCAAATTAAAGCGCTCCGCTGCCTCGCGCTCAACAACAAGCGCGCGGTTCAAATGCTCGCAGCACTGTGCGGCAAGAAAAAGCCCGTTTTCTTTTATAAGGGGCAAAATGCCGTCAAGCACGGCGTTTGCAGCGTCGGGTGTTGAGCCCTTTCCGATTTTTTCGCCCACGATTTCGCTTGAGGAACAGCCTACGACAACGATCTCACCGTGTTGAAGCTTCGCCTGCTCCAAAAGCTCGCTAATCGCCTTCCGTGCCGCCTGTTTAATATCTTCGTACATATATAACGCTTCCTTACTATTCATTGATTGCTTTCACTGAATTTATTTTATCATCTCACAAGCTGTTTGACAACACGCAAAAATGATAGTATTATACCCAAAGTAGATACGACATAATTCGACATAAGACTACATACATATTGGCTTTTTTCGGAGGTTCTTATGAAAAAAATACTACCCATTGTGCTAGCGCTCATCATGACGCTTACCGCCTGCGGGAACAAGACGGAAAATATCGAAGATAGCAACGCTCAGCCGCCTGATATAAAGACCACCCCCACTCCCGAAACTCCCGAGCCGACTCCCGAGCCGATTTATGACCCCCTTTCCGGCGTTGAGATCGAGGAGGACATTTCCTCTCTGCGTCCCTACGCGGTCATGATAAATAATATTAAGGTTGCGCAGCCTCATTGCGGCGTTTCCAAAGCGGAAATTATTTATGAGGTTCTCGCTGAGGGCGAAATCACCCGCATGATGCCAATCTTTTCCACGCTTGACGATGTTGGCGTTATCGGCAGTATGCGCTCCTCCCGTCCATATTACATTGACATTGCTCAAAGCTACGACGCAATTTACGTCCACGCCGGCGGCAGCGATCAGGCTTATTCCGATATCGCCTCCGAGGGTATCGACAACATTGACGGCGTTCGTGGCTCTTACAGCGGCACTGTTTTCTATCGTGACCCCAACCGTCAGAAATACGGTGTTGAGCACAGTCTCTTTACCTCATCGGACAGAATTCTTGACTATCTGCCCACTCTCGGCTATGAAACCGAGCACAACGGTTCATACGAATACGGCATGATATTCACAGACGAGGTCACAATGGGTGAAAGCGCCGCCGTTGCATCCACGGTAGATGTCAGCTTCAGCGGACTAAAGCACACAAACTTCACCTATCATCCCGACACCGGCTATTATACCGCGGCTCAATTCGGTTCTGATTATATTGACGGCAACACAGGCGAAGCCGTGCAGTTTAAAAACCTGCTTGTGCTTTATGCCGACACCACTATTATTGACAGCTACGGTCGCCGCGCCGTTGACCTTTACGGCACAGGCAAGGGTCATTTCATAAGCGGCGGTCTTACTGCTCCTATCCTCTGGAGTCACAGCGGCGATAACAAGCCTTTCCTCTACTCCTACGAGAACGGCAAGGAGCTTGAGTTCGGGCGCGGCACTACATACATCGCCATCGTCCCGACCGACAGCACCATTACAATACAGTAAGCATTAAAGCTTGAAGAAAAAATAGTAAAACAGCGTCATTTCAAACTGAAATGGCGCTGTTTATTTGTGTTTCACGTTTTACAGAAGCATAACGCCGGCATCGGCGCAGGCAGTAATGGTCTGCTCATCCCAAATAGAGGCTTGAACCTCTCCGACATGGACCTTGTTAAGCAGCAGCATTGAAAGCCGCGACTGCCCTATACCGCCGCCGATGGTAAGCGGAAGCTCGCCGTTTAGCAGCATTTTATGATACATCAGCTCACGCCGATTATCGCAGCCGGAAATGCTGAGCTGCCTGTCAAGCGCTTCGGGATCGACGCGGATGCCCATTGAGGAGATCTCCATCGCCATACCCAAAGGCTCGTACCAAAACAGGATATCACCGTTGAGACTCCAATCGTCATAGTCCGGAGCGCGTCCGTCATGGCGCTTACCGGAGCGAAGCTCACCGCCGATGCCCATAATGAAAACAGTTTTATGCTCCTTGGCATATGCGTTCTCGCGCTGCTTGGGTGAAAGCTTCGGATACATATCCTCAAGCTCCTGCGCGGTGATAAAGCTGACGGAGCGCTCAAGCTTTCCTCCAAGGGCAAGCTGCGGATAAATAGACTGCATCGTGTCCTGAGTGTCACATATGGCACCTACTATGGCAGTAACGGCGGACTTTAAATAGTCAGTTGTTCTGTCCTTCCTCTCGATGACCTTTTCCCAGTCCCACTGATCGACATATATTGAGTGGAGGTTATCCAGCTCCTCATCCCTGCGAATAGCGTTCATATCGGTGTAGATACCCTTGCCGGGGTAGAAATCATAGCGCTTTAGCGCAAGGCGCTTCCATTTTGCGAGTGACTGCACGACCTGACCGACGGTGTCGGTGTTTGCGATATCAAAGGCGACAGGGCGCTCAACGCCGTTAAGGTCGTCGTTAAGACCGGATTTTTCCGGCACGAACAAGGGTGCCGATACGCGATAAAGCCCAAGCGCACCGGCGAGCTGGTCGGCGAAAATGCGCTTTAGCAAACTGATTGCCTTTTGTGTGTCGTAAATTCCTAGAACGCTTTTGTAGCCTTGCGGGATGACAGTATTCATTGTGTGCTTTCCTTCCGTTTATTACTGCAATTATTCCGGCAGGAGCATTTGGATAATCTTCATGTAGATATCCTCTGCCTCGGCGCGGAAGCTTTTCTCCATAATTATTGCTTTCTCCTCGTCGGGCGCAAGCATAGAAAGGGTTATGAGCTTTCCCATGTCGTCGGAAAGTGAGAGCTTTACAGAAAAGCCACCCTTGCGAAGCGGCTCATGCGTTGTGCCGATGAGCGCGTCGCGCTTCATGCGCGCGATAACGGGCTTTGCCTTTGTCTCTGCCTTGCTTCGGACGGAATAGGGTATGCCGGTTTCAACAGCCTCACCGTGATTGCAGCCGAGCGCTGTTGCCTTGTAGCCCTCGCCGGTCTTTTCAACGTGACCGGTCTGCTCAAGCTCAGAAAGGCATTGGGTATAGTCAAAGTAGTCAAAGCCGTCGTCTATAAGAACCAGCTCAGAAAGCTCCTCAAAGCTGACAGGAGCCGGCAGCCGCCGCAAAACAAAGAGAATGAGGATTTTTATATCAAACTTTTCATGAATAAATCCCAGCCTGTCCATACATCCACCTCCTGATCGCACTGCTTTTGCCTAATTTAAGAAAGATTATATTATGTTTTTGGCAATACGTCAAACCTATGTTATCACAAATGTACTTTGTCAGCATAGACTGTAACGAAGAACTTCAAATCTTCTGGTAGGAGGCATAATAATGGCAGAAAAAAACAATACCGCGGCGGCAATAGAGCAGGATGGCTTCCGCGAGGCGGTATGCATACACACGAGCAAGGTGTTCGACTCCTGCAAAGACAAAGACTGCATAGAGGATCTTCGGGTCTACCCCTTGCGCTGCTCACAGGCGATAATAGACTCGGCGTTCAGCATAAGACCGCGTTCGGCAAAGCTTCTTTTCGCGGACGTTCGGGTCGAGGACATCAGCTTTAACAGAGGCTGCTACACAGTAGACGTTACCTATTTCTACAAAGTCACGGGCGAGGCGTTCCCCGGCGAGCAGATCGTAACGGGTCTTGCCATCTTTGACAAACGCGTCATTCTCTACGGCAGCGAGGGAAGCTCCAAGGTATTCACCTCGAAAAACCGCCGGTACAGCGAAAAGGCGCACGGCAATCTGCCGACGGCTGTCGTGGAAGCAGTAGACCCACTGGTGCTGTCCATGAAAATCGTTGACTGCAGTGTATCCGACGAGTTGGATTTTGAGTCCCGCGAGATACCTTCGGAGATCTCCGCGTGCTTCAATGACCAGATCATCACCAGCCGCGTCGGAAAACAGCTTTATGTAACGCTCGGTCAGTTCTCCATCATCAGACTGGAGCGCAGCACCCAGCTTCTCATTCCCATGTATGATTACTGCATTCCCTGCAAAGAGTGCGCCGGCGGCGGAGAGGAAGATCCCTGCACACTGTTCAATCACATTCCCTTCCCCATCAGCGACTTTTACCCGCCGAAGGAAAGCCCGGATAGATGTACATCGGGAATCTGTTAAAAGCAGAATACCTATAAGCCTCTGTAAAAGAGTTTCAAGCCGCCATAATGTGCGGCTTGAGTTTTTTTGGAATAATTGACCTGCTCTCTGTCCACAATATGCTTGACCGCACTTGCGGGCAAATCATCACGGAGGTACACATTTATGAAGTATAAAGCAGCGGGCATTATTTCACTTTCTTTGGCTCTTATTCTCGTTTTCAGCGCCGTATGGGTTAACGCAGCGGAGCAGAGCGCGCCTATTGCAGAAAACCTGGAGATATCCACCTATCGTGAAACGGCAGTGGAGGGAAAGCTGAAAGCAAGCTCCCCCTCCGGCAGCGAGCTGAGCTTTGAAATCACTACGCCGCCGAGCAAGGGCGAAATCACTCTGCTTGACGACGGCTCTTTTATCTACACTCCCGGACAGGGTAAAGAGGGCAAGGATTATTTCGGCTACAAGGCGTATGACGGCGACGGAAGGGCATCAGGCGAGGCAACAGTTATCATTAAGCTCCTCAAGCAGACCTGCGCGGTAAGCTATTCGGACATGAACGGAAACGGTGCACACTATGCGGCAACTGTGCTGGCAGAGAGGGGTATTTTTGTAGGCGAGCAGGTAGGCGGCAAATATGTTTTTAATCCCAACACGCCCGTCACGCGCGGAGAGTTCCTTGCCATGTGCATGAAGCTTGTTGACGCCGATGTTCTCAACGGTGTCATCACCACCGGCTTTGCCGACGACGAAAGCATTCCCGACTATCTCAAGCCCTATGTTTCCACAGCGCTGCTGTCGGGAGTGATCAGCGGTTACAGCGAAGGACACAAAATCGCAGTTTTTAACGGGGATAACTCCATCAGCTATCCTGAAGCCGCGGTAATGCTCAACAGCTCCATGAGCCTGACAAATGTAACACCAAAATATGACAGCATTGAAGTACCCGCATGGGCTGTACAGGCATGTGCAAACCTCTCTGCTTGCCGCATTTCAGATTATGTTGACAGTCAGGCGCTTACGCGAGCAGAATGTGCAAAGCTTCTTTGCGGGGCTGCGGAGATTCTCGATAAACGCTAGACCTCGAATACGCAGATTAAAACCAAGGCTTTATAAAAGCCCTACGATAAACAAAGGCGCTGTCTTTCACTCATGAAAGGCAGCGCCCTTTAAAATTCTTTGTGCTTTAATTTGATTTAAGGCTCTCTACCAGCTTTTCATCAGGCTCAACGATTATCGTTCTGCTGTCGGTATAAATCACCATGCCCGGCATTGAGCCTGAAGGCTTTTTAACGTGGCAGACCTGCGTGTAGTCAACAGATACCTTTCCGCCGCCGCGAGCCTGAGAAAAATACGCCGCGAGCGTCGCAGCCTCAAAAATGCTCTGCTCGTCCGGCTGCTCACCGCCGCAGGAGATTATTACATGGCTACCATGAACATCCTTCACATGAAGCCACAGGTCAGAGCGGCGCGCGGTCTTGGTGGTGAGTCGGTCGTTTTGCGTATTGTTGCGCCCGACGTATATCGGCATTCCCGATGACGAATAGAAGCACAAAAAAGGCGTTTCCTTTATCTTCTCCGCCTTTGTATCCTTTTGCTTTTTCAAAAAACCGGTGCTTATCAGCTCATTGCGGATTTCAGCAAGCTCCCTTTCACTCTCAGCGCGCTCTATGGCGTCCTTAACGCTGGAGAGATACGCCTCCTCGGTCTTTCCCTTAGCAATAAGCTCGCCGAGATACTGCTCCGCCGTTTTCGCCTTATTGTAATCGCGGAAATACCGCGCAGCGTTCTGCTGCGGGGTTTTCAGCGGATCGAGGGGAATTTCAACAGCGGGACTGCCCTGCTCATAATAGTTTTCGGCGATAAGAACGCGGTCTCCTTTTTTCATTTTGTAGATATTGGCGGTTATCAGCTCTCCGTAAAGCTTCAGTTGCTCTCTGTTCTCCGTTGCCAGAAGCTCCTGCTGACGGGCTGCGAGCTTACGAAGAGTGCGCTCATGAGCGCTACTCACCAGCTTATGGAGCGAGTGAGCTTTGCGCTGCATATGCTCTCGCTTGGCACGGCGGGTATAGTATTCCTCAAGCAGCGGAGAAAAGCCGGAAAAGCTCACTTGCTCCACAGCGCCCTCGTATTGAAGGATGGGCATAAACGAAAAGTCAAAGGGCTTTCCCTCTTTAAAAAGCATCGTAGGCTGAAAGCTGCCCTCACGCACTCTTTCGACAAGCTCGCTCTGGCATTTCAAAAACAGCGCTCTGTCCTCGGCACTGAGCTTGAAAAGCGGAACGGAGACGTCCTTCGCAGCCCTGAAGCTAAGCTCGCGGCAGATAAGCGGCGAGATGCCCGAAAAAGACGATAAGAGCCATTTATCCGTCATCATATCACCGTCTGCATTCTCAAGCATAGCTGCGCGCTCTGTTTCCGTCGCTGTAAGAAAATCCGGCTTCTCCTGCTTGGGCGGCAGACGGTAAATCAGACCCGGCATTACCTGACGTGCGCGGCTCATATCGCCGTCTACGCGGCGCAGGCAGTCAATGACGTGTCCCTCCTCGCCGACAAGGATGATGTTTGAATTTCGCCCCATCATTTCAATTATTAGACGTTTTTTTACCTCAACACCCATTTCGTCAAAAGCATCAAGTTCAAAGCAGAGCATTCTCTCGCCCTCCGGCTGAGAGATACCTGCGATACGCGCACCTATAAGATGCTTGCGAAGCAGCATACAAAACATCGGCGGCGACTGCGGGTTTTCATAGCTCACGGTGGATATATGCACTCTTGCCGTGCCTGTTCCCGCTGATAGAAGCAGCTTGGAGCTTTGTCCGCTGCCGCGCAGGGAAAGCACTATCGTATCCCTTTCCGGCTGCTGCACCTTGTCGATTTTAACGCCCGTTATCGCTGTGCTAAGCTCCGCGGCGAGGGCGGTTATTGTTATCGCGTCAAGCGGCATGGTTGCTCCTTTCGTTTATTGTTCCTTTGAAACTATCATATCAAACAGCTCGTTTATTCTGTCCGTTTCGCCCTTTAGGTATAAGTAGCCAAACAGCGTTTCAAGACCCGTGGCGGCGTGATAATCGGAGATATCCGCGTGCTTTGGCACGGAGTTCACCTTAGCGTTGCGCCCGCGCTTATATACGGCAAGCTCCTCCTCCGAAAGGCTTTCCATAATGCACCGCACCGCCTTAGACTGCGCAACGGCGCAAACGCGGCTGACCGTTTCGCGGTGCAGCCCCTTGGAAGTGGTGCGCCCGTGCGCGCAAAGCCATGTGCGCCAAAGCAGCTCATAAACTGAATCGCCAATATGGGCAAGCCCCAAAACGCTCATAGTATGCAGCCGCTCATCGTCAAGCCTAGTGTTTAAATAATCTGTCATCGCTTCCTCCATGAGCAAACGAAGCCATCGGTTTGTGCCGACGACTTCGCTTTTTGCTAATCCTTCCAGCTTTCGGCGGGGGCATCCTCAAACTCGGAAAAGCTTACCTCATCAGTGAGCTTTTCAACCGGCGCAGTACCCTGCACGGTCTGCATTTCCTGCCATTGCTGCTTGGTTATCATTATCTGTCTGGGCTTTGAGCCTTCAAAGGGACCTACAACGCCTATCTCCTCCATCTGGTCAACGATGCGCGCTGCGCGCGAATACCCCAGTCTCAAGCGGCGCTGGAGCATTGAAACCGATGCCTGCTGTGTTTCAAAAATCACGTCAACAGCCTGCGGCAGCAAAGGATCGTACTCAGAGCCGGAGTCCTCCTGCGGCTCATTTTTGCCGTTATCCGAGGGAGCGCTCTTTGCCTCCGCCGCCTTTTCAATCTGGGCAAGAATGTCCTCGCTGTATTCGACCTCCGCGCCCTCCTTGACGAAGTTGATAACCTGCTCGCGCTCCTCATCGGATACATAAGCGCCCTGCACTCGCATGGGCTTGCCCGCACCGAGAGGGGCATAAAGCATATCGCCCGCGCCGATAAGCTTCTCAGCACCGGAGTTGTCGAGGATGATGCGGCTTTCCATTGCGGAGGAGACGGCAAAGGCAATACGGCTTGGGATATTGGCTTTCATAAGCCCCGTAATAACATCCGCCGAGGGGCGCTGCGTTGCAATTACAAGGTGCATACCTGAGGCTCGTCCCATCTGAGCAACGCGGCATATGCTTTCTTCAACCTCCTTGGCGGCGACGAGCATCAGATCCGCCAGCTCGTCGATAACGATGACAACGCGCGGCATCGTCTGCTCGCCAATAGATTTCTGGTGCGCATTGTATCCGGCCAGGTCGCGCACGCCGACCTCGGAAAAGAGTCTATACCGCTTGAGCATTTCAACAACAGCCCATTGCAGAGCACCCGCCGCCTTCTTCGGGTCGGTAACGACGGGGACAAACAGATGCGGGATGCCGTTATAAATGCCAAGCTCTACCATCTTCGGGTCAATCATAATAAGCCTTACCTCCTCGGGAGTGGACTTAAACAAAAGGCTTAAAATGAGCGAGTTCATGCAAACGGATTTGCCGGAGCCGGTAGTACCCGCAATAAGCAGATGCGGAAGCTTTGAGATATTGCCGACAATCGCGTTGCCGCCAATGTCCTTGCCTATGGCGAAGCTGAGCTTTGACTGCGCGGCTTTGAACGGCGGAGAGTCTATTATATCCCGAAGAAGAACGGTGCTTACTATTTTATTCGGCACTTCAACGCCGACGGTGGAGATTTTGTCGGGTATGGGCGCAATACGGACGCTGGCAACGCCCAAGCTCAGCGCCAAGTCTCCCGCAAGGTTTGTCAGCTTTGCAAGCTTTACGCCTTGCTCAAGCTCAAGGTCGTAGCGCGTCACCGTTGGACCGCGTGTTACGCCTGTAATAGAGGCGCTCACGCCGAAGCTGCGTATGGTACTCTCAAGCCTGTCACGGTTGAGGGCGATCTCCTCCCGTCCGTCAACGGCGCTGCCGCTGCCGCTTTTCAAGAGTGTAATTGGCGGGTATTCATATTCGTTAGAGGTATCCTCAAGGGATTTTTCAATTGTCTTGGCGATCTCCTGTGTCTCCGCCTCGACCTCCTCGCGGCTTATTTTCTTGCTTGCGGCAGTTGCGGTGTTAGAAGAGGACTCATTTGCGTATTTTGACGATGCGGAAGATATTTCCGCCGTTACCGTGTCCGCAATGCCCGCAACAACGGCAGCCTCCTCAACGGAGAGGGGCTGGATATTATCAGTCGGCATGGCAGCCTTAGTCAAGCGCTTTGCCGAAGCAATCTCCGCCGTTTCGGGTGCATGGCTTTCCGCAAGAAGCTGGTCGGGCGTTTTAACGCGCGGCTTGGTGTTAAAAAAGCCTGACTTTTCAGGGACATATTCCTCTTTTTCCTGCTGCACCTCGTCAACGGGGATATCTATGACCCTGCGCCGCCTGCCGTTAGCGGTAAGCACGGGCGGCTCGGGCGCGGGAGCTTTGAAAACAGGCTCTCTTTTACGCTGAGCCTTGTACTCGTTTTGACGCTGCGCGGCATAATACTCCGCTCTTTGCGCGGAAACGGCTCTTTTTTCCCTGTAAATCTCAATAAGTCTTGGGACGGAATAGCCAAGGCTGTTCATGGCGAAGAAAATGAAGCCGATTGCAAATACGGGCAAAGCGCCGTAAATGCTGACAGCAGGCTTTAAAAGGAGTGCCAAAATGCCTGAAACAACGCCGCCTGTGGTCATTTCCATGCCCGAAGTGTAAAGCTGCTTAAAAATCGCTTTTGAAAGCTCCCAGTCAGCTCCATAGGAGAACAGATGATACACAGCGCCGAGGAAAACGGGCGCAAGCAAAGCGCAACTGACTCTGAACGCGGGCTTTACATCGCGGCTGAAGCCCAGCACCCAAGCACAGATGAAAAGCGCCGCCGGGAAAACATAATATCCCCAGCCGATAATGCCCTTAACAAAGCCGCAAAAGTATGTAATCAGCCATGCGTCAACATCGAAAAAGCCGATGATGCCGAATATGCCGAAGAAAAAGCAAAGAACTGTTCCCACAACTCTGGGCATCGGGCTTTTCGGCGGCGGGGGCGGCGGTGATTTTTTTCTTGTCTTTGTGGTTTTGGCAGCGGTTTTTGAGGCAGGCTTTTTTGCCGCCTGTTTTGTCTGAGCCATAATCGTCACTCCATATCAAATCAAAGGACAACGGAAAGCACCAGCGTTGTTATGCCGGCGAAAAAGCAGTAATAGCAAAACTTGCCGAACTTTCCCTTCTGAGAGAGCATTTTTACCAGTCCTATGGCGAAATAGCCGGAAACACCCGCCACCACCATACCTACTAAGTACATCGGGATAAGAGACGAATCAACGCCCTCGCTGACCGCATCCGCAAGGCTAAGTATGTTCGCGCCCAAAATCGCAGGCAGCGACAGCAAAAAGGAATACTTAACTGCGAAGCTGCGTTCGAGACCAACGGTCATGCCGGCGGTTATCGTAGCACCGGAGCGCGACACTCCGGGCAGCGTTGCTATCGCTTGACACACGCCGATTGTAAGCGCGTTGCCAAGGGTCATTGTTCCGGCATTCTTTTTTCCGTTTTGCATTCTGTCGGCAATAAAGAGCATTATGCCGGTAAAGATAAAAGCAGCGCCTATAAAATAGGTGTTGTAGGTGAGCTTTTCAATATAGCCGTTAAAAGGCAAAATCAGAAAAAGCGGCAGCGTGCCGACTATTATCATAAGGACCAGACGGCGAGCGGGCTTTGGCGCGCCCTCATCAGGCTTAGGGTGGCTCGCATCGCGGAAAAAGCCTATAACCTCTTTGATCATGTCCGCTATATCACGCCAGTAAACGATACATACCGCGACAAGCGTTGCCAAATGCAGAAGAACATCAAAGAGGAGATTTCCCTCCTCGGGGTTTTTAAGACCAAAAAAGCTTTGAAGCACGGAAAGATGACCCGAGCTGGAGATGGGAAGAAACTCCGCAACACCCTGCACCAAACCGAGAATAATCGCCATTAAATATGTCATCGTAACCTCCGAAAATATTGTTTGAAAATCACTGGCGCGCTTTTTCGCGCGGGACTATAAGGCGCTTTTTCTTTCTGGAGCGGCGGCGCTTGGCGGGATGAGCCTTTGATTTGTAAAACTCCTCCATCTCCTCATCCGCCTTATATATGATGCGGTTGGCAGTCATCGTGTCGTCCTCGGCCGGGCGAAGCTTGATGCGAACAAGATAGTTGCCGTGAGCTTTGCAGGAGCAAAGGGACATATAGCGTCTGTCGCCCTGGTTTATCCAGCGTGAAGCCTTCAGCCGCTCGCCGCATTCGGGGCAAAGGGGCGCGGTCAGTTCCTTATCGTCAAAGGCGTCCTCCCTAGTGGGGTAGCCTGTGAACGCACGGTGCTCAAGAGCTTTGGTTTTGCTGTGAGTGTCCTCCGTTTCTCCCCCGGCTTTAGAAGTGGAGAGAGTTTTTGAGGCGGTTTCGTATTGCTTTAACCCCTCCTCCAAATCGAGCTTAGAGCATATCAGCGCGGTGTTGTACGCATCGCCCAAAGCATCGTGCGCAACGCGTGTCTGTTCAATGCCGAAGTGCTCCATCGCAATTGCAAGCCCTGTTTGGTTGCGCCCTGCCTGAGTTTGAAGATTGTATATAACCTGGAGATTGACCCATCTGTCTATCCAGTCCCAGTCCTGGTCGTGGATGATTATGTTTTGCTCCATAATGCTTTTATCGTCGCAGCCCCATGTCAGGAAGGTGCAGCCGTCGCCGCAGAACTCACGAAATGCTTTGAGAGCCTCAACGAAGCCAACGCCGTGCTCAAGTCTGTCCTTGTCAAAGCCGGTAAGCTTTTCTACCTTGTAGTGCATCTTCTTGAAATACACCGGCTTAACATCTATTTGAAATTCCTCTCCGGGCTTTAAATCCTCTGTAAGCTTTACTGCGCCTATCTGTATTATTTCTCCTCGCAGATGTATGGGAAGCTTGTTAAAAACAGCGGATTGAGCGGACATGGCTTGGTTCCATTCCATGTCCATAACTACATAGCTCATCGAGCGATCATCCTTTCGCTTGCGGAAATAGAAATGTGACACAATAACTAATCATAAAAATCGGTCATAATCCCACGATTGGTTATTGTATCACATCTCAGCAAATAAAAACAGAGTTTTTTGTTTCAACGAGGAAAGAAATTGAATTATTGCCTATTGCGCGGCGGATTTAACACTTCTTCGACCAACAAGGGAGCTTAGGGCAAAAACAATGGCATATATCAGAACGGAGAAGATGATGATAGTTGCGCCGCTTGCTATACCAAGGACATAGGATATCCAAAGCCCCGCAAAGCAATCAAACAGTCCCAGTGCAATCGAAAGCAGCATACGACCTTTAAGCTTATCGGAAATAAGCGATGCCGTTGCAGCGGGTGCTGTAAGCAGGGCGATCACTAGAATAATGCCGGCAACCCTTATCAACACAACGACCGTCAGCGCTACCAGAATAAGCATCAGGTATTCCAGCAGCGTTGTTTTCATGCCGATGATCTGCGAAAAGCAGTCGTCAAACATAAACGCCTTCCAGTCGTTGAAGAAAACTATGACCGCAAGGCAGACAAGCGCAGTGAGGGCGAGCATCATTTTTAAATCACTGCCGGTAACAGAGAGGATATTGCCGAAAAGATAGCTGTTCAAATCGGGCGGATAGCCGTCCATAAAGCCTATGAAGGCTGTGCCGAGCGCCATGCCGAGCGACCAGAACAGGGCGATGATTATATCCGTATGCACACCGCCGCGACGCTTGATCGTTCCGATGCCGACAGCCGCGCCCAAGGAAAACAGCACAGCGCCCAGCATAGGCTCAAAGCCGCAAAGATAGCCCAGACCGACTCCGCCATAGGCGGTATGGGCTATGCCGCCACTCATCATAATGAGCTTTTTTTCAACAATTATCACACCTATAAGCCCGCATACAACACTCGCCAGCACGCAGGCGATGACTGCATGCTGCATGAATTGGTAATTCATTATCGCGTTGAGCATCAGCAGCCCTCCTCTTTTCTGCCGCGGCAGCCTTGCCCATGTTCGTGCTCGCCGAGTACCCTGTGCGGCACGCCGTGAGCTATAAAGTCAACCGGGCAGCCATACATCTCATTGACGATTTTTTCGTTTATCTCCGGCGATCCGTGGTACACAAGAGTGCCGTTTAAGCAGGCAAGGCTTGTCACCTGCGAAGCGACCGCCATCAAATCGTGCGTTACCAAAACAATGGTGACTTCCCTGTTAAGCTCGGTCAAAAGCTCGTAAATATGCGCGCGCGAGGCAGGGTCAACGCTTGCTGTCGGCTCATCAAGCAGCAGCATACGCGGCTCGACCGCAAGAGCGCGGGCAATCAGCAGACGCTGAAACTCGCCGCCCGAAAGCTCCGAGATTTGCCTTTGTGCAAGCTCAGCTATCCCCACTCGCTCAAGCTGCTCCATCGCCTTGTCCCTGTGAAAAGCGTTAAAGCGGAAAAACGGATGCAATGCTCCTTTTTGGAACGCCGTCATAACGACCTCCAAAACCGAAATGGGAAAGCCCCTGTCAACGGCTGAAAACTGCGGCACATATCCGATTTGCGCACGGGCGGAGGGCTTTTCGCTTCCGTAGATGCTTATTGAGCCGCTCTGCTTTTCCACCAAACCCAAAATTGCCTTGAGCAGCGTTGATTTTCCGCCGCCATTAGGTCCGATCACCCCTAAAAACTCCCCGTCACGCACATCGAGGCACACCCCGGCAAGTGCCGGTGTGTGCCTGTAATTCACGGATAGATTTTCGATGTGAATGGCAAGGGGATAGTTGTCACGCGTCATATTTACTCATCGCCTCTGCCAATGTATTTGCCATGATCTTAAGATTTTCAATATAGTTGCCCGAAAGCGGCTCAAGCTTTGCGGTAACACCGCCGAGCTCCTCAGCGAAGGCGGCGCTTTGGCGGCTGTCTATCTCCGCCTGGTAGAAGATCACCTTTATACCCTCGTCCTTTGCAAGATCTATCATCTCCTGCATATGAGCGGCGGTCGCTTCCTTGCCCTCCTCCTCTAGCGCAAACATCTCTAGCCCGTAATCATCGGCAAGGTAGCCGAAGGCGGGGTGAAAAACTATAAACTTTTTGCACTCGAGCTTATCAAGCACCGCTCTTATCTCCGCGTCCGCTTCCTCTATGCGGTCAATGAATTCCTTGGCGTTGGCGGAAAAGATATCAGCGTTTTCGGGGTAAAGCCCGCTCATCTCGGCTGCAATTGCGTTTACCATTACTATGACTCTTTTGGGAGAAAGCCAAATATGCGGGTCACGCTCGTCGCCGAGAGTCAAATCGTCATAGACGGCGGCACAGGCGGCATCGAGCGAAACCACCTTTGTATTTTCGGAAACGGAGGGCATTATATTTGCCTCCGTCGGCACACCGATGCTAAAGAAAACCTCGGCGTCGGAGAATTTCTGCATCTCCATCGGTGTTGGCTCGTAGTTTTCGGGGCTGCTTCCGGGCGGAACCATAACAACCGTTTCAACCAAATCGCCGCAGACAGCCTTAACAAAGCTCTCCTCCGGAACTATGCTTACAGCAATCACGGGCTTGCCTGAAGCATCACCGGAGGACCCGCCGCTGCCACAGGCGGAAAGCAGCGCGCAGCACATTATTATAACAAAAGCAACGCCAACCGTTCTTTTCATTTATAAGCTCCTTAATCCAATTTGCAAATCATTTGCGAATTGGATTATAGTCTCCTAAAAATACTTTGTCAAGCGAATAAGGGCGAATAAGGCGGTTTATTTTTCTTGCTCCACACTGTTGTCCTTTTGGGCACATTCTCTGCATTTTCCGTAAAGAATAGAGCTGCTGCAACGCAGGTCAAAGCCGTGCTCGCTGGAGATATGGCGAATGATCTCGTCCATATAGCCGCAGTCAAGGTGAATGACCCTGCCGCAGCCGGAGCATTGAAGATGAAGATGCTCTCCGCAGTCGTCGTCATGGGATTTATAAATATAGCTCGCCATTCTTCCGTCGTCAGTGACGTATTTTAGGACCTTCCCCTCGCTGACCAGCCGATCCATATTGCGATAAACGGTGGTTTTATTTGCCCTATCCCCCGCCGCCTGTAAATGCTCATAAACATTCGCGGCAGTAACGGCGCGCTCGCGGTTTTTAGAGAGAAAGTCCAGAATGGAGTTATATAGCTTGGTGCTATAGCCTTCGCTTCGCATAAAATCACTCCCGTTTTCCGTATAGGACGGCAAAGCCGTCCATACCGCATCAATTAAACCATGAAGCGCCGCTCATTTCAAGCTGTTTTAGCTGTATATGTTGACGCTTATACAGCGCGGTAGTAATATGAGAGCAATCAACAAAGGCTTATTTTCGGCATGGAGGGACTGCTTTGATAACACCCGATTTTTCACCGATAAAACAGCCGGAAAAGCTCACGAGCTACCTCAAGCGTGAATGGGCAGTGCTCCTGATGGTTGCGCTCACAGGCACACTTTTTAACGGCAGTATGTCGCTGATAGTCGTTTTGCAGGGGCGGCTTATAGACAGCGTTATTGATGGAGCTTTGCTTCCTGCCATTTTGCGTCAGGTGCTTGTTTTCGTCGGCGTTGCCGCAGCTATTCAGCTACTGCGCGCCCTAAAGCGCTATTTTGTTCGTCTTTTTGCCAATCAAACAGGCGTTCTGATGCGGCGAATGCTATATAACAGCCTTATCTCTCAGGATATCAGAGCCTTTTCGGGAGTAACGGCGGGCGAAATGATAAACAAGGCGGTCGCCGATGTTGATATATGCGTTGAGGGTATGCGCAAGGTAACAACGGAGATTTTCGACACCGGCGTTCTCATGCTCGGCTATCTTATTACAATGCTCGGCTACGACCTTAAAACGACTCTTGCCGCCTGCCTTTTCATCCCGCTTGCGATGTATGTCGCCGAAAAGCTGAAAGCTGTGGTAGAAACGCTTACGAAGCGCTCCCGCGCTCAGAGCGGCGCTGTTGCTCAGGCAACGCTCTGCAACGCTGAAAACGCGCTGCTTTACCGCGTAAACAGCGTTGAACAGCTCAGGCAAAGCGAGTATGACAAGGAGCTTGATAAGCTGGAAAAGCGCGCTTTTCTGGCATCCGTTATGGAAAACTCGATGCAGCCTGTATATAAGGCAATATCCCTTGTCGGCATTTTCGCCGTGATTTCGCTCGGCGGCAAAAACGCAATAGACGGAGTGTGGAGCATAGGTGATTTCACAGCCTATACCGCTATCTTCATAGCACTTTCAAAAAAGGCGAGCCGCGCGGCGGCGCTTTTCAACACCTATCAAAAGGCGCGTGTCTCATGGGAGCGCATTTCGCCTTCATTTAGGGAATACAGCTATCCGGAGACGTGCTTTGCCCCCGACACGGCTGCTTCACTTTGCTGCGAGTCTCTCGGCTTTAGCTATTATGGCAGTGACGTCAAGGTCTTTAAGGGGCTTTCCTTTGAGGCTGAGAGCGGCGAGCTTATTGGCGTAACAGGCAAGATAGCCTGCGGAAAAACGGCGCTTGGCTTGGCGCTTTGCGGGATATACCCCTATGATGGCAGCATTCGGCTCTGCGGAAAGGAGCTTAGCTCGCTTTCGCAGGCGCAGCGCAGCCGCGCTATATCATACATGGGTCACGACCCGCAGCTCATCAGTGACACGATTTATGAAAACATAACTCTCGGCGACGGCGGGGATGTTTCCGAGGTGCTTGACGTCGTATGCTTCAGTGATGATCTGACCGCTATGCCTGACGGTGTATCTACCCGAGTCGGTTCAGGCGGGGTGCGCCTCTCCGGCGGACAGCGTGACAGGCTGGCACTGGCGCGGGCGCTTTACCGCGACTCAAAGCTGATGATTTTGGACGACCCCTTCTCCGCTGTTGATATGGAGACTGAGCGCCAGATTATAGACAGGCTTACTCAGGCGCGAAGCGATAAGATCGTTGTACTCATCTCCCACCGTCTGTCGGTTTTCCCGCTTACCGATAAAGTAATCTTTTTCGGTGAGGAGGGTCTGAGCTGCTCCACTCATGCAGAGCTTTTAGAAAGCAGCGCCGAATACCGCGAGCTATGGGCATCGCAGAAGGGAGGCGCAAAATGAAATACAAAAATGTGTCCTCCTGCGTTAAGGAGATTATAAAAGGCAGCAGGGGGTATGCCGTGGCGCTGGCAGTAAGCGCAGTGCTCGGCGTTGCCGTTTCTCTTGCACCGCCGCAGATTATGCGCGTTATTCTAGACGATTATCTGCTTCCCGCCAACGCTTTGCAGCTATATAAGCCCGCGCTTATGTATCTGTCGGCGATCCTGCTTATCGGGGCGCTGGATTTTATTAAGGGCTGTCTGCTTTCGTTTTTCGCTCAGCGCTGCATCCGCGAGCTGCGAAGCAGAATGCTCCGCAAGCTTTTCAGACTCAAGGCTTCTTATTTCTCCGAACAGTCTCCCGGCTCTGTCGTTTCGCGCATCAACACTGATGTTGACAGTATAAACTCCCTTTTTTCCGACGGCTTGGTCAGTATGTTCATAGACTGCTTGAAGATAATCGGTATTGGCATTTCTATGTGGCTGTTTTCTTGGCGGCTGGCTTTGCTTACGCTGCTGATCATCATAATCGTTTTTGCCATCACACGATTTTTCAGAAAGCGTATGTACGCAGCTCAGATTAATAATCTCCGCGAGCTTTCAAATGTCAACGGACATATAGCCGAAAGTGTAAAGAACATCTCCATGATAAAGCTTTTCTCAAAGGAAAGCTACATGGAGGAGAAATACTGCCGCGCACTGCGCGAAAACTACAAAACACGCGGACGTGTAATCATATACGACTCCTGCTACTCTCCCATAATACAGCTTATCCGCGCCGTGGTTATCGCCGTTATCGTTGCACTCACTGTAGGGCAGTCGCAGGTTCTGGGCATAAGCGCGGGTATGCTTGCCGCCAGCATCGACCTCATATCCTCACTTCTGCTGCCGATTGAAGCGCTGGGTACGGAGATACAAAACATACAAAGCGGACTTTCGGGCATCGGGCGCATCGAGGAATTTCTCTCCTTGGACGAGGAAACCAAAGACAGCAGCATCAGCGCCGCCAAGGTTTTGCAAGGCTGCGAGGAGCGCGCCGTTTGTTTTGAGCATATGAGCTTTTCCTACATAAGCGGCACTCCTGTTCTTACCGATATCAGCACTGAGATAAAAAAGGGCGAGAGCATTACTATCGCCGGGCGAACCGGCGTTGGCAAAAGCACGATATTTAACCTGATCATGGGTCTGCTCACACCGACGGAGGGTCGGCTTGTCATAGGCGGCTTTGACGCATACCTTATCCCCAACGAAGAAAAGCGCGCCATCTTTGGCTATGTTGAGCAAAGCTTTCGCTTTATCCCCGGAACGGTCGAGCAGCAGATATCCCTTGGCGACCCCACAATAAGCCGCCGGCGCGTTATCGACGTATGCCGCCAGGTGGGTCTGCACGAGAGCATCGAAGCTCTTTCTGACGGCTACGACACTTTAGTTTCCTCCGACACAAGCTTTTCATGGGGACAGTGCCAGCTTCTTTCTATTGCCCGCGCTGTCGCCGCGCAGCCGCCGATTTTGCTGCTTGACGAGATAACGGCAAATCTGGACTCCGCAACGGAAGCAATGGTCATGCGGGCGCTAAAATCTGTGTCTGAGGGCAGAACTGTCATTTCGATCTCCCACCGTGAAAGCGCAATGCTTGAATGTGACAGGCTGATTTTTTTGGAAAACGGAAAAATAGCCGCTCAAGGCAGCCCTCAGGAAGTATTTAAGGTTGTAAAAAGCAGCGAGCTATTGTAAAATTAAAGCAGCAGACAAGCGAAAAAGGAGGATATATAAATGAAAGAGCTGTTTTCCAAGCGAAGCGTAAGAGCTTTTCAGCCCACAGCCATTGAGCCGGATAAAATTGAGATAATACTCAAGGCTGCCATGTGCGCGCCAACCACCGGCTCTCAGAACGAGCGCGAATTCATCGTGGTCACAGAAAAGGAGCTGCTAAAAAAGCTGGCCGATGTCTCCCCTTACACCGCCTGCGTTGCAGATGCACCTCTTGCCATTGTTTTGCTTGCAAACTTTGACAAGGTGGAGTTTCCCGAGCTTTGGGAGCAGGACATGGCGGCTGCAACGGAAAAGATCCTTCTTGAGTGCGTTCACCTCGACATGAGCGGCACATGGCTTGGCATCTCCCCTGTCGCCGAGCGCATGGAAAATGTTTGCAAGATCTTTTCTCTGCCGGAAAACATTGTTCCCTTTGCGATAACCGCGATTGGCTATCCCCTGCAAAAAACGAGCATGGATCGCGATTTTGATTTTTCAATCGTGCATTATAACGAGTTTAAGAAGGCTTGAGCATGAACTTCATCACCCTTAACGACGGCGTATTAGTCCCACAGCTCGGCTTGGGTGTGTATAAGGCGCTTGAGGGCGGCGAGGTTGAAAACGCCGTTAGCTGCGCTCTTGCCTGCGGCTACCGCCATATTGACACAGCGGCTTATTATCAAAACGAGCGTGGAGTCGGCAAGGCAATCAAGGCATCCGCGCTATTAAGAAGCGAGCTTTTCATCACGACAAAGGTGTGGACAGACGAAATACGAAGCCGTAGCTGCCGCGCTTCATTTATGGATAGTCTTGAAAAGCTGGACTGCGGCTATATTGACCTTTTTCTCGTTCATTGGCCTGTTGAGGGCTACGAGGATGCATGGCTTGAGCTTATAAAGCTCAAAAACGAGGGTCTGGTACGCTCTATCGGCGTTTCAAACTTTCAGCCGCATCACCTTAAACGACTCTCTGAAATATCTGATGTTGTGCCGAGCGTGAACCAAATTGAGTCCTACCCCTATTTCCACAACAGCGAGGTCGTTGACTACTGCCACGCCCACAAAATCGCGGTAACGGCGTGGCGTCCTCTCGGAAAGCTCGGCGGCGGCATTTTGGAAGACCCCGTACTAAAGGATTTAGCCCGCGCCCACGGCAAAAGCATTGCTCAAATCATCCTTCGCTGGCATCTTCAGCGCGGTATGATAGTTATTCCAAAATCCGTTCACAAAGAGCGTATTGAGGAAAACATAAACGTATTTGATTTTGAGCTAAGCTCTGAGGAAATGCGCCGCTTGGCACTTCTCGACAAGAGGCTTCGTCTCGGAGCTGACCCCGACAATGTTCCCTTTTAAACATCAAGCATAAAATAAGTGCGGCGGAAAATTTCCGCCGCACTTATTTTATTTCTGCTCTGCTAGTCTTTTCAGGATTTCCTTAGTTAAGAGCCATGTTCTTTCAACAGACTCAAGGTTTGCTCTCTCCTTAGGGGTATGAATATCGTAAAGGTCAGGTCCGTAGGTTATGATATCCGTATCCGGAAGCTTTTCCGCGAAGTGACCGCACTCTAAGCCCGCGTGAATGGCCATTGTTACTATTTCCTTGCCGAAAAGCTCCTTATAGGTCTCCATCGCAAGCGTGCGCAGCGGCGAATCCGCCTTGTATTCCCACATGGGATAGTCGCCGGAAAACTCGCTGCGTCCTCCGCAGAGAGCGGCAAGCGCAAGATATTTTTGGCGCATCTCCTCCTTACGGCTGCCAACCGAGCTTCTGCACGAGGAGAGTATCATCAGCTCGTTCTCGCCCTGCTCCACTATTCCGGGGTTTGCGGAGGTTTCAACCAAACCCTCAATATCAAAGCTCATACCCAGAACGCCGTTGGGAATAAGCGATAGCGCGGCAAGCACCCTTTGACGGGTCTGCTCTGTGTAGCACTCAGCGGTGCAGACAGAGCCTTTTTCCAGTTTGAGGAAAACGCTGTCTCTATCCCCCAGCTCATGGACAAATTTTGCTTCCATGTCCAAAACAGTTGCCTCCACCGCCGATAAATCCTCGGGACGGCAGAAAAGCCTAGCCGCCGCGTTATTGCAGATGGCGTTCATCTTGCCCTCCGCCGTAACCGCGCCAACAGCGACCTTGTCACCCAGAGCCGACAGCACCCTGCCCATGAGAACAATGCCGTTGCCATGACCGACATGGATCTCAACGCCGGAATGACCGCCCGAAAGACCTCCGAGCGATAAGCTCAGCTCCTGCATACCATCGCGCTTTTCAAAGCTAAGCGGTACGAACAGCTCGTTTCTGAAAGCGCCGGCGCAGCTTGTGCAGAAAATTCCCTCCTCCTCAGTGTCGAGGTTGAGAAGGTATTTGCCCTTGAGTCTTGAGCAGTCCAGCTTCTGCGCACCTATAAGCCCCGTTTCCTCGGAAACAGTAAAAACAGCTTCAATATCGGGGTGCGGAAGGTCGTCACTATCGAGCAGAGCCAAGGCGTACGCTACGGCTATGCCATCGTCCGCGCCGAGAGTCGTTCCGTCGGCATAGAGGAAGCCGTCCTTATATATCAGCCCTATTCCCTCGGAATAGTCGCGCTTGCAATCGGGCGCTTTAACATACACCATGTCGGTATGTCCCTGTATGATGACAGGTGGGCAGTCGGTCTTAACCGTTGCCGGCTTTTTGATAATAACGTTGTATACCTCGTCTTGATAAACCTCCAGTGAGCGTTCCTTTGCAAAGGCTACGAGATAGTCGCTGACCGCCTTCTCGTCGCCGCTCTCACGCGGTATTTTTGATATTTCCTCAAAAAAATGGAGAACCTTGTTGTCGTTCATAGCTGTTTCCTTTCGCGCCGCCACACCGCCGCAAACATAAGGCTGCTTGCAATGGCGTTTTACACTCCGTCTTGGACGAGCGACTTGTTATATAAGGAGGCATAGACGCCGCCGACCTGCATGAGGTATTCGTGACTGCCCTGCTCCACTATTCCGTCCTTGGTGAGAACCAGAATACGCTTTGCATTATAAACCGTTGACAGCCGATGTGCAATAACAAAGGTAGTACGATTTTCTGCAAGCTCATCGAGGGCGGTCTGTATAGTCAGCTCGCTTTCAGGGTCAAGCATACTGGTCGCCTCATCGAGAATAAGTATCTGCGGGTTTTTAAGAAACACTCTGGCGATTGCAAGGCGTTGCTGCTCGCCGCTGGAGAGCTTTGTTCCGCGATAGCCGATATGCGTGTCGTAGCCATCGGGCAATGCCATTATAAACTCATGCGCATGAGCCTTTTTCGCCGCCGCGATAACCTCCTCATTGCTCGCTCTCTTGTTTCCGAAGCGGATATTTTCACCTATCGTACCTGTGAAAAGGTGGGCATCCTGCTGGACTATGCCGATATGGGCGCGCAGGCTGTCTGTTGTGACTGATTTTACATCGCGCCCATCCACCTTTACGCTGCCGCCCGTAACATCATAAAAACGCGGGATAAGGCTGCAAAGCGTGGATTTGCCTACACCGGAGGCGCCGACCAGCGCAACATATTCGCCCGCCGCAACCGAAAAGCTCAGATTGCTGAAAACATCGCTGCCCTTTTCATAGCTGAACGATACGTTTTCAAACTCAATATCGCCCTTGACCTCATGCAGCACCTCTGCGTTCGGGGAGTTTTTGATTTCAGGCTCGATGTCCATGATTTGAAGAAAGCGGTCAAAGCCGGAAAGACCGGAGTGTATCCACTCGGTTATTTTTACGACCATGTCGATAGGCTCTGTGAAGTTATGGATGCAGAGCATAAACAGTATAAGGTCGGACAAATCAAGCTGGATAGAGGTGATAAAATACATTATCGCCCCGGCTCCCGCGACAGCAATGGTGATAAAGGTTGCCGCCGCGTTGAGAACGGAGTTATATATTGCCATGTGGCGGTAGGTATCGCGCTTGCTCTCAACAAAGAAAGCGTTGCCCTCGGTGAATTTCTCTATCTCGCTTTCCTCATTACCGAAGGACATGACCTCTCTTATGCCGGAGAGGTTGCTTTCGATCGTTTCATTTACGGAAGCCATCTTTGCTCGATTGCGCGCATAGGCATGGCGGAGTTTTTTGTTATATACCATTGCAAACCACAGCAAAAACGGCATCGGAACAACGGCTACAGCCGTTAAGCGCCAGTCAATGCACAGCAGAAGAATGAACGTTCCGAAAAACTTGATGGAGGATATAACTATCTCCTCGGGCGCGTGATGCAGCATCTCGGAAATATCGTGCAGATCGTTTGTTACACGCGCCATAAGCTGCCCGACCTTTTGATTATCAAAAAAGCGGAACGATAGCTTTTGATAATGAGAAAAGATATCGTTTCGCATGGCAAACTCAATATGCGTGCCCATAAGATGCCCGTAGTAGCTGACAAAATAGTTGCAGTAAACCGCCGCAGCCAAAAGCAGGAGCAAAGCCCCCAGCAGCACTATCACCGTTTGCAGCGCTCCTTCGGGGTTTTCATGCGTCAATTCATTTGTAATATAGCGGATGAGCAGCGGAATGATTATGGAAAGTCCCGCGCCGGTAATTGCAAAAGCCATATCCGCCGCCAAATGCTTTTTCTGGGGCGCGTAGTATGTAATCAATCGTTTTAGCCGGTCTTTTTGTTGGGCTGGCTTCACAAGCATACCTCCTGAACAGTATTAAGGGTGTTTATGCACAAAAAAAAATATGTGCACACGTTTCGTATGCACATATTCTACATTATGCTCACCACTTGTGTCAAACGTCTAAAACATTAAGATGTTTCACGCAATCTTAACAAAGGGCGTAATTTCGCCGTAATATAAGCTCCAACGACACATGACAAAAAATCTCCGGGAATAAATACCGCCGCGCAGTATATAAGCAGGAATTTTATTCCTACCTCCTCCGAAAGATAAAGGCTCTTGATTCCCAGAAAATACACCATGCCGAAGATATAGACTATCGCCAGACCCGCAGCTCCCGCGAGAATATATGACTTCACGCTTCTATCTCCTCGTTCGGCGATAAGCCCTGTAAGCCAGGCTCCTACCGCCATACCGATCAGGTAGCCGAAGCTGGGGGTCAGCACATAGCCAATCCCCCCGCCCTGTGTGAACACGGGAAATCCGACCAGCCCAATAAAAATATACAGCAGCACCGAAATAGCTCCGCGTTTTTTGCCGAGCAGCAGCCCCGCCAGATTCGTAAACATGAATTGCAGCGAAAACGGCACATACGGCAACGGTATGCGGATGAACGCTCCGACGGCGGCAAGCGCCGCAAAAAGCGCGCACAGCAGCATATCCGAAACCGAAAACTTCTTTGCTTTTACTACTTCCATTCTCCCAAACCTTTCACTGATACTTCTCCGCTATGCAGGACAAGCTCGCTTCCGTCTGCCATAGCAACAAGCAGATTGCCGTTATCGGCAATGCCCTCTGCAACGCCCTCAAGCAATTCGCCGTCTCGCAAAAAGCGCACAGCCTTGCCCTTCATCAGCGAGCGTAAGCGGTAGGCAGCTATAACCTCTTGCTCGTCGCAGCGAAGCTCCCGCATAATGCCTTCAACTATTTTTGCCGCAAGCTCGTTACGGCATATATGCCCACCCAGCGAGCCTGCAATCCCGCGAAGCTCCGGCGGAAAAGCATCCTGCGTCGTCGTGCAGTTAAGCCCTATGCCCACAACGATGCTCTCAACGCTTCCGCTTTCCAAATCGGCAACCGCTTCACTTAAAATGCCGCATAGCTTTCTGCCGTCGGCATAGATATCGTTTACCCATTTTATCCGTGGCTTAACGCTTGTCATGCTCTCAAGCGCTTTGCAAACGGCAACCGCCACCCTTACGGTCATCATCTGAGTGTCGCAGTCTAAGCTCTCCGGTCGAAGCAAAAGGCTCATATACAGCCCTGTGTTGCCGGGCGAAAAGAAGCTGTTGCCCCTCCTGCCGCGCCCCGCAGTCTGCTCCTCGGCGAGCACCAGCGTACCATGCGCCGCCCCCTCAAGTGCAAGCCGCTTTAAATATGTGTTTGTGGAATCGACTGTTTTCAATACATATACCGGCGTATTTTCAAGCTCCGGCGGCAGGCAGGCTGAAATACCCTCGCTTGAGAGCAGGTCGCTTTGCTCACAAAGCCTGTATCCGCGCCCGGCAAGAGTTTCAATACCATGCCCCTCCTGCTCAAGCTGCTTTATCGCCTTCCAAACGGCAGTTCGGGAGATATGCAGCATTTGCGCAAGCTCTGCGCCGGAAACAAACTCTCCGCGTGAGCGCTCAAGTGCTGATAGAATCTCGCTTTTTGTTGTCATCGTCTCACCTCCCTGCTGCATAAGAGTACAGCATCGGCAAACTGTTGTCAACCTCAAATTATAAAATGGTTAACCAACATATTGTTCAAAGCTCAGAATGATTTGACAATTCGAGGGAATACTATCGTTTATCAATCCCAGGGAGGTAATTGCAATTGCTGAACAAGGTTGAGATATGCGGCGTAAACACCGCAAAGCTGAAGGTATTAAAAAGCGACGAAACAATGGAACTGCTTCGTCTGAGCAAGGAGGGCGATAAGGAAGCCAGAGAAAAGCTCATATCAGGAAATCTGCGTCTGGTGCTTTCGGTCATTCAAAAATTCGCGGCGCGTGGCGAACGCGTTGACGACCTTTTTCAAGTCGGATGCATCGGACTTATCAAGGCTATTGACAATTTTGACATCAGCCAGCCCGTGCGTTTTTCAACCTATGGCGTGCCGACGAATGTCGGCAGGTGAAAAGTATGCTCAGCGGCATTAACACAGAGCAAATGCAGGGACAAATCACCTTGACATGGGGTCTTATCTGCGATACAATACCGAAGCGGCTCATAAGCCGGCTTGGTTTATTTGCCTAATATGATAAAAGTGTATGTGCCTCCGTAGCTCACCCGGATAGAGCGTGCGCCTCCTAAGCGCAAGGTAGTGAGTTCGAGTCTCGCCGGGGGTGCCAGCTCGTCGCAAGCTTTATATCGCTTGCGACGAGTTTTTATGCTTCGCTTCAAAACTCATCGCGCGCTCATTCTGCTCTCCTCCCTTTCGACCGTGACCCGCTGCGCCGGGCTAACGGCTGAGTTATGAGGTACGATGGAAATGGCAAATTTTTCGCATTGATACCCAAACACGCTGCAAGCCCTTTTCCGGGGTTTGCAGCGTTGTTTGTTAGCAGAGCCGCTGCGCTAAGTCATTTGAATAAATAGTTTCGTTTCCTATAAAGAAGCAACACTTACTCTCACTGGAGGTGTCCATATCGTGTGGACAAGCGCTGCCGCGATTTTTGTACTCCTCGCCAGTATGCGTAAAGTGGTTTTGTAAATTATGCTGCATATTCTTTCTTCAGGTACATAAATATGACATATTTTTCACTTTTTTCATTGACTCTAAAAGACATATTGGTTATAATGTTGGAAAATATGCCTGTCTATTCAGTATTGTTTTTACTGTACGCGCATATCTTTATTCATGTTTGATTTCGGCACGCTCGCGTGTTGAAATAAATTATTAGGAGGAAAGAAAATGTCTAAGAAACTAGTTTGCTTGCTCTTGGCTTTTGTTATGGTATTCGCTCTTTGCGCATGCCGTAGCACTCAGCCCGCAGAAGATCCCGCAGGTGAAAACGAAACCCAAACTCCTGTAGACGGTGAAGCTACCGCCGATTACAAGATCGGTATCATCACCGGCACCGTTTCCCAGGGCGAAGAAGAATATCAGGCTGCCCAGAATATGCTCAAGGAATTTGGTTCTGAGAAGATAGTCACCGCTACATATCCTGACAACTTCTCCACCGAGACCGAGGCAACCATCGCTCAGGTCGTAGGTCTTGCAGCCGACCCCGACGTTAAGGCAATAGTATTCGTTCAGGCCGTTCCCGGTGCTGCTGCCGCTATTGACAAGGTTCGTGAGACTCGTCCCGATATGCTTTTCGTCTGCGGCGTTTGCGCAGAGGATCCCGCAGTCATCGCTTCCAAAGCTGACATCTGCATGCTCGCCGATGAGATCTCTCAGGGCACAGCAGTTATCGAGCAGGCTAAGAAGCAGGGTGCCGAGACCTTCGTTCACATCTCCTTCGCCCGTCACCTCTCTTATGCTACGATCGCAGCACGCCGCGAGCTGTTCCAGAAGACCTGTGAGGAGCTTGGCATTGAGTATGTAGAAGCTACCGCTCCCGACCCGACCGGTGATGCCGGCGTTTCCGGCGCACAGCAGTGGATCATTGAGAACGTTCCCGAGTACGTCAAGCAGTATGGCGTCAACACCGCGTTCTTCTCCACCAACTGCGCTATGCAGGAGCCTCTGATCCGCACCGTTGCCGAGCAGAAGGCTATCTTCCCGCAGCAGTGCTGCCCGAGTCCCTATCACGGCTATCCCGCAGCTCTCGGCATTGATGTTTCCGGTCACGAAGGCGACGTTCAGTATATGCTCGACGCTATCACCGAGAAGGTTGCCGAGTATGGCAACACGGGTCGTATGTCCACATGGGGTACTCCCGTTAATATGCTCATGGTCGAAGCAGGCGTTGACTATGCTATCGAGTTCTGCGAAGGCCGCACCAACGGCGCTTATGATGAGGAAGTATTCTTTAACTGCGTCCGCAACGTCGGCGGCGAAGGCGTTCAGATCCAGGCTTACGAGGATCCCTCCGTCGGAACAGTTGAGAACTTCTACATGATTCTCTGCCCGTTCTACGATTTTTAAGTTTTTCGGTCGCTGATATAATCAGCTAAACCATTACCCGCCATATTGCTAATAAGGCAGTATGGCGGGTAGTCTCGATTTGCGGAGAAAAACTTTAGCGCAACATTGAAATAAACCAAAGCTAAGGGGGACACAAATGAGCGCCCAGTATGTGCTAAAAATGGACGGCATTTCCAAAGAATACTTTGGCAACAGGGTTTTAAACAATGTCAGCCTCGATGTCCGTCCGGGAGAGATCCATGCGCTCATGGGAGAGAACGGCGCAGGCAAATCTACTCTTATGAACATCCTTTTTGGAATGCCCGTAATTCACAACACCGGCGGTTTTACGGGAACGGTTGAGTTTGACGGAAACCCGGTTAACATCACCAGCCCGCAGCAGGCTATGGAGCTTGGCATCGGCATGGTTCATCAGGAATTCATGCTTATTCCCGGCTTCACCGTTACAGAAAACATCAAGGTAGGCAGAGAGATCACAAAGCCCACCATCGCCAGCCGTATCTTCGGCAAGAGTATGGAACGCCTTGACAGACCCGCCATGCGAGCAGACGCGCGCAAGGCGCTTGACACGATCGGTCTTAACATTGAAGATTATGTTATGGTCAGCGGTCTGCCCGTTGGCTATATGCAATTTATTGAAATAGCCCGAGAAATAGATAAGTCCAATATTAAGCTTCTTATTTTCGACGAGCCCACCGCCGTTCTCACCGAGAGCGAGGCAGACAGGCTGCTGGACGCAATGCGTGTTATAGCCTCCAAGGGCATCGCCATCATTTTCATCACTCACCGTCTGGACGAGGTCATTGCCGTTACCGACAGCATGACTGTCCTTCGTGACGGTCAGCTTGTAAAGCGCGTGGAAACCAAGGATACGACCGCTGTCAGCATCGCCGAAATGATGATTGGGCGCAAGGTTGAAAAGCTGCTCGACGAAGCAAGCGACAACCGTGTTATCAAAGACGACGACCTCATGCTGAAGCTTCGTGATTTTCACGTTGATATGCCGGGAGAAGTTGTCAAAGGCATCGACCTTGACGTTCGACGCGGCGAGATATTCGGCATTGGCGGACTTGCCGGACAAGGCAAGCTCGGTATTGCCAACGGTATTATGGGTCTTTATAAAACAAGCGGCTCCGTTGAGCTTGACGGTGTAGCCGTTGACACGAAGGAGCTTGGCGACGCTCTTAAAAAAGGCATCGGCTTTGTCTCCGAGGACAGGCGCGGAGTTGGTCTGCTGCTTGACGAATCAATTGAAAGCAACATCGTCTTTAGTGCGATGCAGATTAAAGGCGATTTTCTTACAAATCTCGGCATTACTAAACTCTATAGCCCCCGCAAGGGCAAAAAGCACACCGATGAAATGATTAAGGCGTTGGACATACGCTGCACCGGTCACGACCAGCCCGCCGGCGCTCTTTCCGGCGGCAACCAGCAGAAGGTCTGCCTTGCCCGCGCACTTACCCTCAACCCAAAGCTGCTCATCGTTTCCGAGCCTACGCGCGGCATTGACATAGGCGCAAAAAAGCTGGTTATCGAGCTGCTTGCAAAGCTAAACCGCGAGCAGGGCATGACTGTTATCATGGTCAGCTCAGAGCTTAATGAGCTGCGTAGCCTTTGTGACCGCATAGCAGTGGTTGCCGAGGGCAAAATTGCCGCGATAATGAAGCCCGATGATTCCGACGCACAATTTGGTCTTGCAATGGCAGGCTATAAGGGAGGTGCCGAATAATGGGTTCAAAAATCAAATCCGTATATAAAAACATCGGTCTCCCCCGCCTGATCATTTTCCTTTTCTTTATTCTCGTTGTTATCGGCGCATACGCCTATGGTTTGGGGCTGCCAGCGCTGATGGGCAATGTTCTGCGCCGTTGGGGAATGTATGGCATTCTCGTTTTGGCGATGGTTCCCGCCATCCAGTGCGGCATCGGTCCAAACTTCGGCATAAGTCTCGGTATCGTCTGTGGTCTGTTCGGCTCTCTGGTTTCCATTGAGCTGGGTGTCGGCGCAAAGGTCACCGCTTCTCTTGTTGCCGGCGGCACAGCCGCAGAGGCTGCCGCAAACTCAGGTGCTTGGGTTTCCTTCGGAATTGCGGCTTTCATCGCTCTTGTCCTAGGCGCTGTCGTCGGAGTTGGCTATGGACTGCTGTTAAACCGCGTAAAAGGCTCTGAGATGACCGTTTCGACCTACGTCGGCTTTTCCATTATCGCATTTATGAACATCATCTGGGTCATTCTTCCCTTCGTAAACGGAGACATTATATGGCCCTATGGCGGCAAAGGCGCCAGAACGACCATCAGCCTTGCCTCCACCTTCGGCGAGCTTTTAAACCGCACTCTCGGCTTCACACTCTTTAACGGCGAGATGGAAATACCCACGGGGCTGTTGCTGTTTTTCTTCTTTATCTGCGCACTGGTTTACATCTTCATGCACAGCAAAACCGGCATCGCAATGAGCGCAGCCGGCGCAAATCCCACCTTTGCACGTGCCTCCGGAATTAATGTTGACCGTATGCGTATCCTCGGCACTGCGATATCCACCGCTCTTGGCGCTCTGGGCATCGTCGTGTATGCGCAGGCATTCGGCTTTTTGCAGATGTATAACGCACCGCTTATGATGGGCTTCCACTGCGTTGCCGCTATCCTTATCGGAGGAGCCAGCACAACAAGAGCGAAAATCAGCCATGTTATCGTCGGAACTTTCCTATTCCAAGGAATTCTCGTCGTTGCTCTCCCCGTTGCCAACAAGCTCTTCGCAGGTACGGATATTTCCGATATTATGCGAATAATCGTCAGCAACGGTATCATCATCTACGCACTGACTAAGGTCAAGGGAGGTGCAACCAATGAAGAATAACGAAACCAACCTTATTCGCTACTGCGGCGACCAGCTTTCACACTTTGCCAAATCGGTTTACGGCAATAAAGTCGTTTTCATGTTTGTCGTTTTGTGCATCTTTGGTCTTTGCACCACAGGAAAACCTCTTGAATACACCGTTACTGAGGTTTTCACGCGCTTTGGTCGAAACACTTTCATAGTACTTTCACTAATCATCCCCGTTATTGCCGGTCTCGGTCTTAACTTTGGTATCGTCGTTGGCGCAATGGCAGCCCAGATTGCGATTTTCTGCACTGTTTATTGGGGCTTCACCGGCATCGGAGGTCTCCTGCTCACCGTTGCCATCGCCACCCCCATCTCCCTGCTGCTCGGCTTCCTTGTCGGCAGGCTTTACAATAAGACCAAGGGTACGGAGATGATCACCGGTCTTATCCTCGGCTATTTTGCCGATGGTCTTTACCAGTTTTTATTCCTGTTTCTCATCGGCGTCGTGTTCCCCGTTGAAAACCCCCGTCTCATCATCGACGGCGGCGTTGGCGTTAAAAACACCATTGACCTTGCGGGAAACCTCAAGTACACGATTGACACAATTTCCATGCTCAGCATTGTTGAACTTGCCTGCTTAATCGTTGCACTTGTGCTTGTTGTCAGATTGGTCGTTCACTTTGTAAAGAAGGACGATTCCTCTGTTCCCAAGGCTGTTGGCGGCATTATTGGCGTTGCAGCGGTTTATGCGATCACCTATATCCCGGCTATCGAGCGCTTCCTCTCTACTGACAGGCTGCGCCTGCTCGATGCTATAACAATTTACGTTTTCGGTGCTATTATTCTTCAGCTTTTCCGCATAATCTACGAAAAGCTCATCAAGAAAAACGGTGAATTTGTTATCACACGACCTCTTGCCGTCATTATCGCGGCTGTTATCATCTATGCGCTGACCTTTATTCCGGCAATCGAAAAGGTCATCCTTTCTGTTAACATCCCGGTTATGACATACGTCCTCATCGCTTTGCTGTGCGTCTTTAACACCACCCTGCTTAATACAAAGCTCGGTCAGAATATGCGCACCGTCGGTCAGAGCAGAACAGTCGCAAACGCTGCGGGCATCAATGTTAACAAAACGCGCATTATTGCAATGATGCTCTCAACGATGCTGGCTGCATGGGGTCAGATAATCTATTTGCAGAATATCGGCACCTTCTCTACCTACGGCGCTCACTCAATGTGCGGTCAGTATGCCATCGCGGCTCTGCTCGTCGGCGGAGCAAGCGTAAAGGACGCAAAGAACAGCCACGCTATTCTCGGCGTTATCCTGTTCCACACCCTGTTCGTGGTTTCTCCCCTCTCGGCAAGCCATCTGTTCGGCAACTCCATGATAGGCGAATACTTCCGTGTATTCGTTTGCTATGGCGTTATCGCGGTTGCACTGGCAATGCACGCATGGAAGACCCTTCCCCGCAAGAAAGACGGCGGCGAGGTTCTCTCCGACAACACTCCCGAAATCCCCGTCTCGGGAGCGGAAAACTAGAGCAGCTCTTTATTCAACGCAAAACGTGCCGAGGGCATTCGCCTTCGGCACGTTTTTAATATGCAAATAAAAAAAGGGTGCAACAAAGCTAAAAGCAAGCTGCACCCTCTGTTGTTCAATTGTAAGCCAAAATACGCGGAAACAAATGCTGCCGACAAAGACTCAACACTTGAACCATACCGCTCTTCATCCTGTAGAATGACAATGCGAGTAGAGTAGAATTAGGAAAGACTTATGCCTGTTCCTCTCTCATCTTTGCGAAGCACTCGCTGCAATATACAGGTCTGTCAGACTTGGGCTCAAAGGGAACCTTAGCTTCCTTGCCGCAAGCAGCGCAGGTTGCTGTGAAATACTCACGAGGACCACGAGCAACATTCTTGCGAGCGTCACGGCAGGGCTTGCAGCGCTGGGGCTCATTCTGGAAGCCGCGCTCTGCGTAAAACTCCTGCTCACCTGCGGTAAATACGAACTCCTGTCCGCACTCCTTGCATACTAATGTCTTGTCTTCGAACATTTTTGAATCCTCTCTTTGAAAAAGACTTACCCTGAGGGCATTTATATTGCGTCAGCCATTGCTGATGTCGCTGAGGTTAAGGTTTCGCGCCAGTTTTCGCCTGATGCGCTGTACGGCGTTGTCCACAGACTTTTCGGGCTTTCCGCAAGCCTCTGCAATTTCGGAGTAGGAAAGACCTTGGAGATAAAGTCTCAATATATCTGCTTCAAATTTTGATAAACAACGCGAGTATGTTTGGAAGATCTCATCGGCGCTCTCTCTAGCCAACACCTGTTCCTCAGGGGTTCGTCTGAATACCTCAGAGTAGGATGATACAGCATTTGCCTGGCTTTCGTCGGAGAGGACATCATCGAACGATACCATATCGTTCAGGGGATCATGCTTTTTTCTAGTAGCCGTTTTAATCGCGGAATAGATACGACGCTTAACGCATATCTCCGCGTATGTTTTAAAAGAGGTGTTCATGGAGTCATCAAATTCCCTGATTGCGGAGAGAAGACCAAACATACCCTCTTGTATGAGATCCTCACCATCTCCTCCTGCCAGGAAAAATGGTCTCGAGCAAATTTTCACAAGGCGTGAATAACGAAGGGCAAGCTGTTCTTCAGCCTGTTTATCCCCCTCCTGCGCCAAATGCAAAAGGTCATTATCGCATTTTTCGGAATATATAACCATATTATTGCCTAATTGCCCTAAACAAAATTTATTATAGTATAATTTTTACAAAAAGTCAAGCAACTTACACAATGTATTTTACGTATTTAAAATGATTTGCTGCATTTTTCAATACATTCAGTAAGGACTGCCACTACCCTCTCCGCCTCAGCGTTGTCCATAGCCTCTACCATAACGCGGATGAGTGCCTCAGTACCTGAAGGACGCACCAAAATTCTTCCGCGTTTTCCGAGAGCAGCCTGCTCAAGAGCAATCTTTTCCAGCAGTTGCTCGTTATTCATAATTTTGTTTTTAACCTCGTTGCCGCCAACGATGGGGATGTTATGCAAAATCTGCGGATAGGTCGGAATGGCGTTTGCAAGCTCGGAAAGCTTCTTTCCGCTCCGGCTGACGACCTCCAGGAACTTGACTGCCGCAAGCTGACCGTCTCCGGTGGTGGCATCATCAAGAAAAATGAGGTGTCCCGACTGCTCACCGCCAAGGCAGAAGCCGCCAAGCTGCATCATCTCAAGCACGTTCCTATCGCCCACGTCGGCGCATTTTAGCTCAATTCCGTTTTTATCGCAAAACTCGTGGAATCCTATATTGGACATGACAGTTGCAACAATGGCGTTTTGGCGAAGCTTGCCCTTTGACAACATATCCATGCCGCAAATCGCCATGATTTTGTCGCCGTCGATAAGCTGACCGTTCTCGTCTACTGCAAGGCAGCGGTCAGCGTCTCCGTCAAAGGCAAGTCCCAGATCAAAACCGCCTGCTACAACCATTTTTCCCAGACCCTCAATATGTGTTGAGCCGCAGCCTGCATTTATGTTGCAGCCGTCAGGGTGATCCTTGATAAGCTCAAGCTCAAGCGGAAATCGTCCGAAAATATCGTTTACGGTTCTGGATGCCGCGCCGTTTGAGCAATCTATCATGACCTTGAGCTTGCCGATCTTGCCTTCCGATACGGAGACAACGTGCTCAACATAGCGGTCAACATACTCACGTCCGCGGTTGATGACCTTGCCAATATCGCCGTTACGTTTTGTGGGGAGCGGCTCGTTGCTGTCAATAAGCGCTTCAATCTTAGCCTCCAGCTCGTCACGGAGCTTAAAGCCCTGACCATTGAAGATTTTTATACCGTTGTGCTCATAGGGATTATGCGAAGCGGAGATAACGATACCCGCATCCGCGCCGCAGTCTTTCGTGATAAAAGCAACGGCGGGGGTCGGCACAACGCCAAGATGCATAACGTCCGCTCCCGCGGAGCACAGCCCCGCAGTGATGGCTGACTCCAGCATATCGCAGGAGATGCGTGTATCCTTGCCTATAGTGAAAAGGGGTCTGCTGGTCTCCTTATTTTCGGAAAGCACAAGTGCCGCCGCCTGACCAACCTTAAATGCCAAGTCCGCATACAAGGTCTCGTTTACTATTCCCCTAATTCCGTCCGTTCCAAAATACTTGCCCAATTGGTTCTCCTCCAAAAAATTATAAGTCGATCTGCTGCTGTCCCAGATATTCTATGCCAAGATGCTCATATGCCTTGCGGGTAACGCAGCGCCCGCGCGGTGTACGCGTAAGAAAGCCCTGCTGCAAAAGATACGGCTCGTAAACATCCTCAAGCGTTACAGCCTCCTCGTTAATAGTAGCAGCAAGCGTTTCAAGTCCGACAGGACCGCCGCCGTATAGCTCGATAATACTGCGCAGCATCCGCTTATCGAGAGAGTCCAGCCCCAGCTTATCAACCTCAAGCCTTGTCAGCGCTTCGTCGGCTATCCGTCTGGTAATAACGCCGTCCGCCGATACCTGCGCGAAGTCTCGCACACGGCGAAGCATACGGTTTGCTATACGCGGTGTTCCCCTGCTGCGGCGCGCAATTTCCATCGCGCCGTCGTGCTCGATTTCAATACCTAGAATTTCTGCGCTGCGCTCTACGATAAGGCATAGCTCCTCGGCTGAATACAGCTCCAAGCGCAAGGTAACGCCGAAGCGGTCACGAAGCGGCGCAGTAAGCTGACCTGAGCGTGTGGTAGCGCCGATGAGCGTAAATCTCGGCAGGTCGAGACGAATGGAGTTTGCCGAGGGACCCTTGCCGATGATGATGTCAATTGCATAGTCCTCCATTGCGGGATACAGGATTTCCTCAACGCTGCGGTTGAGCCTATGTATCTCATCAACAAAGAGGATGTCATTTTCCTGAAGATTTGTAAGGAGCGCGGCGAGGTCGCCGGCCTTTTCTATAGTCGGTCCGGAGGTGATACGCATATTCACGCCCATCTCGTTGGCTATGATGCCCGCAAGCGTTGTTTTGCCCAGTCCCGGAGGTCCATGCAGCAAAACGTGATCCAGCGGCTCTCCACGCATTTTTGCCGCCTTGATAAAAACCTCAAGGTTTTCCTTAGCTTTTTTCTGACCGATGTATTCCTTTAACAGACGAGGGCGAAGCGAGCCCTCGCCTGCATCCTCCGGAAGAATGGAGGTTGTAGTTACAATATCCCCATCGTTTTCATTTGAAAAGCTGATGCTCAAATGTCCATCCTCCCTACTTTACCATCTTTTTTAGCGCCTGTCTGATGATATCCTCAATCGCGGTGTTTTCAACATCCACATCCTTGAGCAGAATTGCAACCTCTGTGCTGCTGTATCCCAATGCGGTGAGAGCTGAATATGCGTCGGAAAGCTTTGAGCCGTCGCTTAAAGTGCCGCCCGGAAGTGAAGCTCCTGAGCCGGCAGCAAAGCCTCCCGCTTCCTTGCTCATCTTATCCTTCAGCTCCAGCAGAATGCGCTGGGCGATTTTTTTGCCGATTCCCGGCGCTGCCGTCAAAGCTTTTTCATCGCCGCTTATTATGGACATAGCCAGCGCTTCGGGGGTTGCCGATGAAAGGATGGAGATTGCCGCCTTAGGACCTACGCCGGAAACGCCGATCAGCATTTCAAAGCAGCGCTTTTCACGCATATCGAAAAAGCCGAAAAGATCAAAAGCGTCCTCACTGATGTTTTCGTATGTATACAGCTTTGCGCTGTCGCCGATCTTAAGACGAGAGAGTGTGTGTGCCGTGGTATTTAACTCAAAGCCCACGCCGCCGCATTCCAAAACGGCTACGCCCGGCTCAAGCTCGGTTACAATCCCTTTTATGTGGTGGAACATGGTGAAATCCCCCCGTGCTTTGTTAATAAAGAGGTTGAGCTGCGCGCATGGCAGATTGCAATGGCGAGAGCATCTGCCGCATCGTCCGGCTTTGGCGCGGACTTCATGTTTAAAATGCGCTTTACCATGTCGATAACCTGCTTTTTTTCCGCCCTGCCGTAGCCGACGACCGCCTGCTTAACCTGAAGCGGCGTATATTCAAAAATCGGTGCGCCGTAGCGATAGCCCGCCAAAAGCAATACTCCCCTGCCATGAGCAACGGATATGCCGGTGGTGATATTGGTGTTAAAAAAAAGCTCCTCATATGCTATTGCATCAGGCTTAAAGGTCTCGCAAAGCACGGTCATATCCTCAAAGATCTGGTCAAGCCTACCGGAAAGAGCGGTGTGCGCCGGCGTTTCAATAACGCCGTAATTAACGAGACTGAGCTTATTTTTATCGCTGTCGATCACGCCGAAGCCAACAGTAGCAATTCCTGGGTCAATTCCCAACACACGCATAGCATCCTCCGCGGGTAAAAAACCAAATAAACATCTTGAATAGTTTATCATAATCCGGGCGCGTTTTCAACGCATTTTTGTGCGCTGCGCCCAAGGTTTTAAAGTCTCATATTTGAAGCTGACGAAAAAAAGACGCCGCCAATTCGGCAGCGTCTTTTAAATATGCTTGTATGAGACTCACGCTCTAGGATGCGCCTTGTTGTATACATCCTTAAGCTGTTTTTTAACCAACTGAGAATAAACCTGAGTAGAGGAAATATCCGCGTGACCAAGCATCTCCTGAATAGAACGAAGGTCAGCGCCGTTTTCAAGGAGATGTGCTGCAAAAGAGTGGCGCAGCGTGTGCGGAGTGATAGGCTTGTCAATCTGAGCCTTTGCCTGATAGGTCTTTATGATTTTCCAAAAGCCCTGGCGCGACATACGCTCACCGCTTACATTCACAAACAAAGACTGTTCATCGGAAGATGAAACCATCTGCGGTCTGATAAATTCTATGTATTCCGCAATCGCGCGGATAGCCGCGGGATAAAGCGGGATTACCCTTTCCTTGTCGTGACCCTTACAGCGGATAATGCCGGCAGAAATGTTCACGTCATTAATATTGAGCGCAATAAGCTCGCTGACTCGAATTCCGGTTGCATACAGAAGCTCAAGCATCGCCTTGTCGCGGTAGCCCTTAAGGTCGGTGCATTCCGGCTGTTCAAGAAGCTTTTCAACCTCCTTGCCCGTAAGAATCTGAGGCAGCTTCTGCACAGACTTTTCGGGAATGAGTCCCATAGCGGGATTGACCTCAACCACCTTATCGAGAACCAAAAACTTATAAAAGTTTTTTATGGAGGCTATGCTCCTGGAGATGGTAGGAACACTCTTTCCCTGCGACTTCATCCAAGCGGTGTAACCCTCAAGCTCGTCAGCAGTAACGGTTTCAAGGCTTTCTTCAGTATGCGCGTCAAGGTATTGTCCCAATTGCCTAATATCCCTCAAGTAGGAACAAAGTGTGTTTTCAGATGCGTGCTTAACGTTTTTTAAATAGTCCTCAAACTTAGAAATGCAAACAGAATTATCCAAGAACACACCTCCTTTCAGATGGGTGGATTATTTTATGAAGCAAAAAAAACAAACGTCAAAACGGCAAAAAGCATAAACGGTATGCACGCGAGAAAATGAAGGCGGCGCGAAGCGTCAGCCCTTGAGCTTCGACCATAAGCCATCAGCCAAAAGCCTCTTGAGGATAAAAACGCATCCACCGCTATAACAAAAAAGCAGGGAACAAGCAACAAAACGGGCGCAAGAAAATTGCAAGCATATTGAGCAAAGCCGCCATCATAAGGAAGGTCAAATGCACCCGCAGAAAAGCTATATAGCCGAAAGCCGAAAACTGCCGATAAAACCGGAAGCAGATAAAAACCCTTAAACGAGCTGCCAAGAAGATAGGCAATAACATGAAACCAGCATAACGAAAGAAAAAGCTTTGCAATCATCTCAAAAGAGCTTGCACTCGCTCCGGCATCATGCCAAAATTCACACAATTCATCAGAAAGCATAAAGATTGTTGCAGAAAGCGCACCGGTGCACATACCGACAGATAAAATAAGGAAAGCACCAATCAGTTCATCTTCTGCACCAAACATCCGCTTGGCTGTTCGTTTGTATGCGGAATGCATTCTCTCATCACCTTTCAGTGACGGCGGCAAAATAACAAAATAATTTACATAACATTCCGACAGGCACAATATAACGCAAATTGCGACGGTAATCAAGCCTTTCGGTAAAATAAGTTAAAATTTGTGAATTATGACGGTATGTTATGTAAACAAAATTATGTAAACCATAGCAACCCTGTATCGCCGTCGCCTTTAAAAATCAATGCAATTTGCAACATCTAGTGTGGATTATTATAAAATGTAACAATATATAGGTTATCATTCGAAAATTATGTAAACTCAATCGGTATGATTACTATTTGTAATATTTCATTTTCTTAGCTTTGATTTTTTTCTTTTTCTGTTTAATTTTAGCACACCTCCAAAGACACCTCCTGCAACCGCGGCTATCATCACCTTTAGCAGCATTCCGTCCTCGCCGAGCTTTTTTGGCAAAAGCATCGTCATAAACAGCACGATTATGATATATACTCCCGCGCTTGCCGCACCCGCTGTTATCACTCCCCCGCCCTGCTTTGCTGCGCAGTAAATTCCGCCTATGGTCGTTGCTGCCACCACAGAGCCAAGCATCATATTCTCACTTGACTTTTCTCCCAGCGCACCTTTTGATACTGCGCACGCTATTACAAGCAGCAGCACCAATGTTATCACCATAGCGATCACCGCTGCCTTCGCCGCGTTTATCGCCAGCCCGCCGCTTCCGCCAGCAGGCGCGCTTTTTCGTCTTTTCATCTTATCGTCCCCTTTCGTTGCGAGCGCACACTGCGTCGCATTTTGTTTTCGGGTATGCAAAACCCCGCCGGATAAGCTGTTAAAGCTTATTCAGCGGGGTATGTTTAAATTACTTTATTGGGACAGTCTATTTGGTTTTTCTTGAGATTGCCCATTTGGCAACCTGAAGACGAACTCTGTCCTCACCTGTTTCGAAGGTTATGGTGTCTTCGCCGATGGAAACTATGTTACCCATAATGCCGCCAATAGTAACAATCTTATCGCCGGTGCTCAGGGAACTGCGCATATCCTCAACCTTCTTTTTGCGCTTTTTTTCGGGTCTTATCATGAAGAAGTAGAAAACCGCGAAAAGAACGACCATTGAGACAATAAATGAAACCGTAGAGCTGGTGCCTCCGGCGGCTGTGCCGTCAGCGGTAGTGGTTGCAGCCGGCATACAGCCTGCAAAGCAAAGCGTAAGCAGAAGAACAACTGAAACAACAGATACTATTTTCTTGGTTTTTGAATTCATATACTGACCTCCTAGTATAAATACTTTAACATTATATATGTGGCTGCGGGCTTTTGCAAGAAAATTATACCCGTCTTTCCAGTTTTTCCGAGAATTCCGCTCGGAAAGCCTCAAAGCTTCCCTCATCAAGCTCCTTGCGGATACGCGCCATAAGGCTATTGTAGAAATAGAGGTTATGAATCGCGCCAAAACGCATAGCAAGTATTTCGCCCGCCTTGAAAAGATGGCGGACGTATGCACGCGAATAATTGCGGCATACCGGGCAGTCGCACCGGGGGTCAAGCGGACCGTCATCCTCGGCATATTTAGCGTTATTCATGTTTATTACGCCCTCCCATGTGAAAAAATGCCCGTGTCTGCCGTTACGCGAGGGCATAACGCAGTCAAAAAAGTCCACACCCCTGTAAACCGCCTCGATGATGTTCGAGGGGGTGCCGACACCCATTAAATAGCGTGGCTTGTCCTTGGGCATATATTCCTCAACCGCCTCAATGGTATCGTACATCTCCCGGTGACTCTCCCCCACCGCCAGACCTCCAATGGCATAGCCCGCCAGATCCAGCTCGGCAATCTGCTTCATGTGGCGTATGCGCAGATCTTTAAAGGTTGCTCCCTGATTGATGCCGAAAAGCACTTGACCGGGATTCACGGCTTCGGGCAGCGAATTGAGCCGCTCCAGCTCCTCCTTGCAGCGCACAAGCCAGCGATATGTTCTTTCGCAGGAGGCATCAACATAGTCGTAGGGCGAGGGGATTTTCACACATTCGTCAAACGCCATGGCAATGTCGCTTCCGAGGTTTGACTGGATACGCATACTCTCCTCAGGACCCATAAAAATTTTGCGTCCGTCAACATGGGAGTTAAACGTCACACCCTCCTCCTTGATCTTGCGCAGCTCCGCCAGCGAAAAAATCTGAAAGCCGCCGCTGTCGGTGAGGATGGGGCGATCCCAATTGATGAATTTGTGCAGTCCGCCGCGGCGCTTGATCAAATCATCCCCCGGGCGCACATGAAGATGATAGGTGTTTGACAGCTCAATCTGACAGCCAAGCTCACGAAGCTCAGGCGCTGATACTCCGCCTTTGATTGCGCCCTGCGTGCCGACGTTCATAAAAACCGGCGTCTGCACCGTTCCGTGAGGGCAGCTAAACTCACCCCTGCGGGCGCGGTTTTCGGTTTTGATTACTTTAAACAATGGCAAATCTCCTAAAACTGATTATTCCAAATAGTCTCACTCGATAAACATAGCATCTCCAAAGGAGAAAAACCTGTATCGTTCCCGAACGGCGATGTCATACGCATTCAATATACTCTCCCTGCCCGCAATGGCGGAAACCAGCATGACCAGCGTGCTTTCCGGCAGATGGAAGTTTGTTACCAGCGCGTCTACGCATTTGAACTTATAACCCGGGAAAATGAAAATATCCGTCCAGCCGGAGGAGGCGGTAAGGCTGCCATCCTCATTCGCAAAGCTCTCAATCGTGCGGCAGGAGGTAGTTCCAACGGATATTACGCGTCCGCCGTTTTGCTTTGTCTGCGTAACTATCCGCGCCGTTTCCTCAGGAATAATACAAAACTCCGAATGCATTTCGTGGTTTTCTATTTCATCACACTTGACCGGGCGAAAAGTTCCAAGCCCCACATGAAGCGTTACATAGCAGACCTTAACGCCCTTCGCTTCAATCTGCGAGAGAAGCTCCTTTGTAAAATGAAGTCCTGCCGTGGGCGCTGCGGCAGAGCCGACCTCACGCGAATAAACGGTTTGATAGCGTTCTTTATCCTCAAGCTCCGCCTTGATATACGGCGGCAGCGGCATCTTTCCCAGACGCTCGAGCACCTCAAGAAAAATTCCCTCATAGTCGAATTTGAGCAGCTTATTGCCGCCCTCGCAGCTTTCCGTGACCGTGGCGCTTAGCTCACCGTCGCCGAAAATCAGCCTCGTTCCCGGCTTCGTTTTGCGTCCCGGGCGGGTAAGGCATTCCCAAACCCCGCCGCCAACATCGCGCAGGAGTACGACCTCTGCAACGCCGCCTGTTTCGCGGTGTCCGAATAAGCGCGCAGGCAACACTCGCGAGTCGTTGAGCACCAGGCAGTCGCCCTCGTGAAGATAGTCCGGCAGGTCGTAAAAATGCTTGTGCTCAACCTCGCCCGTTTGTTTATCCAGATGCAAAAGGCGCGAGCCGTCACGCCGCTCAAGCGGAGTCTGGGCAATAAGCTCCTCCGGCAACTCATAGTAAAAGTCCGATGTTTTCATTTGATGTATTTGCTCCTTGAGAAGCCTCCGATCAGGGAAGCGAACTAGTCAGAATACAAGACCCCTCGCAAGAGGGGTCTTGCAATAAAAGACTTATAATCTTTATACAGCCTTGGAAATGCTTACTCCCGTATAGTAGTAGCGAAGGATCTGACGGTAATTGTATCCGTGGTTTTTCGCCATGGCGTATGCGCCGAACTGGCTCATGCCAACATTATGCCCCCAACCGCCTCCGTCGATAACAAAGGTACCGTAGCTGCTCGTCGAAGGCTCGATGGTATAGTGGATGCTGGGCATCCCCATCTTGGTGCGGCACTCATCTTTAGTGAAGGTGTAGCTCCTGCCGTTTGCGTCACTGAGCTTTAAGGCGATAACATTGCCCGTTGCCGAATACGTCGGCTCAACCGAGGTTACAGCACCGATGGCGTTGCCTGTTTTTGCGGCAAGCTGTTCACCCGTAAGCTCTCTGTGCCACTCCTTGTAGCTGTTCATAGATGAGGGTACTTCATCATGGAAAGGATCCGGCACTCCGCGCAGATATCCAAGAGCACTGTAAAAAACATTCTCGCTGTTTTCCGTTCCTCCGCCGCTGGAGGAGGAGTATACCGCGTTGCATATCTTGCCGTCGTAGGTGAGATACTCGCCGGCAGTTGCTTCAACGGCGGCATTGCTGTTTGCGGAAGTGCCGCCTGTGCCGCTGTATGCCTGAGAGCTTGTGGTAGCGGTAACATCAAAGCCATACTTTGCATAGGAGCTGTTGACGTTGGCGGCAAAGTAGCTTCTGGCGCAAACCGCCTGAGCCTTCAGCGCCTCAATGGGCCACGAGGGGCTCATTTCATAGGGAACAACGCACTTGACGTAGTCGTCAATAGAAACGACGTTGATAACGGTTAGCCCCTTGCTGTCATAACGGAAATACTCAAAATCGCCGAAGTATGTATAGCCCTTAAACCACGTTTCAGCACTCGCGCCGTCCGACAGCGGATGCACGGCAAGGTTATATGCGCTGCTGCCGTCATGGACGTAAAGCACGGTGTCTGTCCCGGTAACGGTTACTGTAACCTCCCTGCCCGAGCCCGTGGGGGTCATTGTGATTTTGTTTTCGTTCGTCGAGCCTGTGCTGTGGAAAACTCGGTCAGAGTCGTAGTATCCGAACTGGTAGCCCCAGCCCACCTCGTTTTGAAGGTTTGCGCTGGAAAGCGCAGAGGATGCGTATTTCAGACCAACGCGCACTGTTTTGTACTTGGTGGAAACCGTCGTTCCGTCCGGCTCACCGCTGGGTATCTCCGGCGCGCCACCGGGCGTAGTGCTCGTCGTTCCAAGCTTTTGAACGCCCGAGCCCGTTATGACATATGTATCCGCCGCGACTACAACGCTGCCGTCTCCGCCAATGACATAGGCAGTTCCTATATCCGTTCCCAAAACGCTCTGTGAATCGTTAACATATATGTTGGCAGCGGAAGCAAAGCCGCCGGCACCGCAAAGCAGCGTAACGCATAATATGTATACCGCTGTTTTTTGAAGCTTGGAAATCATTTTTTGCCCTCTTTCGCTTATCCTACAAATTTGCAGTTATTCAACGCGAAAAATTCATGTTGAACAATTATTGACACTCCACTTTGCCTGTGATACGATTTTCAAAATAGAAATCTGCATCCCGGCACATACACAGGATTTTCTACATTATATTACAACTATCCCCTGTTTTACAAGCACTTGTTGATTTTTCCTGTTTTGCATTATTAACGGGCATTCCGAATACTTATATTATTAGCCCGTAACGGAAGGAAGATTGGGTATGAAAAAGTACAAGGTTGGAGTTATCGGCGGTACCGGCATGGTCGGTCAGCGCTATGTAAGTCTCATTGCCGAGCATCCGTGGTTCGAGCTGACCGTGATCGCCGCAAGCCCCAAAAGCGCAGGCAAAACCTATGAGGAAGCCGTTGCAGGTCGCTGGGCGATGACCTTCCCCATCCCCGAAAGCTCTAAAAAGATAGTCGTTAAAGATGCGACCGCTGATATGGACGAGATTGTATCCATGGTAGACTTCGTTTTCTCCGCGGTGGATATGAAAAAAGACGAGATACTCGCCTTTGAGGACGCATACGCAAAGCGTGAATGCCCTGTCGTTTCAAACAACAGCGCCAACCGCTGGACGCCCGACGTTCCTATGATAATTCCTGAAATAAACGCCGACCACATCAAGGTTATCGACAGCCAGAGAAAGCGTCTTGGTACAAAGCGCGGCTTCATCGCCGTTAAGTCCAACTGCTCCATCCAGAGCTATGTTCCCGCGCTCGCGCCGCTGCGCGAGGAATTCGGCATCAGCAGAATCCTCGCCTGCACCTATCAGGCTATCTCCGGCGCAGGCAAGACCTTTGAGCGCTGGCCTGAAATGCTTGACAACTGCATTCCCTATATAGGCGGCGAGGAGGAAAAATCCGAGCGCGAGCCTATGAAAATCTGGGGAACACTTGAAAACGGCGTTATCGTCCCCGCCAAAAAGCCTGACATCACAGCGCAGTGCCTGCGCGTTGCCTGCACCGATGGTCACATGGCCGCCGTTTACGTCAGCTTCGATAAAAAGCCCACAAAAGAGCAGATACTCGAACGCTGGGCAAGCTACAAGGGCAGAGCGCAGGAGCTTGACCTGCCGACCGCTCCCAAGCAGTTCCTCCACTATTTCGAGGAGAATGACCGCCCCCAGACTAAGCTTGACCGCAACCTTGAAAACGGCATGGCTGTCTCCATCGGTCGTCTGCGCGAGGACACCCAGTATGACTACAAGTTTGTCTGTCTGTCCCACAACACCCTTCGCGGCGCGGCAGGCGGAGCTGTTGAGCTTGCCGAGCTGCTTTGCGCCGAGGGCTATATTGACGCAATCCATTAAATAATAAACAGCGTATTTGACGCAAAAATCTATATTTAGGAGGCTGCAATGAAAACACCTATATTCACCGGCGCTGCAACCGCGATAGTCACCCCATTTAAGGGCTATGAAATAGACTACGACAAGATGGCCGAGCTTATCGAAATGCAGTATGCCGGCGGTATCTCTGCCATAGTCGTTTGCGGCACCACCGGCGAAAACGCCACCCAGCCAGTTGCCGAGCATGAGCAGCTTGTTGACTTCTGCGTTAAGCATAACGCAGGTCGTATGAAGGTCATCGCGGGCGTCGGCAGCAACGATACCATGACCAGCATCCGCCTTGCCGAAAGCGCAAAGAAATCCGGCGCTGACGGAATACTCATGGTAACACCCTATTACAACAAAACCACGCAGCGCGGCTTGGTGCAGCATTTTTCCACTGTTGCCGATAAGGTCGATATCCCTATGATCCTCTATAACGTCCCCAGCCGCACGGGTATCGGTCTAACCGCCGAAACATATAAAATACTCTCCAAACACCCGAACATAAACGGAATAAAAGAAGCCTCCGGCGATTTCAGCCTTTTCGCGCGGACACGCGCTCTCTGCGGTGATGATCTGTTCATTTGGAGCGGAAACGACGATAACACGGTTCCCATGATGTCGATGGGCGCTCTCGGTGTAATTTCCGTCGCTTCTAACATCCTTCCCCAGACCGTCACAGACCTTTGCAAGCTGTGTCTCGACGGCGATTTTAAGGCAGCCACCGCGCTGTACTGCAAATATGCCGACCTTTTTGCGAAGCTGTTCATCGAGGTAAATCCCATTCCCGTTAAGACCGCTATGAACCTGTTGGGCATGAAAGTTGGCAATATGCGTCTCCCGCTTTACGATATGGCTCCCGAAAACCTCGAAAAACTTAAAGAGAGCATGAAAAACGTTGGTCTGAAAATAATAGAATAAGTCTTACCAAGGGGCGATAACATCGCCCCTTTCTTCAGCAATTTAGAAAATCGGAGGAAAAAGATATGCCAAAGATAATAATTTCCGGCTGCAACGGAAGAATGGGGCAGTTTGTAACTGCAATCTGCGCAGAGAAGAACGTAAAAATCGCAGCAGGCTTCGATATAAACGCCGAGAAGAAAAACGACTATCCGGTCTACGCCGATCCTATGGAATTTGCCGGCACTGCAGACGTGGTGGTGGACTTTTCCTCTCCCTCCTCCCTGACAAAGCTGCTTGACTACTGCAAGGCGAAGAAAACGGCCTGCGTTTTATGCGCGACCGGCTATTCAGACGAGCAGTTGACTCAAATCGAGAACGCCGCAAAAGAAATTCCGGTGTTTCGCTCCGGAAATATGTCGCTGGGAATAAACCTGCTGACAGCGCTTGTAAAGAAAGCAGCCGCCGTTCTGGGAGACAGCTTTGATGTTGAGATAGTCGAGCGCCACCACAAAATGAAGCTTGACGCGCCGAGCGGCACCGCTCTTATGCTGGCGGACGCAGCCGCCTCCGCCCTGCCCCATGAAAGCGAATATGTCTATGAGCGTCAAAGCATTCGCCAAAAACGCGGTCAAAACGAAATCGGCATCTCCTCAGTTCGCGGCGGCACAATCATCGGCGAGCACGAGGTTATTTTCGCCGGCAACGACGAGGTGCTTGAGTTTAAACACACCGCCTATTCCCGAAATGTTTTTGCAAACGGCGCAGTTTCCGCGGCAATTTTCATGGCGGATGTAAAAGCTCCGGGTCTTTATGATATGAACGATGTTTTGTCAGAGGTGCTGGCAAGATAGCTCATATAATGCACCGATAACAAGATGTAGTGCATATATCGCACAAATAACACAGATTTGTGCGATATATGCACTTTTTATATTTCAAAACGGTTACATAACTTGACAAAAAACTAAAGTTTTGTTATTTTTTAAGGATAGAAAAGGGGTGATCGCTTGAAAAAACTGATCGCTTTTGGACTCGCGCTATGTATGCTGCTGTCTCTCCCTATCACCGCGCGCGCTGCCTCGGTTTCCGATTTTTACGATATTTCCCCATCAGACTGGTATTACAGCGCGGTAAGCTTTGTAACCGACAACGGAATGTTCAACGGAACCGGCGATAACAGCTTCTCCCCCGCCGGCACCATGACAAGGGGGATGTTTGTTACCGTTTTAGGTCGTTACAGCGGCGTAAAGCTTCTTTCGTATAGCGGAGACATCGGCGTAATCACAAAGAGCGACGTTAATATGCGCTCAGAGCCCACTACCTCCGGAAGCACCATCCTCGCGTGTTTGAAAAAAAATACCACCGTTGAGGTTTATAACCAAATAGACAGCATGGACAACGACGGTCTTATTTGGTACTACGTCAAGTATGACGGTATCATGGGCTATATACGCTCAGACCTAATGGAGGCGGTCATCAATGGCTTTTCCGATGTTGCGGACGACGCATACTACAAGCCCTATGTTATGTGGGCAGTGCAAAGCTACGTCGCCTCGGCTACAGGGAGCGATACCTTTTCCCCTGACAGAGACATCACCCGTGAAGAGATCTGCTCCATGCTTTATAACTTCGCAGCACTTAAAAACTTTCAGCTTAAGCCCGTCACCGATGCGCGCAGCTTTTCGGACAGCGCAAAAATCTCCTCAGAATACCGCGAGGCTGTCTCTGCGCTTCAGCAGGTCGGCGTTATAAACGGCTATGACGACGGCAGCTTCAAGCCCGCGGGCAGCGCCACACGCGCGGAGGTTTCGGCAATGCTCATGCGCTTTGTTGATGCTATCAGCTATCACCCGGTAAAAGAGCCTTCACTCGACAGCAACGGCAATTATATTTTCGGCACTGAGGTTCCCCAGAGTGCGGCAGTCGCAGACGACTACTTCTCAGACGCCTGCTTCATAGGACATTCACTGATCGTCGGTATGCGCGACTACTCCGGCATAACAAACGCCGATTTCTTTGCTGTTAACGGTGCCTCCACGCAGACAATTCTAAAATACGAGGGCTTCCCGCTTCGTAATCCCGTTACAAACAGCGACGGAGATTCCACAAGCAAGGGAACTCTTGCCCAGGCGCTCGATGAGCGAGATTACGGCAAGGTTTACATCATGCTTGGAGTAAACGAAATAGGCTCTGCCGCATATCACCGGACGACCTTCCGCAATAATTTGAGTACGCTAATTGACCTTGTTCGCAAATCTCAGCCCAACGCGAAGCTCTACCTCATCTCCGTAACTCCCGTTTCCAAGGAGCTGTCCGAAAGCCACGAGGATATAAACCGCGATAATATCATCGCCTACAACAACGTTATAAAGCAGCTTTGCGCAGACAAGCGCGCGTTTTACCTTAATGTCTTCGACCTAATGGCAGACAGCAACGGTTACCTCCCCGATGACGCCTGCATGAACGACGGACTTCATATTCTCGGCACTCAGTACAAGCTCCTTAAAAATTACATATCCACGCACACGATGCAGTAAGTAAAATAAAAGCAGCGCTCTCCGAAAAACACGGAAAGCGCTGCTTTTTTTGCTTTCGCTTTATTTATCACTGATGATTTCCTTAAAGGAGGTAGCCAATCCTGCTAGACCTTGGATTTCCGAGGGAATAATGATCTTTGTAGCCTGACCGTTGGAGGCAGCTTCAAAGGCTTCAAGCGCCTTGAGCTTTATAACAGCTTCGCTCGGAATGCTTTCGTTGATGCGGCGAATACCCTCTGCGGTAGCGGTTTGAACCTTCAAAATTGCCTCCGCTTCGCCCTCCGCTTCAAGGATTTGAGCCTGCTTTCTTGCGTCCGCGCGCAGAATGGCGGACTCCTTTTCACCCTCGGCTATGAGGATAGCGGATTTCTTCTCGCCCTCTGCCTTTAGAATTGATTCGCGGCGCTCGCGCTCTGCCTTCATCTGCTTTTCCATCGCATCTTGGATCTCACGCGGCGGCAGAATGTTCTTAAGCTCCACGCGGTTTACCTTGATGCCCCATGGGTCTGTCGCTTCATCAAGGATAGAGCGCATCTTGGCGTTGATAACATCGCGGCTGGTGAGAGTTTGGTCAAGCTCAAGATCGCCGATTATATTTCGCAGTGTTGTTGCGGAAAGGTTTTCGATTGCGTTGATCGGGTTTTCAACGCCATAGGTATAGAGCTTGGGGTCTGTTATTTCAAAATACAGAACCGTATCAATCTGCATTGTTACGTTATCTTTTGTGATAACCGGCTGTGGCGGGAAGTCATAAACCTGCTCTTTCAAGGACACCTTTTTTGAAATGCTTTCGATAAAGGGGATTTTCAAATGAAGTCCAACGTGCCAGGTAGTGCTGTAAGCGCCAAGACGCTCGATTACATATGCCTGAGCCTGGGGAACAACTCGGATATTTCTTACCATAATGATTATGACAAGAAGAATAATGATTCCGGGAATGATGTATTCCATAATAACCTCCTAATACTCCGCCGCTGTGGCGGGAAAAACTTTCTTACGCGGACAAAATGCTTATTCTCCCGCAACTGCCGCCGGGTTTTCCTCCTGAGCCTGAGCTTTCGGGGAGACAAAGAGCTTAACGCCGGAAATGGAGTTTACCGAGACGAGCGTTCCCACCTCAATGATATCCTCGGCATCGCTGCGTGCGCTCCAAAGCCTGCCGTCAACTGAGATCTCGCCTGCCCCGGCAATATTGTCAATGCGCTTAGTAACTGTTGCCGTTTTGCCTATCACTCTGTCTGCATTGGTGGGCTTTGTTCTCCCGTTAACATATTTTTTTGCCAGCGGACGGGTAAGCACAAGCGTCACAACTGAAACAACGATGAACAAAACAACCTGCCAAATAACGGTTTCCGGTGCAATAAAAGCCAAAATAAGCGCAGCCAAAGCTCCTATCGCAAACCAGATTGACGCCAAGCCGGCTGTTGCCGCCTCAACAATAAGAAAAACGATTATTAGCGCCGCCCAAATAATTTGAATTGAGTCCACCGATAAGCCTCCCTTCGCTTAGAAAATGGCGCAGGCAGACCGCCCGCGCCGCGCTGTGATATTATAATAATACAAAAATCGATATAAAGCAATAATTATCGCATCGGAAATTGCTTCTGCTACGCAAGACGGTTGCAGATATCCTCACGTCTCGGTCCTGTGGAAATCATTTTGATCGGAGTTTTTATTCGCTCCTCAATGAAAGCCACATAATCTTTCGCCTGCGGGGGCAAGGCGTTGTAATCGGTAACGCCGCGAATATCGCATTTCCAGCCGGGCAGCGTTTCGTAGATGGGCTTTGCACGCTCAAGCTTCGCACCGGAGGGGAAATCCGTGGTCGTCTTGCCGTCCACCTCATAGGCGACGCAGAGCTTTATCTCATCAAGGTAGCTGAGAACGTCCACAGCCGTGAGCACAGCCTCGGTCGCTCCCTGCATATGGCAGCCGTAAGCGGTAGCCACGCAGTCAAACCAGCCAACGCGACGGGGTCTGCCTGTGGTAGCGCCGTATTCTCCCTTATCTCCGCCGAGGCGGCGCAGAGTTTCCGCCTCCTCTCCGTGAAGCTCGGAAACGAACGCTCCCTCTCCGACGGCGCTGGAATACGCCTTGGTAACGGCGATGATGCTTTCAAACATCGTTGGCGGAATGCCCGCACCGACGCAGCCGTAGCCCGCGAGAGTATTGGAACTGGTAACATAAGGATAGATGCCGAAATCGGTATCTTTCAGCGTTCCGAGCTGACCTTCAAGAAGAACCCTCTTGTTCTCTGCAAGCGCCGAGCCGATAAAGCTTGCCGTGTTGCCGACAAAAGGCGCGATAAGCTCGCGCTGCTCAACCATTTCCTTATAAAGCTCCTCAACCTTCAGAAGCGGCTTGTGGTAAAGATGCTCAAGCAGAGTGTTTTTTATAGTGCAAACATTTTCCAGCTTTGAGCGCAAAAGCTCATCATCGAAAAGCTCGTTTACCTGAAAGCCGATTTTAGCAAATTTATCGGAATAGAAAGGTGCGATACCCGACTTCGTTGAACCAAAGGCGCGACCGCCAAGGCGCTCCTCCTCATATGCGTCAAACAGCGGATGATAGGGCATAACAACCTGCGCACGGTCGGAAACAATAATGCTCGGTGCGGGAACACCGGAATTTATTATCGAGTTTAGCTCGTCTGTAAATACTCTGATGTTGAGCGCCACACCGTTTCCGATTATATTTGTGATGTGGGGATAAAAAACGCCCGAAGGCAGCGTATGGAGTGCGAATCTGCCGAAATTATTGATTATGGTGTGTCCGGCATTTGCACCACCTTGAAAACGGATGACCACATCGGAGTCCTCGGCAAGCATATCGGTTATTTTTCCCTTTCCCTCGTCTCCCCAGTTAGCTCCAACAATAGCCTTGACCATAAATGTCACCTCTTAAATATAAGTGTATGTGCCTTCAATAAGATATCATTGCTTCGTTATTGTATATTATTTTGAACGGATTTGCAAGGCGAAAATAGGGCTTTACTTTCACGCTTCAGTGCTGTAAAATATAACTGTATTTGGATAAAAAATAATCACAACAATTGTAGCAGGTATTGTGCATATGTTGTCACTTAAGTAAAAGGTGGTACCAATTATGAACAAGCAGAACAAAAAGCCCCGCAACGAAGAAATGTATAAAGCAATCCTCACTCTTGAAACAGTTGACGAATGCATGAAGTTTTTTGACGACCTTTGCACGGTTACGGAGCTTCAGGCTATGGAGCAGCGCTATCACGTTGCTTCCCTGCTTAACAGAGGCTGCATTTACAACGAGATTCTTGAGCTTACCGGAGCTTCCAGTGCGACCATCAGCCGCGTAAACCGCAGCCTTCAATATGGTCAGGATGGATACTCCATCGTTTTCAAGCGTCTTTCCGAGCAGGAAGAAAAGGCATAGTTTTGTCATTTCCAAAATGCTATACATAAAAATTTTGTCTTTCAGGCTGTCAAATGTTTTGACAGCCTGATAAAGCGTTATCCGCCGAGCATTCCAATACAAGTGTTTCAAAATTTCACGCGGATAAGGAAAGGAACAAATATGAGTGCATATGCTTCTCTTGCACCGCTCTATGACGATTTGACAAACGATGTTGACTATAAGCAATTTGCCGATTTTTACGAGCAAATATTCAATAAACGCGGCAAAACGGTAAAAACTCTATTGGACGTCGGCTGCGGCACAGGTACTCTAACCTGCATCATGGCGCAGCGCGGCTACGAAATGATTGCGGCGGACTCCTCCGTGGATATGCTATGCGTTGCCCGCGAAAAGGCTGCGGAGCTGCAAAACGCCGCACAGCCGCTGTTTCTCTGCCAGTCGATGACGGAGCTTGACCTCTACGGCACGGTTGACGCCGCAGTTTCCTGTCTGGACGCCGTCAACTACCTCCCGCCGGAGGATATGAGCGACTTTTTTGAGCTTTTGCATCTTTTCATCGAACAGGGCGGGCTTTTCATCTTCGATATCAACACGCCCGAACGTCTCAGAGCACTTGACGGTTACACGAGCGTTGACGAGGACGAGGACAAGCTCTGCCTTTGGCGTGCGGATTTTGACGAGGAGGAAAACGCTCTGTTCTACGGAATGGACATCTTCACCCGCCGCGGCAGACTCTGGCAGCGTTCCTTTGAAGAACACATCGAATATGCCCATTCCCCCGAAAAGCTCAAAACGCAGCTAGAGGAAGCGGGCTTTATAAATGTTGAGCTATGTGCCGATGGTCCTCAGCACGAGCTGGGACGGCTTTTTATAATAGCTGAAAACACCTGCGGACAAAAGAGGTAATTATGAGCGAAATCGTACGCGCCGTCACAAAGGACGGCTTTGCAAAAATCTCCGCGATTGACGGACTTGACATTGTTGAAAAAGCAAGGCAGACTCATGGACTCTCCCCCGTCTGTACGGCAGCTCTCGGCAGAACGCTTTGCGCGACCTCCATTCTGGGAGAGCTTTTAAAAGAGCCCGACGCAAGTCTCACCGCCCGCATAAACGGCGGCGGTCCAATCGGCAGCATCGTATGCGTATCAGACAGCGAGGGAAATGTTCGCGGCTATGTTGACGAGCCGCAGCTCGACCTGCCCTTAAAGGAAAACGGCAAGCTTGATGTCGGCTCAGCCGTTGGAATAGACGGTATGCTCACCATCAGCCGCGATTTGGGGCTTAAAGAGCCGTATATCGGCTCAACCAAGCTTGTAAGCGGCGAAATCGCAGAGGATTTCACCTACTATTTCGCTGAAAGCGAGCAGGTAGGCGCCGCTTGCGGTCTCGGCGTTCTTGTGGAAACAGATTGCAGCACAGCTTATGCCGGCGGCTTTCTTGTGCAGCTTCTTCCCGATGCTCCCGACCTTTTGATAAAGCAAATCGAACTAAACATCGCAACTATGGGAACAGTCACAGAGGTTCTCTCCATAGGCGGGGTCGATGAGCTGGTCGAGAGGGTTTTGTTTGGGCTTGAGCCGGAGATCTTGGCGCGCGTTCCCGTTGAATACCGCTGCACCTGCAGCCGCGAGCGCGTTCAAAGAGCAATTGAAAGCATGGGCTATGACAACCTTAAGGAGATTTATGACAGCGGCGAGGGCGCTGAGGTCTGCTGCCATTTCTGTAACACAGCATATAAATTTGAGCATGACGATATAGGAAGCATTTTGGATAACATTTACAAAAACTTCTCGGAATAAATCCTAATGCTAAAAAATGATAAAAATGTCCTTGACAATTATCTTACTTTTTAGTATACTGGCAAAGCCGCTTGAGAGTGCGATGTATGGGAGCATAGCTCAGCTGGGAGAGCACCTGCCTTACAAGCAGGGGGTCACAGGTTCGAGCCCTGTTGTTCCCACCAATCTCGCATTCCGGCGCGGCAGACTCGGCCCAGTAGTTCAGTTGGTTAGAACGCCAGCCTGTCACGCTGGAGGTCGACGGTTCGAGCCCGTTCTGGGTCGCCAAGGGATGCAATAGTGTCCCTTATATGCCTCTGTAGCTCAGTTGGTAGAGCAGCGGACTGAAAATCCGCGTGGCGTGGGTTCGATTCCGCCCGGAGGCACCATCCCCGGCGGATGCTTTGCATCCGACGGGGAGTAAATTAAAATGCGGGCATAGCTCATTTGGCAGAGCGCCACCTTGCCAAGGTGGAGGTAGCGAGTTCGAATCTCGTTGCCCGCTCCATTTTTTCCTAACCGCTTGAATTCGGCGCCGTAGCCAAGTGGTAAGGCAGCGGACTGCAAATCCGCGATTCCCCAGTTCAAGTCTGGGT
>JAHAWY010000015.1 GCA_018385135.1 Oscillospiraceae bacterium | reverse complement strand
CCCGCCGGAGACGGCATGGCAATCGGTTCGGCAGGTCCTACCACGGCAGGTCGCATGGATAAATACACGCCCGAGCTTATTAAACGCGGGCTTCGCACCATGATAGGCAAGGGGCGCAGAAGTGAAGCGGTGGTGGATGCAATGAAAAAGCACGGCTGCGTTTATCTTGCCGCTGTCGGCGGAGCGGGAGCGCTGCTCTCTCAGTGCATCAAGGAATGTGAAACGATAGCCTATGAGGATCTGGGCGCGGAGGCAATCAGAAAAATGCGCGTTGAGCGCTTTCCCGTTATTGTAGCCATTGACACGCTTGGCGAAAGCGTATATAAATAATATTTAAGGTTCGGATGTTTGTGACAAATGCACCCGAGCATTGGAGGAAAAAGCTATGGATTATGCAGCAGAGTCTTTAAAGAAGCACGCTCAGTGGAAGGGCAAGCTTGAGGTTTGCGCCACCGTTCCCGTGGAAACGCGCGAGGATTTGTCGCTGGCGTATACCCCCGGTGTTGCCCAGCCCTGCCTTGAAATACAAAAGGATGTAAACAAAAGCTACGAGCTGACCGGTCGTCACAATCTCTGTCTTGTCGTTACCGACGGCACGGCGGTGCTCGGTCTGGGCGATATCGGTCCTGAGGCAGGTATGCCTGTTATGGAGGGAAAGTGCGTTTTGTTCAAAGCCTTTGGCGGGGTGGACGCCTTTCCTCTTTGCATCAAGTCTAAGGATGTTGACACGATTGTTGACACGATTTATAACATCTCCGGCTCTTTCGGCGGTGTCAACCTTGAGGATATTGCCGCCCCGCGCTGCTTTGAAATTGAAAAAAAGCTCAAGGAGCGCTGCGATATTCCCATTTTCCACGATGACCAGCACGGCACTGCCGTTATAACTCTTGCGGGGCTTACAAACGCCTTAAAGCTTGTGGGAAAGCGCCGGGAGGACGTTAACGTTGTAGTCAACGGCGCGGGTGCGGCAGCAATTGCCATTACCCGCCTGCTGCTGGCCGACGGCTTTAAAAACGTCATCCTCTGTGACCGAAAGGGCGCGATATACGAGAACCGCGGCGAGGGCATGAACCCCGTCAAGGAGGAAATGGCGCTTATCACAAACCGCGGTATGAAAAAGGGCGCTCTTGCCGAGGTGATAAAGGATGCGGATGTTTTTATCGGCGTTTCCGCGCCCGGAACACTGACTGTTGATATGGTAAAAACAATGGCGGCGGACGCGATAGTATTTGCCTGCGCAAACCCCACACCGGAGATTTTTCCCGATGATGCTAAGGCGGGCGGTGCTAAGGTGGTCGCTACGGGCAGAAGTGATTTCCCCAACCAGATAAACAATGTTCTTGCCTTCCCCGGCATTTTCAGGGGAGCGTTTGACGTTCGCGCGAGCGATATAAACGACGAGATGAAGCTTGCCGCCGCCCGCGCGCTGGCGGAGCTTATTTCCGACGATGAGCTTTCACCCGACTACATCATCCCCGCCGCTTTTGACAAGAGGGTCGCTCCTGCCGTTGCCGCCGCCGTGGCGGAGACTGCCCGAAAAACGGGAGTTGCACGCATATAATATTTGAGCATATCAGCGCTTTCAAGGCGCAGATACAGACACGGCAAAATACTTTTTTGCAAAGGGGGTACATACAAATGAAAGCAATAGTTTACACCTCCGCAACCGGGTTTACCGAGAAATACGCAAGGCTTCTCTCCGAAAAAACAGGGCTTCCCGCCTATGAGCTTGCTCAGGCAAGGTCGCGGCTTGCCTCAGACGACGAGATGCTTTACATGGGCTGGCTCTTTGCCGGCGGAGTTAAGGGACTTAAAAAGGCACAGAAGCTCTGCACCGTAAAAGGTGTTTGCGCTGTTGGCATGACTCCGCCGAGCGAGCAGAATATGGAGCAGCTTAAAAAGCGCGCAGGCTGGAGCGGCGATGGCTTTTTTGTGCTTCAGGGCGGCTATGCTCCCGAAAAGCTGCGCGGCTTAAATAAGATCCTGCTCAATAAGGTCACAGGCTCCATGATTAAAAAGCTTGAAGCTAAGACGGACAGAAGCTCCGAGGAGGAGGAAATGCTTGAGGGCTTGAAAAACGGTTTCGACGGCGTTAGCGCCGAGGCTGTTGAGCCTGTTGCCGCATGGCTGCAAAAGCAAAGCTAAGCTTATGTGAGAATTGGCAATATGCTTGCGTTTAAAATGGGAAGCTGCTGAGAAGTTTAGAGACTTCACGGCAGCTTTCTTAATGCTTTCCGCGGCACGCTGAGATAGTACGGCAAGTTTTGATGCTTTTCTGCATTAATTAAGCATTCAAATAAGTAATAATTGTTGTAAAAAACGAAATTGGTTGATATAATAAATTTGTATAGCTATTTAGGTCGATAAATAAGAACCTATATGATAATTCACAAACGGCATCACCGATACTCAGACTCAGGGCAGTTACCCGAAATACCCTGAGTTTATATGGGAGGACAGCCTAATGAGCATGGTAGTTGAAAATGCGGATTACCGTCACTTTGAAGAAATGCTTGAGAGCATCCCGGGCGGAGGAATGTGCGTTGTATATGACCTGGATTTCACGGTTGTTTTTATCAACGACGTTCTGCTTGGAATGCTTGGCTATAGCCGCGAGCAGTTTTCTGCGGAGACGGAGGGACAGTTCATCCACGTCATCCATCCCGACGACAGACAGCGTGCCTTTGCCGGCGCAAAGCGCTCAATAGACGACGGCGCCTACTCTTACAGCTTCCGTGCAATGAAGCGCGGCGGTGGGCTTATCTGGCTGCGCGGGAGCGCAAAAAACACCATCGCTCCTGACGGACGCGAGCTGCTTACCTGCGTTTTTTCCGATGTTTCCGATGAAAAACGCCTTCGTGAGGAGTTTGACACGCTGATTAAAAATATGCCGGGCGCGGCAGCCGTGTTCGATATCTCCGAGGAGGACTCGAAGCTGCGTTATGTAAGCGAGGGCTACTGCCGTCTATCGGGATATTCTCACGAGGAATGCAAGCTTTTGCTCAATCTCGACCCGTGTTCCCTTGTTCACCCGGATGATTATTTGCAGGTGAAAAACGCCATGGCTATCGTGCTGGAGAACGAAAGCTCTGACGCTATTGCCTTCCGCGGGCGCTGCAAAAACGGAGAATATCTATGGCTGACAATGAGTCTCTCCTTTATTGAGGAGGACGGCGCGAAGCGCTTGTATATACTTTTTACAGACGTTTCTCCGGAGAAAGCGGCAATGGAGGAGCTTGCCTTTACCTCTAAACAGCTACAAACCATTGTTGACAGCGCTGCAATGCTCAGCATGGGTGATAGCTTTGAGCAGTCAGTACGCATGGCGCTTGAAAAGATTCGCAACTATTTTTTGGGTACGCGCGCTTATATATTTGAATTTGACTGGGAAAAGAATACGATAAAGAGAACCTTCGGAGTAAGTGCTCTCGGTTATGAAACGTCAATGTCAAAGCTGGACAATAAGCCGATCGAGGAGATCAGCTTTTGGTTTGATGCGCTTGAGGGCGACGACGTTGTTAAACTGACAACCGCGGAGCTTAGCGAAAGCAACGCAGCGGAGGAAAAGCATTTTTTGCAATCGCAAGGCGTTAAAGAGCTTATTTCCGTGCCTCTGCGAGCCGACGGACGGCTTATGGGCTTTGTAGGCGTTGACGACCCCGACATAAATGTTGACGATGCCTCGCTCCTTGTTATACTTTCCTATTTTATCTCCAGCGAGCTTAACAAGTACCGCACTAAGGAGCGTATGCTGCGCTCGGAAAAGCGCCTGAGAGATCTTGTTCTCAACGCGCCCGGCGGTCTGCTGCACTTCCGTATCTGCAACGGTGAGGTAATTCCCAAAACTATTAGCAGAAGCCTTGCGAAAACCTTTGGTATCAGCGAGGAGGAGACACTGGAGAAGCTAAAAAAGAACCTGTTTGTAAATGTCCATCCCGACGATTTGGAAGGACTGAAACAGTGTGTTCAAAGGCTTATTGACGGCGAGAACCGCCTTACTCATACATACAGGCTATTGATTTCCGCAAAGAAAAAATATGTTTGGATGAAGGTGGATGCACTTGCTGTTGCCGGAAGCGACGGAAACCTTGATGTATATGCCAGCTATCTTGATGTCAGCCGTGAGGTGGGTATGCGCCGCTCAATTGAGCAACGCTTCAACACGGTCTCCTCTCAGATAAAAGCCGCCAACAAAAACTCACTGGCGCTCAACCTCACTCAAAACCGAATTGATATGAGAAGCAGCGTTCTGGTAGATGGATGGGGATTCCCGGAGGACGGCACGCCGCAGGAGCTTTTCAATTTAATCAGCGACGAGCGCGCAGGCTTGATTCACGAATGCGAGAGGGAAAGGGCAATCAGCACCCTTTCCTATGACTCGCTTAAAAAGGCGTATTCCGAGGGCGCGGATGAGCTTACCCTGGAGATGCGCGTTTTGACAAACGCGAGCTGGCGCTGGTTTCGCGTTTCAATCCATCTGGTTAAAGACGCGAAAAAGGGTGAGCTTATTGCGCTTATCTGGGCGGAGGATATTCACCAGGAGAAGCTGCGTCAAACCATAATCGAGCGCGTTACCGAGGCTGACTATGACTATATCTCCGTTATTGATGTCAACAAGAACTCCTATGAGCTTTTCGCCTATGACGAAAACGGTCAGGCGCTGCCCCCCTCCAAGGGCAGCGATTACGAAAGCGTCAGCCATGCCTATGCAGATACCTATGTGATCCCTGAGGACAGGGCGCGCGTTAAGCGTACCTGCAATATAAGCAGCGTTATTGCAAGGCTTGAGGAGGAAAGCTACTGCTCAGGAACTGCCCATGTTCTGGACGCGGAGGGAAAGCCGCAGGTAAAATGCCTGCGTTATATGTGGCTCGATAAGGACGAGGGGCTTCTGCTTTGCACCCGAACCGACATTACGGACGCTGTGCTCGAGGAGCAGCAAATGCGCGAGGCGCTTGGAATGCTTATTATGGCGGCAGGTCAAAACAAAATGTCCGTATGGACCTACGATCTGGATACGCGCATGATCAGCTTCAGCGAGCCTAGCTGCGATATCCACGGTCTAATAGGACGAGGACTTTTAAGACCGTGGGACTATGTCAAGGAGGGCTTTGTCCATCCCGAGGATGCCGATAAGTATCTGAATATGCTTCGCCGCGTTCATGAGGGCGAGGCAATTGTCAGTGAGGAAATACGCTATCTTGACATTCCGGGCAACCTGGATTCCTGCCGCTGGGAAAAGACCATATTTGCCCTTGTTAAAGACAAGGACGGCAGCGTTCACAAAAGCTACGGAACGTCGCAGGATATCAGCGAGCAGAAGCTGCTCAGGCAGCGCTTTGAAAAGGAAATGGAGCGTATACGCCGCATCAAGATGGGCGCGGACGTACCCTCCTATATTGCCTTCAACGCCACTAAGGACATTATCATTGAGCATGAGCCGAATGGGCTTCCCGTGCTCACCCTGCAGCCGGGCAGCTCTATGGAGGAGGCGCGGCGCTATACCGCCTGCGCCGGCGTGAGCAGTAATGACAGCCGCCTGTTTTCAGACTGCGTTGACAGAGAGCTCATTCTCAGCACTTTCCGCGACGGCGGCGACCATATCGTGCGGGAATATCGCAGGCAGGGCAAGGACGGCGCGGTCATATGGGCAAGGTCAACGGTAAGCATAGTTCAAGATCCAAGCTGCGGCGACATTGTATGCTTCGGCTACACGCAGGACATCACCGAGGAGCGTATGCGCGAGGCGGTGCTTGACACGATGCTTTCAGCCGAATACGAATATGTGATGTATGTTGACCTCAAGAACGACAGCTTCCGCACCTTTGCAAACAAATACGGCGGCACGCTTCTGCCGGAAAGCAGCGGAAAATACAGCAGCATGATACACAGGTATATCAAGGATAGCTGTGTTGAGGAGGATGTTGAAAGGACTCTTGCCCTTGCCCTGCCAAACGGTCTGCGCTCGCAGCTTCGCTATGCAGACAGCTTTGAGTTTATATGCCGCGTCCGCGAGGAGGATGGCAGCATCTCAATAAAAAAGCTTCGCTGCGGCTATATCGACAAGGACAACGAGCTTGTATACTGCTACCGCATGGATGTAAGCGACCTGTTTGAAAAAGAGCGCGAGCAAAAAGAGGCAATTTCAGTGGCGCTTGCCGATGCGGAGCGCGCGAATGCCGCAAAGCTTCGGTTTTTAACACGCATGAGCCGCGATATGCGAACACCCATGAACACGGTGTTGGGGCTTACAAAGCTTACCCTTGAGCGCGATGACCTCAGCCCCGAACTAAGGGAAAATATTAAGCACATGGAACGCTCCGCAAGCTCCCTGTATGACCTTATTGACGATGTTCTCGACCTTACGAAAATCGAGAGCGGTGAGCTTAGCTTCCATTACGAGCGCGTTGATATACGCGCGCTCTTCTCTGAACTGCTTGAGCAGATAAAAGCGCTTGCCGAGCAGGAAAAAGTCGGCTTTTCGTGGGAGGCTCAAGATACCGTATGGGGCGAGCTTTTGATGGACAGGCTGCGAGTTTGGCAGGTGTTCTTCAAGCTTTTGTCAACGGCGGTAAAGACCGAAAAAAGCGGCGGAAACGTCAGATTTTCTATTGAGCGCGAAGGCGACAGCGAAGATAGCGTCAACTATAAGTTTACACTGGGCGACGATGGTGTGCGGCTGGGCGCTGATTTATATGCGAGTATGTTTGAACCGTGTGAAGGCGACAAACGCAGCATAAGCGACGACTTTGAGGGCGTGGGAATGGCGCTGCCTATCGTGAAAAACCTCATCGAACAGATGGGCGGCTCGGTCAGCGTAATAAGCGTTATAAGCGAGAGCAGCGATAAGTCGGAGATCGTCATTCGTTTGAGCTTCAGACAGGCGGGGGAGGATGACCTTTCGGACACGCAGCCTTGCGACTATGACAAGCTTGAGGGCAAGCGCGTGCTTCTGGTTGAGGATCATCCGGCAAACCAGCTTGTTGCAAAAAAGCTGCTGGAGAGCCGCAAGCTGATTGTTGACACGGCGGAGAACGGTCAAATTGCCGTTAGCACATACACCGAGGCTCCTGAGCACCACTATGACGCGATACTGATGGATGTCGGTATGCCCGTTATGGGCGGGCTGGAAGCAACAAGGCGCATCCGCTCGTCAGATAAGCCGGATGCTGCGCAGATCCCTATCATAGCCATGACTGCCAACGCCTTTGAGGAGGATGTTCGCGCCAGCCATGACGCGGGCATGAACGAGCATCTTTCAAAGCCAATCGAACCGCAAAAGCTGTTTGATGCGCTCTGCCGCTGCATTAAATAAGGCGGCGAGAGCAATATATCAGCAAATCAAAATCAAAAGAGCGGATGAAAACATCCGCTCTTTTCTTATTAGGTTATTAGGATTTTTTGCCCTTATCCTGATATAGCTTAAAGGTAAGCGGCCAGATGCAGCCGGCAAACAGCATCATTAGGAAATATCTTATAGCGTCGGCGGCGTGATGCCCTCCGAAAACGGTCAGCAGAGGCTGCTTTAGAAGAATACGAATGAGCATCAGCAGCGCCAGACCGCCGACGACCTTGATAAGCTGAGCCCAAAGGGGAGCCTGCGTCTTGAAGCGTATGTACTTGCGGTCAATATGCAGGGAAATAAGCAGCGCAAGCGACACACCCAGCATCGTGTATGCGTTTTTAATTCCGGATTCATAGTTTTCGGCGTCTATATCGGCGGGGAAGGGGTAAAGCTCGGTAAAGAGCAGGAATAAGACCGCAAGCCCGATCATGCAGGTGAAAAGTATGTATATTCGCTTGACCGCATTGCCCTTGGCGTAAAAAACAGGATATATAGCCGCGAGCAATACAGCGCCGACTATAAGTGAAACGCCGACGTCCGCAGGCGTATGAACACCAAGATACATACGCGAAAATGCCGTTAGCGCTATTAGGGCGATGCAGGCAATTCTAAGCCAAGGCTTTTTTGTGATTACTGCGGGAACGCCCAGCGAGGACATGACCGCCTGCGTGTGTCCGCTGGGGAAAGAATATCCGGAGGCTGCCTCGCGCGCGGACTCTACTATCGTGAAATTGGGGTCTCTCACCCAAGGACGGGGAATGCGAAACCAGAGCTTTAAAAACTGGTTGGCTACAACCCCTATAAAGCCCGTTGCCATCATATAATAGCCGCCGCGTTTATCGACGCACCAGAATAAGATGACTGCCAGCAGTATAAAGAGTGTTTCCTCGCCAAACAAGGTTATTGCGCCGAGCACCGTGTCCCAAAACGGGGTGCGGATGCCCTCAAGCAGATACAGCAGTTCCATTTTTCCTCCTATGCAATATACTAATATTTTTTGGCGCATTGCGCTTTGTGGATATATTATATAGCTGAAGCGGTGCAAGAAAGACGGAAAGCCGCCTTACTCTGCCCTCATAGCGCGCCCCGAGGTTTTAAGCGCCTCTGTATCGAGCTTACCGTCCTCAAGCACCTGACGCCCATTAATAAACAGGCGCTCAATGCCAAAGGGACGACCCAAATCGGGCGTTGCGTTTTTAAGCTCGTCCTCGTTGAAAACGGTGATATCGGCAAAGCAGCCGGGCTTGATGTAGCCGCGATCCTTGAGTGCGAAGCGGTCAGCAACCGCGCCTGTCATCTTTCGTATTGTGTTTGGCATAGTGTCGCCTGTGCCGAGAAGCGAGGAACGCAGGAATTTAGGGTGGTTGTCATAAAGCGCGGGGTTTTGAATGCCGTGATCCTCCACCCAAGCATCAGTCATATAAAGCACGTTTTCGTGCTTTGAGAGAGAGGATATGATTTCGGGAGTGCTGTATGGACCCATGTTTACGCGACCGGCAAAATTACTCATCTCGCAAAGGCTCAGATAGGTCTCAAAATCGGATTTGCCCAGCTCCTTTGCGATTTGATGCACTGTTTTTCCCTCGAAGCGCTCATTGCCCTCGCCGAGATAGGCGATTTCAATGTCGTCATAGTCAAAGCCGAGCAGAATTATGCTGGCACGCGCCAGAATGCGAAAGCGAAGCTTGTTTATCCGCTTGCGCTTTTCTTCGGGCGAAAGTGCCTGATACCATGTCGGCATGATAACGGTGATAACGGAAACGCCCAACAGCTCGTTATAGATGTCAAACTGCGCGTCAACGCCCTCTCTGCGCATCCTATCGATAATCTCAATAAGCTCGTCCTTGCATTTAAAGGACTTGCGTCCAACAAAAATGGCGTGCGAGTATTGCAGCTTTAGCTTCGTACCCTTGGCTATCTCGGCAAGCTCGTCGAGGGCACGCAGAAGGTGGGGTCTGCCCAAAAGCTCGGGATAAGCCATAGATACGGCGGAGTTGGCTCGCGGGTGGACGGTAAGAGGGCGGTCATATTTTAGGCAGAGCTTCGCCACGTCCTCAAGCTCGTCGCGTGGGGCGTACAGCCCCGGCTCGTACATAAGACCGAGGGAAAGACCGCACGCGCCGTCCTTTAAGCCCTGCTCAAGAGTCTCGAGCATCCTTTTACGCTCGTCGGCAGAAAGAGGACGGTTTTCATTGCCCGCTACGCCTGCTCTTGCGGAGCAGTGACCCATGCAGGCTGCTATATTGCAGGGGTTTTTGCCGTCAACCGCGTCAAAAAGCTCGGCTATGCTGCCGTAGCGCCCGGTGGTTTCACTGAAGCTGAAAAGCCCCCCGCCGATTTTGTCTATGTATTTGCTGTCGGCATTAAAGCCCGTGGAGGATATCCCGCAGTTGCCCGTAACGAAAGAGCTGATGCCCTGGCGAATAAAAGGCTCAAAGTATTTAAGAGGCTGCTTTTTTATGGCGTACCAGTCGTTATGCGAATGTGCGTCGATAAAGCCAGAGGAGAGGGAAAGACCCGAAAGGTCAATCGTCTTTGTATCCGTATCCGGCGCTGTGATTTCCGCGCCGACCTTGGCAATTTTGTCTTGCTCTATGAGAACGTCGCCGAAAAAAGGCTCTGCGCCAGTTCCGTCGTAGATTTTGGCGTTTTTTAGTAAGGTGTACATATTTTTATATAGACTCCTTTATCCTGTGCTTTGATGATTATATTACTAAAGCGTACCGGATTTCAATTGATTTACGCAAAAATAAACAAAAAACACGCGGGAAGGCAATTAATCCCCGCTGCCTGTGGTCTTTTGCAGACGAATGTGTTATAAGTTATAAATAGAGCGTCGGCGGATGAATGTGCGGGCGATGTTTTGTATGCCTATTTATGCGCCGCTTTGCTTGATATGTGCGCCAACGGGTGCTATAATTTCGGTATTTCGTGTTTGGGAGATAATCGAACCATGAAAATTGTTATCATCGGCAGCGGTAAGGTTGGCTTTTCTCTGGCTGAGCAGCTTTCCAAAGAGTCTCACGATATCATCATCGTGGATAACAACTATGAGGCTTTGCAAAGAGCGCAGGAATCTTTGGACGTTATGACCCTTGCCGGTAACGGAACAGACCCTCTAATCCAGAAAACGGCCGGCGTTGATTTAAGCGACCTGCTTATTGCCGTTACGCCGACTGACGAGGTAAACCTTCTGTGCTGCATTCTTGCCAAAAAGCTTGGCTGCAAGCATACCATAGCGCGCGTGCGAAATGCCGAAAATGAACGCATGACAAGGCTCATCAAGGAGGATCTGCATCTTTCCATGAGCATCAACCCCGAACGCGCCACGGCGAGAGAAATGTTCCGCCTGCTGCAAACCCCCTCCTTTATCACCAGAGACACCTTTGCAAGGGGCAGGGTCGAGCTGCTGGAACTGAAGATTACGGAAAAGAGCGCCTTTTGCGGGCTTCCGCTTTCTAAAATCTCGGCAACCCTCAACACAAAGCTCCTCGTCTGCTCGGTCGAACGTGGGCAGACAACAACTATTCCGCGCGGTAGCTTTACGATTGAGGCGGGCGACAAGATCACGATAGCCCTTGCCGCGCAGAATATACCCGGAATGCTGAAAAACGCAGGCATTGCCCACTCCAAGGTCCACAATGTTATGATAGTCGGCGGCAGCCGGATTGCAGTTTTTCTTGCGCAGATGCTGCTTCAGACTCATGTTGCCGTCAAGATAATAGAAAAAGACCCCGAACGCTGCAAAAAGCTCTCCGAGCTTTTGCCCTCGGCGCTTATCATAAACGACGATGGCAGCAACCAGAGAGTTTTGCAGGAGGAGGGCATCTCCAAAATGGATGCTCTAGTCTCGCTTACGGGGCTTGATGAGCAAAACATCATAACCTCCATGTATGCCGACTATCTCGGCGTTCCAAAAACAATAACCAAGCTCAGCCGCATGGAATACGCTGCCATGCTGAAGGATAGAAACACCGATACTCTCATCAGCCCAAAGCTTGTTACCGCAAACGAAATAATCCGCTATGTCCGCGCAATGGCAAGCTCCGGCAGCGGTGCGATGCTTTCGCTTCACCGCATTGCGGGCGGCAGGGCGGAGGCGTGCGAATTCACCGTTTCCGAAACGACGCATCACCTGAACATTCCCTTCAGGGCGCTTAAGATACGCCGTGACGCTCTGGTCGCTTCCATTGCGCGGGCGGGCAAGGTTATTATCCCCGATGGCGACGACTGCCTGAAGCTTGGCGACACGGTGGTTATCGTTGTTGAAACCGGCACACCTATTATTAACCTCAACGATATCTTTGTGGAGGAACCCTTCTGATGAACATAAAGTCCATACGCTTTTTTCTGGGGCATCTGCTTTGGATAGAAGCGGCGTTTATGCTGCCCGCGCTGCTCATTTCCCTCCATTACAGAGAGATGGAGACGGTCTGCGCTTTCCTTTACACGATGGGACTTATGGCGATTTTTATACCGCTGCTGCTTTTAAAAACGCGCGGCGAGCGCAAGGTTTATGCCAGAGACGGGCTGGTTATAGTCTCGCTGTCATGGATAGTGCTTAGTATATTCGGAGCGCTGCCCTTTGTTTTTTCCGGCTGTATCCCGCGATTTGTGGACGCACTTTTTGAAACAATAAGCGGCTTTACCACAACGGGCGCAACAGTGCTGACGGATGTTGAAGCTTTGCCTAGGGGCGTTTTATACTGGCGCAGCTTCACCCACTGGCTGGGCGGCATGGGCGTGCTGGTGTTTCTGCTCATCATCGTTCCTAACGGCGGGCGCGGCAAGGGCGACCTGCTGCACGTTCTTCGCGCGGAAAGCCCCGGACCTGTCGTAGGCAAGCTCGCTCCCAAGCTTCGTCAGAGCGCGAGGATACTATACATAATATATTTCGGACTGACGGTTCTGGAAATCATTCTCCTGTGCCTTGGCGGTATGCCTGTGTTCGACTCCCTCGTTCATGCCCTCGGTACGGCAGGCACAGGCGGCTTTTCCATAAAAAACGCCAGCATCGGCTATTATGACAGCTACTATCTGCAAACGGTTATCGCTGTTTTTATGGTGCTGTTCGGCGTCAACTTCTCTGTTTACTACCTTTTGCTGCTGCGGCAGTTCCGGGACGTTCGGAAAAACGAGGAGCTGAGGGTATACTTTGCCATCATAGCCATTGCGACACTGCTTATTACCATAAATATTCTCCCCCTTTACGGCAGTGTAAAAGACGCGCTGCACCACAGCTTCTTCCAGGTAAGCTCGATTATCACCACAACGGGCTACTGTACGACGGACTTTAACCTTTGGCCTGAGTTTTCACGAATTCTGCTGGTGCTGCTGATGGTCGTCGGCGCGTCGGCAGGCTCTACGGGCGGCGGCGTTAAAGTGGCGCGGATCGTGATCTTGTTCAAGGCGCTGAAAAACTCGGTGCAGAAGCTTATTCACCCGCGCGCGGTGCGCGTTGTGAAGCTTGACGGGGCGATACTTGAAGACCCCGTTATTCGCGCTACCAGCACCTATATGACAGCCTACTGGCTGCTGATGGCAGCGGCTGTTTTGCTTGTCTCGCTTGATAACCTGTCGCTTGAGACTACCGTTTCCTCGGTGTTTGCCTGCTTTAACAATATCGGTCCGGGACTCGATTTGGTCGGCGCGGTCGGAAACTATTCCGGGTTCAGCGATTTCAGCAAGATAGTGCTGTCGCTGACTATGCTTTTGGGAAGGCTTGAGATATTCCCCATGCTCATGCTGTTCATTCCTCAGACCTGGAAGGAAAAATAGGCTTTTTGCAAAGACCAACCATATATATTTTGCGGCTGCCGGCTAAAGGCAGCCGCAAAATAGCACTTTTTCGCCGCTGAAAAAAACGGCTCAAGCTGCCGAAAAGAGTTAAGAAAGGACCGTTATTTAACATGACACCTAAAAATAAAGCAATTGTTCAAATGCTGGTTTGCGCAGCGCTATGGTCAACGGCGGGCATCTTCATCAAGCTCACGCCGTGGAGTCCCTTCGTTATTGCGGGCTTTCGCAGCGCAATTGCCGCTCTGGTCGTGCTGGTATATTTAAAGGCAACGAAAACGCCCGTCAAATTCGGCAAGCAGTCGCTTATAAACGGCGTTTTGATGTCGCTTACCTTTCTCGCCTTTGTAACCGCCAACAAGCTAACAACTGCGGCAAACGCCATCGTTTTACAGTTTACTGCTCCTGTTTTCCTGATGCTCTATTCAAGCCTACTTTACGGTGAGCGCTTTAGAAGGGCGGACGCTCTCGCGGTTATATTTACAATGGCGGGCATCGCGCTTTTCTTCTTTGACCAGCTTCAGCCCGGCTACATTCTCGGCAACTGCGTTGCAATTCTTGCGGGCGCTTTTATGGCGGGTATGTATCTTACCGTGGGCAGGGCGGATGAGCCTGCAAAGATGGGCGGAATGCTCCTCGGTCATGCTTTTACTGCCGCTGTCGGCATCCCCTTTGTTTTTTTCACGGAAACTCCCGTTTCCGCTGTACCGGTGCTCTGCGTTTTGGCTCTGGGCGTGGTTCAGCTAGGCATTCCATATATTCTTTTGGCTCTTTCCTCAAAAAATTGCCCGCCGCTGGCGTGCTCGCTTTTAGGTGCTGTTGAGCCGCTTTTAAATCCCGTGTGGGTATTTCTTTTTGACGGCGAGACCCCCGGTGTTTTCGCGCTTGCGGGCGGGGCGATAGTAATCGCCTCCGTTACCGTTTGGTGCATCTGGCAAAACAGGCATCCCAAGGAGGAAGCTGTCTCCGCTTCCGCCCAATAAACAAAACGCGCCCCGCGGCGATTGCCGCGGGGCGCTTGAACTATGGGGTTTTCCTAACTCGTCTTATGCGACAGAGAGAATGTAGACAGTTTCCGCAGAGCCGGTGGTGGCGTTGTAGATAACGCTCACGGTAACGGTTTTGCTGTCAGCTGCCTCGCACAGACCGGATGCGCTCTCGATAACGGGTTCGGCTGCCTTGTCAGAGTCACTGCGGACGTCGGTGACAACTGCCTTGCTGATATCAAGGAGCAGGCTGTTGACTGTGATAAGCTTGGAGTCAAAGGTAGCGGTGATGGACTGTGCAGTCTGAACGGCGGTGTTGCCGCTGGTGAGACTGTAAGCGGAGGAAGCCAGAACGTATGCGCCGGTTGCCTCAGACTTAGCGAAGGTGTAGAAGCTGTTGGCGGAAACGCTGCTCTTGGTGGCAACGCCGCCCTCTACAAGCACGCCGTCAATGTAGCCGGCATATACGTTGAAGGTCTCATACTTGCCGGTGGTCTCGTTCTTCAGAGCGGTAGAACCAATGGGAGTAGAACTGGGGAAGTAAATGAGAGAGTCGGAGTCAACGCTTGCGGCAATGCCGTCAACGAGGACTACTGCCTTAACAACGGGGGTAGAGTCGCTTGCGGACTTTGCCTCAACAACAGCGAAGCTGCCTGCGGGGATGGAGGCAACACCCTGGACACCGGTCTTAACGGTAGCGGTCTTTGCAGAGCTGCTTACGAAGATGAACTTAACATCAGTGTCATAGTAGTTGCCGTAGTGGTTGCCTGTCTGTGTGGCGGAGGTGAGAACCTTGTCATAGCTGTTGATGGTGCCGCCGCTCTTCAGGGCAATGTGCTTGTTTGCGGTTACGACAGCCTCATCACCGGCAGTGCCGGCAGCGGAAAGAGCGGTGGACTCTGTCAGGGCGTATACGTCGTTGGAAACAACAGAGCCGTAAAGCTTGCCGGCGGTTGCGAGAGTGGAGGTCACGACATCAACAATGCTGCCGTCGGTGAGAACACCCTTAGCCATGTTCAGGAGCTTGCCCTCGGAGGAGAGAGACTGGTATGCCTCCAGAACATAAATGTAATTTGTGGTGGTTGCGGTTGCGGTGTCGGCATGAACGATGTAGCCGTGGCTGTCGAGCCAGAGGGTAGCCTCGTTGGTGGTATCAACTGCGATGCTGTCAACTGCGGAGGTCTTAGCAGAGCCCTTGACATAAGCGGTACCGTCAAGATATACTGTGTTGGTAAGGGCATTGGTAGCATTTACATGACCGGAAACAGTCTTTGCGCGAACAGCGCTGTGAACGCTGTAGTCAGAGCCGTTCCAAACGGGAACTACGAGTACATAATCGCCGACGCTCAGCTCATATACGTTGGCATACTCGCTGTTGTCCTCGGTTATCGTGTAGGTGGCGCTGCCGGCAGTATTTGTACTTACGGTTACAAGAGAAACCTTCTTGGAAGCGGCGGAGATGCCGTTTATCTTCGCAAGGTCGGTCTCGATAACGCTAATTGCCTCGACGGTCTTAGAGTTATCGTCGGCTGTGAAAACCTCGACAATGACGCCGTTGCCGGTGATGGCTGCGAGGGCTGCCGCGCTGTTAATTGAGGAAACAGTGCCGGAAGTGCCCTCGGGCTTGCCGTTGTAGCTGACATTGCTGCGGTCGAGAGAAGCGAAGCTGTAGCCCTTAAAGAGCTTCTTCAGCTCGGCAACACCGGCGGTGCTTGTCTTGTCGGAGGTGAAGGTGAAGTCTGCCTTGTCGGCATAGGTGCCGATCTCTCCGCCCTTGAGAGTCCAGACGGTGGCGCTGCGGCCGAAAGCGTCGGTCGTCTCGTGGTCGACGGCAAGACCCTTATAATAGGTTGCCATAAAGCTGGGGTTTGCCTGGCTGGGAGCGGAGGCACCGATGCTGATGGTGATACCGTTGGAGATGATGTTTGTGCCCTTGTAGGCATAGCTTACGGTGTTGCACTCGAGAAGGTTGAGAGCGTAGAGAGCAGCCTCCTCACGGGTGGCGGCCTTGTCGCCTGCGAAGCTGTCGTTGCCGCTGAACAGGTCGTTTGCAAAGGCGCGCTTAGCAACATTGATAGCCCAGCTCGGACCGATGAACTGCTCGATTATTGCGTCATAGCCGAGAGCTACGAGAAGCATCTTTGCAAACTGGTAGCCGGTGACATAGCCTTCGGGGTCGAAGGTGCCGTCGCCGTGACCGGCAATGATGCCCTGCTTAACGCAGTAGGAAATGCTGCCGGCAGACCAGCGGTCTGCTGCAACATCGGTGAAGGGGGCTTCGGTAGCGGTAAGATTATCTGCGGCTACCTGTCCGATGGTCAGATAGCAGATGATCTTTGCTGCCTGCTCACGGGTGAGCTTACCCTGGGGTTGAAATTCGCCGCCTATGCCATTGAACACGCCGATGGCGGTCATAACATCGGCTGCCTCTTTGTAGCTTATTTCATCGTTGTCCGTGTAGGTAGCGCCGGAAACACCGAACATACCGAGAACCATGACGAAAACAAGCACAAGAGACAATGTCTTGCTGAGAGTTTTCATGTACGAAACTCCTCCTTGGTGATAGTAGCCGCTGGGGGCCCTGTTTTATGTACTCGCCTGCGCCCGGATATCCTTGGCGGGCGCAGACGTAAGTACCATAATCTTCAAAAACAACCGCAAATGTATCCTTTTGCGGTTGATCTGTGCAAAATTTTGTAAGTAAAAGGGCTTTCGTGCAGAAAATGCACGAAAGCCCTTTTGATGTGCAGGGTGCTTATTCTAACAGGCTCATCATTGAGCGCATACGCTCAAGGGAGGGGTGGACGTAGGTGTTCATTGTGGTGTTTACGCTGGAGTGTCCTAAAATCATGCTCAGCGACTTGACATCAAAGCCGAGGTCAACGCACTTGGTTGCAAAGCTGTGACGCAGGACATGAAAGTTCATATCGCGTATCCCCGCGCGGCGCAGCACGGTTTTAAAATGCCGCTGCATACTGCGCGGCTCAACTATTTTGTCCGCCCGTCCGGAGAGGACAAAGCACTCATCCTCTCCGCGCCTATGCTCAAGCACGCGCAGAAGTGAGGGCGGCAGAGGTATAGAGCGCTTGGAGCTGGCGCTTTTCGGGCTGCCGAAATACAACTGCGTGCCCTCGCTGCCGTCATCGGGTCTGATGCGTGAAACTGTGCGATTTACGCACAGAAGTCCTGCCGAGAAGGAAATATCGCCCCATTTCAGCGCGCATATCTCACCCAAGCGCAGACCTGTTTTAAGACATATCAGTATTCCTAGGTTCGTTCCGCAGGGGTATAGCCCCAGATAGGCGAGCAGACGCTCCTGCTCGGCGTCGGTAAGCACGCTGATTTCCGCTCTGACGTTCTTCTTTTGGCAAACACAGGACGACGGCTGCGCACTTACGCCGAAGGCGCGTCCATATTCAAGCACGGAGCGCAGAACATTTACAATTCCCCGCGCGGTCGAAGCGGAAAGGGCGGAGCGGTCGCTGCTGATATCGTTAATAAAGGACGCTATGGCAAAATCGTCTGTCTCCTGCGCCGGAAGCGCACCCAGCGCGGGACGCAGATGGTTTTCGACGACGGATAAATAGGTGGAGAATGTCGTTCGGCGAAGGACGCTGCGCTTTTGCGCAAGCCAGCCGTCTAGTATTTCTCCAAAGGCAAGCACCTCGCGGTCTGCCGCGAAAGGGCTTGCGGGATTGGGCGCTTTTGTCGTGGGGCGCAGTGAGTGATTTGACGGATTACTGTCAATTTGGCAGGGAAACATACCTTTTTTCCTCCCGGTAGGCAAAAATTAGGGCGTTTTGCAAGTTTTGGACGATTTGTTACTGTTTCGTTACATCTGAATACAGGCTCTTGATTTTTGGAGAGGGACTGTGATAACATAGCGCCAATCGAGAGAGCAGCCGTAAAAGGATACATTTGCGGCTGCTGTTCGACATAGACTGACAAAGACTGATGCCTTGGCAGTACAGTGCTATTTTTACCGCGCTGAGAAAAATCATACAGCCGACTGCCGGTGGAGCAGTTGTTGGAATGAAAAAAGCGTTTCTGTTTTTGCGTGCAAAAACAGAAACGCTTTTAAATTGCTATGGTGTTAGCCGCTTTGTGGTTTTCACTCACTCTATACTGAGCGTGTTGAATTTGGCAAGAACCTCATCTGTTGTGAGCGCGGCTTTTTCGGCTCCGCGCTTGTCGAAGGCGATGCTGCCCTTATCCATCATAATAAGCCGTGTGCCGTATTCCACGGCATAGCGCAGATTGTGTGTGACCATGATGGCTGTAAGCCCCTTTTCACGAACCACCCTGTCTGTAAGCTGCATGATCACCTCGGCTGTTTTGGGGTCAAGTGCCGCCGTGTGCTCGTCAAGGATAAGAAATTCAAGCGGCGTCATCGTTGCCATAAGCAGGGCTACTGCCTGGCGCTGTCCGCCGGAAAGCGCGCCCATCTTGACATTGAGCTTATCCTCAAGCCCCAGCCCAAGCGAGGCAAGCTGCTCGGTGTAATAGTCAATGCGCTTTTTGTTGATGCCGAAGCGCAGACCGAAGCTTTTGCCCTTGTTATCAGCCAGAGAGAGGTTTTCCAGCATAGTAAGATTAGGACTCGTGCCGAGCGAGGGATTTTGATATACTCTGCCTATGCGGCGGCAGCGCACGAAGTCCTTTTCCTTTGCAATGCTCTCGCCGCCGACGAGCACGTCACCGCTTTCTATGGGGATAGAGCCGCAGATAATATTCAAAAGTGAGGTTTTGCCGCTGCCGTTGCTGCCGATCACGGAGACAAACTCGCCGTCATCAACGGTAAGGCTGAAGTCATCAAACAGCTTCAGCTCCGTGATGCTTCCGGCGTTATATACCTTGCGTATGTTTCTAAGCTCAAGCATGGATTATCTCCTCTCCCTTGCGTCCGGATAATACCAGCACCAGCAAAAACAGCAAAGCGGTGATGAGCTTCAGCAGATTGGCGGGCAGACCTGCAGCGAGCGCGACTGTAATGCACGCCTTGTAAAGAATGCTGCCGATTACAACGGCTGTGGTGCCCTTAACAAAGCTCATGCGGCGAAACAGTGTAATACCGATGATGACGGTTGCAAGACCAAAGACCACTTGACCTGTTCCCATTGTTGCGGAAAAGCTGCGCTGCTCATGACAGACGATGCAGCCTGCGAGAGCTACTAAAGCGTTTGCGATAACAAGACCGAGGATTTTCATGTTGCCCTTGTCCTTTGCCAGCGCCGTAACCAGCGTTTGATTATCGCCCACGGCGCGAAGCAACAGACCCGATTTAGTCTTGAAATAGAGGTCGAGAATAATCTTTACAACTACAATGAGAATAAAAGATACTATAAGCTTGCGGTAAAGCAGCGACATTCCGCCGAAAAGCGTCATTATGGGCTCGGCGTTGAAGATCGTTGCGGTAGCGCGCTCCACAACTAGGTTAGAGCCGCCGATTTGCAGGTTTATGGAGAACAGCGCCGTCATCGTGATGATGCCCGCGAGCAGGTCACGAACGTGCAGCTTAACATGGATAAGCCCCGTGATAAGCCCTGCCAACGCACCAACGGCGATTGCAACAAGCAGCGTAAGGTAGGGGTTGCAGCCGTTTGTGAGCAAAACGGCGGTGACCGCAGCGCCGAGAGGAAAGCTGCCGTCGGTGGTCAAATCGGGAAAATCCAAAATGGAATAGGTTATATACACGCCAAAGGAAATGAGGGCGTAAATAAAGCCCTGTGTCAGCGTGCTTATGATCGAGTCAAGCATGGCGGTGTCCTCCTGCCGATGATTTGCGCCGGGGTCAATGTTTATTTGCTCGTGTTTTATTCTATTACAACAACGCCCTCAAGGTTTCCGGAGGAGTTTCTCCGGAAACCTTGAAAATACGGAAGATGCTTATTCGGCAGTTTCAATGGCAACCGCGACTATTTCCTCGGGGAGAGTTATGGAAAGCTCGGAGCAGGCTGCGGAGTTTACATAAACGCCGTATTCGCTGATAGTCTCAAAGGGGAGGTCGGCGCAGGAGACTTCGCCCTTGAGTACCTTTGCAGCCATGACTCCGGTTTGGCGACCGAGCTTTATGTAGTCGATACCCGCGGCGGCAACGCAGCCGAGCTTGACCTGTTCAACCTCAGAGCCGTAAACGGGGATGCCTGCCTCGTTTGTTTTTTCAAGCACGGCGGCGAGAGTGCCGACGACGTTATTGTCGGTAAGGTTGGAAAGGCAGTCTACCTTGTGGCTTATGAGGGTATCGACCGCTTGAGTGACCTCAGACTGTGCGGTAACGCCGATAGCGTCGATTTCAAAGCCGTAGTCGCCCGCCTTTTCCTCATATTCTGCGATAGCGGAAACGGAGTTCGGCTCAGAGGTGGTATAAACGATGCCGATGGTCTTTGCTTCGGGCTGGAGCTTTCGGATAAGATCGAGCTGAGCTTCAACGGGGAGCTTGTCGGAGGTGCCGGTGACGTTGCCGCTGTCCAAATGAGCTGCGACAGGGTCTGTTATTGCGGTGAAGATAACGGGAATATCCTTATCCTCTGCTGCCGCGTAGCAGGCGGTCGCGGAGGGGGTTGCAATTGCGCACATGAGGTCAACATTTTCAGCGGAGAAGCTTTGACCTATCTGGATGGCGATGTTGTCGTCAAAGCCGGCGTTCTGATAGTCAAGGGTGAAATCCTTGCCCTCAACAAGACCTGCTTCGGCAAGACCCTGAAGAAAGCCCTCGCGGCAGTTGTCCAGAGAGGGGTGTTCGCCGTATTGTGAAATTCCGATGAGATAAGGCTCGTCGCTTTTCGCGCCGCAGGCGGCGAAGGCAAGAACAAGTGTGAGTGTTAAAACAATGCAAAGCAGCTTTTTCATGACAGATTTCTCCTTTTATTATTTAAAAATATTTTTTGTGCTTGTTCGGATAAGGTCAAGCGATGCCATCGCTCCTTCAAGAGAATGAAGCCCATGTTTTTTCCTCCGTAAAACAAAAAAGCCCTGCCCCGAATTGGGACAAGACAAAATCCTGCGGTACCACCCAAGTTGATGCAAGCGCACCCTCTCGTTTCACACATCCTTTAATGTGTGCCGGCTTGATAACGGATCCGGGTTCCGTCAGTTGCTACTCGCCGATATACGGCTTTCGTCTGCCCTCATCAGTCCATTCACTATCCGCCGTCCTGCCGCAATCACACCATCTGCGGCTCTCTTTGAGGCTGAGCGAAAAGCTACTACTCTGACTCAACGGTTTCAGATTTAAATTAAGTGCATTATAAAACGACTCTTAACGCTTGTCAATAGCAAATATGAATTTTTTCGTCTGAGCATTGTTTTGCAAATCAGCGCGAAAAAACGCTGTTCTTAGAAGATAAAGAATGCTATAATATAGGTTACAAAAAATCGGAGGCTTCGCCGTGAACAGTGGGGTAGTGCAATGCTTATAAACAAAAACAAGAAAAATCAGACGGAACGCGCGGTCAAAAGCGTACTTGATTCTTACGACGCTGACGTAATTGTTGTAAGAAACGACGGCTGCGGCGTGTTGTGCATGAACGAGCAGGCTAAGGAGCGTCTTGACCCTGAACTGCACAATATGGCAAGCTGCAAGCGCAGCTACTCCTATATTTTCCCCGGTCTTTGCGACCATTGCCCGAAAAAGGGCGATGAGGACGAGAACGAGGACGAGAGCTTTGACCTTAAAAGTTCCGACGGCAGAGTCTTTTCCATCAAGCGCAGTACTGCCGAGTGGATAGACGGCAGGTCCGCCACTGTTTTTACCGCGAGAGATGTTGACGAGGAGCGCAGCGCGGCGGATAAGATGTATAAGCTTGCATATACCGACCACCTAACCGGGATAGCCAACCGTCAAAGGCTCAAGGAGGATTTCAGCGAGCTTGAGCCTGATATCGAAAACGGAAGAGTCTGCGGAGCGCTTTGCATCTTCGATATGGACAACTTTAAAAACATCAACGACACCTATGGACACAATACGGGCGACGCCATGCTTCGACGGCTTACGAGCCATCTTGAGGGCGACCCCGTTTTTAAGGGGCATCTTTACCGTCTCGGCGGCGATGAGTTTGTTATTGTGTTTACGGATAGTCCCTCGCGCTTTAGCGGGGAGTCTGAAATGCGCGCGCATTACAGCGAGCTTCTAAAAAGAGCGCTTCAGGTATACACCATGCCGGCCATTGAGGGCGAATGTACTCTGAGCATGGGAGCTGCCTTTTTCCCCGCGCACGGCGATAATATATCAGAACTGCTGCGAAAGGCGGATATCGCCCTGTATGAGGCGAAAAGCAACGGACGCAACAGGCTCGAACTGTTTGAGGACAGCTTTGACAAGGCAAAAAAATTCAAGGATATGTATATAAACATACAGCCTATCCTCATTAAAAACGGCAATACCTACGGCTATGAGCTGGTGGATAACGATGTTAAAGCGAGGGAGGATGACGAAACTGTCAGCCTTACCGAATTTGACCGCACGCTTGACGCGCTGGGACTAAACGAGATTAGGGACAACACAAAGTATTTCATATCCTTTACCAAGCAGCTTTTAAACCACGCCGCGCTTAAAAATCTGCCCAAGGACAAGTTCGTTATCCAAATTCGTGCCTGCGGCAATTGCAGCGCCGCGGAGCTTCAGATGTATAAGCAGCTTAAAAGCTACGGCTTTGCGCTGGCGGTTACAAATCTTGACCGCGAAAGTGTTGACGGCGAGCTGATAAAGCTGGCTGATTACTGCCGCTTTGCTCCCGGCGGCATTGGTGACAGGGAGCGCAGGCGCATCATAGCGGAGCATAACTCCCGCACCTTTATTGCCGAAAATGTCTCTACCGCAGAGGAGTTTGAAGCCGCACAGCAGATGGGCTACAAGCTGTTTCAGGGTTATTTCTTCAACCAGCAAGCTATTGTTAGAAAGACCAAGGATATAGAGCCGCTCAAAACCAACTATTTCCGTCTGCTCCAGCTCACCAGCACCGACGATTACGTTGATTTTAACGAGATAAGCGCCGTTATAGCCTCGGATGTGGCGCTGTCCTACAAGCTGCTTCGGCTTCTCAACTCCGCTTCGGTCGGCTTGAAAACGCGCGTTTCCTCCATTTTGATGGCGGTGACCTTCCTGGGTGAGGAAAACCTCAAAAAATGGATCTCCGTTCTCGCACTTCGCGGCATAACAGACGAAAAGCCGCTTGAGCTTGTGCGTATGTCGCTTATTCGCGCACACTTCGGAGAACTGCTTGCACCATGCTTCCACCCGAAAAAGGACGCGCGCCATGTGTTTATGACGGGTATGCTTTCTCTGCTGCATATCGCTCTTGAAAAGAGCAAGGAGGAGCTGCTTGAGGAGATCCCCGTGGCGGACGAGATACGCGAGTCTCTGCTTACAAAGGAAGGACCGTATTCGTCTCTGATAGCCTTCTTTAAGGATTATGAATATGCCAACTGGGACGAGGTCAGCCGCTTTGCCGAGACAAACGGTCTGTCCTGCGAGGACATCAACGATGCTTATATCAAGTCTGTCAAATGGTGCAACGACCTGATAGAAGCGTCCACTTGAAAAGCTGCCGCGCACTGCAAAGCGACGCGCTAAAGGACGGAAAGACGATCGTACAGGCTTTTTATAAAAGCGCATAAGAAAAAAGCGCGTGGCAATTAAGCCGCGCGCTTTTACTTTGCGTTTAGATGAGGTTTTCCTCCGTTTCCTTGTTGAACAGGTGCATCTGTTCGGGACGGAAGGTGTATTTGATGGGAGTGCCGAAGTGCGCGCCGCCGGAAAGCTCCTTTGGCATATCAGTGGTGGAAACGCGCATAACAACGTCGTTTTCCCCGGTGGCTGCGTGCAGATGGTATTCACTGCCCATCATTTCGGAAACGGAGATAACGCCGTCGATCGCGGTTTCGCCGCCCTCCGCGGCAAAGCAGATGTGCTCGGGTCTGATACCGAGCGTAACAGGCATACTGCCGACATTGCGTTCAGCAAGCTTTTTCGCGTTTTCATCAGTAAGGGCGATGAGCGCGCCGCATACTCTGACAGCATAGCCGCTTTCCGTCTTTTCAAGCTGCGCATCAAAGAAGTTCATCTGCGGTGTGCCGATAAAGCCGGCAACGAAGATGTTTGAGGGGTGGTCAAAGACCTCCTGCGGCGTGCCTATCTGCATGATCAGACCATCCTTCATTATGACGATGCGGTCGCCGAGCGTCATGGCCTCGGTCTGGTCATGGGTAACATAGATAAAGGTGGTGTCGATACGCTGGCGAAGCTTGATGATTTCCGCGCGCATCTGGTTGCGCAGCTTCGCATCCAGGTTTGAAAGAGGCTCGTCCATGAGAAAAACCTTGGGCTCGCGCACAATGGCGCGACCAATGGCAACGCGCTGACGCTGACCGCCGGAAAGAGCCTTTGGCTTTCTTTGCAGAAGCTCGGTTATGCCGAGAATTTCCGCCGCCTCGCCTACCTTTTTATCAATTTCCTTTTTTGGGGTCTTATGAAGCTTGAGCGCGAACGCCATGTTTTCATAGACCGTCATGTGGGGGTAAAGCGCATAGTTTTGGAAAACCATTGCGATGTCCCTGTCCTTGGGGGCAACGTCGTTCATCAGCTTATCGTCGATTCTAAGCTCGCCCTCGGTTATTTCCTCAAGACCCGCCACCATGCGAAGAGTGGTGGACTTGCCGCAGCCGGAGGGACCGACTAAAACGATGAACTCCTTATCCGCGATTTCAAGGTTGAAGTCGTGGACGGCTGTAACATTTCCCTCGTAGACCTTTTTAATTCCCTTTAATGATACTGTTGCCATTTCTGACTGACCGTGACGTCAATGCCTCCGCAAATAACGCCTTGCCGCGCGCGGAGCGAAACCGCGCGGGCTTTACGACAGGTCTCCACACTGCCGCACCGCCGGTCGGGGCGGGAATCCTCCTTATTTCGGACGCCTGTGGCGATAGGGATGGAGTCGCCGCAACCGTCCGTATTATGCTGAACGGGCGAGCGATGCCGCCCGAAAAAGCCTCCGCGATTATTATACACCACTAATCCACGGCTGAACAGAATTTTTTGTTTATAAAAAGACAGCCCGCCAAATTTTGGCGGGCTGCTGAAAAATCCGGTGAGCTTTTTGCTGCCGACTGCGCTGCTGCAAAGATAAAGCCTCTACTTCGTGCTGATAAGGCAGTTCGCGGTAGCTTCGTCCGTTACCAATATGTTTATATATGACTTTTTCATAGCTGCACGGATTGCTGCGACCTTTTCCTCGCCTGCCGCCACGCAAATGACGTTTTTGCAGCGCACAAGCCAGTCGAGCGGGGTGCTGATAAGACGGCATTCAAAATCTTCGCTGACGATGTTGCCGTCAGCGTCGAGAAAGTGGGAGAGAATGTCGCCGACTGCACCCTTCATGCGCAGATAGTTGAAGTCGTTCATGCTCAAAACTCCGGAGCTTACGATGGTCGCGTCGTTATTCATGCCGCCGATGCCGACAACGGTTAAATCCGAAAGACTGGACATACGCGCAACATCCGCGACCGCCGGCTCGTTGCGCAGTGCCTCGGAAAGCTCGGCGCTGGAGGTATAAAGAGGGGCGGGCATCAGCGAAAGGCTGGCGTTAAAGATTTTCCGCACCTTGTTCGGCAGGTAGTAATTGACACCGCCGGTCAGAGAGACAAAGGAAATCGCCTTGTCACTGCTCTCGGCAAGGTTGTTGAGAACGCGGCTGGCTGAGTCACCATAGCCGATGTTGATGACATTGCACTCGGGAAAGCAGTCGCTTATGTACATGGCGGCGGCCTTTGCTATGGACTCGTTGCGCTCAAGGGGGTTGCTGTCTGTTGGGACTACAAAGGCGTCGCGCAGTCCGAAAGCCTCGCACAATCCGCGCTCAACTGCCACACGGCTCTCACTGCCGCGGTGCAGCTTGAATTCAACAACGCCCGATTCCCGCGCTTCTTCAAGCAGCTTTATGACCTTTAGACGCGAAATGCCCAGAATCGTGGCGATATTCTGCTGCGTCAAGCCTTGAACGTAGTAGTACCACGCGATTTTTGTGATTAGTGACTCCTTGTAGGTCAAGCAGACACACCCCTTTACATTTGTAGTGTATATATGACTTTAATGATTATATGCACAGGGCTTTTGGCTTGTCAATATGAAAATGCGATATGCTCTCGAAAAAAGAATAAAAATGCAGAAAGGGCGGGATAAGCGGGGGAGAGCAAGCTCTCTTTCACAGGGCTGCGCTACAGCAGCAGCACGAAGCACACAAAAGTAAATTGAAATCACAGGAAATAATGCAAAAAAAGCCTTTCAAAAATTGGTTAACAGCCGCCGCTCAAGCAATTTTTCAGTGTATGGTCATGCTTTTTCGCCTCCACTTGAACACGGTTTGAGAACGTTGAAAACTCATTGACTTATTAACGCCTACAGAATATAATTACTAAAAAACAGGCAAAGCTCTTGAGCGAAGAGCAAACGACGACTCACAGCATGGGAGAATACACAGCATGAAAAGACACTATCCGTGCGATCTTGAAGCCAAGCAGCTTATTGTTGAGATCGGCAAACGTATGTATGCGAAAAATATGGTCGCGGCGAATGACGGCAACATTAGTGTCAAAGTCGCCGACGATATGATCTGGGCAACTCCCACCGGCGTATCCAAGGGCTTCATGAAAGAGGACGAGCTTGTCAAAATGAAGCTTGACGGCACAATTGTCAGCATGGGGAGACTAAAGCCCTCGTCAGAGATCAAAATGCACCTGCGTGTGTATAATGAAAACCCAGAGATCGGCGCAGTTACGCACGCGCATCCGCCTGTATGCACCGGCTTTGCCATTGCGGGTATTGCGCTGGACAAGGCGATATATTCCGAGGCACTGATAAATCTCGGAGCTGTCCCCTGCGTACATTATGAGACCCCAGGCTCGCAGGCTCTTGCAGACGCAGTTGCCCCCTATTGCCGCGATTATAACGGCGTTTTGCTTGCAAACCACGGCGCGCTAAGCTGGGGGCGCGATTTGATGGAGGCGTATTTTCGCCTTGAGTCGATGGAGCATTACGCGATGGTGACGATGCTAACCGGAAGCCTTATAGGCAAGGCTAATGCTTTAAGTGCCGAGCAGGTCAATGAGCTTCTTGAAATTCGCAGAGGGCTTGGCTATTCAAGCGGGGGAGCGTCCTTACGAACGGCGGCTGCGAGCGGCACGGAGAAGACTGACGCATCTGCACACGAATGCGCCTGTCCTGACCCCCGCTGTGGGATAATGACGGAAAGCGGCATCCGAAGGCTTGCAGATGACGTGGCAGAGAAGCTCAAGGAGCAAAATTAGCGGAGGTCGTATTATGGCAAAAAGCATTATGGATTACCCCACCGTTGATTTCGACAGGGAAAACAACAAGCTTGTAATCATCGACCAGACCAAGCTTCCCGAAACCATTGAAATGCTCCGGCTGGATAAGCAGGAGGACATTTTTGAGGCTATATACCTGCTGAAGGTTCGCGGCGCTCCGGCTATCGGCGTTGCTGCCGCCTATGGCGTTTACCTTGCCTCGCGCGAGATTGATGCCGTTGATTATGATGAGTTTTTCGCGGAGTTTAAAAAGAAAAAGGACTATCTTGCCTCCTCACGTCCCACGGCTGTTAACCTTTTCTGGGCGTTAAACCGTATGGAGGCGTCCATCGCCGACAGGAGGGACAAAACGCCCGATGAGCTTCGGGAGCTTCTTCGTGCGGAGGCAATCGCAATACACGAGGAGGATATATGGATGTGCAAGTCCATCGGCGAATATGGACTTACGCTTATCAAGGACGGCGACGGCATACTTACCCACTGTAACGCAGGTCAGCTTGCGACCTCAAAATACGGCACTGCCCTTGCTCCCATCCACCTTGGCGTGGAGCGCGGAATGCAATTTAAGGTTTTCACCGACGAGACCCGCCCTCTGCTTCAGGGCGCGCGCCTTTCCAGCTTTGAGCTGCATGAACACGGAGTGGACACTACGGTCATTTGCGATAATATGGCGTCCATCGTAATGAAAAACGGCTGGGTTCAGGCGTGCTTTGTCGGTTGCGACCGTATCGCCGCAAACGGCGACGCTGCCAACAAAATTGGAACGAGCGGAGTTGCCATTCTTGCCAAGCACTATGGTATTCCTTTCTATGTGCTCGGTCCAACCTCCACCATTGACATGAGCATTGCCACGGGAGACGAAATTCCCATCGAGCAGCGTCCGGGCGAGGAGGTGACAGAGATGTGGTATAAGCTTCGCATGGCACCCAGGGGTGTTAAGGTCTACAACCCCGCCTTTGACGTTACAGACCACGAGCTTATAAGCGCTATCGTCACCGAATACGGCATTGCCAGACCGCCTTACAGCGAGTCTCTAAAAGAGATTTTCAAGAAAAAAGCACAGGCGCGGCAGGGCGATTTGGGCAAATAGCCTGCCGGTACTGCTGAACGATGGATTGGGCTTAAATGAAGCTTTTTTACAAGCAAAATGGGTTTTTCTTTCCAAACGGAAAGAAAAACCCATTTGCAGTATTTTTAGTAAAAAGCAATCGCCTCAATAGCTGCTTATCGGTATACTGTCATCATCCTCACCCTTTTGCGCAGAGCGTATGACAACATAATAGCTGTAATCAGCGTCTACCTCAACGAGCACACGCTCGCCGACGCGCTTTCCGATAATTGCTTTGCCCAGGGGAGACTCTTTGCTGAGCAGTCCCTTGAGAGAGTTTTGCCGCAGCGTGGTAACGAGCTTGTAGACCTCTGTTTCCTCGTCCTCCTCAAAGTAAAGCTCCACCGTGTCAAATAAACCGACTATGCCCTCACGGGAATTGGGCTTGATTACTTTGGAGGTTTTTATCATGCGCTCTAAATAGCGGATACGGCTTTCGTTACGGTTCTTTTCACGCTTTGCCGCCTTGTATTCAAAGTTTTCGCTCAAATCGCCGAATTCGCGGGCGGTCTGCACGTCCTCAATACATTTAGGGCGAACGACCTTGATGCGGTAGTCTATTTCATCCTGCATCTTTTTGATGTCAACCTCTGTAAGCTCGTCGTACATTGCTTGCCTTCCTTGTTTTAATTCCGCCTGCCGCAATGAGAGCGGTACTTTTGCGGGACTATTTGCCTTCCTTTGCGGCTCTCTCCGCGAGATATTCGGAGGCCATTTCCGTGTATGCGAACGCGTTGAGCTCGTTTGAGGAGGTGTTGTTTTCAATATCCACTCTGATGACCTTTGCAGGGCAGCCCACGGCAACGCCGCCCTCCGGAACAACTGTATCCTCAACGCAGACCGCGCCTGCGCCGACGATAGCGTTCTCGCCGATTTCGGCGAGGTTCATAACTATCGCGCCCATGCCGATGAGGGCGTTATCCTTTACGTTTGCGCTGTGGACAATAGCGTTGTGACCGATGGTAACGCCGTTGCCTATGGTAAGCGGCCAAAACTCCGCGCAGTGCAAAACAGCGTTGTCTTGAACATTGCAGCGCTCACCGATAACTATGGGCGCGTCGTCGCCTCTTATGACCGCGCCGTACCAAACCGAGCTGTTCGCGCCGATTTTTACGTCACCAATAATGGTAGCGGTTTCGGCAATAAAGCAGTTTTCCCCGATTTCGGGCATTTTTCCGCGAAATTCTTTGATCATGATTGCAAAACCTCACATTTTCTTTGGTCTTTTGACCTTGCGTTAAATTAAGTCAGCGCCGAATTTGAAAAGCAGCTTTTTAAGATATGCTTAAAATCCGCCGCTGCATATTGCTATAAGGATAGAGTATAAAAGTAATTATATATTATTTGTATCAAGATTTAAAGGACAAAGGAGGAAAAAATAAGCGCTTTAAAAGAAAAATCTGAATAAAGCTGCCGGGGAAGCCCTTGTTGCGGGGCAATGGCGGCTCACGATAAAAGGGAAGAACTATAAAAGCGCCCCTGAGCTTTAGACAGAGGCGCTTTATTATGCTAAAGGTTTCTGCTTCAAACGACTATTTGATGCTCAGGTCCTCAACATACAGCTCGCGGACGCCGTCTGCTGCGGTGTTGGCGGGAGAAGCTGCGGCAGCGGGGGCTTTGCCGTCACGCACGGCAAGGAACTTGGGTGCTACCTGCGGGAAAAGGGCAAGACTCAAAACGTCCTCGTCGGATTTGGCGATGTCCTTAAATTCCTCGCGGTATTTCGGCAGCTCCGGCTCTAGCATATCGGCGGGACGGCAGGTGATTACCTCCTCGGGAGCAATGCCCGCCTTGCGGCGAACCTCCTCGTTGACCTCGCCCGGAAGCTTGCCGTATTCGCCGCGCAGCATTGCCTTGGACTCTTTGGTGAAGGTTTTGTAGCGCTCTCCGCTTAAAATGTTCATAACTGCCTGAGTGCCGACAATCTGGGACGAGGGAGTTACGAGCGGGGGATAGCCATAATCTGCGCGGACGCGCGGTACCTCGGCGAGAACGTCATAATACTTATCCTCAGCGCCGGCCTGCTTTAGCTGGGAAATTAGGTTTGAGAGCATTCCGCCCGGCACTTGATACAGAAGAGTGTTGGTGTCAACACTCAAAACCTTGGGATCGAGCGAGCCTTCTGCTTTTAGACGAGCCGCGACCTTGCGGAAGTGCGCTGCCGCCTCGCTCATTTTGCCAAGGTCAAGCCCCGTGTCACGCGGCGTGCCCTGCAGCGTTGCAACAAGCGATTCCGTGGCGGGCTGGGCTGTGCCGTTTGCCAGCGGGGAGAGCGCGCAGTCAACAATGTCAACGCCCGCGTATGCCGCCATGAGGTTTACCATATCGCCCGTTCCGGTTGTGTTGTGCGTGTGCAGATGTATGGGGACGCTGACGGTTTCCTTCAAACGCTTGACGAGCGAATATGCGCTCATGGGAAGCAGAAGGTTTGCCATGTCCTTGATGCAGATAGAATCCGCGCCCATCTGCTCAAGCTCCTTAGCCAGCTTTACGAAATACTCCTCGCTGTGGATGGGGGAGGTGGTGTAAGACAAGGTAGCCTCAACCTTGCCGCCGTATTTCTTTGTTGACTTTATTGCCTGCTCAAGATTGCGGATGTCGTTGAGCGCGTCAAAAATACGGATGATGTCAATGCCGTTTTCGATTGATTTGGCGCAGAAAGCGTCAACCACGTCGTCGGCGTAGTGCTTGTAACCGAGGATGTTTTGACCGCGGAAAAGCATTTGCAGCTTTGTGTTGGGCAAAGCCTTGCGCAGCACGCGCAGACGCTCCCACGGATCCTCATTCAAAAAGCGCATACAACTGTCAAAGGTCGCGCCTCCCCACATCTCCAGCGAATAGTAGCCGATGGAGTCGAGCAGCTCGCAGGCGGGGAGCATATCTTCAAGTCTCATGCGGGTTGCCGCCTGAGACTGGTGCGCGTCACGCAAAATCGTGTCTGTTATCAGCAGGGGGGTGTTGCTGAGAAATTCCATGTGCTACCTCCTATCAGCCGAACAGTGCTATAAGCACGCCTGCGGCTATTGCCGAACCGATAACGCCGGCTACGTTGGGACCCATCGCGTGCATAAGCAGGAAGTTGGAGGGGTTTTCCTTCTGCCCTTCAACCTGGGATACACGCGCTGCCATAGGAACGGCGGAAACGCCTGCCGAGCCGATGAGCGGGTTTATCTTCTCCTTCAGGAACAGGTTCATAAACTTTGCAAGTAAAACGCCGCCTGCCGAACCAAAGCTGAAGGCGACAACGCCCATGAGCATGATGGCAATGGTGGTGAGGTCTATAAAGGTGCTGGCGGTTGCCGTTGCGCCAACGGAGATGCCGAGGAAAATGGTTACTATGTTCATAAGCTCGTTTTGAGCCGCCTTGCTAAGACGATCAACAACGCCCGTAACTCTAAAGAGGTTGCCGAGCATGAGCGATGCGATAAGCGGTGCGGCAGAGGGAACGAGCAGGGCGACAAAGGCAGTAACTGCGATCGGGAAGATTATCTTCTCCGTCTTTGAGACCTCGCGCAGGGGCTTCATTACAATCGCACGCTCCTTCTTTGAGGTAAGCGCGCGCATGATGGGCGGCTGGATAACAGGCACGAGTGCCATATAGGAATATGCGGCAACGGCAATCGGACCTAGCTTTTCCGGCGCGAGAAGCGAAGAAACGTAAATTGCGGTTGGACCGTCCGCTCCGCCGATGATGCCGACGGCGGCGGCGACTGCTTGGGTAAAGGTGATGCCCGGAATGAAGTTCATCATCTGGCAGCCGAGGAAGGTAATGAAAATTCCGAGCTGAGCGGCAGCGCCGAGCAGCAGGCTCTTGGGGTTTGCAATAAGAGGACCAAAGTCGGTCATCGCTCCAACACCCATGAAGATAAGGCAAGGATAGATGCCGAGCTTAACGCCGAGATACAGGTAGTCTATGAGTCCTGTTTGTATGGGCTGCCCGACCGTGGCGGTCGCAAGGACGCTTTCGCTGACTCCGGAGGCTGCAAGCTCGTCAAGGAATTCCTGCGTTACGGGAGCGCCGGAAAACAGCGACCAGTTGACATGACCGCCGGAAAACAGCACCTCATGGAACATATTTGCTCCGGGGAGGTTGGTCATCAGCATACCGAAAGCGATGGGCAGCAAAAGCAGAGGCTCGTATTTTTTGACGATAGCCAGATAGAGAAGAATGAAAGAAATGGCTATCATTATCAGACACTTCCAGTTTTCGCCCTCGAAGAAATGGGCAAAGCCGGTGTCGTTAATAAAGTTAAGTATAGCTTCCATTGTGCCCTCCGCGCTTAGCCGAGGACGCACAGCAGCGCGCCGGTTTCAACAGCAGCGCCTTTTACTGCATCTACGGAGACTATCGTGCCGTCACGCGGACACATGATTTCGTTTTCCATTTTCATTGCCTCAAGAACCATAAGGACCTGTCCCTTTTTGACAGCCTGACCCTTGGTGACGTTTACGGAAAGGATGGTGCCCGGCATGGGGCTTGTGATATTCTCGCTGCCGGCGGCTGCGGTGGGAGCGGGAGCGGCTGCGGCGGGAGCAGGAGCAGCGGCGGCGGGGGAGGGAACTGCTCCGGTGATTTCTTCGATTTCTACCTCATAGGCGGTGCCGTTTACGTTAACGCGATACTTTCTCATATTTATTCTCCTCGTATTAGCTCTTGTTTGGACTTAGATTTTTTTAACGGATAAAATGCGGATGCCGGCAGGGTCTGTGCCGAGGCTTTCGGCAATCGCTGCGGAGATTGCAGCGATAAGCTCCTGACGGTTTTCGACCGGAGCTTCTTCAAGGATCGGCTGAGAGCTTGGTTTTGCATTTTTAGGCTGTGCTGACTTGCAAATTGCGCCCATTATGCTGCAAAGCAGAATTATGCAGATCAAGCCGAAGAATACCGTGCCGAGTCCAAGCAGACAAACGAAAGCATTGGAATAATCCATTATGTACCTCCTGTTCGGGAACTGATGCTTAGTATTGTACCAACTTGTTGCAAAAAAAACAACATGATATTTGAACAAAATTGTAGAAAAATGCGAGCGCAAGTAGAATAGTTCGCACTATTTCTGTCCTTTGACGCAAAAGCACTCAAATCTTTGAGTTGTGAAGGGCGACACTGACCATCCATACATCCGAACAATATAATGACGGATACTACACCTGCATAATGCAAATTGGCTGTTTTTTCCTCTGGATGGCAAAAATACAAAGGGGCTTTATATTTTTCACAAAGGTGCTATAATGGCTCATGCAAAGCCGCCGTTTCCGCGCGGGGCAAACAGCAAGCAACGGAGGAGACCATGATATACCGTTCTCATACAGACAGATGGAATGAGGGCAATGTGTTTTATAGGGTTAAGACATTTTGCTACAATGAAAGCGACAGAAACGACAACGTATATCTTCATGCGCTGATAGGCGTGTTTTCGGAGATCGTCAGCGACAGGGAGCGCTTTGCCGGCGAGGGCTTTGAATTCTTCGCAAAGCACGGTCAGGCAACTCTCGCCACGCGAACCTCTCTGGGCATCAACAGGCTGCCAAGGGCAAACGAAACGGTAATATTCAAAGCGTGGGTCAGCTCTTATAAGGATATGCGTATGTATAATGAGGTGCAGGCGCTTTCCGTGGACGGTGAGCTGCTCGTCTCATGTTTGCTCACATCAAGAACGATTGACACGAAAACGCTTGAGGTGATAAGACCCGAAAGCTTCGCGGGAACGCTGCCTGTTACGGACGAAAGACGTTCCGGCGCTCCGGAATGCTCCAAGGTCGTCGCCAAGGGCGAGCCGGAGCCGCTTGGCAGCTACGCCGTGCGCTACTGCGATATCGACACCCACGGCAATATGAATAACAGCCGCTACACAGAGCTTGTAACAAACCTTTTGCCGGAGGATACCGTTTGCCGCATACCGCGTGAATATGTGATAAACCATACGCGCCGTGTGCTGCCGGGTGATACTATTGAGCTTTTCCGCGAGCGGGAGGAAAACGCCTACCGCACCTTTGGCTTTGTTGAAGGAAATCAATGCTTTGCGTCAGAGCATAGGTTTTGATTTGTAGATTTTTGAGCGTTATATGCGCTTGCTCTTGAACACGTTGCTGTGTAAACCGCCGTAAGATAGTCAATTCATTGTGGAAGAACAGTGTTGTCCTATATAAAATGTATAAAAACATAAAGGGACAAAGCAAACAGGCGTTTCCCGAAGGTGGGAAGCGCCTGTTTGCGTTATTTCATGTATTGCTTGTTTGCCTCAAGATATTGGTTGAAAATATCTATTATGAACTCCTGCGCCTCATGCCCTTTTCCCTGCTCGATCAGGCTGATGATTTTTTCATCATGGGCAATGAAGCCGTCCACACCCCAGAAGCGAAGGCACATTTTCCAAAGAACGCTGCTTATCGGCGAAAAAGCATTCATAACTAAGGGGATAATGTCGTTCCCGCAAAGCTCGCAGATGAGATAGTGAAATTTTTTTGCAACCTCGGCAAGCTCGGTGTTGCTATGCTCCCCGCCCTGCATGGCGCGAAGCTCGTCAACGACAGAGCGGAGCGCGGCAAGATCCTCATCTGAGCGGTTTTCTGCAAGCTTGATTAGAGCCGCACCCTCAAGCGCGTTGCGAAGCTCCACCAGCTCCGTTGCCATCTTCACCGTGAGACGGTTGCCGTTAAAGCGCAGTATCTCGTTTAGAGTATCGGCGTTGCCGTTGCGGGTGTAGTCGGCAACGTAAACGCCCTGACGCGGCGCAATGCGAACAAAGCCCATGCGCTCAAGCTCCTTGAGCGCGTAGTGGATGACTGATTGCTTAATGCCGGTTTCCGCCTCAAGCTCGCGCTCGGTGGGCAGCTTTTCGCCGACGGCAAGCTTGCCGGAGATGATTTGATCCTCTATCTGGCGGATAAACAGGTCGCGCGGAGTGGGAATGTCAATTCTGCTGTAGGGCATAGGCTTCTCCTAAAGGTGTGATTAATCAAGTTTACTTATTATTGCGCAAATTACTTGATTTGTCAACCGCATATATAAAAGCAACGAAAGACATTGACAGGATTAGAATCGGATGCTAGCATGACGATGCTGATAAATCAAAAACAGCGCAAAGAAGCGCTTGATGCCGCAGCAGAGATTCTTTGGCGCGTTTAACAGGTTGGCAAAAATAGTCGAGATTTTCGGAAGCAAAAAACTGTATTATAACACTCGCCGGGAGGTGACAAGCAAATGGAGGAACAGATAGAAGCGGTGCAGCGAATGCAAGAGTATATCGACAAGCACCTGTGCGAGAATATTACGCTCGCGGATTTGGCGGGTGTGTCAATGTTTTCGCCGTGGTATTCGCACAGGCTTTTCACTTACCACACAGGGCTTGGACCTGCTGATTATATCAGACGGCTGAGGCTTTCTAAATCAGCGCTGAAGCTGCGTGATGAAAGCTGCCGCATCGCCGACCTGGCGTTTGAGCTGGGCTTTGGCAGTGTGGATGGCTACCAGCGCGCTTTCTTTCGTGAATTCGGCTGCAATCCGCGGAAATACGCTTCAAACCCTGTTCCCATCTACCTTTTCACTCCCTACGGCGTAAAATACAAGGCTAACCGAAAGGAGAAAAGCAGCATGGAAAACGCTAAGAATATCTTTATTCAGGTCATCGAGAAGCCCGAACGCAAGGTTATAATTAAAAGGGGCGAAAAGGCGTCTGATTACTGGAGCTATTGTCAAGAGGTAGGCTGCGAGGTTTGGGGGCTGCTCAGAAGTATAAAGTCCATAAGCGGAGAGCCTGTTTGCCTGTGGCTTCCCGCGGCATACAGAAAGCCGAACACCTCCGAATATGTTCAGGGTGTTGAGCTGGCTTGCGACTATAACGGCGAGATACCTGAGGGCTTTGACATTATCCAACTGCCTGCCGCGAAATATCTGATGTTTCAGGGCGAGCCTTTCGCTGAGGAGGATTACGAGCAGGCTATCGAGCTTGTCTGGGCGGCGATGAAAAAATACGACCCTTCTGTAATTGGCTATCAGTGGGATGACGCAAACCCAAGAATACAGCTTGAGCCTATAGGCACAAGAGGCTATATCGAGCTAATGGCTGTAAAGGAAAATAAGTGATATATCGGCGGCTGCGCACGAAATTAAGAGTTTTGTGCGCAGCCGCTTTTACGCGCCGCACCATAAGCGTACCATTACGAATATTATTGGTTAGGGCAGTATTGCCTGTATCAAATTAATTGTAAACGCGGATAGAGGTGCTTAGTTTGTCTATAAAAATATTCATTGATCAAGGTCACAATCCCTCCGGCGTAAATGCCGGGGCGGAGGGTAACGGGCTTCGTGAGCAGGATATAACCTATGCCGTGGGCATTTACCTGGCTGAACTGCTCCGTTCAGACGGACGCTTTGAGGTGCGTTTGTCCAGAAACTATCCTGAGCAGTCGCTGGGAACCTCAAACGCATCGAGCTTGGAAGCGCGCGTGCGCATGGCGAATACATGGCCTGCGGACTACTTTCTAAGCATACATTGCAATGCTAATGTAAATCCTGAAATAAACGGCACTGAGATGTATGTATATCGAACTTATACCCAGTCCTACTGGCTGGCGCAGCATTTACTCGCCGACGTTGTAAGGGAGGTCGGTACACGCGATAACGGCATTCGTGTCAACCCCTCACTGTATGTGCTGCGGAGAACGAAAATGCCAGCGGTTCTCGCGGAGCTTGCCTATATTACAAACCCCTCCGATGCTCAGAAGCTGGCAAACGACCAGTACGGCTTTGCACTGGGGCTTTACAACGGTTTTTTGGAGTATTTCGGGCTTGTCTGATACACATACTTTGCGCATTGTATGACTTGTTTTCGTGCAGGGAATCTGTGAGCTGTTAAAAAGCTACAACGATTTCGGAAGAGCTATGCAAAAAGCCCCCTACGTCTGTAAGGGGCTTTGTATAGAAAATACCGGGTATTTTTTAAAAATCTGCCGTCAGATCGCATAAGAAACGAGCGAAAAAAGCAAGTTTTAGAAACGGCAAAAGTAAGAATTGAGGAGAAGAAAAACCCGCAATCCCAATAAAGTGCAGGGATTACGGGCTTTTCGCTTGGTGGAGAATGGCGGGCTCGAACCGCCGACCTCACGCGTGTGAGGCGTGCGCTCTAACCAGCTGAGCTAATTCTCCGAATGGTCAAATTGGGGAAGCGATACAGCTTCCCCAATTTGTGGTGACCCGTACGGGACTCGAACCCATGTTACCGCCGTGAAAGGGCGGTGTCTTAACCACTTGACCAACGGGCCAAAATAATGGGAGTGGGTTGACACTCCCGTTTTGGTAGCGGCGACTGGATTTGAACCGGTGACACCCCGGGTATGAACCGAGTGCTCTAGCCAGCTGAGCTACGCCGCCATATGCTGCGTCTGTCGGCTTTTACCGAACAGGCAAGAGCTATTATACAAAATAAACCTACTCGTGTCAATACTTATTTTTCCGATTTTTTAAGCGGTTTTGCATAATCGCACGATGTAAGTTTTTACCGAAATATGAATAAACCGCGGAACGGAGAAAGCTGTCTCTCCGTTCCGCTGAAAAACGAGTTACTTTTTCTTTCTGACCAATACCTTTTCGATACCGGCAACAACGCCGTTTGCGTCAACGCCGTATTTTGCGAGCAGCTCCTTGTACGGACCGCTTTCGGTAAAGGTGTCCTGAATGCCGACATACTCGGTGGGAACACCTGCACCGCCCCACGCCAGCACCTCGGAGACCGCTCCGCCCAGACCGCCGTAAATGTTATGCTCCTCGGCGGTGACGATAGCGCCGGTTTCCGCAGCGCATTTGAGGATAAGCTCCTTATCTATGGGCTTGACGGAATACATATCGACAACGCGAACGGAAACGCCTTTTGCCGCCATGATTTCCGCAGCCTCAATCGCCTTATGAACAAGCAGTCCGCAGGCGATAACGGTAACATCGCTGCCGTCGCGGACAACAGCGCCTTTGCCGCATTCAAAGCTGGTGTTCTCGTCGTAAAGGTCGGGATATACGTCTCTTGAAAGGCGCAGATAAACAGGACCCTGCTTTTCCACCGCAAAGCCCGTTGCCCAGCGGGTGCTTGCAGCGTCCGACGGAACAAGAACGGTCATGTTCGGCAGGGAACGCATAACGGCAATGTCCTCCGTCGCGTGGTGGCTTGAGCCGTCAAAGGCGTCGGACATACCGCAGTATGCTCCGCCGAATTTTACATTGAGGTTGCCGTAGCAGACCTGCGCTCTTGTGGAGATAAGACCGAGCGTGGTCAGAAAAACGGTAAAGGTGTTGACAAAGGGGATGTGACCTGTTGTGGCAAGACCGGCGGCGGTGGCTACCATGTTGCTTTCGGCGATGCCCATGTTGAAAAAGCGCTCAGGATGCGCCTTGCCGAAGATGGCGCTCTTGGTCGAACCGGAAAGGTCTGCGTCGAGCACGACGATGTCCTTGTTCTTTTCGGCAAGCTCCGCTAAAACGGTGCCGTAAACCTCTCTTATTGCCTTGGACATTATTTGTCACCTCCCAGCTCTTCGATAGCCTGTGCAAGCTCGGCGTCGGGAATTGCCTTGCCGTGCCATGCCGCCTTGCCTTCCATAAAGGAAACGCCCTTGCCCTTGATGGTATCTGCAATGATAACGGTGGGCTTATCGGCGACCTTTTTTGCGTTTTCAAGCGCGTCATGCAGGGCGGATATGTCGTGACCGTTGCAGCGGATCACATTCCAGCCGAAGGCTTTCCACTTGCCCTCAAGGTCACGCAGAGGCATGACCTCGTCTGTTGTGCCGTCAAGCTGGACCTTATTGTAATCAACGATGGCGGTGAGGTTTGAAAGCGCAAATTTCGGCGCGGAGGCGGCTGCCTCCCAAACTGCTCCCTCATCAAGCTCGCCGTCGCCGAGGATCGCGTAAACCCTGGCGGGACTGCCGTTGAGCTTCAAGCCCATTGCCATGCCCTGAGCGGCGGAAAGACCGATGCCCAGAGGACCGGAGGGCATTTCAACACCGGGGGTGTGGTTGGAGGGATGCCCCTGAAGCTGGCTGTTTATGCGGCGGAGAGTAGCCATACTGTCCTTGGGAAGAAAGCCTTTTTCAATAAGGTTGCGATAGAGCATGGGAGCTGCGTGACCCTTGCAGAGCACCAGACGGTCGCGGTCGGGATTTTCAGGGTCGTCGGCGCTTATGTTCATTTCCTCCTGATACAGAAGGGTTAAAATCTCGCAGACGGAAAGTGAGCCGCCGGGATGTCCCGACTGGATGCTGTGAACAGCCTTCAGCACGTCAATGCGAAACACGCGGCAAAGCTCGTCCAGCTCGGCGCAGCGTTCCTTGGATAGTGACATTATTTGTTCCTCCGTTTATATAATTGACCCGCGTTATGAGTCTTGCGCGAGCCTATAATGCAAACAAACCTGCATTGTTAGAATAGTACAAGTGCTTCGCTCCGTCAAGGAGCAGCAGATTTTTTATCAAAATATAACAAATATGAGAAAAATACTTGACAAATAGTCTTGATTTTGCTTGCTTAAAAGCGAAAGAGCGTTATTTGTGTGTCAAAGTGTATTATTTCATACACTTTTTCTTGATAGCTGAAACAAACTATGCTAGAATTTAAGTGTTGCAGAGCCTGCGTATACCACAAGGCGGCTATTCGGCGGACAAAGGAGTGAGCGAACATAGCTACGGAAAAAATGCAAAGCTTGGAAAAATGGCTATCCATACATGAAAAGGGGCTTGCGGAGGACTGCGAGGATAAGAGCGTTGCAGCCGCGTGGAAGCGCAGCAAAGCTCTTAATATCGACTATGAGCGCGCTCTTCCCAAGGAGCTTACAGCAGGCGAGCTTGACCGCACAAAGAAAAACAACAAGCGCCTTACGATCTGCTCGGACTGGGCGGTAAACTACCTCGTCGAAAACAGCATCGACCCCGATTTGCGCGTTTTGCTTTTTAATAGAGACGGCGTTTTGCTTCGCATCTACGGCAGCTCCCAGGAGCATGACTGGCTGATAGGCTGCGGCATCAAAACCGGCACGAAATGGTCGGAGGAGAGTATTGGCGTCAACCCCCTGTCTCTCGGCGCGAAGCTGAAGCATTATTTCAATATCGAAGGCAGCCGATGCTACTCTCGCTTTCTTGTCGAGGGACATTATTATTACGCTCCCATCTTCCTCAACGAGGGAGATTTGTTCGGCAACCTGATTATAGCCATTCCAGAGCACAGGGCAGACCCCTTTTTAAGCTCCGTGGTACTTACGCTTGCGCGAACCATTGAGCTTGATATGTTCCTGTTCCACAGCATAGACATTTTTGTAAACGGCGATGAGGACTCCGGCTCTGTATTCCTTCGAGAGAAAAACGGCAGAAATGAAATCGTCATAATAAATGACCAGGTTTTCAAGATCCTGGGGCTTAACAAAACGGACGCATACCACCTCACGCTTGAGGAGCTTGTTTTGCCGCTTCCGGATAACCGTGAGTTTTGGAATATTATCAACAATAGAAAATGTGTTGCCGAGAAAGCGATGCAGCTTGCGGTAAAGACCGGCAAGGTGTATGTTATCATCAGTACCTCGACCTATAAAGAAAACCAGTTCCACCCCGACGGCTTCACGATTTCTTTCAGTATAAACACCAAGGCAAGCAAGCTTGCCCCGCGCTATACGGATAATAACGCCCGCTACACCTTTAACGACATAATCGGCGAAAACGAATATATGATGGAGACCATCAAGCGCAGCAAGATAGCGGCTCTGTCAGACAGCAACATCCTTATTCAAGGCGAGAGCGGTGTTGGCAAGGACGTTTTCGCCCAAGCAATACATAACGCCAGCAAGCGAAGCCACAAGCCCTTTGTCGCAATCAACTGCGCGGCATTTTCCAAGGAGCTTATTGCCAGCGAGCTTTTCGGCTACGAAAGCGGCGCGTTCACCGGCGCAAAGCGCGAAGGCTCTGTCGGCAAATTTGAGATAGCCAACCACGGCACGCTTTTCCTCGATGAAATCGGCGATATGCCGATGGAGGTGCAGTCGGTTCTGCTCCGCGTTTTGGAGGAAAAGACCTTCCGCAAGGTCGGCGGCAACAGGCTCATTGAGGTTGACGTTCGCATAATCGCGGCGACAAATAAAAATCTCAAGGAGCTTATTGAGCAAAAGCTCTTCCGAGAGGACTTGTTCTACCGTCTGAGCATTATCCGCATCAACATTCCGCCGCTTAGAAACAGGGGAGGGGATGTTTACCTTTTTGCCGACTATTTCATCAAAAACCTCTGTGCGCGTATGGGAAAGCCGGATATCAAGCTTTCAAAAAGCGCAATGGACTTTTTGGGGCGATACTCATGGCCCGGAAATATCCGCGAGCTGCAAAACCTGCTTGAGGGCATCATCAGTACGCATGAGGAAACGCTTATCGGCGAAAAGGAGATCCACAACTATCTTGGCGACTACTTCATGGAGACGGCTGTGGAGGACAAGTTTGCAGGCGTTACGCCCTTTGATGTTTTCGGCATTGACGAGAAAGAAAAATTTGAGCTTGCCTTGCGCAAATGCCGCAATAACAAAACCAAGGCCGCGGAGTATCTGGGGCTTTCCCGCAGCACCTTTTATCGCAGAATGCAGGAATTCGGCATGATGTAATAGCCGGGCTTCTTCTGAAATAAACCCAATTTGATGTACGAAAGGAAATAACTATGGACAAGGTAAGAATTTTTGAAATCAAGCAGAGTGTATATGAAAACAACGACCAGGAGGCTGAAAGACTTCGTCAGAGACTCAAGAGCGAGAAAACCTGTCTTATGAACCTCATGTCCTCTCCGGGTTCGGGCAAGACCACGACCGTTCTCCGTCTTATCGAGAAGCTCCGTGATGAATTTAAAATCGGCGTAATGGAAGCTGACATTGACTCCGCTGTTGACGCGGAGACAGTTGCCGCCACCGGCGTCAAGGCAATTCAGCTTCATACCGGCGGAATGTGCCACCTCGACGCTCCTATGACCGAGAGCGGCATCAACGAGTTCGGAACTGAGGAGCTTGATTTTGTTATCCTCGAAAATGTCGGAAACCTTGTTTGCCCCGCCGAGTTTGATACTGGTGCCGCCTTCGATATGATGCTCCTTTCCGTTCCCGAGGGCGACGACAAGCCTTTGAAGTACCCCCTCATGTTCTCCAAGGTCTCCGTTCTTGTTATCAACAAGATAGACGTTAAGCCCTATTTCAACTTCGATACGGAAGCTGTCCGCGAGCGCGTTACAAAGCTCAACCCCGATATTAAGGTCTTTGAGATCTCCGCAAAGACCGGCGAGGGTGTTGATGAGCTTGCTGCCTGCCTTGCGGAGAAAATCCGCGAGTGGAATAAATAAGCTGCCGCACGGTCAAAATGTATAAAAAAATTATTGTTGACTCAAGCGGTAAAGCGTTGTAGAATAATAGCCGTCCTGCCGCGCCGAAAGTCCGGCAGGACGGCAAAAACGCTGGATTAGCTCATTCGGTAGAGCACATCACTCGTAATGTTAAGGTGCCTTGTTCTATTGGAACTGCGGAACCGCTGAAAATACTGGGGATTGCGGCTCCAGCAATTCCACGCTTTCCGTGTTTTGGTGCTTATTTGGTGCTTACAATTCAAAATGCTGGTATGGCTCAGCAGGTAGAGCGACGCACTCGTAATGCGTAAGTCGCCGGTTCGAGTCCGGCTACCAGCTCCAGAAGCCCTGTGTTTCAAATGAACACAGGGCTTTAGTTATTTCTACGCGGAAACGGGCTAAAGAGACAGCGCAGCCGGGAAATACGAAAGGCGGCAAGTAAAGTCACCACCGCCAAGCTAAAAAGCAAGACGGTTTTTATTACTTGAATTTTGATTTGCTGCTTGACTTCACTATAAAGATAAGTAACAGGACGAAAAAGCAAAGCTTTTTCGTCCTGTTACCGCGGGTGAGCTTAGCTGCGCCAAGCTTTCCGCAAGGTGATTTGGCATTCCCGGCTATTTAGACGCGAATGGCCGGAAGCAGAAAGCCTCCTGCTCCTAGCCATCATTCCTGTTGCGTTCCTCCGAGTATACGACTCTGGTGTCGTCGTCAAGCCCGGCGGGAAGTTTAACGTTTCTGGGCTTATCTATTGGTCCGACAGGGTTTTTTGAGTTATTCAAATCACGCCGCAGTCCTTTGATAAAACCTCCGCGAAAAACAGGGGACGTCAAAAGTCGTTTTTGTTTGAGAACTTGTTCTGGTTGTTGTTCTGCTGGTTGTTATTCTGGGAATTGTTCTGCTGGTTGTTGTTCTGGGAATTATTCTGCTGATTGTTTTTCTGGTTGTTCTGATTGTTTTTCTGGTTATTGTTCTGATGATTAGACATAGTAACACCTCAAATACTTATTAGTCTGACCGACATAACCACAATCACCTCAACCATATGTTGCCCAAAACTAGCGAAAATACGATAAACTTATCAATTTTAATAAATCGTTTTGTAACGCGGACGAGGGCTTTTACGGTGCGGCACCGCACTGCTGACGCAACTTGAATGCTTTTAGCTTTAAATTAAATATAGAGGACAACTTTTTCTGATTAAGCAAAAGCCGCAGATGACGGCGGCTCGTTGACATAATTCTTGTTAATTACACCGGTTTCCCTTGACCTAAAGGGAGATAGCGAATATACTATATATGCCTATCCTAGAAAAAATGACCACACATTATAGGAAAAAGAAACCTTATTTTCTGCTGAAACGTCAGAATAAAACACGCTTTTCTTTTTATTGGCAGGAAAACATAATTTGTTTTGGAGTTTTAAGAGTAATATAACTGTATAGGAGAATAATGTATGAAAAAGAGACTGCTTTCCGCGATGCTGGCAATTCTGCTGATACTTTCCGTTTCAACAACGGCATTTGCCGCTTCCTACAGCGATTTGGAGGGGCATTGGGCAAAGGAATATATGTATGACCTTTCAGACCGCGGTCTGCTCGGCGGCTATTCCGACGGCACGATGAAGCCGGAGAACAACATTACCTATGCCGAAACACTCACCTTTCTTTCGAGAATGTACAGCGTGAGTGCCACGGAGGCAGCCTATGTCAAGGAGGATCTGGGCGGCTTTGTATCCGAGGTCGTACCCTCCTCATACGGCTGGGCGTATGACAGCCTGTCGGTGTGCCTTGCCGCCGGGATCGTCACTAAAAGCGAGCTTCGCAGCGTTTCCCTCGGCAACGAAATTCAAAAGGAGCAGCTTGCCGTTTACCTCATAAGAGCAATGAAGCTGACAAGCGAGGCAGCCGCTCTTGAGAAGGTCGAGCTGCCCTTTGACGACGCTGACAAGGTTTCCTCCTCCTGCCACGGCTCTGTTGCGGAGCTGGTCGCCTTAAAAATCACTCAGGGCAACGAAGCGAACAACTTCGTCCCTCAGGCAAAGGTAACCCGTGCGGTTGCGGCAACGATGATTTCACGCGCTCTGGATTATCTTGACTCAAAGGGCATCACGCTCACCCTTGATGAATATAAGGGTGTAGCCCGTCTTGAGGGCGTGATAACGGCAGTTAGCGGTTCAACGCTTGATTTCTGCTGCAAGGACGGTCTTACCCGCGAATATACCGTTTCCTCCACTGCCAGTGTCACCGTAAACGGCGACGCCGGGACTCTCAGCTCCAAACACGTCGGCAGCTATGCAAGTATTTCGGTTAAAAACGGTGCTGTTGTGGGCGTTGATGTGGATTACAGCTCCACGGTGAAATGGTATATCGGCGCGGTCAACACCAAAAGCTCCGGCACAATATATATAACGCGCTCGGAGCTTAACAAGGCAAGCTCCTTTACCATCCCGAACAGTGCTGCTATCACCAGAGACGGCAATGCTATATATATGTCCGCTATCAACATCAGCTCCGATTTTGCTATGCTTGAGGTCACAAGCGGCAGCGTAAGCAGCGTTCGCGTTTCCACCGCCGCAACACTTTTAAACGGCACCGTTTCAGACATCAGCTATGGCAGCACGGTCGTTATTAAGCTGCTCGACAGCAACGGCGTTAAATACGTCATCTCTCTGGATATTGACGAGCTGCCCGAAATAAAGCGAGGCAGCAGAACCCTCACGATAGACGCTCTTAAAGCCGGCAGCGAGGTGACTGTCAGCCTTTCAAAGGGAGCGGTTAGCTCCATAACCCTTGAGGGCAGTGAAACGACGCTCACAGGCAAGCTTTCCTCTTATACCGCCAGCTCTGAGGGTACTGTTTGGGTCATATCCACCTCTGAGGGAAATAAGTCCTTCTCGGTTGACAGTAATGTTTCGGTCTATTACGGAAAAACTCTCATCTCAATTTCCGATATTCATGTTGACGACCAGGTCTCCGTTGTTGTATACGGCAACACTATTACGGAAATATACCTGCTTAGTGCGACCTCCTCGCCTACCAAGGCTCATGGCACTGTGCTTAAAGTGGATAGCTCCGAAAAGCAAATAACAATTCTTACGGCGCTTGGCAAAATGGAATACATAAGCACAGCCTCCGTCGGCTATATTATTGACGCCTCCACGGGAAAATCCGTAGGCACGAGCGGTGTGTCGGTCGATTCCACCATCACCGCCTACGGTTCTTATAAGGATGCGAAAAACTTCGTTGCAAAGCTTATCGTAATCGAGTAGAATAAAAGCAATATAAAGGGGAGAACAGGCAAGGCTTTCTCAGCTTAAAGCCTGCTCTCTCCTTTGAAAACGGCTGACTGTAGGAGGAAGCCACGGCATGAAAGTATCGTTGGTCATACCCGCATACAACGAAAGCGGGATAATATTGGACACTATCCGAACAAGCTCTAAGCGTATGTCGGAGCTATCGGAGGATTACGAAATACTTATTGTCAACGATGGCAGCACCGATAACACGGCAGCGCTGGTGCGCGAATGCGGCGACCGAAATGTGAGACTTGTCAGCTATATGCCCAACCGAGGAAAGGGCTGCGCCGTGCGCTCGGGTATGCTCGCGGCGCAGGGGGATATAATTATTTGTACCGATGCTGACCTTGCCTATGGTGTTGATGTTTTTGGCGCGATCCTAGAGCACTTTGAAAATTCAGACGCACAGCTTGTTATCGGCTCACGCCGTCTGGAGCGCGAGGGCTATCGGGACTATCCCGCGATCAGGCTGCTGGCATCAAAATGCTTCGGTCTGCTGGTGCGCATAATTTCGGGGCTGAAGTACGATACTCAGTGCGGCATAAAGGGCTATCGCCGCGAGGCGGCGGAAAGGATTTTTACCGAATGCTGCACCGATGGCTTCGCTTTTGATTTTGAAGCGCTCATGCTGGCTGACGCTATGGGCATGAGGGTGGAACAAATCGGCGTTTCCGTCGTAAATCACAGAGACTCAGGAGTAAATGTCTTGAAAGACAGCCTGCGTATGCTGAGGGATGTCTTCAAAATTCGCAGGCGGCTCGGGCGCGTTGTGGAGAAGCTATGAGAAATAGGTATTCGGGAGGGCTGAATAAGAGCGCGCAGGAGCGGCCTTGGCTTGCCTTCCTTCTTGTTTTTGCCCTTGTTTTTGTGCGATATTGCTGCTGCGGGCTGCAATATTTCCCCCAGCTTGACGATTACATTCAGCATCATAACTACGCTGCCTACAACCCCGACCACTGGCAGTTTATCTTAGATTTGGGACTGCTGGCGGCGCGCCCGCTGGCGGGGATTTTGGATATTATGCTTTGGAGCCGCTTCTGGCCGAATATGATTGCGGGCGTTGCACTGATTTCGGCTTTGTTTGCAGGCTCTGCCGTGCTTTTTCGTCAGGTTTGGCGGCGATATTTTGGCACAGGCTGGCTGTTTATCATACTCTATGCTCTGTTCCCGCTGGGCATGGAGGGGACATATTGGATGTCCGCATCGACCAGAATTGTTCCGAGTATGTTTTTGGCGGCGCTTTCGATGCTTATGCTCCAAAAATGGTGCGGCGAGGGCAAAAAGAGATATCTCGCGGCATTCTTTTTTTTCCAGCTCTTATCCTTCGGCTTTTACGAGCAGACGCTGGTGCTGTCTTTTACGGGCGCAATTATTGTCGCGTTGCTGGAGCTTAAAGAGCATCGCGCCCGCGCGCTTTGGGCGCTGCTGAGCTTTGTAAATGTGCTTATCTATTTCAGCTCATCTGCCGCCTTTGCCAAGGGCGGGATTTATTCCTCGCGCGTGAAAATCGTCCTTCCATGGCAGGAGGGCTGGCATGAGGAGGTTTTAGAGCCTATAAGCGAGCAGATGTCCGCCGCTTTTTTCGATGGCGGGTTTTACACTCTGGTTCGGGGCTTTAGGCGCGGTGCTGCCATGCTTTTGTCCGACGGGCTTTGGCTTTGGCTGCTGCTTGCTTTGGCGCTGTGCGTGCTTCTTTTTTTCCTTGTATGGAAAGAAAGGCAAAAGAGCCTTGCCTTTGGAAAAGCTGCGCTTGCACTTCTTGTAGGGCTGCTGATGACGGCTGCGCCGCTGAGCATTTTTTTCGTGCTTGCCAACCCTTGGTTTTCACTACGCGGCACTCTGCCCTCCTTTTGCGGCGCGGCGCTGATTTTGGATACACTGGCGGGGCTTGTCCTCAGCCGCCTGCGCATGGGAAAAACTATTGCCGCCGCTTTATGCTCTGTATGTGCGCTGGTGTTTTCCATTGCGGCGGTTAGCGAGATTTACGATTACCGCGCAACCACCGAAAACGACGCTTTGGTAGCGTCCGCAGTATGTGAAGCTACCAATGACGGCGCGGCGCTGCCTCAGGAGGGGCTTTGCCTGCTGCTCGGCGTTGAGCCGAATTATGTCGGCGAGCAGAATTTCTTTTTTCATGAGCATATGCACGGCGTTACGGAAAGCGACTGGGCGCTTACGGGCGCATTACGCTGTTATAGCGGAAACGGCGATTTTCCAAAAGTGAAGCCGCTGCCGTCGTGGACTATTGCCGAGACTCTGGCGGCGGAGACCTATGACGTCATGTATTTATACGACCCCGACAGCGCCACGGTTCGGCAGGCTTATGCAGTTCCGGCGAGCGACGGTAATTTTGATATCTTTACCTCATCGGACGGCGAGGCTTGCGCCCGCGTAACGGATAAGGGGCTTATTAGAAAGGGCTAAAACTTTGAAGGACAAGCTAAAGAGGTTTTTCCGCGCGTTTGACCTGAAAAAATTCGTAAAATTTGGATTGGTCGGCATTTTAAACACCATTGTGGATTTTGTCGTGTTCTATTTCATGAACAGGCTCATAGGCGACGGTCCTACTCTTGTGCTGCTGGGAGCGACCATTATTGCCGGTCCGTATATCTCAAACGCCATCTCCTATGTCGTTTCAAACATCAACTCCTTTCTCTGGAACAAGTTTTGGACTTTTCAGAAAAAGAGACCTGTCAACGGCGGCGAGGTGGGACGCTATATTGTTACGAGCTGTGGATTTCTGATAATCTCCTCGTTGGGGCTGTCGCTGTTTATGGCGCTGTTCAAACAGCCTGTTTTTGAAAGCGTGATACCCGCGGACATGATACCTATGGCGGCGAAAATTCCCAATGTATGTGTTACCATGCTTTATAACTATCTGATGAACCGCTTTTGGGTATTTAAATAAAGTGTCCGGCTAAAATTGTGTAAAAATAAAAGCCCCGACCTGCACTCACGGTGCGGGTCGGGGCTTTTTATTTCGCTTTAATCAGGCTCAAACGCTCTCCGGGTTCATGCTGCCGGTCTTATAGCCTGTAAGGTCGAGCGAGACATAGCGAAAGCCCAGCGCCTTTAGCCGATGCGAAAGCTCCTCGCGGATTGGGGACGCCGCAAGCAGCTCTATGCTTTCAGGTGTCACCTCAATGCGCGCCAAATCATTGTGCGCGCGAACACGCATTTGGCGTATGCCGAGGCTCATCAGATATTCCTCTGCACGCTCAACGCGGCGAAGCTTTTCCTCGGTTATATTCTCGCCAACGGGGATGCGTGAGGCAAGGCAGGCATAGGCGGGCTTGTCAAAGGTTGAAAGCCCCAAACGCGCGGACAGCTCGCGTATCTCGGCTTTCGTAAGCCCCGCGTTCAGCAGGGGACTGGCAACGCCGCATTCGATAACCGCGCGCCGTCCGGGGCGGTAATCGCTCAGATCGTCCACATTTGAGCCTTCAACAAGCTGAGTAATGCCGCGCTTCGCCGCCGCTGTTTTAAGAGTCTCAAGGACCTTTAGCTTGCAGTGGTAGCAGCGGTCGGGCAGGTTAGCGGCAAAGGCGGGAAGCTCAAGCTCATTTATTTCGCATATGATTTGCTCAATGCTGTTTGCGCGGCAAAACTCCGCCGCCTCGCGCCGTTCAAATTCGGGCACAGAGCGCAGCGATGCGCTTAGCGCAACAGCATTGCCGCCCAGTGTGTCGTGCGCGACTTTTAACAGCAGGCTGGAGTCTACCCCGCCGGAAAAGGCAACGCCCACGCGCCCCATTGCGCCAAGCTCGGCTTTGAGAGCGGCGTATTTTTCCTCAAGTGTCGCCATGACTTATCCTTTCGCTGTAAGCTCTGCCGCTTCGGCAAGTGTCATGCCGTTTTCCCGCGCGATGCGGGCAATATCCTCATACTCCGGCTTTGACCTGCCGCCCGCGTGCTTGACACGAATATCGCCGAGGGGTGTGCTTACGGTTTCAATGCTGCGCTCTTGCAGAATACGCCGTGCATAGCTTATGCGCACGCCGAGACTTGTTGTGTGGCGCAGTATAACGGCAGCCAGCCTGTCGGCGTCATTGAGACGGGATATGCAGCAAAGCATGACTCCGGGGCGCGATTTCTTCATGCCGATGGGAACTGTGTAAGCGTCCAAAGCGCCGCAGTCAAGCAGCGTTTCGAGTGCAAAGCCTATGGCTTCGCCGCTCATGTCGTCAACATTGCATGAGATTTCAGCAACGCAGTCGGCGGAGTCGGGCGCTTCTCCCAACAGTGCGCGAACGCAGTTGGCGGCAGGGAAAACACGGCTTCCGATGCCGTAGCCGATGTCGGAGACGCTCATTTCGGGCTGAGAGCCGAAGCTTGAGGCAAAGCGGCTCAGCAGGGCGGCGCCTGTGGGCGTGCAAAGCTCAGCCTTTATTTCGCTGCCGTAGCTGGGGATACCGCGCAAAAGCTCCGCTGTGGCAGGCGCGGGTACGGGCAAGATTCCGTGCGCACATTTGACCTGACCGCTGCCGACGTTAACGGGGGAGGCTACAATACGCTCCGGCGCAAGGCGCTCTATCAGCATACAAGCCGCAACGATGTCTGCAACTGCGTCAAGCGCGCCAAGCTCGTGGAAATGCAGCTCGTTCACGGGTCTGCCGTGAACCTTTGCCTCGGCGTTGGCTATGGAACTATATATCTCCAGAGCGGTTTTGCAGACGTTTGCGGAAAGCGGCAGCGAGGAGATTATCTGCTTGATGTCCAAAAGGCATCTGCGCTCATGCGGCTCATTGCTGCACTCCTCGCCCTCCTCGCGCCCTCGAATGAGAATGTGGACGTGAAGCCCTTGGATACCGTGTGTTTCACCACGCTCAAGCTCCATTTTTACGTCAGGAATGCCGAGAGCGTTAAACTCCGAAACAAAGCTCTCAGGCTCGGGAAGAAGGTCGAGCAGTGCGGCGGTGAGCATATCGCCGGCAGCGCCCATGCCGCAGTCTAAGTATAAAGTGCGCATTATAAGCTCCTCATATGGTTAATCATGCTGGCAAGATAACCCGCGCCGAAGCCGTTGTCTATATTAACAACGCTCACGCCGCTGGCGCAGGAGTTGAGCATGGACAGCAGCGCCGAAATGCCGCCAAAGGACGCGCCGTAGCCAACGCTGGTCGGAACGGCTATAACCGGGCAGTCTACCATGCCGCCGACGACGCTTGCCAGAGCGCCCTCCATACCGGCGATTGCAACAACAACACGCGCGTTCATAAGATATTCGGCATTGGAGAGCAGACGGTGAAGCCCGGCAACGCCAACATCATAAAGACGCAGCACATCGTTACCGAGAGCCTCGGCTGTAAGCGCCGCCTCCTCGGCAACAGGCATATCACTTGTGCCGCCGGTGACGATAACGATTTTTCCGTCGCCGCTTTTTTCGGGCAGCCTGCCGACAATACCAACGTGTCCGATATCGTGGTAATCAAGCGCGTGTTCCTTTGAAACAAGCGCCGCAGCCTCCCGGCTCATTCGGGTTATCAGTATGGTTTCCTGCCCCGCCTTTCGCATGGCGGAGACGATGCCGCAGATTTGTTCGGGCGTTTTGCTCGCACCGTAGATAACCTCGGCGACACCCTGCCGCAAAGCACGGTGGTGATCGATTTTGGCATAGCCCAAGTCCTCAAACGGCTCAAGCTTGAGCCGGACCAGCGCCTCGGAGGAGGTCAGTTTTCCACTTTCAACATCCTTCAATATGTCAAGTATGCGGTATTTTTCCATATAACGCCTCCGAATATGCTTTCTGTGTATCTATTATAGCACAAATCAGGCTAAAGCTTGTATTCGTTTGCTCTCTCAACGGCACCGCCCCGAATTTCCCGCCCGCGGTCTTTCATGGGCTGAATTGTAATTCGGTCACACCAGCGGAACTCAATCAGTATCTCGAAAGCATCGCGAAGCTGATTGAAGCCAACGCGAAGGATGCCAAAGCCGCCGCCCGGATCGTGCGGGAAAGCAAGGTCAAGGCATAAAAAGTGAGCGGCTGACCCGCTAAGAACGCCGCTCACAACACCACAAAAGGCGAGCGGGAAGCCTTACTCCCGCCGCCTTGATTATAACCGAGTAAGGCATAAAAATCAAGGAGGACTTGCTCAGAGCAGAGCAAACAGCCGCTAACGCCGTCCAAACGGATAGAAGGTATTAAACGACACTGAACATTTGGCTATATAATAAGGGGAGCGGATTAATCCGCTCCCCGTGTTTTCATTAGCATTTTCGTTAGCATTTTTGAGAATAAAACGCTAATGAAAGCGTTTGAATGATATTCACAGCAATAGCTTTGTATCGAGTTGAAAACACCCGAAAGCATTGATATTACCGGGAAAACAAGAAAAATCCCGCAATCGTAATGACTGCGGGATTTCCTGTGTTTTGGTGGAGATGGCGGGAGTTGAACCCGCGTCCGAAAGCGCTTTAACAGGAACTTCTCCGGGCGCAGACGGTTATTGCGGCATTGCTGCCGATTCCCGTCGCCTAAGGCAAGCCGTCACGCCTTGGGGTCGGGTAGCTTCATTGTGCATGGTGCGCTCAAAGCTTTGCGCACTCACGGACGCTGCTAAGTGACGCCCCGCACCCGGGCCGCAGCGCTCCCGGGGAGGACGAGCAGCCTTAAGCGGCTACTAATTCGTAAGAATCGTTGTTCTTTAATTTATAGATGCCCATTTTTCGGATGATAGGCGCATCCGCCCGCTATTCCTGCCTCCACACCCCCGTCGAAACCGGTACATCCCCATATAAAAAGGTGTGTCCGTTCTCGGGGAGAGACTGTCTCCCCGAGAATGGGTATGAAAGGATTCTGTTTTATTTGACGCTAAAACGCGCGAAATTGTTCCCTAAAGCTTCTCCGGCTCGGGATAATCCACGCCGAAGGTCTCGACCGTGACGGTTTTCATGCGCTGAGGCGTGAGGGGGACATCGCCTCTGCCGCAGGGAGTTTCGGCAATGGCGTTGACCACGTCCATGCCCTCGATGACTTTGCCGAAGCCGGCATATTGACCGTCAAGATGAGAGGCGTTCTTGTGCATGACAAAAAACTGGCTGCCCGCGGAGTCGGGAATCATTGTGCGTGCCATGGAGAGGACGCCGGGAGTGTGCTTGAGGTCGTTTTTAAAACCGTTGCCGTTAAACTCGCCCTTGATGGAGTAGCCCGGACCACCCATGCCGCTGCCGTTGGGGTCACCGCCCTGAATCATAAAGCCGGATATTACGCGGTGAAAGATAAGACCGTTGTAAAAGCCGCTCTTTACAAGGGAGATGAAGTTGTTTACGGTGTTGGGGGCAATATCGGGATAAAGCTCGGCTTTGAATATGCCGCCGTTTTCCATTTCAAAGGTCACTATGGGATTTGGCATTACTATCGTTCCTTTCAGTTTCTTTCTTTCATCGTGCGCTCGATCTCACGATTTGCGGATTTTTTAGCGTCCGCATCGCGCTTGTCATAAAGCTTTTTGCCTTTGCAAAGACCCAGCTCAAGCTTAACACGGCTGTCCTTAAAATAAACGGAAAGCGGAACAAGAGCCAGACCATCCTGCTGAAGCTTGGCGGCGAGCTTGTTTATCTCGCGCTTGTGCATCAGCAGCCTGCGCGGACGCAGGGGGTCGCGGTTGAATATGTTTCCCTTTTCGTAAGGGCTTATGTGCATCGAGCGGACGAAAAGCTGACCGTCCTTGATCGTGCAGTAGGAGTCTTTGAGGTTTAAGGTTCCGGCACGGATCGATTTGACTTCCGTTCCGCAAAGCTCGATGCCCGCCTCAAAGCGCTCAAGCACAAAATAATCGTGGAAGGCCTTGCGGTTTTGCGCTATTTGTTTAACTCCTGATGCCTTTGGCGACACCGCTGTCCCTCCTCTGACGCTTTGGTAAGAGCGCGGTAGAATTTACCGCTTTATCAGTTGGCTGTTATTATATTATAACATTATTGTCAAGTGAGGTCGCAGCCTGCCATTTCGGCAAGCCGCAGCAGATAATCCGGCAGCAAGACGCGCACGGGAGAAGCAAATACCAGCGCTGCCTTGCCTCCGTCAAACACGCTTAGCTCCATTGAGTTCCAGCGCTCAAGCCCATTGGCGTTTAAAACCGTGTTCACGGCGTCTCTGATACCGTCCGTGCAGCGCTCATCGTAGTCGGAAAGCTCCGCAACAACAAGCGAATTGCTGGCAATATGTATAGTCATATTCACACCGACCTTTTTTGGAGTAAATACATTCTACTCCCGTAAGCGCCTCATAACCAGTTAAAATTACTGGAAAAGTGAGCGCGTATATGATATACTTAAATGAAATTAAAACTTGTCGAAATAACGGAGGCTCTTTCCTATGGATTACACCGAGACACAGCTTCGCCGCATTGGCGGCTACACAGGCATTATAACCAGCACGACGCTTGATACCGTGCAGCTTCAAAACGGCGAAGTCACGCTGCGCGAGGTCGTTGAGCATCCTGGCGGCGTAACGGTGATACCCGTGGACGAAAACGGGTGCGTCTATTGTGTGCGCCAGTTCCGTTATCCGATGGGCGAGCATATGCTGGAGGTTCCCGCCGGCAAGCTTGAGCCGAACGAAGACCCGCTCGACTGCGCAAAGCGTGAGCTGTCCGAGGAAACGGGCATTGAGGCTGATGAATATATCGACCTGGGCAAAATATATCCCTCGCCGGGTTTCTGCAAAGAGGTGCTTTATATCTACCTTGCAAAAGGTCTGCGTTTCGGCGCTTCCCATCCTGACGAGAATGAGTTTTTGGATGTTGAAAAGGTTCATCTGGACGAGCTGTATAAAATGGCTATGAACAACGAGCTTTGCGATGCTAAAACCGTCATAGCGGTTCTGAAGGCAAAGGAAGTTTTACAACATTGAAGCACATAGAAAGGCTGAAAAGATATGCAGAGGACAGTTCTTATAGTTGACGACGAAAAGTCCATAGTTGACATACTCAAATTCAATCTTGAAAAGTCCGAATACAAAACCATATGCGCATATGACGGCAAAGAGGCTCTCAAGCTCGCGCGGGAAATGAATCCCGACCTTATACTTCTTGACGTTATGCTGCCTTATATGGACGGCTTCGAGGTTTGCAAGGCGCTTCGCTCGGAGGGCAGCGCCATTCCCATCATCATGATAACAGCGCGTGAGCAGGAAACAGATAAGGTGCTGGGCTTGGAGCTGGGCGCGGACGACTATATCACAAAGCCCTTTTCCGTGCGCGAGCTGTTGGCGCGAGTCAAGGCGAATATGCGCCGCCTACCCGTACAGGAGAGCGCTCCGATTGAGAAAAGCGGCAATGTCATTGAGTTTAAGGACATCATAATAGACTTTGACCGCCACACGGTGTTTAAGGGCGGCAGCGCACTTGAGCTTACGCAGCGCGAATATGAGCTTATTAAATTCCTCGCCTCAAATCCCGGACGGGTCATCTCGCGCAAGGAGCTTATGAGCGAGGTTTGGCAATACGACTACTACGGCGACCTGCGCGCGGTTGATGTTGCGGTGCGCCGTCTGCGCGAGAAGTTGGAGGATAACCCGGCAGAGCCTGTCTATGTAATGACCAAGCGCGGCGTGGGCTATTACTTCAGCGAGGAGTAACAGCCGCGGGCTTTTCCGCTAAATGATGTGAAAGGAGCGCGCTTTAGCGCGCGTAGCTTCGATGAACAAAAGCCTTTACACCAAGCTTGTGCTTATAATGCTGATGCTCATAATCTCGCTGATGTCGGTCGTGGGAGCCTTTCTTATCAACGAGATAAGAGCCTTCTACCTTGACGATTTCTATCAGCAGATGAAAACCGTGTTTGAGGATCCGGAGATCGCGGCTGACCTGTATTCCGCTGCTGACGACGAAAACGCTGCCTCGCGCATGGCAACGATCATCAAGACCTATTACGGTCAGTTGGGCATTGATTCGCGCACCCGTAACTACTACATATTAAACGGAGACACGGGCAGCGTTATCACAGGCTCCGGCACTGATACGGAGAACCTAGCAATAACCCCCAATATCCTCACCGCTATCAGCGGCAGCGAGGGAACGATGAGCGATATGAACGCCTCCTACATGGATGTTGCTCTGCCCTTTGAGGGTAAGTCCGCCCGCTACATCGTCTATATAAAGGACAACAAGGCGGATGTGCAGAGCTTAAGCTCTGCGCTGTTCGACATTATTATTGAAGCGCTGCTGGTGGGTCTGCTCATCTCCGTTTTGCTCAGCCTCATTCTCGCAAAGACTATGGTCACGCCGATACAAAGCCTTACCCGCGCCGCCGAGCGCGTCGCGTCGGGAGATTTTTCACAGAAGCCGAGTAATGACGCGAAGGACGAGATCGGCGTTTTGACCCGAACCTTCAACGGCATGGCGGGAAAACTTGAAAACACGCTTGACGACCTCAAAAAATCCGAGGCGATGCGCCGCGAATTTGTCGCCAATGTATCTCATGAGCTGAGAACGCCTATCACCAGCATAAGAAGCTATGCCGAGACGCTGCTGGATCCTGACGGTATCTCGGACGAAACCAGAGATGAATTCTTGAGCGTTATCGTTACCGAGAGCGACCGAATGACGAAAATCGTTCAGGATCTTCTCACGCTCTCACGCTTTGACGCGGGAAGCATTGAGTTTTCCTTTGAAACCTTCTCGCTGGAAAAATCCATCTACGACGTGTATAACGCTATGCAGCTTGAAGCGCAAAGGCGCTCTCACCACTTCTCGGTCACAATAAAAACCGAGCTGCCGCAGATTTACGGAGACAGGGCACGAATTGAGCAGGTGCTCATAAACATGATCTCCAACGCCTTCAAATACACGCGCGACGGCGGCGTTGTCAGCATTACAGCGGGCAGGAAAGAGGAGCTTGTTTGGGTTTGCGTGCGTGATAACGGCATTGGTATTCCCGAGGAGGATGTACCCAAGGTGTTTGACCGCTTCTATCGCGTGGATAAGGCGCGCAGCCGAGAATCCGGCGGCACAGGGCTTGGACTGTCCATCGCCAGCGAGATAGTTGCCCGGCATAACGGCAAAATAGCGCTTAACAGCAAGCTTGGCAAGGGAACTTCCATAACGATGACACTTCCCGTGGAGGGCCCGTATGAAAAATAAGGAAAAGCTCATAGATTACGGCAAGGATGCTTTAATTGTCCTCCTGCTCATATCTGCTGTATTTCTCCTGCTCAAGGCGGTTTTGTATCAGCCGCAGGAGGTGCTGGGCGGGCTGGGCGCTTTTCTCGGCTCTGAGCCGTCGGGAACAATAACGGAGACCGGCGACAGCCTTGTTGCTTCCGCGGCCGCAAAGCCATGCTATGTCCTTGTCACAACAGAGGACGGCTCCCATTACGCCGCCAAATATGACGGAGCTAACAAGGAAAAGCTGCTGTCGCAGTTTTCACCTTATCTCGGCGAGGCGCTCGGCTCGGCCAGCTCCCTTGAGCGCATTACGGAAAGCGGCTGGGAGACAGTCCTTGGCGGCAGCGGCGTGTTTTTTGATTATATCTATCCACAGCCGCTGACGGCGATGGCGTCTTGGCTGGGAACTGAGCTTAGCGGCAGCGCTGGTGAGCATATGGTCCGCAGACTGTATCTGGGCGGCGAGAAGGACGTTTTATACCTCTACTATATTGACGAAAGCAGCATGAGCGTTTACCGCTGTGCAACGGCGCTCAGCCTGTCTTCGTTTTCCGCGAAAATAGCGGAGCTTCCTATGGGAAGTGCCCATTTTGCCTTTGAAATGGGCGAGGAGTATGAGAGCCTTGACCCATATTTCATCCTCTCCGACGAGGATTGCCGGCTGCGAGCTATGAGTGCTGCCAATCCCTTTAAGGACGGATACTCCGCAAACGAGCTTCTGGCTCTTTTTGAGATGAACAGCCGCACCGCCCTGCCTTACCCCGAAAGCGACGGCTCAAGCGTATATGTAGACAGCAATAAGACCCTGCGCATTGATTCCGGCGGCAAGCTCTCTTTCAGCGTGAGCGAGGGAGTGGGCATTGCAATTCATGGCAGCCGCGGCGAGCTGCGCATACAAGACTGCGTTACAAGAGTCAATAGTCTGGTTCAAAGCAGCATCGGAGCCTCCTGCGGCGAGGCAACTGTTGGGCTGGTGGGTATTTCAAACACCCTTGACGCTTCCAACTGTACGCTGTATTTCGGCTATTTCCTTGATGGTCTGCCCGTCGGCTTGCCGGGCGGAGCCTATGCCGCGCGCGCTCAGATATCCAATGGCTCTGTGACCCGCGTGGATATGTATTACCGCGGCTATACCCCTTTGGGTGAAACGCTGATGCCTCTGCCGGAAAAGCAGGTATGTGCCATTGCGGCCGAGAGGGGCGGCGAGCCGCTTTTGCGCTATGATGACAGCGTAGAGGGGTTTTCCTGCTCGTGGGTCACTAACTGATATGGTTTGGAGCTTAATGTGGATAAATCGAAAATTAAAAACTTTATAATTCTGCTTCTTGCAATAGTGAACATTTTCCTGTTGTTCATCGTCTTAAAGAACGCTGCCAACGAGCGGGAAACGGAGAAATATAAGCTCGAAGCGCTTGAGAGCGTGCTTGCGGAAAACGGTATTGTACTTTCCAAAAATGTCGAGCTTCCGAAAAAAATACCCACGGAAATAACGCTCAGCCGCAATCTGATGAGGGAAAAGCGCAAGATCTCCGCCCTTATCGGCAGCAGCGATGCGCAGGACCTCGGAGGCAACATCTTCTACTACAACGGCAGCACAGGTCAGGCGAACTGCCGCGGAACGGGCGAATTTGAGTTGATGCTCACAGGCTCGGAATACCCGCTTGATGACGAGCCCTTGAAAATATGCCAGAGCGCCGTGAAGAAGCTCGGTATAGAGGTCGCGGATATGAGGCTGAAAAGCGATGCGGACGACAGCGCTCCGGTTGTCATTATGACCTGCGCATGGAACGGTACGCCCATTTATAACGCGGCAATTCGCTTTGACTTTACCATTGACCGCTTGTTTATCATAAGCGGTATGCGTCCGCTGGACACCGAGGTTTCCGTGCGCGAATATGAGAGCTATTCGGACAGCGTGACCGTTTTGATGAGCTTTTTGGAATACATCCGTCAGGCAAACATTGTTTGCAGTGAAATAATAAATGTTGAGCTGGGTTATTACAGCAGCGTTTCAGCGTCGGGAAGCTGCGTTTTAAGACCTGTGTGGTGCATTGAAACCGACACCGGCGAATACTACATCAACGCTCAAACAGGCAGACCCGAGGGGCTTGACTATTCCATGTGAGGCACGCGTTTTGGAGTGAACAAATGTACAGTCTGTTAATTATTGTTGTATTATTCTGTTCGCTGTGTTATAATTTATTGACTTTGCTATTCTATGGGAGAAATATGCCGCGAACTTTGTGGCTAGAAACTCTCTTGCTGGGTATCATAAAATACATAATAACTTGTGATATTTTCTCTTCACGGGAAGGTGTTCTTATTGGATAAATACGTTATCAACGGCGGCAGGAAGCTCTACGGCGAGGTGGAGATAAGCGGCGCGAAAAACGCCGCTGTCGCAATCATTCCCGCCGCGCTTATGGTTGACGGCGTTTGCAGAATTGAAAACATCCCGCAGATAAGCGATACCGATATGCTCCTTACCATTCTAAGCGAAATGGGAGCAAAGGTTCGTATGCTCAACCGCACCACTGTTGAAATCGACTGCACCAGTGTCCGCAAGGACGGCGCTCCTTTTGAGCTTATGCGTAAAATTCGTGCGTCCTATTACCTCATCGGCGCAATGCTCGGTCGCTTCGGCTCGGCGAAAACAACGATGCCCGGCGGCTGCAATTTCGGCGTTCGTCCCATCGACCAGCACATTAAGGGCATGACGGCTCTTGGCGCTCACGTTGAGGTCAAGGGCGGCTTTGTTTGCGCAGATTGTCCAGAGCAGGGGCTTACCGGCGCGAAGATTTATTTGGATAAGGTTTCCGTCGGCGCAACGATGAACATTATGCTTGCCGCAACAACGGCAAAGGGCAAGACCACCATCGAAAATGCTGCGCGTGAGCCTCACATCGTCGATTTGGCGAACTTCCTCAACTCCATGGGAGCGGATGTTCGCGGAGCCGGCACGGATACCATCAAGATTTACGGTGTTCCCAAGCTCAAAAGCGGCAGCTACTCCATCATTCCCGACCAAATCGAAGCAGGAACCTATATGGCAGCCGTTGCTGCCGCCGGCGGAGAGGTTACTATCAAAAACGTCATCCCCAAGCATCTTGACTGCATAAGCGCAAAGCTTCGTGAGATGGGCGTGGAGATTGAAGAATACGCAGACTCCGTTGTTGTTCGCCGCAATGGAAAGCTTCAGCGGGCGAACGTGAAGACCCAGCCCTATCCCGGCTTTCCGACCGATATGCAGCCGCAGATAAGCACTGTTCTCTGCATGGCTGAAGGCACAAGTGTTGTGACCGAGGGCGTTTGGGACAACCGCTACAAATATATCTCCGAACTCAAAAAAATGGGCGCGGAGGTTCAGGTGGACGGAAAAACCGCGGTTATCGAGGGCGTTCCCATGCTTACGGGTGCGCCGGTGGTCGCTTGTGATCTGCGAGCGGGCGCGGCTGTTGTTATTGCCGGGCTTGCCGCCAGCGGAACAACCGTTGTTGAGGATGTCGTCTATATAGAGCGCGGCTATGAAAACCTCGTAGGCAAGCTCACCGCCATTGGGGCGGATATTGTCTGCGTAAGCGAGCCGGATGACCCCGGAATTTCGGATACACCTGCAATAGTTTGACATAAAGGAACAGCTTTTATGCACATTTTCACGCTTGCAAGCGGTTCAGCAGGCAACTGCACGCTTGTACAAGACGGGGAAACATCGCTGCTGATCGACGCGGGCATCTCGGCAAAGCGCATCTGCGCCGGGCTGAATGCTCTCGGCGTTTCCGTTGATGAGCTTTCCGGAATTCTCATCACGCATGAGCACAGCGACCACATTTCCGGTCTTGCAACGCTGGTCAAGCACCACAATATACCAATACTTGCCCCTCGCACAGTAGCCAATCATCTGCGCTATTCGATTGCGGGGGTCGATGACTATATAACCGAGCTTCCCGTCGGCGAGGAGAGCCGCATCGGGGGAATATACGCAGTACCCTTTCATACTCCGCATGACACTCCCGAGAGCGTCGGCTACCGGCTTGAAGGAGCGAACGCCATATTCGGCTTTTGCACGGACTGCGGTCATGTAACGGGTGAAATGCTGGAGGCTCTGCGCGGAGCTGACGCCGCGGTTGTAGAGTCTAACCACGATGTCGAAATGCTGAAAGCGGGGTCTTATCCGCTTCCGCTTAAAAGGCGTATCCTTTCCGACAATGGGCATCTTTCCAACGATTGCTGCGCGGCGCTTGCGCTGGAAATGCTTATGCACGGCACGAAAAGCCTTGTTCTCGGTCATATCAGCCGCGAAAACAATACTCCGGAGCTTGCTCTGAGAACCGTTTCCGCGGCGCTTTCGCGCGAGGGCGCGAGGGTAGGGCACGATGTGAGAGTTTTCACCGCGCCGGAAAGAGAGCCTTTGGAGCTTTGCGTAAAGGAAGATGTGCCATGCTGAGTATAACGCTGCTTTGTGTCGGCAAAATGCGAGAGAAGCACTACATAGCGGCGTTTGAAGAATACGCTAAGCGCCTTGCGCCCCTGTGCCGATTTGAACAGCTTGAGCTTGCCGAGCAGCGGCTGCCGCAAAACCCCTCGCAGGCTGAAATCGCAGCGGGACTGAAAAAGGAGTCCGAGGAGCTGCGCCGACATATTCCGTCGGGAGCGTATGTCGTTGCCATGTGCATAGAGGGACAGCAAAAATCCAGCGCCGAGCTGGCGGCACTTTTTGAAAGCTGCGCCAATACGGGCAAAAGCCGCATATGCTTTGTTGTCGGTTCCTCCTATGGGTTGGACGAGGAGCTGAAGCGCGAGGCTCAGCTTCGCCTGTCAATGTCAAAAATGACCTTTCCCCATCACCTTGCGCGCGTAATGCTCGCAGAGCAGATTTATCGGGGAATTATGATAAACGAGGGCAGCAGGTATCACAAGTAGAGCGACGTTTCGCGCGGGAGGTATTTATGTGGTGTCCAAACTGCAAAACAGAATACGAAAACGGTATTGAAGCCTGCTCAGACTGCGGCGCAGCTCTCGTTAGAGAGCGACCGAGGGAAAAGGCGGGCTGGGCGTGCAGTTTTCCCGGCAGTGCTATGAAAAACTGGCCTCTTGGCGAGGACGGAAAGCCCGAACAGGCGGCTCTTTTGACGCACTGCACCTGCCTTGACATGGAAGATGAGATGCTGATAAATATGCTGCTTGCCTATGGCATTCCCGCAGTTAAGCAGTATCCTCAAAACGGTCAGCTCGGAAAGGTAGTTCTCGGCATCAGCGGCGACGGAGCGGATATCTTCGTTCCCAAGTCCATGCTTGAGGACGCAAAGGCAATTGTTGGAGGTGGCTCTGATGACTGATTTTATGCAAGAATTTCACCATTGGCTGGATAGTCCCGCTCTCTCCGAGCCTGAATGGGCGGAGCTTGATGCTATAAAGGATGACCCGGAGGAGATAAAAAGCCGCTTCTTCGCACCGTTGGAATTCGGCACGGCTGGTCTGCGCGGCATTATGGGCATGGGAATTCGCCGCATGAACAGGCACGTTATCTGCCACACGACTCAGGCGTTTGCAAACGTTATCTGCGCCGAGGGCGAGGAGGCTATGAAAAAGGGCGTTGTCATCTGCTACGACTGTCGTGAAAACAGCGAGTATTTTGCGCGCATGGCGGCAACGGTGATGGCGGCGAACGGAATACATGTCCGTATCTTTGACGCTTTGCGCCCCACTCCTGAGCTTAGCTTTGCAATTCGCCATTACGGAGCTACTGCGGGAATAAATGTGACTGCCAGCCACAATCCCAAGGAATATAACGGATATAAGGTCTATTGGTCTGACGGCGCGCAGCTTCCGCCGCAGCACGCCGAGGCGATTGCCGGGGAAATGACCAAAATTGATATTTTCACGGGAATTAGAAAGCTTGATTATTCCGAGGCGGTCGCCTCCGGGCTGATCGAGAGCATCGGTGCGGAGACAGATGAGGCGTTTTTGGAAAAGGTTCTTTCGCAGGCTATTGACAAAAGCGTTGTTGCCCGCGTTGCGGACAGCTTCAAAATCGTATACACACCTTTCCATGGCTGCGGCTATCTTCTCGTTCCCGAGGCGCTGCGCCGCCTGGGCATGAAGCACATAATTCCTGTTCCGCAGCAGATGATTATAGACGGCAGCTTTCCCACGGTTAAAAGCCCGAACCCCGAGGAGTCTGCGGGCTTTTACCTTGCAATCGACATTGCCAAGCAGGAAAACTGCGACCTTATCATCGGCACTGACCCGGATTCCGACCGTGTTGGTGTTATGGCGCGCGGAGACAAGGGCGAATTTGTCACCATAAGCGGCAACCAGATGGGCGTTATGCTCCTTGACTATATCATCAACGCCCGCAGGCGTGCCGGAACCTTGCCTGAAAACGCAGCAGCCATCAAGACTATTGTTACTACAGAAATGGCGCGGAAGGTCGCCTCTGAAAACGGTGTTCACATGGTTGATACCTTCACGGGCTTTAAATTTATGGCAGAAAAGCTTGCGGAGTTTGAGCGTGACAGCAGCTATGAATATGTTTTGGCGTATGAGGAGAGCTATGGCTATATGATGGGCGATTTCGTGCGCGATAAGGACGCCGTTTGCGCCTCAATGATGATTGCCGAAATGGCTGCCTACTACTACGACAAGGGCATGACTCTTCCGCAGGCGCTTGAGGAGCTGTATGAAAAATACGGCTACTACGGCGAGAGAACGCTTAACCTCATCATGCCCGGCATTGACGGTCTTGAGAAAATGAAAGCGCTTATGAGCTCGCTCCGCGAAGCGCCTCCCTCCGAAATCGGCGAGGTAAAGGTTCTTCGCCAGCGCGATTACGGAACGGGCAAAATCAGCGTTCCCTCGCTCGGTGTGGTTGACAAAACAGAGATTTCCGGTTCAAATGTGCTTTATTTCGAGCTTGAGGATGGAAGCTCCTTTATCGTTCGTCCCTCCGGTACAGAGCCGAAAATTAAAATATATCTGCTTGTTAAGGGAGAGAACAGAGCCGAATGCGACGCAAAGCTCAATAACCTTGAAGCATATGCAAACTCCCTTGGAGCATGATTTGAATACGGTATAAAAAAGAGAGTATTCTTTCTGATTCGGAAAGAATACTCTCTATTTTTATATGCGTTTGTTTATGAAGTCCCCGGCGTCTGTATTTAAATAATTCTCGCTTTGCCGCCGCTTGCCCGGCGCATTCCGGCTTTATATGCCGTCATTGCTCCTCTTTGGCTCTGCATATCGCCTCTACGGTGAGAGTATAGGCCGACTCAAAGTCGGAAAAGGCGGCGATAAGCTGTGTATCCGAGCAGTCGGCGCGAAGCAAATCGACCAGCTTGCAGGAGGCATCATAAAGGCTTTTTAAATCCAAATTGCCGCTAACGCCCTTTAGCTCGTGGGAATGCTCAAGCAGCTGTGCGCGATCATGCTTTTCAAACGCGTCCTTTGCTCGGGAAAAGGAGGTGTCGGACAAAAAGTTGAGGAGTACGGATTTGTATAGCTGTATATCGTTTTGGAAACGCATAAGACCGCACTCGTAGTCAATGCCGCCGTCAGATAAGATAGACGAATTCATACCCATACCCTCTCTTAATTGTAATTCTTAAACGCCCTGTCCAGCGCGATAAGCAAAATGTTAAGCTCAATGGGTTTTGCAACATGGTCGTTCATGCCGCTGTCGAGCGATGCCTGCACGTCCTCGGTAAAGGCATTTGCGGTCATGGCAATAATCGGGACGCTATGCGCGTCCGGGTGGGCGCAGGCGCGAATTGCTCTTGCCGCGTCGTGACCGTTCATTACGGGCATCTGAACATCCATCAAAATGGCGTCGTAATAGCCCGGCGCGGAGCTAATAAACATATCCACTGCCTGCTGACCGTTTACCGCAGTTTCGCAAACAATGCCCGATTTTTTTAATAGTCCAACAGCTACGATTCGGTTCAGCTCGTTGTCCTCGGCGAGCAGTATACGGCGACCGGTGAAGTCATATAAGGCGACGGGGGAAGGCTTTTGGCGTCCGTCGTCGGCGAGGGAGCAAAGAGCGTCAAGCACGGTCGATTGAAAAAGCGGCTTTGTAATATATAGGTCAGCGCCCTCAAGCTTTTTATCCTCGCCTGTTTCGGGAGCATCGTAGGAGGAATCTATGATAACAACGCTGTTTCGTTCAAAGCGCTCGCGTATGCGTTTTGTCAGCTCAAGACTGCTGCCGTCGGAGGCTTTTCTGTCAATGATGCACACGTTGAAGGGGGCTGTGCTGCTTGCCGCAAGCTCCATAGCATTAAGCGCCTCATAGCCGCTATGGGCGTAATCATGGTTTACGCCGATATGCTCCAGTATCGCACAGGTATAAGCGCAGGAGTCGTAATCCTCGTCTACCACCAGAACGCGGAGCTTTTTCAGCAGCTCGGTCTGAGACACGGCTTTGTCCTCGCAGCGTTCAAAGGGCAGGCATACAACAAAGGTGCTTCCGACGTTGACCTCGCTTGAAACATCAAAGCTGCCGCCCATCATTGAAACAAGGTTCTTGACGATGGAAATACCCAGACCGCTGCCTCCATACTCCCTTGCGGTTTTGGCACTCGCCTGCTCAAAGGGGTCGCCCAGACGCGAGAGCATCTCCTCGCTCATGCCGCAGCCGGTGTCGGAAACCTCAAAGCGCAGGATAGTGTGTTCCGGCTCAAGCTCATCTTGTGAAATGGAAAGGCAAATGCTGCCTTCGGAGGTGAATTTGACGGCGTTGCTCAAAAGGTTGGTAAGGATTTGGTTCACCCGCAGAGCATCGCCTATCAGCCACTCGTCAACAGTGCCGAGGATCTTTACCGAAAAGCCGATGCCCTTTGCACTGCACTGCGTGTAAATAATTGCGGAAATGGAGGAAATGAGCCGATTGAAGTCGAACCTCTCATTGCAGAGCTTGAGCTTGCCGGACTCGATTGCGGAAATATCAAGCACATCGTTGATTATGGAAAGCAGCGTGTGCGAGGAAAGGGATATCTTGTCCAAGTACTCCGCTGTAATCTCCGGCTCATAAATGTGATCCTTGGCAAGTGCGGTTATGCCGATAATGGCGTTCATTGGCGTTCGTATTTCGTGACTCATATGCGCGAGAAATTGGCTTTTCGCCATTGATGCGACCTGCGCCTGCTCATATGCCGCTGCGAGGTGAAAACTATTTGCCCTGGCAAGTCTGACGTTTCTGGCGCGTATGGATTGAATTATGGTGAAAAGCGCGGATATGAGAAAGAAAAGGAAAAAGATAATTGAAATGGGTATTTTATATTTATATAGGGTGTCCTGCCATGTTATTTGATAGGGCTTTGCAATGGTATGCTTGACTATTATGGCTGTTACTTCGTCGTCTGTGATTTGGGAGATCGCCTTATTGATAACCGAGATGAGATGCACATTGCCGCTTTTAGGCATAACGAGCCGCAGCTCCTCTTTGATCTCAAAGACGGGCAGTATCTCAAACATATCGTAACGCGGGCTTTGAAGCGACTGCCGGGCAACTGTGATGTTTTGCAAAACTGCATCGGCACTGCCGTTAGCCAGAGCGTCGAAGCAGGCTTCATAGTTATCGCAGGTGATGATGGTCTCGTTGGGAAAGACAGAGGAAATATAGCTTTTTCCGCCGGAATATTCGATGGGGATTGCCATGGTCATATTCTTATCCGGGGTGAATACGCTGCCCTTTTTGCAAATAACGCAAGCCGATGTGGAAAAGACCGTGTCCGAGCGTATCAGCTCGGAGGCAGTGAAGGAAATATTTGAAAACATTATCCCCGCTGCAAGCGGAGCGCCGGATTTTTCAAACCAATCGGTAGCGTGAATGTCCGTAGGCACAAATTCGTATTCAAAGCTTAGCCCGCTTTTTTCGGCAATAAGATTGCAAAGGTCAACGAATATGCCCTCGATTTCGCCGCTTTCCTTGTTAAGGTCGGAAAGGGGCGCGCCCTCACCAAAAAGCCCCACGCGAATTATTCCGGCGGATTCGACAAATTCCGCCTCCTCGCGCGTATAGGGAGAGACGATGCGCTCGGGATACCACTCACGGTAAAGCATCGACAGAAAAAAGGGATTTTCCATTTTTATTTCGGCTATGGCTTCGTCGATAACGCCGAGATAGGGATTGTCGCGGGTCATACATATGTGGTTCGACACGGGCGCAAGACGTGCAAGCTGTTTGAGGTTGCCGGTCAAATGCGTTACGTTTGCAATCAGTGCATCCGCCCTTTCACTGTAAAGAGCCTGCTTGCACGCACTGATGTTGTTCAAAATTAAAAGATCACTTTCTGAAATGTTGTATTTATCCAGGTAATCATACTTTTTCAGGACAGTGTAAATGCTTTGGGGAATAGCGATTTTTAGCCCGGAAAAGTTCTCGAAATCGTTATAGTATAAATCTGAGTTGCTCTTGAGAGTCATTATGGAATAGTAGGTATCAATAATGCTCTCCGAGGTATAAGAAAACTCGGATGAGGGCTCTGTGGGCAATACTATTGGCATACATATATCCACAGTTCCGTCCAGCAGCATGGTTTTTGTCTGACTCCAGCTTTGAGCCGAAACATATTCAAAGCGCAGACCGGTCAGCTCGCTTACTTTGTTTAAAAGCTCAACTCCAAAGCCGCCCTCTTTGCCGTCCTTATTGTATTCATAAAAGCCGTCGAGAGGGTAAAAGGCAACCTTTAGCGTCACGCTCTCGTCCGTGGCAAGGCAGGACGAGACGCAGGCAAAAAACAAAACTACCGCAAGAATAAGACATATTTTTCTTCTAACCGCGATAATTAACCTGCGTGTCATAGCCATGCCCCTCTCAATACATTACTGCACGGGTGATACCTAAAAAGCTGCCGTATTGACAGCATATTATCTTGAGTATGCCTAGAGGTAAGATTTGAATTTGATTACTTCTGCCTGTTAGAAAAAGCGCGCCCGCCAAGACCTATGGCAGACGCGAAAATGATTTAAACCGCTGCCAACCTTATTTGGTTACAGGATTGAAGTTTTTACAAAAAATTGTTGACGCATTGGCTGTATTTTGTGAGATGTACTATTTTTAAAGTAAGAAAATACATTTTCTCCTAAATTTTAACATATTATTTATCCTATTACAAGTGTCATAGCAGCATTCTTTTGCTTTTTTATACAAAAATTCAGTTAAGAATTCTTAATTGCTGAGAAAGACTGATATTTTTCTGTCAAACTGACAGGAGTTTGTGCGTTTTTCACTAGGTATATGCTGTCTATTGGTAATGTTGACGGAAACGACGAATATTATCTGGACATTTTTGGGGTGGTAGCATAGTTTTTTTATAGAACTGAGAAGAATTTTCTATCGTTTTTAAGATTTCACGGGTCTACAATAAGTATGCCGAGGGCTGAAAGCGTCCTTCAGGCACAAAAAATGGCTTGAAAAGAGCCTCAAAAACGAATTGGAGGAAAAACAATGAAGAAAAATCTAGCTCTTGCTCTTGCTTTGGTTTTGCTGATCGCTCTGTTTGCAGGCTGCGCCAGCAAGACTGCCGAAACTCCCGAAACTCCCGAAACTCCCGTAGACCCCGCTTCTTCCGAGCTTAACGTAGGCGTGTTCTATTACAATTACTCCGACCCCTACATAACCACTGTTCGCAACGCTATGGATGAGCTGCTCTCCGGCGCAGGCATCAACTACACCGACTATGACGGCAACACCAATCAGGCAACTCAGCTTGACTCTATCAACACCGCTATCGCAAACGGCACAAACCTGCTGATAGTCAACATTGTTGAGACCTCCTCTCCCGATGCTGCACAGCAGGCTTGCGACGCTGCTAAGAATGCGGGCATCCCCATCATCTTCTTCAACCGCGAGGTTGCAGACGAAGTTATCAACAGCTATGATAAATGCGCATTTGTCGGCACCAATGCTCCCGAAGCAGGTCATATGCAGGGCGAGATGATCGGCGAATACCTGCTTGAGAACTATGACGCGGTTGACCTCAACGGCGACGGCACCATCTCCTATGTAATGTTCAAGGGACAAGAGGGCAACGCTGAGGCAGAGGCTCGCACCCAGTATGGCGTTGAGGACGCTGACAAGATTCTTACCGAGGCCGGCAAGCCCGCTCTTAAGTTCTATGACGATGCAAACAGCTCCAAGTATCTTGTTGACCAGAACGGCGCATGGTCCGCTCAGGCTGCAACCGACTACATGAACACCATTCTTGCCGGCTATTCCGAGGCTAACGGCAACATGGTAGAGCTTGTTATTGCCAACAACGATAACATGGCTGAAGGCGCTATTGCCGCTCTGCAGGCAGCCGGCTACAACACCGGCGAGGAAGGCAGCACCACTATCCCCGTTTACGGCGTTGACGCTATGGACTCCGCTGTTCAGAAGATTCAGAACGGTCAGATGACCGGTACCGTTCTCCAGGACGGCGCTGCTATGGCTGCCACCATTATGACTCTGATCGGCAACATTAGCGACGGCGCTGAACTCATGGACAACACCGCTGACTACAATGTTGACGAGGGCGTTGCCAAGATCCGCGTTCCCTACGCAAAGATTTCCGGCTGATTAAAAGGTAATTGCCCCGATTAATTAGGCAAAGAGCGGGGCTGTCGATTTCGGCAGCTCCGCTCCATGACATTGTGGAGCCTCTGCCTGAGCCGCGGGTATTCCGCCACGGCTGAGGCAGAAGTTTCTAAGCAAGAAGGAGGAAGCATATATGGAACAGCCCGTACTGCTGGAAATGCGAAGCATCAGCAAGGAGTTTCCTGGCGTTAAAGCGCTTGATAATGTCAGCCTTAGCGTTCGTGCCGGCACTGTTCACGCCCTGATGGGTGAAAACGGCGCGGGAAAATCCACCTTGATGAAGTGTCTGTTCGGTATCTACCGCAAGGACGCCGGACAGATTTTTCTTGAGGGCAGGGAAGTCGATTTCAGAAACGCCAAGGATGCGCTGGAAAACGGTGTTGCCATGGTGCATCAGGAGCTTAACCAGGCTCTTACGCGCAGCGTAAAAGATAATCTCTGGCTGGGACGCTACCCTAAGCTGGGCGGAGTCATGGTAAGCGAGCGCGCTATGGATAAGCGTACACGCGAGGTTTTCGACACGCTTGAGGTCAACGTAAATCCCAAGGCGATCATGTCCACTATGCCGGTGTCTCAGCGGCAGATGGTGGAAATAGCAAAGGCTGTCAGCTATAACGCAAAGATCGTCGTTTTTGACGAGCCTACCTCCTCGCTAACAGAGGTTGAGGTCGAGCATCTTTTCCGTATAATAAACTCCCTCAAGGAGAAGGGCTGCGGAATTATATACATCAGCCACAAGATGGAGGAGATCCTGCGCATCAGCGATGAGGTTACGATCATGCGCGACGGTCAGTGGGTAGAAACAAAGCCCGCCGCAGAGCTGACGATGGATGAGATAATTAAGCTTATGGTCGGCAGAGAGCTTACAAACCGCTTTCCGCCGAAAACCAACAAGCCCGGCGATGTCATTTTGGATGTTGAGCATATTTCCGGAAAGTATACGCGCCTGAAGGACGCGACCTTCCAGCTCCGCGCGGGAGAGATTTTGGGCATAGCGGGTCTTGACGGCTCGGGTCGAACCGAGGTTTTGGAAAACCTTTTCGGTGCAATGACAAGAGACGGCGGCACGATACGTCTGCACGGCAGGGAAATACGAAACAAGACCCCTAGAGAGTCGATAAAAAACGGCTTTTCACTGCTAACCGAGGAGCGCCGCGCCACGGGCATTTTCGGCATTCGTGATATTCGGGAAAACACGGTTATCTCCAACCTCAAAAACTATTTGATAGGCGGCATCTGCCTTAGCAAGAAGAAGATGGCGGAGGACACAGAGTGGGCAATTTCCGCCATGCACATTAAAACGCCCAGCCAGAAAACGGAGATGCGCGCTCTCTCCGGCGGCAATCAGCAAAAGGTCATTATCGGACGATGGCTGCTGACAAAGCCGGAGGTGCTGCTGCTTGATGAACCGACGCGAGGCATAGATGTCGGCGCAAAATATGAGATATATCAGTTGATCATTGATTTGGCAAACGAGGGAAAGGGCGTTATCATGGTGTCCTCGGAAATGCCTGAGCTTTTGGGCGTGTGCGACCGAATAATGGTCATGTCCGGCGGACAGGTAGCAGGCGAGGTTGACGCCAAAAACACCAGTCAGGAGGAAATCCTCACACTGGCGGCAAAATATATGTAATCTGAGGGGGAAATAGCTATGAGCAACGAATCGAAGCTTTTAGAGAAGGAAGCGCGGAGCAAGTCCGCGATCAGGCAGCCGTGGACTGCAAAGAGAATTGGCGATCTGCTTTTGAATAACGCGCTGATCGTAATCATGATCATCGCCGTTATCTACATAGCCACGGTTAACCACAACTTCATCAGCCGCTCCTCCATCATTAATATTCTGGCTCAGACCTGCGCTTATCTGCCTGTCGCTCTGGGCGTCGGCGGCTGCATCGTGCTTACGGGTACTGACCTTTCAGCGGGACGCATCGTAGGTCTTACCGCCTGCGTTTCAGCCTCGCTGCTTCAGGCTGTTACCACAACAAACAAAATGTGGGCAAGCATTACGCCGCCCAACGTCTTTCTGGTGCTGATAATAGCCATGCTGATAGGCGCTTCTTTCGGCGCATTCAACGGCTTTTTCGTGGCAAAGTTCAAGCTGCACCCCTTTATCGTCACGCTCGGCACGCAGCTTATCATTTATACGATACTGCTGCTTTATATGAAAGCGGGAAACAACGGAGGTATGGCAATCTCCGGACTTGACCCCTCTTACAGCAAGTTTATCACCGGCTGTCCGGACTTTATAAAGAAGCTTACGGGCGGCATAGCAATTCCAAACTATGTTTGGATATCGCTCGCCCTCGTCTTTCTGATGTGGTTTATCTGGAATAAGACGACCTTCGGCAAGAATATGTTTGCCCTCGGCGCGAACGAGGAGGCAGCGCGTGTCTCCGGCGTAAACGTCTTTGCCACCACTGTTATGGTTTTCGCTCTTGCCGGCGCCATGTATGCCGTTACCGGCTTCATTGAGGGCGCGCGCGTTGCCTCGAACACCGCCAACACCGGCTTTAACTATGAGCTTGACGGCATTGCAGCCTGCGTTATCGGCGGCGTGTCCTTCGTCGGCGGCATCGGCAAGATAAGCGGCGTTATCATCGGTGTTTTGATGCTGCGGCTTATATTCGTAGGTCTTACGATGATAGGCATCGACCAGGATCTGTTCTATGTTATCAAGGGCGGCATCATCCTTTTTGCCTGCGCTTTGGATATGCGCAAATATTTGGTCAAAAAATAATCTTGGCTTCCATAGATTTCCCCGGACGCCCGCCCGCCTGAATGGCGGACGGGCGCTGTTATATTTTCATTTTTTGTTCAATGTGTTATAATCATATAAGTCAGGAGGTGCGATATGGAACCCTACCGAGTTCTGCTCGCTGATGATGAGGAGGAAATCCGTGCCGGTATAAGCCGAAAGATAGATTGGAGCAGCTTGGGCTTCGCTTTGGTTGGCGAGGCGGAAAACGGAGCGGAGGCTTTGGAGCTTGCCGAGCAGCTTCGCCCGGATGTTGTGCTGACCGATATAAAAATGCCGTTTATGGACGGCATTGAGCTTTGCCGCAGATTAAAGCAGTCTCTGCCGGCGTCTAAGCTTGTTGTTTTTTCGGGCTTTGACGATTTTGAATATGCCCGCCAGGCAGTCGGCATGAATGTGTTTGAATATATATTAAAGCCTATCAGCGCGCCGGAGCTTAGCGGCGTGCTTGAAAGGCTTAAAGCCCAGCTTGACGAGCAGCGCATGGAGCGCTGCAACATAGAGGCGCTTCGCAGCCGCTATGAGGAGAGCCTGCCGCTTTTGCGAGAACTGTTTTATACCCGCCTGCTCGACGGGCAGCTTAGTCCGAGGCTTATCAAGGAAAGAGCCGCGGAATATGAAATTGAGCTGCCGGAGGGAACATGGGCTGTTGCGCTTGTTCAGGTGGATTGCCTTAGAGAAAGCGGAAAGGTGGAGCGCGACGAGCTTTTGCTGCTTTCCGTCCGCGCCTTTTTGCAGGAGCATTTTGCTATGGACGGCTGCGACGTGCGCTCTGTTTTATATAACGACGCGGTTGCGCTGCTGGCGCATCTGGACGAGCGGCAGAGGATATATCCGCTTATGGAGGAGCTGGGAAGGCTTTGCAAGCTGGCGGACAGCTACCTTGGCGTTTCCCTCAGAGTGGGGCTGGGGCTGCCGTGCTTCGGACCGCAGGCGCTGCATTCCTCGGCTGAGCAGGCGCGCTCCGCGCTGGACTACCGCGTGCTAATGGATACCGACAATGTAATATATATCGGCGACCTGGAGTCTGACCGCTCGGCATGGCTTTCGCTTGAGGAGGAGGATCAGCGTGCGCTGGCAGCGGCTGTTAAGCTCGGCAGTGAGGGACAGGTCGAGCAGGTGATAGGCGGGCTTATGGAGCGTGTGCGTGAGAGCAGACTGTCCCTGCCGCAGTGCCATCTTTTCTTTTTGGAAATCGTGACCTGCCTTATAAAGCTTGCCCGCTCCGGAGGCGCGGAGGTGGAGGAAGTTTTCGGCTCCGACTTCAACGGTCTTGTGTCTATCACCGATTTTCGCTCGCTTGAGGAGCTGGAGCGTTGGCTTGACGGCTGCTGTCTCAAGCTCAGAGAGCTGCTGGGACGCCGCCGAACCGACTCGGCGTGGCGGCTGGTGGAGAGCGCCAAGGACTATATTGACCGCAGCTATTCAGACAGCGGACTTAGTGTTGAAACGCTCTGCTCCCATCTGCATCTGTCACCAACATATTTTTCAACGCTCTTTAAGCGCGAAACGGGCATGAGCTTTACCGCCTATGTGACCAATGTGCGCATGGAGCAGGCTGCCCGGCTGCTGCGTGACACTGAGGACAAAACCTATCTAATAGCCGAGAAAACAGGCTATACCGACCCGAATTATTTCAGCTATGTGTTCAGACGCCGCTTTGGCGTTACACCCTCAAAATACCGCTCCGGAGAGGGCGGGTGATTAGCTTCGGCTTTGAGCCGAAAAGAAAACTCAAACGGAGGTGAAGGAGCATACACGCTTTTTTTAAAGGCATCGCGTCAAAGCTTGCCGAGCGTTACAGAACCATGAGCATTCAAATGGTCATATCGCTGTCCTTCACCGCGGTTGCAGTGGTGTGTCTGGTCTTTATGGGACTTAGCCTTTCATTGCGCTTTACCGCCAACACCGAAAAGCTTGTTGAGGATAGCAGCCAGAGAGTAATCTCACAGGTTAACCTTAATCTGGACAGCTACCTGCGGCGCATGATGCGCGTGTCCAACACGATGTATTACCGCGTTGTAAAAGATGCCGACATAGCTGAGGACAGCTTAACGGAGGGCATGAACCTGCTGTATGAGGAAAACAGGGACGCGCTGGTATCCGTTGCGGTTTTTGACAGCAGCGGAAACCTCATTTCCGCCGTGCCGCTGTCAACACTGAAGGAAGCTGCCGTTCCGGAGGAAAGCGCATGGTTTCGCGCCGCGATGGAGAAGATGGAAAACCTCCATTTTTCAACGCCTCATATCCAGAACCTCTTTGACGACCCGGACTATCGCTATCGCTGGGTGGTTTCGCTCAGCCGCCATGTTCAGCTAACGCGCGGCGGCGCAACGGAAAGCGGCGTGCTGCTCGTCGATATGAGCTTTTACGGCATTGAGCAGGTTTGCAGGGATGTCGAGCTTTCAAACGGTGGTTATCTTTATCTTATCGACGGCAGCGGCGAGCTTATCTACCACCCCCGCCAGCAACTGATTTACGCAGGTCTGCTTGAGGAGAACAACCTGATAGCCGCTACCTACCGAGACGGCACGCATCAAGAGAGCTTTCAGGGAAAAAGCCGCCAGGTAACGGTAAAAACGGTTGGCTACACCGGCTGGAAGCTTGTGGGCGTTGTACCCGCCGAAAGCCTTGCCGAGAATTCGCAGCAGATGCTTCTTTTCGGTTTGTCCCTACTGCTGTTTGTCGTATTTTTGATGGCATATTTGAACTTTCGCATTTCCGCCCATATCTCCGACCCAATACGCAGTCTTGAACACGCTATCAAGGAGCTTGAAGCGGGCTGCGAGGATGTGGAAATTGAGGAGAAGGGCTGCTACGAGGTTCAGCGGCTGGGGCATTCCATCCGCTCTATGGTATCGACGATGCGCCATTTGATGGAGGACATCATTGAGCAGGAGGAGCAAAAGCGCCGCAGCGAGCTTGAAGTGCTTCAGTCGCAGATAAACCCGCACTTTTTGTATAACACGCTGGACTCGGTTATTTGGATGACGGAGGCGGGGCGCCACGAGGAGGCAATTCAAATGGTCACCTCCCTTGCAAGACTGTTTCGCATTTCGCTGAGTCGGGGCAAGAGTGTTATCCCGCTTTCAAGTGAGCTGGAGCACGCGCGCTATTATATGAACATTCAGCAGATACGCTATAAAAACAAATTCTCCGTTCAAATAAACGCGCTTCCCGGTACTGAGGGGCTGTATACGCTCAAACTGGTGGTGCAGCCGATTTTGGAAAACGCAATTTATCACGGGCTTTCCTCTGCGGAGGATGACGGCTTGATTACCGTTACTGCCCGCCGTGAGGAGGACGATTTGGTCATAGAGGTGGCTGATAACGGCATGGGTATGCGTCCGGAGGTCGCGGACTCCCTTCTTGACGAGGACAGACCCGATGTTCGTACTTCAGGCTCGGGTATAGGCGTTAGAAATGTGCATCGCCGCATTCGGCTTACTTTTGGGGAGCGCTATGGCTTGAGCATCCACAGCGAGCCGGATGTAGGCACAAGAGTCGAAATCCGCCTGCCGGCGCTTGATGAGACTCAGGCGGAGCGCTATCAAAGAGGGGGCGGGGCATGAACAAAAGACGAAACAATATAATACAGCTCGCAATTCTGGTCGCTTTGGCAGCGGCGGTCGCGCTTCCTCTGATCCTGCCAAGAATGACTGAAGCCAGAGTCGTTGCCACGCCGCTTGAGCTTTCTGTCATACTGCGCGATACGGACAGCAGCCTATGGGCAAATGCCCGCATGGGTATGGAACAGGCAGCCGCCGAGCATGGAGTTGAAATGCGTTTTCTTACTCTTACAACGCAGGGAGACTGCGCCGAACAAGAGGAGCTTTTGCGCCGCGAAGCGGAGGGGGACACCGATATGCTGGTTATCGCTCCCGCAGACACGCAGAGGCTTTCAAGGCAACTGCGCGAGCTGGTGGGTCAGCGCACGGTGGTTTCCGTTGAGTCGGAGCTTGAGGGCGCGGAGCTTTCCGTTTTGCCCGATAACGCTGCGCTCGGTCATGCCCTGGCGCAGACCGCGATGGAGGACTGGTCGGGCGGCACTGTGCTTTTGCTTAACACCGCGCCGGAGAGCGCGGGTGTGCTTGAGCGCCTTGAAGCCGTACGGCAGACCCTTGCAGGGCACGGCGTGCCGGTTTGCGAGAAAACCGTTAAAATCAGTGAGCTGACAGGCGCGCTGCATGAGCTTGTGCAAGAGAGCGGGGCTGTTCAGATCATGGCGTTTGAGCCTGCGGCTTCCGAATGTGCCGCGGCGGGCAAGGAGAGCGCGCAGCTATCCCAGCCGCTTTATGGCGTTGGTTCAACAACTGATATTGCCGCATGGCTTGAGCGTGGAACTATCTGTGCCGTAGCGGCGTGGAGCGAATATGCAGCCGGATACCTTGCTGTTGAGGGGGCTGCTCTCACAACGCGGGGAGAGACATATAAAATGGAGCCGCTCCCGTTTTCGATAGTGCGAGGGGAGGAAATCTATGACCCGGATAATCAAAAGCTTCTTTTCCCGGTCACATATTAAGAGCTTTGCCGTATTGCTTGCGGCGGCTTCGCTTTTAATGAGCGGCGGCTGCAAGAATGCGCAGAGCGACGAGTCAGGCACTTTAAGGGTGGGCGTTGCTCTTTATTCGCAGGATGACACCTTTATAGCTACCGTTGTTCAAAATCTGGAGAGAATGGCACAGGAGCGCGAGGGGCAGGAAAAGATTAAAATCAATCTCTCTATTGCCGACGGTCACAGCAACCAGACCACACAGCTTGAACAGGTGGAACGCTTTTTGGAACGAGGCTGCGATTTGCTGTGCGTCAATATTGTTGATAGGACGGTTGCCGCGGTGATTGTTGACAAGGCTGAGGAGGCTGAAGTGCCGCTGATATTCTTCAACCGTCAGCCTGTTGCCGAGGACATCCAGCGTTGGGACAAAACCTACTATGTAGGCGCACGCGCGCAGGAGGGCGGAACGCTTCAAGGCGAGCTGGTGCTTGGTGCGTGGCAGTCTGACGAGAGCTTTGACCGCAACGGCGACGGGGTTATGCAATACCTAATGCTTGAGGGTGAGCAGGGACATCAGGACTCTCTGCTTCGTACCGAATACTCCATAAAGGCTATAACCGACGCGGGCATTGAGGTTGAAAAGCTTGCCAGCGACACCGCCAATTGGAACAGGGGACAGGCGTCAGCCAAAATGAGCCAGTGGATAGACCGCTTTGGAAACGACATTGAGGTCGTTATTGCCAATAATGACGACATGGCTCTCGGTGCGATTGACGCTTTCAAGGAAGCGGGGCTTGAGCTGCCGCTTATTGTCGGCGTGGACGCGACCGCTCCGGCGTTAGAGGCGGTGGCGAGCGGCAGGCTTTACGGCACGGTGCTAAACGATGCTGCCGGTATCGCCGATGTTATGCTTGATATGCTTATGGCGCTCACCTCGGGCGCTGATTTGAGCGAAGCAGTGAAGCTGGAGGACGGACACTATGTTTGGCTGCCGTACAGGCAGGTAACACGTGACAATCTTGATGAATTTATAAGCTGATAGGAGAGCTGCAGACCGGTACATCGTTGACCGCTGCGGCTTTTCCTATTTCGTGAGACAAGGAAGTATATTCGGCTCTTCGCGCGTGAGTCCATACGCAAATGTAAATCCGTTCCTTGACAAAATGAGTTAGTTACAATAAACTGCAAATCAGTTAGAGTAATCTAACTATCCGGTAGGATAAAAACAAACGCTTGGTATATTGTCTTAGTGCCATTATTTAAACAGGCTGCGGCTATACAGTGAACAGGAGGCGACGAAAATGCCGGAAAGCATACAGTCCATTTTTGAGCACCACGATTTGATAGAGGCAATAGTTGCGGCGCTGGAGATGCGGGATTTTCACACCTCGAACCATTCCGAGAGAGTCAGCAATATGACCGAGCGGATCTGCACATTGATGGAGCTTCCGATAGAGGAACGGCAGCTATATCATATTGCGGCGGATTTACATGACATATCCTATGTGCCGCGGCATAAACTGGTGTCTCTCCTCGCCGGGATAAGAAGCTAATGTGAGGGGTTATTGGTCGAAGCGGCGCGGAGCAGAACCCTTGCTTCGCTGCCTCCGTGGGCTTCCTCAAATGCAAGCTGTTTGCGATGGACGCGTCGGCGGTGCTTGTGTATAATAGGAATAAAGCCGGCTTTATCCGACAGCTCGACTACTACTGTGCCGAAGCAAATATTGAGGACGGCGGAGTGTATCTGCTTACGCACGACACCCTTGGCGGTATCTCTATGCGAACGTTGATGACATTTCCGTTGACGACTATTAGCGACGGCGAGAACAGCGCTCCTAAATGGTACGAGAGCATCAAGGCGTGGGCGGAAAAATTCTGGGCGGATTTTTCGGAGGCGGCGGACGCGTTTCTTGAGCGCGGTGAACGGCTTGCTGTCAATGCCGATGAGACGATGGATGAAAACCCTTTTCTGGGCGTTCTCTGTTGGGCGGACGCGCTGAGTTTCGGCATGGTCAGCGGACTTTATGAAAATTGGCAGCGGAATTATCAGGTCTGGTCAGAGAATCCGAATGCCTACAATTTTGTCAACCTCTATACTCATGGGCTTGTTGAAATGGTTGGCGGAGCGCTGCTTTCAGAAGAACCGCTCTCCTTTCAGCACGTTATGGATATTATCGGAACGGTAACGCTGCTGTTCTGCGCGGCGAAGGTAATTCAGGGTAAAAGCAGAGGCTTGGCGGGAACTGCCGTCGGAGCCATTGACGAAACGCTGGATGATATAGCAAGGCAAAACGGCAAGATTTTAGAGGTCGTTTCTGCCGACGATTTAAATGCGGCGTATCTAAAGGTCAATCCTACTCACGAAGCACCGTTTACGCCGGGGACAAAGGTGTATCGAGTTACATATTCCGGCGGAACACGGTTTGTAAGAGTGTTTAGTGATAAAGAGAGAATGGCAAGAGGCTGGATTATGAACGCCGATGATATTGCAGGCTTGACTGCCGCAGAGATACAGGATAAGTTTTCAATTCCCGGCAATTCTCCGCCGACGCACATATGCGAGGTTGCAGTGCCAAACGGCACGGAATTGGAGATAAGCTCCGCGAACGGCATACTGGGACACAGCGGCGGCGGTGTGCAGTATAGATTTATCAATAAATATGAGGAAGATTGGTTTGTAAATATCAAGTCACTCGACACATGGAGGTAAGCAATGAAAAATGAGATTAAAGCAGAGGGAAAATATCTTATTGTAAATGAGTGTACACCGATAAAATTTGAGGAGGAAATTGAACGGACAATTGATATGGGAAGCGTGGTGGTAGTGCTTACTATACCGGAGCGTGGATATGTGACAGATAACCGAATTTATGGTGTAAAAGACGGTAAGATAGCGTGGCGGGTGCAGGATATGCTGGAATACAACCCGGATTATGCGCCGTTTATGCCGAATCCGTATACATATATCAAGGTATATGAGAAAGACCCGGGAATTGTTCTGGCGGGCACATTTCAAGGCTTTACCTTTTTGATCAACCCCGGCAACGGACGCATAATCGGGACGGAGAGCTGGGAAAAGTAAGCCGGTCAGCAGCCGGTCAAACGGCACGGAATTGGAGATAAGCTCCGCGAACGGCATACTGGGGCACAGCGGCGGAGGTGTGCAGTATAGAATCCGAGGGGAACTCCATGACTTAATGTTTGATAACGTTAGAGAAATAAAGTGAGGAGAAAAGATATGGGAAATGTATCAATAGATAATGGTGTTCTGGTGATAGATGGAAAAAGAATTAAGTCAAAGTATGACGTTACACACTATGTCGTGATTGGAGAAGTAGTAGTAGTACGCCTGAAATGTGAGGGAAGAAAAGATGATATCAATAATGTCTATGGCGTAAAAGACGGTAAGATAGCGTGGCGGGTGCAGGATATGCTGGAATACAACCCGGATTATGCGCCGTTTATGCCGAACCCGTATACATATATCAAGGTATATGAGAAAGACCCGGGAGTTGTTCTGGCAGGCACCTTTGGAGGCTTTACCTTTTTGATCAACCCCAACAACGGACGAATAATCGGGACGGAGAGCTGGGAAAAGTGAGACGGTCAGCAGCCGGTCAAACGGCAGGAAAATTCCGTGAAAGGAGAAAGAAATGAAAGAAATATCATTTTTTGAAGATAGACTGATAATAGACGGAAGAGAAGTGCGCTTTAAGTACAACATAAGGCAAGTGGTGGAATTTGACAACGCAGTTGTCGTTAGGCTTGAAGTAAAAGCACGAGATGATGATATCAATAATGTCTATGGCGTAAAAGACGGTAAGATAGCGTGGCGGGTGCAGGATATGCTGGAATACAACCCGGATTATGCGCCGTTTATGCCGAATCCGTATACATATATCAAGGTAT
>JAHAWY010000010.1 GCA_018385135.1 Oscillospiraceae bacterium | reverse complement strand
CGCCTCGGTCATGCGCTTGTGCGCAGCATCGCGTGCGGAGAAAAGCGTCCCCGTGAGGTATACTATATCGCCTGCGCGAAGCATTTTCGCATCACTCTCCGAAAGCGGAGTTTTGATCTCATATTCCACGACTCACACCTCCCCCAAAATTCTCACGGCGTGGCGGTTAACGTGACAGCAAATATTGACCGCCACCGGCAGCCCCGCGATGTGCGTTGGGTAGGTCTCTATATTCACGGCAAAGGCTGTACACGCTCCGCCGAGTCCTCCCGCGCCTATGTCAAGCGAGTTTATCTTCTCCAAAAGCTCCGTTTCAAGGGCGCTGATATGCGAAATCGGTGAACGCTCGCCTATGTCCCGGAGCAGCGCACGCTTCGCAAGCTGCGCGCATTTATCGAAGGTGCCGCCGATGCCGACACCCACCACCAGAGGCGGACAGGCGTTGGGTCCCGCCTCCTCTACCGCCTGCAAAATCACGCGCTTTACGCCTTCAAGCCCGTCTGCGGGCTTGAGCATGAATATGCGGCTCATATTCTCGCTGCCGAAGCCCTTGGGTGCAAGCGTTATTTTAAGCGTCCCGCCGGGCACGATGTCGGTATATATTACGGGCGGCGTGTTATCGCCGGTGTTCACGCGCTCTATCGGATCGCCGACCACCGAGCAGCGAAGCTTTCCTTTAACATAGCCCTCGCGCACGCCCTCGTTTATCGCATCGTACAGACCGCCGCCTTCAATGTGAACCTCCTGCCCCAGCTCAAGGAAGACGACAGCCATCCCCGTGTCCTGACAGATCGGGATGCCCGTCTCCCCGGCTATTGCAAGGTTTTTTTGAAGCTGCGAAAGCACCCATCTGCCCCGTTGGTTTGTTTCCTCCCGCGCCGCCTTTTCAAGTGCCGCGCTCATATCGGGAGACAAGCCGGTGTTTGCCTCAACGCACATTTCCGCAACAGCCTTTTTTATTTCTTCAGCTTTCAGCGATACCAATTACACCGCCCCTTTCACAATACTTACAAGATAACACATATTAAGGTCAATTTCCATAGTTTTTGTGCTTGTATCTTGTTTAAAATGTGGTTTTATAAAAACGCCCCGCGCAGCAAGTCTGAAGTGACCCCGAAAAGTTAGACAATATTTCAAAGTAAAAATTGTTCAAGCAACCGAAAGGGCTTGTTGTCTGTGAAGAGCAGGCGGCAAGCCCTTTAGCTTTGCCTTGATACGGTGGTTATTGTA
>JAHAWY010000007.1 GCA_018385135.1 Oscillospiraceae bacterium | reverse complement strand
ATAAAAATGGCTATTTATCAACTGTTTGTTGTGACATAGCCTTAAATTATAACAGATACAGTACAAAAGCCCAAGAAAAACAGCGCCCGCCGAAATTGCGCGGGCGCTTTTCCGTGCGCTATGACACAGACTCTTATTTTGCTTTGCGGTTTATATACACAGGACGCAGCTTGCTGTATACAATCTTTTGCTCGCTGTAAAGGCTGTAATAGCCGGAGAGCATATAGGATATTGCGCAAACGAGGGCAAACATGGAAAGCTGCTCGCCGCCGAAAAGCTCAAAGGCAAGCAAGATCGAGGTGAGTGGGCAGTTGGTGACGCCGCAAAAAACGGCAATCATCCCAAGCGCCGCGCCGAAAGACGGAGAGAGTCCTATAAGTGATGCGGCTGCGCAGCCGAAGGTTGAGCCGGTGAAGAAGGCAGGTACGATCTCGCCTCCCTTAAAGCCCGCACCAAGCGTCAGGGCAGTTAGCAGAATTTTCAGCAAGAAGGCTTCGGGTTCTGCGTTTCCCGCAAGGGCGGCGGCAATAAGCTGAGTGCCTGCGCCGTTATAATCACGCGAGCCGATGATTAGAGTAAGGACAACGACCAGTGCACCGCCGACAGCGGCACGAACTAAGTGATTGGGCAGAAATTTGTCATAAAGCGCGGGTGCAAGGTGCATAGCGCGGCAAAAAAGCATGGAGACCATTGCGCCGAGAACGCCCATTGCGATAACCTGCAAAAGCAGCAGCGCCGAGGTCTGGGGCATTCCCAAAATATGAAACGCGGTCGGCGCAACGCTGAGCGTTTCCGCAAGACCAACGCCGATAATTGCCGAAAGCACGCAGGGTACGATGGCGGCGTAATACATAACACCGACGCTTACGATCTCCATAGCGAAAACCGCCGCTGCAATAGGAGTTCCAAAGAGGGCGGCAAAGGCGGCGGACATACCGCACATTGTAATAATGCGGCTGTCCTTGTCGTCAAGGTGCATAGCGCGTCCGATGGAGGCGGAAATCGAGCCGCCAATTTGAAGGATCGCGCCCTCGCGTCCGGACGAACCGCCGAGAAGGTGGGTGATGAGCGTGGATATGTATACCAGAGGGGCGGTGCGAAGCGGCAAAGCGGTGTTTTCGCGGACGGCAAGCAGCACGAAGTTTGTGCCGCGGTCATTCTCCATGCCGCTTATGCGATAAACAAGAATTATCGCAACGCCGCCAAGCGGCAGCAGAAAAAGCAGCCACGGGTGAGCCAGCCGCAGGTCGGTGACAAAGTCAAAGGCGTAGTAAAAGCTGATGCTGACAAGCCCCACCACCACGCCTATCACGCAGGCAAACAGCAGCCATTTCAAAAACGCCAGCGGCTCAAAGCTGTATTTTAAAATACGGTCTTTTGATATGTGCAAGCAAAGGACTCCCAAACATTATTGCCCTCATTATAGCGCCTGCATCCGCCCCGCGCAAGGCGCTAAACGAGTTTTTTACATCGAATATCAAAGAAAGACAAAAGGCAGAGAAGCTGTCTGATTTCCTGCCGGACAGGAGAAGCCTCCGGCACCGCAAGAACGGTCATAAGCCCTATTTGTATGCAAAATCTGTTTTGCGATTTACAAATAAAAAGTGATCACGCGGAAACGCAAAAGGGAGAAACGGCGTAGCCGAAGTTACGCCGTTTCCCAAAAGCTATCTATTTGTGCCGCCTTTTTGGACGACCCGTTTTGCAGTACTTAAAGCTTATTTATAAAGCCGTAAAGCTCTGCCTTGAGTGTGTCAAACTGCGCCTCCTCAGGCTCACCGAGCTTATCGCGCAGGAGATAAACAAGGATACCGCGGATGGAGGTAAGACGGTTTTCCGCCTCGTCGAAAACGAGAGAGCAATCAGAGTCCATGACCTCGTCCGTGACCTCCTCACCGCGTGTGGCGGGAAGGCAATGCATGAATTTGGCGTGCGGCGCGGCCTTCTTCATCATTTCCATATCTACCTGATACTTTGGGTAGAATATCTTCATGCGCTCCTCCTCGGACAGCTCCGCCTCATAAAGACCGTACCATACGTCAGTGTAAACGAAGTCTGCTCCCTCAAGAGCCTTGTCCTCATCGTCGGTGATAAGGAAGCTGCCGCCGGAAACCTTGCAGTTTTCGGCAAGTATCTTCTGGTGGTTTTCACGAAGCTGGAAGCCCTTAGGTCCGTAGTGGACAAAGCTCATGCCCATCTTGGTGCAGATAAAACCGAGAGAGGCGCAAACTTGTGTGGCATCGCCGACGAAAACGACCTTGCAGTCGGTGAGGGTTTTGCCTTCGGGCAGATGCTCCATCATTGTGCAGATATCGCCCATCTCCTGCGTGGGATGGTTGTAATCGCTCATGCCGTTGATTACAGGAACAGTGGAATTTTCGGCGAGGTCGAAAACGCTTTTGTGACGCTCAACGCGTGCCATAATGATATCGACCAGTCTGCTGAGAACTCGAGAGGTGTCCTCTATGGTCTCGTGACCGCCTAGCTGGATTTGCCCCGGTGCGAGATACTGCGCGTGACCGCCGAGCTGTGCCATTGCCGTTTCAAAGGAAACGCGGGTGCGGGTGCTCGACTGCTGGAAAATCATGCCGAGGGTCTTGTGACGCAGAAGCTGGGGGTAGTAGTTGGATTTGATACATTTTTTCAGCAGAAGCGAAAGCTCCGCGATTTTCATCAGCTCTTCTTTTGTATAATCGTTGGTATCGATATAGTTTTGTGCTTGCACGTTTGTTCCTCCCGTAAAAATGTAGTTGACGGCGCTTTATAGCCCGCGACTATGGTATTTTTTCCGCTTTTTTCACGCATATTCCCCTGCGGACGAAAAAAGAAGAAAATCTTTTACCTTTAAAAACGCAAAAGACCTCTCTTGTATAGCTGATATAAAAAACTTATATTGAAAGAAAGTGCGACAGATAGTATAATAAATAAGGTGTGTTTTCGCGGCGTCTGCCACCGCACTAATTATGCAAAAATATGAGGGAAACACTATGAGCATAGCCGACAATATTTTCATTTCAAACTGCAAGGACATCCTTGAAAACGGCGTTTGGGACACCGATCGTGACGTTCGTCCCCGCTGGGAGGACGGCAGTCCCGCCCATACTATTAAAAAATTCGGCATTGTTAACCGCTATGACCTCTCAAAGGAGTTTCCCATCCTTACGCTCCGCCGTACCTATCTTAAAACCTCGGTGGACGAGCTGCTTTGGATTTGGCAGGCGAAAAGCAACAACATAAAAGACCTTCGCGGACATATATGGGATCAGTGGGCTGACGAAAACGGCAGCATCGGCAAGGCATACGGCTATCAGCTCGGCATTAAGCACCACTACAAAGAGGGCGACATGGATCAGGTTGACCGCGTACTCTATGACCTTAAAAACAATCCCGGCAGCCGCCGCATAATGACAAATATATACAACTTTGCCGACCTGTCTGAGATGGCGCTGTATCCCTGTGCCTATTCGATGACCTTCAATGTTTCCGGAAACACGCTCAACGCCATATTAAATCAGCGAAGCCAGGATATGCTGGCCGCGAACAACTGGAACGTCTGCCAGTACGCCGTGCTGACGATGATGCTTGCGCAGGTTTCGGGGCTTGTTCCGGGCGAGCTGATGCACGTTATTGCGGACGCGCATATATATGACCGCCATGTGCCGATAATTGAACGGCTTATTGAAAAAGAGCCAAAGCCCGCGCCGAAATTCACGCTGGACGCGAGCATAGATGATTTTTATAAATTCACGCGCGACAGCTTCACGCTGGAAAACTACGAATACCATGAATTTAATGAGAAAATACCCGTGGCCGTTTGACGGCGGGAGGATAGACTATGCAGGCGATAGTTGCTGTAAGCAGAAATTGGGGCATTGGCAAGGAGGGCGAGCTGCTTTTTTCCATCCCTGCCGATATGAGGTTTTTCCGCAGCATGACCAGCGGCAAAACCGTTGTTATGGGAAGAAAAACGCTGGAATCGCTGCCCAACGGGATGCCGCTTAAAAACCGCCGCAACATCGTTATTAGCTCGAGGTTTGATTATCAGGTCGAGGGAGCGGAGGTCGTCCATTCGCCCGCCGAGGCTGTGCATCTTTTGGGCGATGAAACGGGTGAGCAGGTTTTTGTAATTGGCGGCGGCGAGGTTTACAGAGCCATGCTGCCTTTCTGCGAGACCATTTATGTAACCAAGGTTGACGCTCAGCCGCAGGCGGATAGGTTTTTTCCCGATTTGGACTCGATGGATGACTGGAGGCTTGCCGAGCAGGGCGAGGAGCAAAGCGACGGCGGATATAACTTCCGCTTTTGTGTATACAAGCGCAAGTGAAACGACGGAAATAAGAGCCTGTGCCGCCTTAAAAACTGAGGAAAATGACTATTGACAAGAGTGGCTTGAAGTTGTATATTTAATCTAAATTTTATATAAATAACTGCAAATTGCTTTTGCGGTTTTTTGCTAAAAGACGCTGATGAGGACAGGGAAAAGCGCAGTTCGGCTTTCAGAGAGCCGCCGTTTGGTGCGAGGCGGCAGTTGAGGCTTTATCCGTATCACCTCGGAGTCGTGTGCCGAAATTTCAGTAAGCAACACCGGGTCTTCCCGTTACAGAAGCGGACGCTGCTTGGCGTCTATGAGTGGCTTCCGCAAGGAAGCAACAAGAGTGGTACCGCGGGTTATAAACTCCGTCTCTTAATCAAGAGGCGGAGCTTTTTGCATATGTCCGTAATTTAATGAAAAGGATGAACGCTATGCTGACACTTGACAAAATCTATCACGCAGCCTTTACAATGAAAAATGTCGTCCGACAAACCGACCTTATCTACGCGCCCAACCTCCCCTCCGATGGAGAGCTTTACCTAAAAACAGAGAATTTACAGGTAACGGGCTCGTTCAAGGTGCGCGGCGCATACTATAAAATAAGCCAGCTAAGCGCTGAGGAAAAGGCGCGCGGCGTTATTGCGTGCAGCGCGGGAAACCATGCACAGGGTGTTGCCCGAGCAGCTTCAATGGAGGGTATTTCCTCGAAAATATGCCTTCCCGATAACGCGCCCATCAGTAAAATTGAGGCAACCAAGAGCTATGGCGCTGAGGTCGTGCTTGTAAACGGTGTTTACGACGACGCATATAAAAAAGCGCGCGAGCTTGAAAAGGAGGAGCAGCGCGTTTTTATCCATCCCTTTGACGACGAGGACGTGATTGCCGGGCAGGGCACGATTGGACTTGAGCTTTTGGAGCAGCTTCCCGATATGGACGCCGTCATCGTACCCATCGGCGGCGGCGGACTGATTGCGGGTCTTGCTTTCGCAATCAAGTCGCTCAACCCCAAGGTCAAGGTCTATGGCGTGCAGGTCGCGGGAGCACCGTCTATGGTAAACGCCGTGCAGCATGGTCTTATCGAGGAGCTTGCCGCCGTTACCACCTTTGCAGACGGCATCGCTGTTAAGCGTCCGGGCGACACCACCTTTGAGCTGGTCAAAAGCTATGTTGACGAGGTCGTCACCGTCACAGATGACGAGGTCGCTTCGGCGGTTCTGGCACTCATTGAACGTCAAAAGCTCATTGCCGAGGGAGCGGGTGCGGTTGCGGTTGCAGCGGCGATGTTCGGCAAGGTGGATATCAAGGGCAAAAAGGCGGTCTGCCTTGTTTCGGGCGGCAATATTGATGTCAACATCCTGAGCCGCGTAATAACTCGCGGTCTTGTCAAGGCGGGACGCTTTGTCAACCTTTGCATCGCTCTTACCGACAAGCCCGGTCAGCTTGAGCTGGTCAGCAAGACCATTGCTGAATTCGGAGGCAATGTTGTTTCCGTTCAGTATAACCGCAGCGATGAAAACATGGCGATCAACTCCTGCTTCTTGTCTTTGCAGGTGGAAACGCGCGACTATGCACAGATAGAGGAGATAAAGCAGGCGCTTAATGAGCGCGGGCTGCGTGTAGTTCCGGGACGAGGCTGATTTGGAATAATCGGATAGTATTACATAAAAAACAGCGAGTGATTATCTTTTTAAGATAATCACTCGCTGTGCGTTTTTTGCACAATGCGTCAGCCGATCTCGTTTCCGAGACGGGAGAGCACTTCCCTGAAGTATTCGGGCAGCTCGCTTGAAAGCTCAACAGGCTGCTCGCTGCGCGGGTGGAAAAAGCGCAGATAACGTGCGTGCAGGCACTGCCCCTCAAGCCCTTTTTCGGGGCGCTTTCTGCCATAGACTAAGTCGCCCAGAAGTGGATGCCCGATGTGTTCCATATGCACGCGAATTTGATGGGTGCGTCCCGTTTCAAGACGGCAACGCAGATGAGTATAGCCGTTGTAGCGGGCGATGACCTCATAGTGCGTTATGGCTGGGCGAGAGCCGCGCTCGGTAACTGCCATGCGCTTGCGGTCTGTTTGGTGGCGCCCGATGGGGGCGTCGATAGTGCCCTCATCATTGCGAACTCTGCCGCAAACGACGCATTCATAGGTGCGGCAAAGGCTGTGGTCGGCAAGCTGCGCCGAGAGATAGCGGTGGGCATAGTCGTTTTTGGCGGCGATGATAAGCCCGGAGGTGTCCTTGTCAATGCGGTGGACGATGCCGGGGCGCTTTTCACCGCCGATTCCGGAAAGACTGCTGCCGCAGTGGTAAAGCAGAGCGTTGACAAGCGTTCCGTCGGGATGCCCCGGAGCGGGGTGAACGACCATACCTCGCGGCTTGTTGACAACTATTAGGTCGTTGTCCTCAAAAACCACATCCAGCGGGATGTTTTGCGGAAGTAATTCCGCCGTCTCCGGCTCGGCTATTTCAACAACGAAAAGCTCGCCTGCCGTTACGCGGTGGTTTTTCTTAATAGGCGAGCAGCGCAGAGTAACAAGACCCTGCTCAATGAGCCGCGCCGCCTGCGAGCGTGTCAAATCATCTATTTCTTGAGCAAGGAGAGCGTCGATACGCTCGCCGCTCTCCCTTGCTGTTACAGTATAGGTGTTTATCATCAGTCCTTAAACTCCGCGATGATGTTGTCAAGATTGAATTCGTCCTCACCTTTGGCGGGTGCGGCGGATTTTTTTGTGTCCTTGAACGGGTCGTCGAAGAAGGTGGTATTTGTCTCCTTAGCCTCAGGAAGCTTTTCGCCCAGAGGCGTGGGTGCCGCAGGACGGGACACATTCGGCTCTGAACCGAGAGGTGCGGGAGCCGCAGGGCGATGATTGCGAGACTCGAAAAAAGCATCCTCCTCAGGGTCGGACTGCTTGACGGTCTCTGCCTTGGAAGCAGCCTGCTCCTCGGATACGGGGAGATTCCATGCTCCGAAGCCGGTGTCCTCGGCGTGGTGGACAGCGGTGGGGGTTGCGCGCGCGGCGCGCTCCTGCTCGATTGCCTCCTTGCCCTCGACTACGGTCTTTTTAAGCTGGCTGATATAGTCAACATTCTGAGACTTGCGGTCTTCGTGCTTTTTGCCGGGGAGGACATCTAAAACCTCCTCCTTATCGATTACCTTGCCGAAAACCAGGCAGAAGCAGAAGATAATTCCGAAAACCGTTACGAAAATATCCGCGACATTGAAAACGGGAAAGTCCCATTTGCCGAAAATGAGAAAGTCAAAGTGGAACATATCAACAACATAGCCGTTTACTATTCGGTCAATGCAGTTGCCGATGCCGCCGGCTAGGATGGCGAGTAATGAAAAGCGAGCAAGCCTTCCCGTGATGATATCTCGCGCGAGCAGCACGATTATGACCACCGCCAATATGGCGGTCAGCACGATGAAGAACCAGCGTCCGTTTTCGATCATGCCAAAGGCAGCTCCCGTGTTGTGAACATTGGTCAGCTCCAGAAAGCCGGGCAGCAGTTCTTTAGAATTGCCGGGGATGATGTTGAGAATTGTATAGTATTTAAGTGCCTGATCAAGGATAAGGATGCATACCAAAGCTATTGCATACAGCATGGCAAACACCTCCTGTTTGAGTTTTGGGTCAGTGCGTTTATTTATTCAGCCAGAGCGGCGGCACAGCGCGGGCAAAGCTCAGGATGCTCAGCGCCCTCGCCGATATGCTCGCTGTGTTTCCAGCAGCGCGCGCACTTTTCGCCCTGTGCTTCAGTGACGGAGACCTTCACATTTGAGAGAAGCTCGCCGGAAACACCCTCACCGTCACCGTTTACGGTGTTGACATGAGAAACGATGAAAAGCTGAGCGAGGAAGTCCTCGTCCGCGTTTCCGAATGCCTTTTGAGCAGCCTCGTCCGTGAGGTAGAGGGTAATGTCAGCGTCAAGCGGCTTGCCGATTTTTTTCTCTGCGCGAGCGCCCTCCAGAACCTTGTTAACGTCCGTGCGCAGAGCCATGAGATTTTGCCAGAAGCTCATCTCCTCGTCAGAGAGGGCAAGTGCGCTGTCATACTTGCGCATTTCGTTAAAGAGAACGCTTTCCGCGTCGTCACCGTCGGCGTGAGCCATCGCGTGCCAAATCTCCTCGCTGGTGAAAGCGAGAATGGGGGCAAGCATCTTGGTCATGCTGCTTAAAATCATGTGCAGAGCGGTCTGCGCACTGCGGCGGGATAGAGAGTCCGTGCCGTCGCAATAAAGCCTATCCTTGATGATGTCAAGATAGAAGTTTGACATATCAACAAGGCTGAAGTTATAGATTGCACGGTACACGCCGTGGAATTCGTAGGAGGAGTATTCCTGCTCAACGCGGCGGCAAAGCTCGTTGAGTCTCGCAACTGCCCAGCGGTCAAGCGGAAGCAGCTCGGAGACGGGCATCGCCTTGTTGGGATCAAAGTCGGAAAGGTTGCCCAGCATGAAGCGCGCGGTGTTGCGGATCTTGAGATAGGCGTCGGAAAGCTGCTTTAATATTTCCTTGGAAATACGAACATCCTGACGGTAGTCGGTGGAGGAGACCCACAGACGCAGGATGTCAGCGCCGTAGTCTTTAATGATTTCTTCCGGCGCAACGGTGTTGCCGAGGCTCTTGTGCATAGCCTTGCCCTCGCCGTCCACCGTCCAGCCATGGGTGATGATCTGTTTATATGGTGCAACGCCCTTGACCGCGATGCTGGTGAGCATACTGCTCTGGAACCAGCCGCGGTACTGGTCGCCGCCCTCAAGATATACGTCCGCCGGGAAGTGCAGCTCCTCGCGCTCGTCAAGAACGGCGGCGTGAGTAGAGCCGGAGTCAAACCAGACGTCCATAATGTCGCTTTCCTTGGTGAAATGCGTATGTCCGCATTCGGGGCAAACGAAGCCATCGGGGATCAACTCATCGGCTGTTTTGTCGAACCATATGTTAGAGCCGTGCTTGCGGAAAAGTGTCGAAACACGCGATATGGTTTCGGGGGTAACTATGTCCTTTCCGCACTTTTCGCAATAGAAGATGGGGATGGGAACGCCCCAAACGCGCTGACGGGAGATGCACCAGTCGTTGCGTTCGGCTATCATCGACACCATTCGCTCCTTGCCCCATTCGGGATTCCACTTGATGTTGTCGCAAGCTTTGATTGCAGCGTCCTTTATGGCGTCCACAGAGCAGAACCACTGCTCGGTGGCGCGGTAGATGATGGGGTGCTTGCAGCGCCAGCAGTGAGGATAGCTGTGGGTGATCTTCTCGCTTGCCAGCAGAGCGCCTGCCGCCTCAAGGTCTCCGGGGATAACCTCGTTTGCGGCGGCGTAGAACTGACCGTCGTACTTTTCGTCGGTCATAACGCCCTTTGCGTTAACGGGAACGGGAACGCCGATGTCGGTAAGACCCTCGCGGTCATATTTGCGGCAGATGGCAAAGTCGTCCGCGCCGAAGCCGGGAGCGGTATGGACGCAGCCTGTACCCGCCTCCAGGGTGACATGCTCGCCGTTTAAAACAACGGAGTCTCTGTCGAAAAGGGGGTGCTTTGCTGTCATTAGCTCGAAATCCGCGCCCTTGAGCGTGGCAAGAGCTTTGCATTCGCTGTAGTCGATATTTGCCTGCTTGCAGACATTTTCCGCAAGCTCCTTGGCAAGAATATATACCTCGCCGTTCGGCGCCTGAAGCAGAACATAGTCAAAATCGGCGTTTAGGCAGATCGCCATATTGCCGGGAATGGTCCAGGGAGTGGTTGTCCAAATAACGAAATAGGTTTTTGAAAGGTCGGCAAACTGCGAAAGCTTGCCCTTATCGTCGTGTACGGCGAATTTGACAAAGAGGGTGGTGCAGGGGTCGTCCTGATACTCGATTTCCGCTTCAGCCAGGGCGGTCTGGTCTGAGGGACACCAGTAAACAGGCTTCATACCCTTGTAGATGTATCCCTTTTCCGCCATCTTGCCGAAAACCTCGATTTGCTTTGCTTCAAAGTCCGAGGTCAGCGTAACATAAGGATGCTCCCAGTCGCCGATAACGCCAAGGCGCTTGAACTGCTCTCTCTGAGTATCAACAAAGTTGAGCGCGTATTCCTTGCACTTTTCACGGAATTCCGAGGTAGTAAGCTCGTCGCGCTTTATCTTTTTGTTCTTCAAAATGGCGCTTTCGATGGGCAGACCGTGTGTGTCCCAGCCGGGAACGTAGGGGGAGCAGTAGCCCGTCATATTGCGGTGGCGCACGATGATGTCCTTTAAGACCTTGTTCATCGAGTGACCGATGTGAATGTTGCCGTTGGCGTAGGGGGGACCATCGTGCAGAATGAAAAGGGGCTTGCCCTCGTTCTTTTTCATCAGCTTGTGATAAATGCCCTTCTCCTCAAAATCGCGCAGCATATCCGGCTCTCTCTTGGGGAGGGAAGCGCGCATAGGAAAGTCTGTTTGGGGAAGATTGACCGTTTTGTTGTAGTCCTGTGACATTTGGGTATAGCTCCTATCTTGTGTGGTTTTCCCTGGAACGGCAGGAATGGAAGGGGGCGCGGCACAGCGTTAGTATGCCCCGCCCCAAAAGTATTCTAGGTAGCCGGAAACAGCCCGCCCGGACGGCGCGCTATTTTCCAAAGCGCAGATTTTCAAAGCTGAACTGACCGTTAGTGCCGGCTGCTCCTTGAGCTTCAAAAAGACGGGTAGGCTCGCCGTCAGACTCGCCGGAGGGGGCAGCGCCGTCTGCTACCACGCGGCCGATCTCCTTGCCTGCATCGACAGCATCGCTCATGCGCTCAGCGGTGGTCTCAACGTTGCGGACCGTCTCATTGAAGCTGTGCTCGAAAACGGAGGCTTCGCCGTTTGAGACGGGGAGGTTTTCAAGCTTCATGCCTTCAAGACCGTCAAGAAAGTTGAGCTGGCTTGCGCAAAGGGAGCGCATATTGTCTATGTACTGGGTGCTCTCGCGCTTTGCCTCAAGCAGGCGTGCCTCCTCAGTGGCGCGCTGTGTATATGCCTCACGGACGATGCGTTCCGCCTCGTCGCGCGCCTGGGCAAGCATTGCTTCTGCCTTTTCGCGCGCCTCCTGCTCGATTTGCAGGCTAAGCTTCTGCGCGGAAAGAAGGGTCATGCGCATGGAGTCCTCAGTGGCGCGATATTCCTCGACCTTCTCCACGAGAACCTTCATTTTTTTTGTAAGAGTTACGTTTTCCTTCGCCAGAGCCGCATAGTCACCCGCGGCTTCGTTAAGAAAATCATCCACGGCGGCCATGTCGTATCCGCCGAATACCGCTCTTTCAAAGGTTTTTTCCCTAAAATTCTGAGGTGTCAGCATATCCATTAGCCCTTTCTGTGTTTTGAAGGCGCTTCTGCTTCGGCGCGCTTCGGAAATGAGAAGTAAAGTCTGTTCGGTCTTTATAAGCCGTAAAGACTGCTGCTGTAATCAGTGCTTGCGTAATCGTCGAGCAAATCGCCGCTTATTTCTATGTTATACGGCGTTATTACATAGGTGTTGGCGGAAACGCGGCGGATTTTTCCGTTGAGCGCGTAGGCAACGCCGCTGAGAAAATCTATGAGCCTTCTGGCGGTGTCCTTATCGGTGCGCTCAAGGTTCATAACAACGGAGTGACCGCTGCGGATGTGGTCGGCAATATCAGCCGCTGCTTCAAAGCGCTCAGGCTCAACGACGAACATCTGCGATTGACTGCTCTGTCCGCCGAGGGAAACGACCTTCTCTCTTTTGGGTGCGGGGGCAGGGCGGGTTTCAAATTCCGCGTATGCGCCGCGGCGCTCAAAGGCTGGCGCATCGTATCTTCTTGCCGTTTCCGGCTGCGGCTGAGGACGCGGCTGCTCAAGGGGAGCATCCTGCATTTCATCGCCGAAATCGTCATACTCGCTGCTGCTGTATGGACGGGTGAGCTTTTTCAGCTCGTCAAATAGACCCATTGCTTTTCCTCCTGTATAATGAGCGGAACGCTCAAAGCCCGGGGATATTTTACCCGGAAATAGTCAGTCTAAGTCTTGGAATAGTCACGGGCACCAAAAATCGCCGAGCCGACCCGAACCATGTTTGAGCCCTCGGCAATGGCGTCCTCAAAATCTCCGCTCATTCCCATAGACAAAAAATCCATAGAGACATTATCGTATTTTTTTGTTTGAATGTCAATAAAAAGCTGTTTCATGGCGGCAAAATAGGGGCGATTTTGCCCTTTAATTATTGAAATGGGAGGTATTGCCATAAGTCCGCGGATGAAAACGTGGGTGAAATTACCTGCCGAGGCAAGAACCACCGGCAGCTCTGAGGAGCTAAAGCCGCTTTTTGACTCCTCCGAGGCTATGTTTACCTCCAGAAGCACCTGCTGGCATATGCCGAGCTTTTCGGCCTGAGCGTTGATGGCGGAGAGAAGCTCAATGGAGTCTACCGACTGGATAAGCTCACAGCGGCCGACAACATATTTGACCTTGTTTTTTTGCAGATGTCCGATAAAGTGGAGCGCCGCGCCCTCATACGCGCCCTGCTCCCATTTTTCGACAAGCTCCTGAACGCGGTTTTCGCCGCAGACGGTAACGCCGGCGGCGATTGCCTGACGCAGCCTTTCGGCGCTGTTCATCTTGGTCGCGGCAACAAGACATATCTCATCGGCGCTGCGGTCGCAGCGCTCTGCCGCGGCGGCAATGCGTTCTTTTACGCTTTTAACATTTTCGGCTATGACCATTTTTCCTCAGCCTCGCTTTTCAGAGCTATTTCATCAGCTGGCCGTCGTAAATCTCACCGTCGGTTAGGATGATCTCGTTGCCGACGCGCAGAGAGGCGGCATCCGCAGAGGAGACGGCAAGAAAGTATTCCTCTGTCTCCCATGCGATGGTGATGTATTTCTTCTCCGCCTGCAAGCCCGTCAGCGTATAGACGTATGGACCGCCCTCATCCGAACGCACTGCCTCGCGCGGAACGCGGATACCCTCGCGCGTGGCAAAGATTATTTCGGCGGTCGCGCGGCGGACGGAGAGCATTTCGGAGGTAAAGCGCGTGCAGCGGAAAAGCACGGTACACTCGCCCTTTTTAGGCGTGCTGATGCTTATAACGCTCGCTTCAATGGGCGCTGAGCAATATCGCCCGAAGTCCATCAAGGCGCTGCCGCCGACACGCAGGCGGGAGGCGTCCTCCTCGGAAATCACGGAAACGAAATACCATTCATAGGGTGAGACGAGCTTGCCTCGAACATCCTCGGGCAGCTCCTGCGGCGCTGATATGAGCTGCCGCAGCGCTTCGGGGTCAAGATTTGAAACATCGCGCGGACGGATATACTCATAGCCGTCGGGTGCGGAGGAGAAAAGCCCTGAAAAATCAGCGGTTATGGCAACGGTGTCCCGAACCGAGACTTGACGGAGATTGTTAAGCTCGGTGGTTATCAGCCGCAGGTCTACCTCGGTGGTTTCGATGTTGAGATTATCCATAACCAGAGAGCCGAGGTTTAAAGACGCTGCCGTGAGCCTGTCCGTCTCAGCTCTTGCCGCGGCGGCGGAAAGCTCTATAATGGAGTCTTTGATGGAGTCCTCGCGTCTGGAAAGGTTTTCGCTGTCGTCCACCTCGGAGAGAACGGACAGAATGTATTTTTGCTTTATTTCAAGCTCGCGTATCTGCGCGGCGCGCGAGAGCGCCTCCTCGTTTGCGTAGGCAACGGCTATCGTATCTCCCGCTGCGAGGAGAGCGCCGTTATCGGCGACAACGCTCAGATAGGTGTCACTGCTGGCAATCAACTGCTCGTCACGAACCACGATGCCCGTTGCCGAAGCGCTTTCGGTGAGTGAAATATAAACGGCGGGAGCTGTTCGCACGTCGTAGGTAATGCTGCGGACTATGTATACGCTGAGATAGGCAAGCATTGCCCCAAACAAAAGCAGGGTGACGAGCTTGGTCAGCATATCGGTTCGCTTCATCGCAAAAACTCCTCTCGCACGGAAAGCTCCCGCCTTTTCAAAGACCTGCTTATGTAGTCTCCGAAGGCTTAGACTCCCGCAGGTCTACCGCTGTGGCGGGCATTATGGTTGAAATAGCGTGCTTGTAGATCATCTGCTGCTTGCCGTCGGTTTCAAGGATAACTACGAAGCTGTCGAAGCTGCGAACGATACCCTTCATCTGGAAGCCGTTCATTAAAAAGAACGTCACCGTCTGCTTGTCGCGTCTGATCTGGTTTAACAGTGTGTCCTGAATGTTCTGTGTTTTCTGCATAGAATAACTCCCTTTCGGAGCGCACACCGCCATGATAATACCACGAACAGCCGCTCCATAAAATAGTGATTTTGAACAAATCCGCCGCTATCATGCAAAAACGAAGTGTTCAGGGCTTTATTCTAATTCTTTGCGTCAAAAAAGGCTGTCGAAAGCCGTCGCGCATAATCTAAATCTGGTTTTTCGTCCCAATATATCCAGTTGACCTTATCGCTGCGCCTGAGCCATGTGAGCTGACGCTTTGCATAGCGCCTGCTCTCGCGTTTTATCAGTTCAATTGCCTCGTCCCGGCTTATTTCGCCGCGAAGCGCGAGCGCTGCCTCCTTGTAGCCTATCGCCTGCATTGCCGTGCATTTTTCCGGAATGCCGGAGTCTAAAAGCGAGCGAACCTCGTCGAACAGCCCCGCTTCCACCATCTTATCAACGCGCTCGTCGATGCGGGCATACAGCCTTGCACGGTCTGAAAAGCTCAGCGCTATCGTAACGGCGTCGTAACGCGGGGGGGCTGCGCGGCTTTCCTCGTCGTGCTGCGTAATGGTCTTGCCCGTGAGCTTATATACCTCAAGCGCGCGCAAAAGGCGCTTTTTATCGGCGGGGTGGAGCTTTGCCGCGCGCCGGGGATCAAGCTCGGCGAGCATTTTGAGCATCTCCTCTCCGCCAACAGCGTCGTATTGGGCGCTAAGCTCCGCTCGCAAGGCAGGGTCGCTGGCGGTCTCGTCAAAATCTATGCCGCGCACCAGAGAGTCGATGTAAAGCCCTGTGCCGCCGGCAACGATGGGCAGCGCTCCACGGCGGAGAATGTCCTTCACGCAGCAGTCCGCGTCCTTAACATATTGGGCAACGCTGTAGCTTTCAGTCGGCTCGGCGATATCAACCATGTGGTGGGCGATACCCTGCGTCTCCTCCGGTGTTACCTTCGCTGTGCCGATATCCATTCGCCTGTATATCTGCATCGAATCGGCGGAAACGACCTCACCGTTGAGAGCTTTCGCCACGGCAACGGCGAGAGCGGTTTTGCCCGTTGCTGTCGGACCTGTTATTACTAATATTTTTGGCGTATTTGGCATATTGGCTCTTTTCACCACCGAAATCTGTTTATAAGCCCGAGCGCTTATAAAATCCTTGAAAATTCCTTGTCCAACTGCTTTTTCGTCATCTTAAAGGAAACAGGTCTGCCGTGAGGGCAGTATTTCACCTCTCCGGAAAGCACGCGTCCCGCTATTTGGCAAAGCTCCTCGTCCGTCGTTGTCCAGCCCGCCTTTATTGCCGCCTTGCAGGCGACGGTGTGCAAAATCTCATCCGCCGCGCCCTCGGCGTCCGCCCTTGAAAAGCGAAGCTTCCGGCAGATCTCCTCAAGCATCGCGGGCGCGTCGGCGGCATCGGTATCGGCGGGGGCTGCGCGCAGAACCACGCAGCTTTCGCCGTATGGCTCAATTTCAAAGCCGAGACTATTCAGAAGCTCACCGTTTTGCTCAAGCAGCTCCGTTTCCTCCGGCGTGAGCTTCAGCGGCACGGGGGTAAGCAGCGTCTGCGACATGATCTCATGCCCCTGCGCCTTTAAGCGGTCAAAAATCATGCGCTCATGGGCAGCGTGCTTGTCGATGAATATAAGGCTGTCACCCTGCTCGATGATTATGTAGGTTTTCATTGCCTCTCCCACCAGACGAAAATCCGGCAGCGCCTCGGCTATGGAAACGATGCTCTCGTCCTGCTGAACAGCAGTAGGCTTTTCATCAGGCAGGGGCGCGGCTTTTTTTTCAATTGAGTCCGCGGCAAAGGCGGGAGGCACGGCAGCCTGCGCACTTTTCGGCGCAAAGCGGGGGCTTGCGTTAAAAGCGTTATAGGGCGTTTGACTGTCGTTAAGGGTGCTGCCGCCGGATTTTCCCGAGCCGCGGTAAAAAACAGTGCCTCTGTCGGCAATGCCGGACACCGGGGAGATGTCTTGCTTTGGCGGGGTGTAGCCGGGCGCGCCCGCGCCGGACACGCTTTTGCGGCTTTCCCTGAATTCGCTCGCCGACATATTTTTGAAAAAGTCCTTTTTAGGAACGGCGGCGGCGGTTGAGGGCGAGAGCCTGATTTCGGCGCTTGCGCGCTCACCCTCAATGGCGGAGAGCGCAGCGTAATACACGGCGTCAAAAACGCGGCGCTCCTCGCGGAATTTCACCTCGGTCTTGGCGGGGTGAACGTTAACGTCCACGCAGGCGCAGCTTAAGCCTATGTTGACAACACAGGAGGGAAAGCGCCCTGTCAGGAGAGTGTTTTTATATGCCTGCTCCACCGCCGCCTGCAAAAGCTGCGAGCGGATGCAGCGCCCGTTAACGAAGAAAAACTGCTTGGCACGGTTGCCGTGTGCAAATTTCGGAGAGCCAACGAAGCCGGAAACCGCAATGCCGTCGTTGTCGGAGGAAAGCTCCAAAAGCTCCTTTGCCGTGTCACGCCCTAAAAGGCTGTATACCGCGGAGGCGAGCTTGCCGTCACCCGGTGAGAAAAACTCGTCCTCGCCGTCGCGTATCATTCGCACGGAGACATCGGGTCTTCCAAGGGCACAGCGCAGAGCCAGAGAAACGCACGCGCCGGACTCGCTTCTGTCGCTCTTCATGAATTTTAACCGGGCGGGGGTGTTATAAAACAGGTCGCGCACTATCATCGTTGTGCCGACAGGGCAGCCGCAAGGGTGCATCTCAATGATGTCGCCGCCCTCAAGCGTAACGCGCGTGCCTTCGCTGTCGCCCTCGCGGCGCGTTTGCAGCTCAATGCGCGAAACGGCGGAGATGGCGGCAAGAGCCTCGCCGCGAAAGCCCATTGTGCCTATGGACTCAAGCCCGCGCTCATCGCGCAGCTTGCTGGTGGCGTGGCGAAGGTGGCAAATACCCGCGTCCTCCGGGGACATTCCGCAGCCGTCGTCAGTAACGCGGATATAGGTCATGCCGCCGCCCTTTATTTCGCAGACAACGGTTTTTGCGCCCGCGTCAAAGGCGTTTTCCAGCAGCTCTTTTATAACCGAGGCGGGACGCTCGACCACCTCGCCCGCCGCTATAAGGTCGGCAACGTGCGGGGAGAGAATGTTTATTTCAGGCATATCATGCTCCTAATATAAAACGAAAAATGGTTCAAAAGGCGTGCTGCGCATTAAAACCACGCTATCGCTCCGCGTTTACGCGGCTTTTGAAACGCGGCGGAAGGACGTCGCGCCATACCCCTGCGGAGTGATGCCCGCCTACGCTATTATATCGTAAAATCCTTGAAAAAGCTACCCGAAAATGTTATTATCAAATGTACACGTCAAAAATCGGGCGGAGACCTGACCGCCCAAGAATGGAACTGCATAAATGAGCTATAAAAGAACCGAAATATCGAAAGAGCAGGTGGCTCGTCAGCTTGCCGTCTGCGAGGAAATAAAAAGGGAGCTTGCCGCAGGCTCCCGCGCTATGGTGGATACCTACGGCTGCCAGCAAAACGAGGAGGACAGCGAGAAGCTTCGCGGATATCTTGCCGCAATGGGCTATGAGATGACTGATAACGAGCATGAGGCGGATGTTATCGTCATCAACACCTGCGCTGTCCGCGAGCACGCAGAGCAGAGGGTTTTCGGCAATCTCGGCGCGCTTACGCATACGAAAAAGGAAAACCCGAACCAGATGATAGCCGTTTGCGGCTGCATGGTAAAGCAGGAGCATATCGTTGAGAAGATAAAAAAGTCCTATCCGCTGGTCAGTCTTGTTTTCGGACCGGACGAGCTTTGGCGCTTTCCGGAGCTGCTGCAAAGGGCAAGGGAGGGCAAAAAGCGCGTTTACGCGCCCGGCGAGGGTGACGGCTGCGTGGCGGAGGGCGTGCCGCATCTGCGCGACGGCAAGGTAAAAGCGTGGCTTTCCGTTATGAACGGCTGCAACAACTTCTGCTCCTACTGCATCGTGCCCTACACCCGCGACCGCGAGCGTTCGCGCCGCGCGGACGATATCATTGCCGAGGCAAGGGAGCTTGTCGCGCAGGGCTATAAGGAAATCATGCTGCTCGGGCAGAATGTCAACTCCTACGGCAAGGATTTGGACGAGGGCGTTAGCTTTGCCGAGCTTATCCGCCGCATAAATGCCCTTGAGGGCGACTTTGTCATCCGCTTTATGACCAGCCACCCGAAGGACGCAACGCCTGAGCTTTTCTCTGCCATGGCGGAGTGCGAAAAGTGCGAAAAGCATCTGCACCTGCCGCTGCAGTCGGGCAGCGACAGGATATTGAAGCTTATGAACCGCCGCTACGACGCGGAAAAATATCTCTCGCAGGTGGAGGCGGTTCGCAGCTGCATTCCCGATATTGTGCTTACAACGGATATAATCGTCGGCTACCCCGGCGAAACGGACGAGGACTTTGCCGCAACGATGCGTCTTGCGGAAAAGGTGCGCTTTGACGCGATGTTCACCTTTATCTACTCCAAGCGCGAGGGAACGCCCGCCGCTAAAATGGAAGATCCCTTCACAAGGGAGCAAAAGCAGCAGCATTTTGACGCTCTGCTGGAGCTGCAAAACCGCATATCCGAGGAAAAGCACCGCGAATATATTGGCAAGACCGTCCGCGTTCTCATTGACGGGAGAGACAGGGAGGAGGGAGTGCTGACAGCGCGCACCCTCGGCGGAAGGCTCGTTCGCATTTCGGGAGACGAGCGGCTTATAGGCAGCTTCGCCGAAACGCGGATAGTTGACTGCAACACATGGGCTTTGCGGGGCGAGCTGATATAAGCGCGGCTTCCCGCTCTCAGAGAGCAAAAAAACACTATCGGAGGTAAGAGAGTCATGGCGGAGCTTACGCCTATGAAGCGGCAGTACAACGAGATAAAGGCAAAGCATCAGGACTGCCTGCTGTTTTTCAGGCTGGGCGATTTTTATGAAATGTTCGACGAGGACGCTAAGATCGCCTCCAGAGAGCTGGATTTGGCGCTGACCACGCGCGACCGCAGCGTTGAAAACCCGGACGAGCGCACGCCGATGTGCGGCGTCCCCTACCATAGCTGCGAGGCGTATATCGCCAGACTTATTGCCAAGGGCTACAAGGTGGCGATTTGTGAGCAGACAGAAGACCCCGCCCTTGCCAAGGGCTTAGTCTCGCGCGATGTTATCCGCGTTATCACCCCGGGAACAGTAACGGAAAGCTCCATGCTCGAGGAGGGCAAAAGCAATTACCTATGCTCTGTATATCTTGACAGCGCGACGGGCGCTGTTGCCTTCTGCGATATTTCAACGGGCGAATTCTGCGTTGCCGGCTTCAGGGAGAACGCGCTTTCGCACATTGAAAACGAGCTTGCCCGCTTTCTCCCGCGCGAGGCGATCTTGAGCATCGGCGCGGAGGAAAACAAGGAGCTGACCGCCTTTCTCACCAAAAAGCTTGACTGTATGCTTGAGCATGACGGCGGGCGCTTTGAATACTTGCAGGGCGCGGCGCGCGTTTGCTTCCAGTTCGGCGCCCCCAGCGTTGACGAGCTGGGGCTTGGCAGTGATAACGCCGCTGTCTGCGCTGCCGGCGGTCTGCTTTCATACATCGAGGAAACGCAGAAATTCGACACCTCGCACATAAACAGCCTTGACGTCTTTTCGGGCGGGCGCTATATGGAGCTGGACTATTACTCCCGGCGCAATCTGGAGATAACCGAGAACCTCCGAACGGGTGAGAAGAAGGGCAGCCTGCTCTGGGTGCTGGACAAAACTAAAACTCCGATGGGCGGAAGGCTTCTTCGCGCATGGACTGAGCGTCCATTGCTGTCTCCCGTTGCCATAAAGCGCCGCCTCTCCGCTGTTAATGAGCTTTTCGGCGATAATGTTACGCGCGGCGAAATCATGGAGACTTTGCGTGAGGTGGGAGATATTCAGCGCCTTATCGGGCGCGTTGTTTACGGTACTGCAAACGGACGGGATCTGCTCTCCCTGGGCAGATACTGCGCCGCCATGCCGACGCTCACGAAGCTTCTTGAGGGTAAGGACAGCGCCGCTTTAAACAGCATAGCCGCAACCGACCCCGCAGAGGAGGTCTGCGCGCTTATTATGCGCGCTATATGCGACGAGCCGCCGTTTTCCGTGCGTGAGGGAGGTATGCTGCGCGAGGGCTACTGCGAGGAGGTGGACGAGCTTCGCAATGTGCGCGATAACGGCGCGCGCATGGTTTCCGAGCTTGAGCTTCGGGAACGCGAGCGCACGGGCATAAAAAAGCTCAAGGTAGGCTATAACAGGGTTTTCGGCTATTATATTGACATTCCGCGCGCCTCCTCCGAGGAGGTGCCGGAGGACTATATCCGCAAGCAGACGCTTTCCACCAGCGAGCGATTTTTCACGCAGGAGCTGAAGGAGCTTGAAAACACGCTCCTTACAGCCAAAGACCGCATTGCCGATTTGGAATACCGCCTGTTTGAGGAGCTGCGCTTAAAGGTCGCCGCAAAGGTAGCGGAGATCCAAGCGATCGCGGATGCTGTTGCGGAGCTTGACGTTTACTGCTCCCTTGCGGAGGTCGCGGTAAAAAACGGTTACACGATGCCGGAGGTCGATTTGTCCGGCACGCTGCAAATCAAGGCGGGGCGGCATCCCGTTGTTGAACAGATGCAAAAGCAGACGCTTTTTGTTCCGAACGACACTTTTTTAAACTGCGGCGAGGATCGCGTTGCCATAATCACAGGACCGAACATGGCAGGTAAATCGACCTATATGCGGCAGACGGCACTGATCGTGCTTATGGCGCAGATGGGCTCTTTCGTTCCCGCGAAGGACTCCGTCATAGGCATTGTTGACAGGGTGTTCACCCGCATCGGCGCGTCTGACGACCTTGCCGGAGGGCGAAGCACCTTTATGGTCGAGATGACCGAGGTTGCCGACATTCTGCGCTACGCAACACACTCAAGCCTGCTTATTCTGGACGAGATAGGCAGAGGCACCTCGACCTACGACGGCATGGCGATCGCCCGCGCCGTTCTGGAATACTGCGCGGACAAGCGCAGGCTCGGGGCGAAAACGATGTTCGCCACGCACTACCACGAGCTTTCGGCGCTTGAGGGCAAGCTTGAGGGTGTCAGAAACTATAACATAACCGCGAAAAAGCGCGGCGGCAATCTTATTTTCCTGCGAAAGATAGTCAGAGGCGCGGCGGATGACAGCTACGGCATTGAGGTGGCGAAGCTTGCCGGCGTTCCAGAGGCTGTTATTGAGCGGGCAAAATGCTGTCTTGCCGAGCTTGAGGGCGGCAGCTACCGCCGGGGCGAGCCTGCGGCGGCTTCAGACGACGGGCAGATGAGCCTTGCCGATGTAGGCGCGCTCGACCTGAGCCGAAGGCTTAGGGAGACAGACCTCAATACGCTCACGCCCATTGAGGCGATGAATCTGCTCTACGAGCTTAAAAAGAAGGTGGAAGGCTGATGCGCGTTGTTTTGCCCGAATTTGACAACTCGATGACGACTGCGCAGAAGGTCTGGGGCTTTATCTATCTGCCGCTTCATATGTTCGTGCTGCCGCTTTTCTTAAGTATGCTTGCAGCCTATCTGCCGGAGCAGCTAGACGAAATAACGCTTAATGTTGCCTACTATGCGATGGGCTTTGGCTTTTGCCTGCTGCTGATGTGGAGGTATCTGCGCCACTCCTTTGACCTTTTGTGCGATAATGTGCCGTTGAATATCGCGGCTTTTATCTGCGCTTTTGCGCTGTATTTCTTTTTAAACATCCTCGCCTCGGTCGCTCTGCTGGCGGTCTTGGGTGATGAGCTTTTAAACCCAAACAACGCTGCGCTGAGCGAGCTTGCCGAGTCAAACTCCGGCGTTATGTGGGGACTGAGCGTATTTCTCGCTCCTCTTGCGGAGGAAATCCTTTTCCGCGGCGTACTGTTCGGCTCGCTCCGCGGGAAAAACCGCACCCTTGCCTTTGCGATTTCAATAGCCGCCTTTGGCATTTACCACCTTTGGCAGTCCGCGCTTGTGGAAATGGATTGGCGCGTTTTTCTCTATGCCTTGCAATATATTGCACCGGGCTACGCTTTAGCGTGGCTCTATGAAAAGACAAGCTGTATCTGGCTGCCGATTTTTATGCATATGCTGATAAATCTTGCCGCCATGCTGATACTGTGACTTGGATTATTTATTAATTGCGTGCTTGGCGGAAATGTGCTACAATATTGCGAAATAAACGCGAAATCTGTCAAAGGGGGTGCAAAGCGATGACTGACGAGCTTGAGCGGAAAAAGCAGAATAAGAAAACCGGCGCATTGAACCTTGTTAGGCTTTACTTTCGCGGCTCAAGGGTGGAGATCGCCGAAATTAATCTGGCGTCTCTGAAAACAGTTTCCGTCGGCAGCATTATCACCTTGCTTTGCCTTATATTCATTACGCCGCTGATTTTTCCCACATGGTCAGCCACCTGGCATTACTGGATACTGCTTCCGGTATTTGCGGTGTTTACCGCAGTCTCGTTTATTTATTCCCGCATTGAAAAGCAGAACTATTTTCTTATTCAGGCGCTTTGCCTGCTCTACTGCGTAACGACGCTGCTGGGCTTTTTCAATATAGGGCTTGCCGATGTGCGCGGTCGCTACGAAATGTTTATTGGCTGCTTTTATATTCTGATGACGGTCGTGTTCGTTCTCAGACCTTGGATGATGACGCTTATCATGGCGATAAGCGGCGTTGCCTATGCTTTGCTCGCCGTCCGCTTAAAGGAAGCGAATATTGCCGCGAGGGACATTTTCTCCATCATCGTCGGCGCGATTTTTGCCCATGCCGCTATGCTCGTTATCTTCAAGCTGCGCATAAACGACTTTTTCTCGCGCGAAAAATACAAGCGCCTTAGCCGAACCGACCTGCTTACAGGGCTTTTGAACAAGCGCAGCTATGAGTCGATCTGCCAGCGCAGTATGCGCGAGCGGATTGATGAGGAAACGGGCGCGCTGTTCGTTTTCGATGTTGACGACTTTAAAATAATAAACGACACCTTCGGTCACGTCACGGGCGACAATGTGCTGGAGATGATAGGAACTATCCTAAAGGGCATCTTCCGTTCGGGCGACCTTGTCGGGCGTATCGGCGGCGATGAGTTTTCCGCCTATATCAAGGTAAACGGCGAGCCGGAACGCATAATCGCCGAAAAGGCGGAGCAGATCCTTTCGCAGGTGCGTGAAAACACGCGCAAGGCGTTTAAAATCGAGGTCACGGTCAGCATAGGCGTTTGCGCCACGAAAAACAGAGAGATCGAGTACCGCGAAATGTACCTCAACGCCGACCGCGCGCTTTATGCCGTCAAGAAAAGCACTCATGACGGATGGAAGATGTACAGCCTGAAATAAAGAGCCGGCGGCGCTTGACCGGATTGAAGCGGAAAGCTTGCATAGCGCCTTGCGGCAGCAATAGCAAAAAGGGTTTCCCTTTCCGACAGGAAAGGAAAACCCTTTTTTACAGCGCTATTATTGTGCTTTGGCTTTTAGTATGCCACTCCCCAAACGACCATCTTATCCGCTTTCTTGCCGCAGCAGGGGCAAACATCGCCGAGCTTCTCCTGTTCAAGGGGCAGGCAGCGGCTGGTAACGCCCGCCTTTTCCTTCATGGCAAGCTCGCAGTCAAGCCCGCCGCACCACATGGTTTTTATAAAGCCGCCCTCGCCCTCGGCGATTGCCTTGACTTCCTCGACAGTGGTGGCGGTGTAGGTATGCTCGGAAAGGTTTTTCTTTGCCTTTTCATACATACCTGCCTGCACTGCGTCGAGAAGCTTGGGAACGGTGGCTTCCAGCTCGGCGAGGGGAACGGTGATCTTCTCGCCGTTGTCGCGGCGGACGGCAACGCAGTGACCCGCCTCGATGTCCTTAGGTCCAATCTCAACTCTGAGGGGAATGCCTTTCATCTCATATTCGGCAAATTTCCAGCCCGCGCTCTGCTCGGAGAAATCGCCCTTGACGCGCAGCCCCTCCGCCTTGAGACGGTCAACAAGCTCCTGTGCCTTTTCGATAACGCCCTCCTTGTGCTGGGCTATGGGCAAAACGACGACCTGAATGGGTGCGATACGCGGGGGCAGAACCAGACCGGAGTTGTCTCCGTGGGTCATTATGATGCCGCCGATGATGCGGGTGGAAAGACCCCAGCTCGTCTGGTGGGGATATGCCAGCTTGTTCTCCTTATCCGAGAAGCTTATGTCAAAGGCTCTTGCAAAGCCGTCACCGAAATAGTGGCTGGTGCCGGACTGGAGCGCCTTATGGTCGTGCATCATGCACTCGATGGTATAGGTTCGCTCTGCGCCCGCGAACTTTTCCTTGTCTGTCTTGCAGCCGCGAACAACGGGCATGGCAAGAACATTTTCGCAAAGATCGGCGTAAGTCTCAAGCTGCTGCTCGGTTTCGGCGATAGCCTCCTCGGCGGTGGCATGAAGGGTGTGACCCTCCTGCCAGAGAAATTCACGTCCGCGCAGGAAAGGGCGGGTGGTCTTTTCCCAGCGCAGAACGCTGCACCACTGGTTATAGAGCATGGGCAGATCGCGCCATGAATGAACCACGTTATGCCAATGGTCGCAGAAAAGTGTTTCGGAGGTGGGGCGGATGCAGAGTCTTTCGCCAAGCTCCTCGCTGCCGCCGTGAGTTACCCATGCGCATTCGGGAGCGAAGCCCTCAACGTGATCCTTTTCCTTTTGCAACAGGCTTTCGGGAATGAGCAGAGGCATGGAAACGTTCTGATGTCCGGTTTTTTTAAAGCGCGCGTCAAGCTCGTTCATGATGTTCTCCCAAATGGCATAGCCATAGGGACGCAGGATGAAAAGACCCTTAACGCCGGAATAGTCAACAAGCTCCGCCTTGGTGCATACATCGGTGAACCACTGCGCGAAGTCAACCTCCATATCGGTTATCTGCTCAACTTTTTTATCCTTTGCCATGTTCTATTTCAAATCCTTTCAGAAATAAATACAATGGTGATACGAAAAACCCGCCTTAGAGACAAGCTTTGTCACAGCTTGCTATTCTATAAAAAATAGTCGTCAATGTCAAGAACAACCACGCCGCCGTTTCCGTATTATGGTGCGAGAGAAAAGAATGGAGGCGGTGCCTTGGGCGCATATGCAAAACTCTATTTTCGCCCGGGAGCGGGCGAAACTATACACACGGTCGTCACTCCGCTGCAGGATGATAGCTGCGGCATTTGCGGCAGAGTGGAGCGCGCGGGCGCGGCGGTATCAAACGCGCTGGTGCTGCTGTTTGAGGCTGAGGGCGAGCGGACTGACCGCCCGATAGGAGCCTTTGTGACAGACGAGGAGGGCGAATTTGCCTTCGGTCCGCTGCGCGACGGGAAGCTCTATGTGGTTAAGGTGTATAAGGACAGCCTTAAGCTCAGAGAGCTGGAGATAAGTATATAAACGCGGGGCGGCAGTTTTCTCTGCCGCCCTCGGCGTATTTTAAAGCGGTCTGCTGCGGCGGATATCGCTTCCGACGAAGTTTAAGCGCATATAGCCGCCCTCCAGCCGCGAGACGATCTGCGAGGTGTAGCGGCGCTGCATTTCCTCCGTGCCGAGGTTTGTGCTGATGATGGTTTGAACACCGTTTAGAAGTCTGGTGTTTATTATTCGGTAAAGCGCGCTGGCAGTGAAGCTGGTCGTCATCTCCGTGCCCAGATCGTCAAGGATAAGCAGCTCGCAGCCCAGATAACGCTTGATTTTGGAGTCTGTCTCCTCGGAACGTTCGCCTCCGCGGTCGAACTTTTGACTTTCAAATGCGTCAAAAACGGAGACCGCCGTGTCGTAAACAACGGAAAAGCCGCGCGAAGATACCACCTGAGCTATGCTGGCGGAAAGAAAGGTCTTGCCCAGCCCCGTGCCGCCGCGAAAAAGGAGACTCGGCGAGTCGCCGCCAAAGCTGTAAGCATAGTCGCGGCAAAGCTCAAAGACAGCGCGCATTGCCTCGCGCGGGGATTTTTTCAGCTCCGGGTCGTAAACGTCGCTGTATTTTTCAAGCTTGAAGCTTTCAAAGCTTTGTCCGCGCGTGTCGAGCATGGAGCTTAGCTCCCTTGCCGCTTCAAGCTTATAGCGCGCGTCAAGGCACGCACAGGGTCTGCCCATGATATAGCCGCTGTCGCGGCAGTCGGGGCAGGTGTAAAGCTCGTCAAGATAGTCTTCCTCATAGCCGTGCGCTCGCAAAAGCTCACCGCGCCGCGCGAGGAGCGCCTGACATTCGCCGCGTGCGGCGGCTACTGCGCGTCCCGCGTCCTCGCCGGAGCGCAGGGCGCTGTTTACAACGCCTGTCATCAGCCTTGTAATTCGCACTTCAATGTCTCTCAGCTCCGGTACCGCGGCAAAAAGCTGTGTGCGGCGGCGCTCTGCCTCCGCCTCGTTTCTTGCCTTGTCCTCTGCGATTGCCTGCCTAACTCTGCCGAGAATCTTTCCGTCGTATGCCATAAAACACCGCTATCCTATCAGTTTTTTTCCTTTGCTCTGTTGAGCATCCGGCGCAGAAGCTCCGAGTCGTCCGCCGGGGACGAGCCGCAAGAGATACGCGCTGTGTTTGCGGCAGCACCGCCGCGCTGCGCTGGCATATCGCCGGCACTGATGGCTTCAAGAGTGTCAAGCCCCTTTTCATGCCAGCTTGCGAGAATGGAGTTCATGTATTTCCATGTGAGCTTACCGGTTTTGATAACCGTTTTGTCATAGGCGAGGGCGATAACATCGGGCTTAAAGCCCATATCCAGCCAACTGTCTACATATTGACGCTCGCTTTCGCTGAAGTCGCGTCCGCTGATTTGCAGGACTCGGCGTATCTCGCCTGCCTCGCTTTGCCGCGCACGCTTTTTTTGCAGGTATTCCTCGGCGCGCTCAAGGGTGAGGATCTCGCGGTTGAACCATACATACGCCTCCTTTTCGATGGCGCGCATGGAGGTACGACCCGATGGACCGAGACGGGCGCGGGTTTCCTCGGTGCAGTGGTTAATAAGCAGAACGATTACCTCTGCGGGCAGACAGAGGTGGTCGTAGATACCAAAGAGAAGCTTGAGGTCAGCGCTTGAAAGCGAGTGACCGAGGATGCGCTGAGCCTCCTCGACAATGACTTTGAATTCAGGGCTTTCGGCGGTGCGGGCGACTATATCGCCGGAGCTGTATTCCGGCAGCTCCTCCGCCGGAGAGGGTATGCTCCGCGTTCTTGCTCTGCCAGGGTCGAAAACGCCCGCGCTTTGCAAAAGCTCTGCCGCCGCGCGAATTTCGCTCTCCGTTTTGCGCAGAGCCTGCGCCGCGCCCGAAACGGTGAAGCCGCCGCCGGCGCGCAGCGCGTATATGTACAGCAAGGCGGCGTTGCCGCTGCCGAGAGTAATAAGCTTATCCGCGTCGCCGATGCTCACTGCGAGAGCTGCGCAGCCGGATAGCTTGAATTCGGTGTTGTCCATGTATCCTCCGTATTTGTGACGAGCGCGTTGAATAAAGCGGCGTTTGGCGCGGCATTTTCGCGGGCTTTTGGAATAATCGCCCTGACCGACCGCTTTTTTGCCGCTTCGCCGTATTATAACACCAAATTTGACTTGTAGCAATACACCTGTTTATGTTATAATCATCAAATAAGAATGGGAATGACCTGCCCGTCAGGGCAAAGCTTTGCCCGATTTCCCCTAAAACCGAGACACCGCAGGCGGCAGAGCGCCGCCTAAGCATAGAGATAGAACTCCACGCCGCAATCGACGCGGCAAAAAATTCACCTGAGAAGCGGAGGAATAATCTTGAACAGCGTATTTGTTGAAATCGCGGGACGCGAATATCAAATCAAAACGGACGAGGATCCGGAATACATCCGTGCACTGGCAAATCATGTCTCATTGAAAATACTCGAAATCAAGCGCGACTCCGGCGCTGCCGCGCTTGACTGCGTTACCATGGCGGCGATGGATTTTGCTGATCGCCTTTACAAGGAGCAGACCAAAAAGCCCACGCCGCGCAAAAAGTCCGCCCCCGCTCCCGCCGCCGAGCCGACGACGCTGCTTTAAGACGCGGCTAAACCAATCACCGGCAGACAGAAAGGCAAAAAACCATGTTAGAGCTGTTATCACCCGCAGGCTCACCGGAGGCTGTGGTTGCCGCCGTTCAGAGCGGAGCGGATGCAATATATATGGGCTTTGGCGAGCATAATGCCCGCCGCGGAGCCAAGAATTTTACGGACGAGGAGTTTGACACCGCCGTTCGCTATTGCCGCGCCCGCGGCTGTAAGGTATATCTGACCCTCAACACCCTCGTTTCAGACCGCGAGATGGAGACGGCGGCAAAGCTCGCCTACCACGCGGCTGAGGTCGGGGTGGACGGCATCATCGTTCAGGATTTGGGGCTTGCGCGCGTTCTGCACTGCCTTTTACCTGATATGCCGCTTCATGCCAGCACACAGATGGGCATTCACAGCATCGCGGGCGTTGAGGCGGCTGCCGAGCTTGGCATAACACGCGCTGTCTTGGCGCGCGAGCTTAACATTAAGCAAATCAGTGAAATTGCCCATCGCTCCCCGATAGAGGTTGAGGTTTTCGTTCACGGCGCACTGTGCTTCTGCCATTCCGGTCAGTGCTACATGAGTTCCCTCATCGGCAGACGAAGCGGAAACCGCGGCGTCTGCGCCCAGCCCTGCCGCCTGCAATACAGCCTCGGCGGGCGCATGGACGACTATCCGCTGAGCCTAAAAGACAACTGCCTTGTCAACTACCTTGAGCAGCTTGAGCGTGTGGGCGTTGCCTGCGTTAAGATAGAAGGCCGCATGAGGCGTCCGGAGTATACCGCCATCGCAACAAGCATATATTCGCGCGCGATCAAGGAAAAAAAGCCCCCCACGAAGCAGGAGCTGCTTCAGCTTGAGCAAGCCTTCTCCCGTCAGGGCTTTACCGACGGCTATTACAGGGGCGAAAAAGGACCGAATATGTTCGGCGTCCGCACCGAGCCTGACCGCGATATCAACAAGCTTTACAGCGCCGTTCGCAAGGAGTATTCCGGAACGGAGCTTCGCCGCGTGCCGATAAAGTTTTATTCGATAATCAGGGAAAATGACGAATCACGTTTTGCCGTTGAGGATCTCGACGGTCACCGCGTCGCCAAAAGCGGTCCTGTTCCGCAGGCGGCTCAAACTCAGGCGTTGACCGAAAGCTCCGTTCGTGAGCAGCTTTATAAAACCGGCGGCACGCCCTATCTTTGCACCGAGGTTTCAAGCGTTCTCGACAAGGGACTGTATATGCCTGCCTCGGCGCTCAACGAGATTCGACGCTACCTGCTTGACGCGCTGACGGAGGAGCGAAAGAAAGCTCCCAAGCCGACAGTCGGCAAAATGCCTCGCACGCCGCTGAATATCAACATTCTCGGCAGACCGAAGCTCATCTTTCAAATCTGCTCGGAGCAGCAGCTAACCATGTATCTGGCGGAATTCAAGCCGGACTACATTTACGTTCCGCTGGAAATACTTGTTTCCAATCCAACTGCCGTCGTTCCCTTTGCAGAGCGCGGAGCCGTGCCCGTCGCGGTGCTGCCGCGTGTTATAACCGACGATGAGACTGAGCAGGTAGAGCAGCTTTTGCGCCGCGCCGCGAAAATGGGCGTTGAGCAGGCGCTTGTCGGAAATCTCGGTCATATCCGTCTGGCGCGTATGTGCGGGATGAAGGTCAGGGGCGATTTTGGGCTAAACATCTATAATGCAGACTCCCTTCAGGTGCTGACGGCGGCGGATTTTCTTTCCGCGACCGCGTCTTTCGAGATGAGGCTCGGACAAATCAGAGATATGCGAAAGCCGCTGAACACCGAAATGATAGTTTACGGACGCCTGCCGCTTATGGTGAGCGACCAGTGCATAATCAAAAACAGCGCGGGTCACTGCAACTGCGAAAACTCCGTCATGCTCTCCGACCGCAAGGGACAAAGCTTCCCCGTTTTCAGAGAGTTTGGCTGCCGCAACGTCATATATAACGCGCATAAGCTCTTTTTGGCGGATAAGCGCGATGAATATATGAAAACAGGCATCTGGGGCGCAAGACTCATGTTTACGAACGAGTCCGCCGAGGAATGCGTGCGCATAGCCGAGTGCTATGTCGAAAGAAGCAAATATATGCCCAACGGCATTACGCGCGGGCTGTATTACAGAGGCGTGGAATAAGCGCCGATAAAAACACCGGGAAAGGTGAAGCGATCAAATGGAAATAGTTCTTGCCTCCGCTTCGCCCCGCAGGCGTGAGCTGCTCACGATGCTGGGCTTAAAGGATTTTAAGGTTATCCCCGCCGTTGGCGAGGAAGCGCCCACCAAGGGCATGACAGCCTTTGACGCGGTGTGCGCGCTGTCGCTTGCCAAGGCGGAGGAGGTTTCAAAGCTCTGCCCGAGAGACAGCCTTATCATTGCGGCAGATACCATAGTCGCGCTTGATGGCGACCATCTGGGCAAGCCCGCCGACGAGGAGGACGCATTTTTAATGCTCTCGCGCCTGTCGGGACGTATGCACAGGGTATATACCGGCGTTACTGTTATGCGCGGCGAGCGGATAATTACAGACTATGAGCGCACCTGCGTTAGCTTCCGTTCAATGAGCGAGCGGGAGATACGAGCCTATATTGCCACCGGCGAGCCTATGGACAAGGCGGGAGCATATGGCGCGCAGGGCATAGGCGCGCTTTTTGTTGAGGGCATTGAGGGCGACTTTTTCAATGTTATGGGTCTGCCCTTGTGCAGGCTTTCGGCTATGCTTGAAAAGCTCGGATACAGTCTAATCTGAGGCATGGCCGCTCCGCTGCGGCGGGGCTTTTGCGCGGCTGCGCCGGGGAGGTCAACTTGAATAAGTTTAAAGATTACATGAAAAAAACCGGAGTCGGGATGCTCGCACTCATTTTGGCGGTCGCGCTGCTTTCGGGTTTGGCAATAAGCCGCTCTGAGGGCGAGGCGACAACGCTGAAGGACGCTTCAATGTCTCTCAGCCTGCCGGCAAAGCAGGCGTCGCACGGCATTGTAGGCTGGCTTGAGGGCATTTACAGCTATATGTTCAAATACGACAAGCTTGTTGAGGAAAACGAGTCGCTCAAGGTTGAACTTGCGGAAACCCGGCGCGCCCTGCGCGAGGCAGAGGCGGCAAACGCCGAAAATGAGCGTTTCAGAGAGCTTTTGAATTTGCGCAGCAAGTTTTCGAGCTTTGTTTTTGAATCCGCTTTCATAATCGACCGCGGCAACACCAACTGGAGCCGTATCATCACCATCAACAAGGGTGAGGAAAGCGGAATCGAGGTGGGCGACTGTGTTATAGACAGTTGCTATAACCTTGTCGGTCAGGTCGTTGAGCTTGGCACGGGCTGGGCGGATGTTCGCAGCATCGTTGACGCTGATATCCGCGTCGGCGTGCAGGTGGGCGAGGGCGGCAACGCCGCCATGGTCGAGGGCGACTTTGCGCTTATGCAGAAAGACCGCGTTAAGCTCAGCCGCTTCACCGATGAAACACAGGTGCTTGAGCAGGATATACTCCTGACCTCCGGCAAGGGCGGGCTTTTCCCCAGCGGGCTTACGGTCGGCGTGGTTGAAAGCGTGCATACCGAGGCCGGCGGTCAGGTGGAATACGCCGTTGTCGCGCCCGGCTGCGAGCTTGGCGCGCTGACCGAGGTCTTTGTTATCAAGGACTTCAGCATCGTCGAGTAAAAACGGGAGGCAAGGTATGCTGCTTGACCTAATAAACCTTCAAAAGGTTCGCCGCGCTTTTGTTTACTTCGGCTTTATCCTCGCGGCGCTTCTGGTGCAAAACTCCATACTGGACAAAATCGAGATTCTCGGCGTTAAGGCAATGTTCCTGCCGGCGGTGGCTGCTGTGATAGGTTTTTTTGAGGGCGGCGTTTGGGGCGTTGTTTTCGGGCTTGTTTTGGGACTGTTTTGCGACATCGGCATGGGCGAATCAACGGTTTTGTTCACTGTTTTCATGCCGCTGATAGGCTTTGCCGCGGGAGTGCTTACGACCTTTTTCCTCACAAAGCGCCTTTTTGCCTTTTTCATCATCAGCTTCACAGCGATTATCATCGGCGCGTTTTTGCAGTTGTTCGGCGTTCTGGTGATTTCGGGCGCCGACCCGGTGCGGGTGCTGCTTACGGGAGGGCTTCAGGTGCTCTGGTCAACACCGATGATCTTTCCCGTTTACTATTCCGGCAAGCGTCTTTCGGAGCTTGATTTGAGCAAATAGCCCCTTTTTTGGAAAGGATACCTATGGACAGAATTATAAAACCCTCGCGTCTGGCGGCACTGGTGCTTTTCATAGCTCTGCTTGTCGTTATATATATCGTTTCGCTCTACAAGCTACAGATAGTTAAGGGCGCGGAATACTACGAGCAGTCGCAAAACAGCATAAGCACCACCAGCACCGTAGCCGCCGCGCGCGGAAACATACTTGACCGCTACGGGCGTGTGCTGGTGTCAAACCGCGTTTGCAACAACCTTATAATCGACTCAGACGAGCTTTTCGAGCAGGACGACCCGAACGCCGTTATTCTTGAGCTGGTGCGCAGTGTAAGAGACTCCGGCGGCGACGTTACGGACACTCTGCCGATCACAAAGGAAGCTCCCTTTGAATACATCGAAAACATGAGCGAGCTGCAAAGGACAAGACTTGACGCCTATCTTAAGGAGAATAAGCTCCCCTCAACAACAACGGCGGTCGAGCTTATGGCGGCTTTCCGTAAAAACTTCGGTATCGACAACAACTATACCTCCGAGGAAACGCGCATAATCGCAGGCATTCGCTATGAAATAAAGATTCGCTACGTCATCGCCACCTCCGATTATGTTTTTGCAGAGGACGTCAGCATGGATCTTGTCACCAAGCTTTTGGAGCAGGATTTCCCCGGTGTTGAGGTCACGCAATCCTACATCCGTGAATACAATACCAAGTACGCCGCCCATGTTTTGGGCTATATCGGCATGATGAACGAGACGGAAGTCAAGGAATACCGCAACTACGGCTATCCTCTCAACGCACTTGTCGGCAAGGACGGAGCGGAGAAAGCGTTTGAGTCATATCTTCACGGCGTGGACGGCAAGGCGATCGTCACCTCTACTCCCGGCGGAACGGTTATCAGCACGCAGTACGAAACGGAGCCGTCCCCCGGCAACCATGTCTATCTGACCATAGACGAGGGGCTGCAGGCGGCGGCGGAGCAGTCGCTTGAGCGCTTTATAAAAGAAAACAATGCCCAGCGTGAGATAGACAACGCCCTCTATGAGGCAAACGGTCAGACAGACAAGATACTCGACATGATAACCGGCGGAGCGGTAGTTGCGGTGAATGTTAAAACAGGCGAGCCGCTTTGCATCGCCAGTGCGCCCACCTTCGACCTGTCCACGATGCGCGAAAACTACATGGAGCTTAACGCCGACGAGAACAGACCCATGTTTAACCGCGCGCTTCAAGGCGCATACGCCCCCGGCTCGACCTTTAAGCCCTGCACTGCCATCGCCGCTCTCGACCAGCTTATTGTTGACCCGCTTACAACAATCTACTGCGAAGGACGCTACACCAAGTACGAGGAGGCGGGATACGCTCCGAAATGCTGGGTTTACCCCGGACGCCACGGAGACATGAACACCGCCCTCGCAATCGAAAACTCCTGTAACTACTACTTCTATGTTGTCAGCGAGCAGCTTGGTATCGCCAAGATGTCCAATTACGCAAAGCGCTTCGGTCTGGGCGTAAAAACGGGCATAGAGCTTTACGAGGAAACCGGTGTTATGTCCACGCAAGAGTATAAGGAGGAAATCCAAAGGGCGCTGGGCGTTGCAGAGGAGGATATAGAGCCGTGGTATATAGGCGATACCATCCAGGCGGGCATCGGTCAGGCATACAACCAGTTTACGCCGCTTCAGCTTGCAAACTACTGCGCCGCCATCGCAAACAACGGCAAGCGCTACGAAGCGAGTATCCTCAAGTCGGTTCGCAGCTATGACTATTCTGAGAGCGTCTACCAGCGTAAAGCTGTGCTGGCTGACTACGTTGAGGTTGACCAGAACTATTACGATGCCGTGCATCTGGGTATGTATAACGTTGTCCACAGGGTGGCAGGCAACACCAAGGACGTTTTCGCGGGATATCCGGTCAACGTTGCGGCAAAGACCGGCACGGCACAGATAGGCGAGGGCATTACCAACAACGCCGCCTTCATATGCTATGCGCCCTATGAGGATCCGGAAATAGCCGTTGCGGTAGTTATTGAAAAGGGCTATGCCGGTTCAAATAACGCGCAGGTGGCAAAGGACGTGCTTGATTATTACTTTAGCTTCAAAAACAGCACCGTTGAGCTGGAAACCGAAAACTATCTGCTAAAATAGCTCAGAATTATGTGTTGATATTTTTAAATAAACAATGTATAATAAATCGTCAAAAGCAAAATTCGGCGAATTTATCAAAAAACGGAAAGGATGAAGACCGTGAATATAGCTCTTATGGCTCACGACAACAAAAAAGAGTTGATGGTGCAGTTTTGCATCGCATACTGCGGAATTCTCTCCGAACACTCGATTTGCGCCACTGCCACGACCGGACGTATGGTCGCTGAGGCAACCGGTCTTCCCATCACCCTCTATCTCAGCGCGGCACAAGGCGGCAGCCAGCAGATAAACGCCCGCATTTCCTATAACGAAATAGACCTTGTCTTATTCTTCTGGGACCCCAACTCCACGGATACCGATAAGGACGTTGTCGCCATCTCCCGCGCCTGCGACCAGCACAGCATCCCCTTTGCCTCCAATGTTGCGACGGCGGAGGTGCTTATACAGGGCTTAAAGCGCGGCGACCTCGACTGGCGCGATATAGTAAATCCCAAGAAATAAGCGCCGCTTATATACAAAAACGCTCTCGCCCCAACCCGGGAGAGAGCGTTATTCATTAGCCGCTGTGTTTTAGAGCAAAGGGCGGCTGGAATGCGAACAATACCGAAAGGAATTTGCATACATGGAAAAAGTTAAACCCCGCACTTTATCCGGCTTTATGGAGCTTTTGCCGGACAGACAGCAGCAGATGGAGAAAATTCAGGAGCTGCTGAGAAGGACCTACTCGCTTTATGGCTTCACCCCGCTGGACACTCCCGTTATCGAGGCGTCCGAGGTGCTGCTTGCCAAGGCGGGCGGCGAAACCGAAAAACAGATATACCGCTTCAGTAAGGGCGATACCGATCTTTCACTGCGCTTTGACCTTACCGTGCCGTTGGCAAAATACGTCGCGGCAAACTATGCAAGGCTTGCCTTTCCCTTCCGCCGTTTCCAGATAGGCAAGGTCTATCGCGGCGAGCGCGCGCAGAGAGGTCGCTTCCGTGAGTTTTATCAAGCGGATATCGACATTATCGGCGATGGCGCGCTGGATATTATGAATGAGGCGGAGATACCCTCTATAATCTACCGCACCTTCACCTCCCTCGGACTTACGCGCTTTAAAATCCGTGTCAACAACCGTAAGATTTTAAACGGCTTTTACGCGCTCCTGGGACTGGAGGAGTGCGCTGCGGACATCATGCACACTATAGACAAGCTGGATAAGATCGGCGCGGAAAAATGCCGCGCGCTGCTGCTGGAGGGCGGCGTTGCTGAGACTAAGGCGGACGAGATAATGCGCTTTATCACGTTTTCGGGAACGAGCGCGGAAAAGCTCGCTTTCCTCGACAGCTACAAGGGCAAAAACGAGGTGTTCGACGCGGGACTCGGCGAGCTTGGCGCGGTTTGCGCCTATCTGCCGCAGTTTGGCGTGCCGGAGGAAAACTTTGAGATCGACCTGACCATCGCAAGAGGGCTTGACTACTACACCGGCACGGTTTACGAGACCACGCTCACCGACCATCCGGAAATCGGCTCTGTCTGCTCCGGCGGCAGATATGACAATCTTGCGGAATACTATACCGACAAGAAGCTTCCCGGCGTTGGCATTTCCATCGGCTTAACGCGCCTTTTCTTCGTGCTTGAGGAGCAGGGTATGCTCTCTGACGATATCGTAACTGCCCCGTGCGACGCGCTGATCATCCCCATGACCGAGCAGCTCGGTGAGGCGGTAAAGACAGCAACGCTTTTGAGACAGTCGGGCATTCGCACTCAGCTTTACAGCGAGGATAAGAAGTTTAAAGCAAAAATGAGCTATGCCGATAAAATCGGCGTTCCTTTTGTTGTTTTCATCGGAGACGATGAGCTGTCCAAGGGAGTTTTGAAAATCAAGGATATGCGCTCCGGCGAGCAGACGGAGCTTTCCCCTGATGCCGCGGCAAAGCACATCAAGACCGCCGTTGACGAGCGAAATAACGGCGCTGTTATCAAAGAATAAGCGCGGCGCGGCGAAAAACACACTAAACACCATATATAAAAGGCAGGTAATCAGATATGATGCAATCCCGCACACACAATTGCAGCGAGCTGCGCATTGAAAACGCAGGCGAGAGCGTAAAGATAGTCGGCTGGATGGAAAATGTACGCGAGGTTTCCGCAAATCTCGCCTTTGTCGTCGTCCGTGATTTTTACGGAACAACGCAGGTCGTTATCGAAACAGAAGAACAGATGGCGTTCATCAAGGGGCTTAACAAGGAGTCCACCATTTCCGTTGAGGGAACGGTGCGTGAGCGCGCAAGCAAAAATCCCAAGCTCCCCACGGGGGATATTGAGGTGCTGCCCTCAAAAATCGAGGTTTTGGGACGCTGCCGCTATAACGAGCTTCCGTTTCAAATCAACCGCAGCCGCGATGCCGATGAGGCAACTCGCCTTAAATACCGTTATCTGGATCTTAGAAACCCGGAGGTCAAGAGCAATATAGTTTTGCGCTGCAATGTTGTTTCCGCGCTGCGCCGCGCCATGACAGAGCACGGCTTTTTGGAGATTACAACGCCCATCCTTACAGCCTCCTCTCCCGAAGGCGCGAGAGACTATCTTGTTCCCGCGCGAAACCATCCCGGAAAGTTCTATGCCTTGCCGCAGGCTCCGCAGCAGTTTAAGCAGCTTTTGATGACCAGCGGCTTTGACCGCTATTTCCAGATAGCGCCCTGCTTCCGTGATGAGGACGCCCGCGCCGACCGCTCTCCCGGCGAGTTTTACCAGTTGGACATGGAGATGGCGTTTGCAAACCAGGAGGACGTTTTCGCCGTTCTGGAGGATGTTTTGCCCCCCATTTTTGCGCAGTACGGAAAGTACGACATCGCCTCCGACGCACCCTTTAAGCGCATTTCCTATCTCGATGCGATGGACACCTACGGCTCTGACAAGCCCGACCTTCGCATAGACCTCACCGTTCAGGACGCCACCGAGGCGCTTTCCGACTGCGGCTTTGAGCCGTTTGCGGGAAACACCGTCAAGGCTGTTGTTATTCCCGATTTTAAGGAGACGCGCAAGTTTATTGACAAGCTTTGCGCCGATGTTGAGGTGCAAAGCGGAAACAAGGCATATTGGTTCCGTCTTGATGAAAACGGCGAGCCGGTAGGCGGCATTTCAAAATTCGTCACAGAGCGCAAGGACGCTGTTGCTGCCGCCTTAGGACTCAGACCCGGCTGCTTTGTTGGTCTTACTGCGGGCAAAAAGCTTGCCGCGCAAAAGACCGCCGGCGTGCTTGTGAAGATGGCGGGCGCTGCCGTTCCCGGTCATATGGACAAGGAGCGCTATGAGTTTTGCTGGATAGTCGATTTCCCGATGTACGAAATCGGGGAGGAGAGCGGCGAGCTGGAGTTTTGCCACAATCCGTTTTCCATGCCCAACGGCGGGCTTGAAATTCTCGAAAAGGTCGAGAAGAAGGAGGTTGACCCTCTTACCGTCACGGCTTATCAGTACGACCTGGTCTGCAACGGCGTTGAGCTTTCAAGCGGCGCTGTCCGCAACCACGACCCTGAAATTATGATCAAGGCGTTTGAGCTTGTAGGTCTGGGCGAGGACGACGTTAAAGCAAAGTTCCCCGCCATGTATAACGCCTTTTGCTATGGCGCTCCCCCGCACGCGGGTATAGCCCCGGGCGTTGACCGCATGGTAATGCTCCTCGCGGGCGAGGACTGCATCAGAGAAATCATTCCTTTCCCGATGAACAAGAACGCTCAGGATTTGATGATGAACGCCCCCTCGGAGGTTATGCAGAAGCAGCTTGATGAGCTGCATATCGCACTTGTTGAGCAGGAATAGACATCTCCTGCATAAAGTGCCCGGAGCGCTTATAAAACGAAAGGTGTACTCACGATGGTTTCAAAAATCCGCTCCCTCGGAATAAAAGGCGTCGGCGGCTATGAGGTCTCCGTTGAGTGCTTCCTGTCGCAGGGACTGCCTGCCTTTGACATTGTCGGTCTGCCGGACGCGGCGGTCAAGGAAGCTCGGGACAGAGTCCGCGCAGCCATAAAGAATACGGGAAAAGCTTTTCCCGTGTCACGTTTGACGATAAACCTTGCCCCGGCGGACACGAAAAAGGGCGGCACGACCTACGATTTGCCGATGCTGCTGGCTATTTTGTCCGCAGCGGGCGCAATAAAGCAGCCCTCTGATGACTGCGCTTTCTTCGGAGAGCTGGGGCTTACGGGTGAGCTTCGCGCCGTGCGCGGCGCTTTGCCTATGGCGCTTGCCGCCAGACGCGCGGGGATAAAGCGCCTTTTCGTCCCCTTTGATAACGCGCCGGAGGCATCCTTCGCCGAGGGCGTTGAGATTTTCGGCGTTAAAACCGTGGGCGAGCTTTTGTCGCATCTCGGCGGAGAAGCGCTGCTTGAGCCTTTGAAAACGCCTGAGCTTTCCGCGTTCAGCACCGATGACTTGGATTTTTCCGAGGTCAAAGGGCAAGAGAACGTAAAACGCGCGCTTGAGGTGGCTGCCGCCGGCGGGCATAACCTGCTCCTCGTCGGTCCTCCGGGAGCGGGCAAGTCCATGCTTGCCAAGCGTCTGCCGACCATTTTGCCGGACATGAGCCGCGACGAGGCATTGGAAACAACGGAAATTCACTCTGTCATGGGGCTTACCTCACGCGAAAACCCGCTGGTTTGCGTGCGTCCGTTTCGCGCGCCGCACCACACTCTCTCAGCCTCCGCGATGGCTGGCGGTGCGCAGCTTCAGGCAGGGGAGATCAGCCTTGCCCACAACGGAGTTTTGTTTTTGGACGAGCTGCCGGAGTTTCACAAGGATGTTTTGGAGGTAATGCGTCAGCCTCTTGAGGACGGGCGAGTAAGCATCTCGCGGACAGCCGGAAGCGTTACCTATCCCGCGCGGTTTATGCTCGTGTGCGCCATGAACCCCTGCAAATGCGGCTGGTATGGGCATCCCTCGGGACGCTGCCGCTGCACCGAGGGCAGCGTTAGAAAGTACCACGAAAAGCTCTCCGGTCCGCTTTTGGACAGGATAGACATTGTTGTCGAAGTTCCCGCCCTCGAATATGACGAGCTGCGCGTCAGAAGACCTGCCGAGAGCAGTGCGGACATAAAAGCGCGCGTAAACTCCGCGAGGGAAATACAAAGGCGGCGCTTTGCGCAGGCGGGGCTTGACTGCAACGCCCGAATGCAGCAGGCGCAGCTTCGAGCTTTCTGCGAGCTTTCGCCCGAAAGCGAGGCACTGATGAGAGCCGCGTTTGAAAAAATGGGTCTTACCGCCCGCAGCTATGACAGAATTCTTCGCGTGGCGCGAACCATAGCCGACCTTGACGGAGCGGAGAACATTGAACCCGGACATTTGGCAGAAGCGATACAATATCGCAGCTATGACTTTCGAGAACCGTCAGAATGAATAATTGTAGTTTGCTTTTTCGCTATAAAGTGTTGCAGTAAACGCATTGAATTGCCATGTTTGCTGTGCTAGAATCTATACAATCGTTTTGCGTGTGCAAAACGGCAGAGGAGACACCATGAGTAGAGACAATCCCATTATCGAGCTTCGCGGCGTCGGCAAAACCTTCCAAAGCAGCGACGGCGAGGTGGTAGCGCTCAAGGATATCAACATCAGCATAGACGAGGGCGATATTTTCGGCGTTATCGGCATGAGCGGCGCCGGAAAATCCACACTCGTGCGCTGTGTCAACCTTTTGGAGCGCCCTACCGAGGGCAGCGTCTGGTTTGACGGACAGGAGCTTACGGGCATGAGCCCCCGTGAGCTTAGAAACGCAAGGCGCAGCATCAGCATGATTTTTCAGCAGTTCAATCTGCTCATGCAGAGCACCTGCTTGAAAAACATTTGCTTTCCCATGGAAATAGCCGGAATTAAGGCGGCGGACGCGAAAAAGCGCGCCGAGGAGCTTTTGGAAATCGTTGGTCTGCCGGATAAGGCGAATGCCTATCCCGCGCAGCTTTCCGGCGGTCAGAAGCAGCGCATAGCCATTGCCCGCGCGCTTGCCTCCGACCCCAAGGTGCTTATGTGCGACGAGGCAACGAGCGCACTCGACCCGACAACGACCCGCTCCATTCTGGAGCTTATTAAGGACATCAACAAGCGTCTTGGCATAACGGCCATCATCATTACGCACGAAATGTCGGTTATTGAGGAAATATGCTCCCGCGTCGCAATTTTGGACGGCGGTCATGTTGCCGAAATCGGCAGGGTGGAGGAGATATTTTCAAATCCCCAGACCGAGGCGGCAAAGAAGCTTGTTTACCCCAACGGCTCGCCCGTTACCCACCTGAAGAGCGAGCGCGTGGTGCGCATAGCCTTTAACGGCGGCACCAGCTACGACCCGCTTATAGCCTCCCTCGCTATCGACTGCGGCGTTAAGGTCAATATTCTCGGCGCGGACACGCGAAATGTCGGCGGCAAGGCGTTTGGCACAATGCTTATAGGTCTGCCCAATGACAACGACGCGGCGGAAAAGGCGCTTGCCTATATTCGCCGCCAGAAGGACATTAGCTGCGAGGAGGTGGAATACAGCCATGACTGAGCTTTTCACATCGCCCGCATGGACTGAAGCCCTATTGATTTTAAAGTCTGAAACGCTTACTGCGATTTGGGAAACACTGTATTCTACGGTTCTCGCAACCGCCTTTGCCTATCTGATCGGTCTGCCGCTTGGCGTTTTGCTCGTTACGGGCGAGACCGACGGCATTCGCCCGCTGCCCAAGCCGCTTATGGCGGTCATGAATTTCGTTGTCAATATTCTGCGAAGCGTACCCTTCCTCATATTGATGATAGTTGCAATACCGCTTACGCGCGCCATTTTGGGAACGGCAATAGGAACTAAGGCGATGATTCCGCCTCTGGTTTTTGCGGCTTTCCCCTTTGTTTCCCGTCTGGTCGAGACTTCGCTGCGCGAAACGGATAAGGGCGTTATAGAGGCGGCGCAGTCGATGGGCGCAACGCCGTTTCAAATCGTCTATAAGGTCATGCTGCCGGAGGCAAAGCCCTCTCTCATCTCCGGGGCGACAACCGCTTTTATTACCATTCTCGGCTACGGCGCTATGGCGGGCGCAATAGGCGGCGGCGGTCTGGGCAATCTTGCCATTACCTACGGCTACTACAAGTTCAAAGCCATTATTATGTGGGCGGCAGTCATCATGATTGTCATTTTGGTTCAAATCTTCCAGTCGGTCGGAACAAGACTGGCTGTCAAGAGTGATAAACGCATCAACTAGTATTGGAGGAGAAAACAATGAATATCAAGAAAATTGCAGCACTTATCCTTACCCTCGCACTGGTATTCTCTCTTGCCGCCTGCGGCAGCAAGACCCCGTCTACCGAGACAGACATTCCCGCGACCGGCGAGCCTGAAAACGAGAATGTTGAAAACGTAACCCTCAAGGTCGCGGCAACCCCCGTTCCCCACGCTGAGATCCTTGCCGTTGCAAAGGAAATCCTTGCCGAGCAGGGCATCACCCTTGAGATCATCGAATTCACCGACTACGTTCAGCCCTGCATGGTAACAGAAAACGGTGAGGTTGACGCAAACTACTTTGCACACCTGCCCTACATTGACGGCTTCAACGCCGAAAACGGAACTCACCTTGTCTCCGTTGCCGCTATCCACTATGAGCCTCTGGGACTCTATGCCGGCAAGACCGCTTCCATCGAGGAACTGGCTGACGGCGCAAAGATCGCTGTTCCCAACGACGGCTCCAACGAAGCCCGCGCACTGCTGCTGCTTGAGGCAAACGGTCTTATCACCCTCAAGGAGGGCGCAGGCTTCACCGCCACCAAGCTCGACATAGTTGAAAATCCCAAGAACCTTGAGATAGTTGAGATGGAGGCAGCTCAGCTTCCCAGAACCCTCGCTGATGTTGACATGGCTGTTGTCAACGGCAACTACGCTCTTGAAGCCGGTCTTAGCATTGCTGACGCGCTCGCTACCGAGGCTGTTGAGTCCGAGTCCGCTCAGACCTATGCAAACATCGTAGTAGTAAAGGAAGGCAACGAGGAGAACGCCGCTGTTAAGGCTCTCTGCGAGGCACTTCAGAGCGAACAGGTCAAGAGCTTCATCGAGGAAAAGTATGAAGGCGCTGTTGTTGCTCTGTTCTGATTACTTGTATTGAATTTTAGTGAAAATAAGGTATAATATCCATTAGGATATTATACCTTATTTGCGTTTTGCGGCTTTTGCGGCGCATTAGAGTTTGGAAAAGGATAAACTAAATGAACGACATCATTCTTCTCAAGCAGGGCGAGATAGTCCTCAAGGGTCAAAACAAGCGCTTTTTTGAGGCAAAGCTTATTGCAAATGCCAAGCGCAGACTGAAAAAATTCGGCAGCTTCCATGTTTATGCCACTCAGTCAACGGTTTATGTTGAGCCGCAGAGCGACGACTGCGACATGGACGGCGCGCTTGACGCGATGACCAAGCTTTTCGGCGTGGTCAGCGTTACGCGGGCGATGGCTTGCGATAAGGATAAGGATGCCATCTTTGAAACCGCAAAAACCTATCTTGCGGAGGCGTTTGACGAGGCAAAAAGCTTCAAGGTGGAGACTAAGCGCTCTGACAAGGCGTTTCCCATGACCAGCATTGAGCTTTCCCAATACGTTGGCGGGCTGCTCAGCGAGGAATTTCCTGAGGTGGAGGTCGATGTTCACGACCCTGAGCTTACTGTCCATGTAGAGGTGCGAGAGAGCGCGGCTTATGTTCACGGCAAGCCTTTGCCGGGTGCGGGCGGTATGCCCGTCGGCTCTAACGGACGCGCGGTAACGCTGCTCTCCGGCGGAATTGACAGCCCCGTTTCCAGCTATATGATAGCGCGTCGCGGCATTCACCTTATCCCCGTGCATTTTTTCTCCTTTCCTTATACCTCCGAGCAGGCAAAGGAAAAGGTGCTGGAGCTTGCTCGCATCCTTACCGCTTCCTGCGGCAGGCTTACTGTTGAGATCGTGCCTTTCACGCACATTCAGGAGGAAATACGCGACAAATGCCCCGAGGAGTATTTCACGCTTATTATGCGCCGCTTTATGATGCGCATTTCCGAGCGCATTGCCGACATGAACGGCTGCAAGGCACTTGTTACCGGTGAAAATCTCGGTCAGGTCGCAAGCCAGACGATGGAGGCGCTGCGCGTTACTGAGCAGCCGCTGTCTCTGCCCGTTTTGCGTCCTCTCATCGGCATGGATAAAAGGGACATAATCGCCATTGCCGAAAAAATCGGAACCTTTGAAACCTCGATACTGCCCTATGAGGACTGCTGCACCGTGTTCACGCCCCGCCATCCGCGCACCAAGCCAAAGCTTGAGGAGGTGCTGGAGGTGGAATCCGCTCTCGACGTTGAGGCGCTTATCAAGGAAGCGATGGACGGCATTGAGCGAGTTTGCTTTGAAATATAGCGCCTGCTTTCAGACGCTCCGCTAATTATTTGAAGGGAGCAATACCATGAAAAAAACGCTTAGCGCGGAGATCCTTTCCGTTGGCACGGAGCTGCTGCTCGGAAACACCGCGAACACCGATGCCAGAGATATTTCCGTATATCTCTCGGAGCTGGGAATAAATGTGTTTTACCATACCGTCGTTGGCGACAACCCCGAACGGCTGACAAAGGCGGTCAATATCGCAAAGACCCGTGCGGACATCATCATAACCACCGGAGGACTCGGACCGACCTGCGACGACCTTACAAAGCAGGTGCTTGCCTCCGCCTTTGGGCTGAAGATGGAGTTTCACGAGGAGCTTGCCGAGGAGATGAAGCGCTATTTTAAAGAGGTTCTCGGCGTTGACTCTATGACGGATAATAACCTTCAGCAGGCGTACCTGCCTGAGGGCTGCACCGTTTTCCACAATGAGTGGGGAACTGCGCCCGGCTGCGCCTTTGAGGCGGAGGGGGTGCGCGTTATCATGCTGCCCGGTCCTCCGAGGGAGTGCAACGCCATGTTCAAAAGCTGCGCCATGCCCTATCTTCGCGCCTTGTCCGACGAGGTTATTTTCTCCCACAGCCTGCATATAGTAGGCAGGGGGGAGAGCAGCGTTGAAGCACAGCTTCGTGATATGATGAACGAGCTTACAAATCCCACCCTCGCGCCCTACGCCAAGGAGGGCGAGGTCATGCTTCGCGTGACCGCAAAGGCGGCGACGGAAAAAGAGGCGGAGGCGCTTACGCTTCCCGTTATCGAGCGCTTAAAGGCGGAGCTGGGCGATGTTATATACGGCATGGACGTCAACAGCCTTGAGCAGGTGGTTTTTGAAAAGCTGCGCGAGAAGAAGCTGACCATATGCACAGCGGAGAGCTGCACGGGCGGTCTTATCTCCAAGCGCCTGACCGACCTTAAAGGCTCGTCCGAGGTTTTCAAGGGCGGTGCTGTTACCTATACCGAGGACAGCAAGGTGCGCGTTTTGGGAGTTGACCCGGCTACCATCGAGGCAAACACGGTTGTAAGTCCCGAGGTGGCAATGGAGATGGCGGAAAACGCGCGCGAAATTTTCGGCGCGGATATTGCCCTTGCAACAACCGGGCTTGCCGGTCCCGACGGCGACGGCGTCCATCCGCTGGGAACGGTTTTTGTGGCGCTCGCAACCGAGAATGAAACCTATGTTACCCACATAAGCGGCGGAATTGGACGCTCAAGAGTCCGTATGTTCGCTGCAAACTGCGCGCTTGATATGGCACGCCGCTGTCTTGACGGGCTGCCGGTTATCGTTGATTACTTTAAAAAGTGAAGCTATTCTGCCGCAATATGACAAAACTCCCCGATATACTATTGATTTTTCCGCAATAAACTGTATAATTGAGAGCGTTGTTCAGGTCTGCCGCGGGCAAAACGCTCCGGCGGAGAAGTATCATTCGGCATTGCACTGCGCGGGCGGGGGGGAAAGCTCCCGTCGGCTAATAAATTTTTATTGTTTTTTAGGAGGATACATACAATGCTTACCTACGAGATGGACATAGCCGGCTTAAAACGCGAGCTTCCTCTCTGCCGCGTTTCCGACGATGTTTACATCGGCGCGTTTGTCATTTTCGGCGATGTGGAGCTTACCGTCCATTGCGCCGCGGAGCTGCTTAAGAGAGCGCCCGAATATGACTACATCCTTGCACCCGAGGCAAAAAGCATCCCGCTTCTCTATGAGATGGCGCGTCAGAGCGGTGAGAATAAATATATTCTCGCCCGCAAGGGTGTCAAGCTCTATATGAAAGAGGCGTTCGAGGTCGAGGTGAAGTCCATCACCACCGAAAAGGTGCAGAAGCTCGTTTTGGACAAGGCGGACGCCGAGCTTATGCGCGGTAAGCGTATTCTTATTATTGACGACGTTATTTCCACCGGCGAGTCGCTTCGCGCGGTGGAGGAGCTTGTCAATAGGGCGGGCGGCACTATCGCCGGCAGGATGTTTGTTCTTGCCGAGGGCGACGCGGCAAAGCGCGACGACGTTATCTATCTTGCGCCGCTGCCTCTGTTTAATGCTGACGGCACTCCCAAGGAATAACATTCGCTTCGGAAAACTGAATGTGGGAAAGAGCATTTCTGCCGCTAAAAGGGGACTTTTCTTTACCTTAGGAAAGAAAAGTCCCCTTTAGAAATATAAAAGACGCTCTGTTATTTTCTGAGCCTTTCAAAAAACTCCTTCATAAGCGCGGCACACTCATCGCCCAGCACTCCGCCGTAAACTGCGGGCTTATGCCCGTAGCGCTCGGAGAATAGGTCGATAACGCTTCCGCAAGAGCCGAAGTTTTCCTCCCTTGCGCCGAAAACCACGGTGGGTATACGCGCGTTGATTATTGCGCCGGTACACATGGGGCATGGCTCAAGCGTCACATAAAGCGTGCAGCCGGAAAGCCGCCAGTCGGAAAGTGAGCGGCAAGCTTCATCAATGGCGGCAAGCTCCGCATGACCCAGAGCGCTGCGCTCACGCTCTCGCGTGTTCGCGCCGCGGGCGATGATGCGCCCTTCGGCGTCGGCAATGACACAGCCAACGGGTATTTCGCCCTGCGCGGCAGCCTCCCTTGCGAGAAACAGAGCCTCGCGCATATAGTCCTCGTGCGTCATGAGCAGACCTCCGCGCTATTCGTCCAGCTTGAGAACTGCCAAAAACGCCTCCGTGGGGATGGAGACCGTTCCGAGCTGACGCATTTTCTTCTTGCCCTCCTTTTGCTTTTCAAGCAGCTTCTTTTTGCGCGTGATATCGCCGCCATAGCACTTGGCAAGAACGTCCTTGCGCATCGCCTTTACCGTTTCGCGGGCAATTATGCGCCCGCCGATAGCCGCTTGAATGGGAACCTCGAAAAGCTGGCGGGGGATATTGTCCTTCAGCTTTTCGCAGAGCTTTCGCGCGCGCGGATATGCCTTGTCCTTGTGGGCAATGAAGGAAAGCGCGTCCACCTGCTCGCCGTTTAAAAGCAGATCGACCTTGACAAGTTCCGAGGGCTTATACTGCGAAAACTCATAATCCAGCGAAGCGTAGCCCTTTGTGCGCGCCTTTAGAGTGTCAAAAAAGTCGTAGATTATTTCGTTGAGCGGCATCTCATAATGCAGCTCGACGAGGCGGGTGTCGAGATATTGCATATCTTTATATTCGCCGCGCCTGTCCTGGCAAAGTGGCATAATATTGCCGACAAACTCATTCGGGGTTATGATAGTTACCTTAACATAAGGTTCTGCCGCCTCGGCTATGGAGGCGGGGTCGGGGTAGTTGTGGGGGTTATCCACGCGAACAAGCGTGCCGTCCGTTTTGGTGACGTTATAGATGACCGAGGGCAGCGTTGTTACCAGGTCAAGGTCAAATTCGCGCTCTAAGCGCTCTTGAATAACCTCAAGATGCAGCATCCCCAAAAAGCCGCAGCGAAAACCGAAGCCCAGAGCAACGGAGCTTTCAGGCTCATAGGAAAGCGAAGCGTCGTTTAGCTTGAGCTTGTCGAGCGCGTCGCGCAGGTCGGGATACTTTGAGCCGTCCTCCGTGTAAACGCCGCAGTATACCATAGGTCTCGCGGGTGAATAGCCGGGCAGCGGCTCATCGGCGGGGCGCTCCACACCCGTTACGGTGTCGCCAACGCGGGTATCGGCGACATTTTTGATGCTGGCGGTGAAGTATCCGACATCTCCCGCGGAAAGCTCCGCGCACGGCTCAAGACCCAAGGGGCGCAGATGCCCGACCTCAACGACCTTATAGCTTGCGCCGGATGCCATGAGCTTGATGTCCATATCCTTTTTAATCACGCCGTCAACAACGCGCATCATTACTATTACGCCGCGGAAAGCGTCATATTGGCTGTCAAAAATGAGTGCCTTCAGCGGGGCGGCAGCGTCGCCCTTGGGCGCGGGAACGCCGTGAACTATGTCCTCAAGCACGGCTTCGATGTTGGTTCCCATTTTTGCGGAAATCTCCGGCGCGTCCTCGGCCGGTATGCCGATGATGTCCTCAATCTCGGTCTTTGTGCGCTCCGGGTCGGCGGCGGGCAGGTCAATTTTGTTTATCACGGGCAGGATTTCAAGGTCGTGTCCCATTGCAAGATAGGTGTTTGCGAGGGTCTGCGCCTCAACACCTTGAGATGCGTCAACGACCAGCAGCGCGCCCTCGCAGGCAGCGAGCGAGCGGCTGACCTCGTAGTTGAAGTCAACGTGTCCGGGAGTGTCGATAAGGTTGAGCGTGTAGGTCTCGCCGTCCTTCGCCTTGTAGGAAAGACCGACGGCGCGCGCCTTTATTGTAATGCCGCGCTCACGCTCCAAGTCCATATTGTCGAGCAATTGTGACTCCATCTCGCGGCTGTTAACCGCATTGCACAGCTCCAGCAGACGGTCTGCCAGAGTCGATTTGCCGTGGTCGATATGGGCGATGATTGAAAAATTGCGGATGTGGTCTTGTTTTATCATTTTCTTTCTCCGTGTGTAGAGATTTTTTATTCCTTTTTACCGCGCCGGCTAACAGCGCGCATAAGCTCCAGCTCTGCCGCCGCCATGTCGGAGGCGTGCTCTGCCGCCGCTATCTCGCCGCCCTCGCCGCTCATGCGAAGGCGAAGCCGCTCGGCGGCGGAGGAGATGCACGCTTGCGCTGCCTGCTTAATGTCGGGGTCGTCCTCGGCTGCCATCGCCGCCTGAAGGCGCTCAAGAGAGGGCAGCGGCGCTTCCGGCGAAAGGTCGATACGTCCGAGAAGATAGTCCGCCGAGACTCCGAAATAGTCGCATATGCGGCAAACCAGCGGCAGACCCGGCTCACGGGCGCCGTTTTCATAGTGGCTCAGCAGCGCCTGACTGACATGAAGGTCGGCGGCAAGCGCTCGCTGACTGATGCCGTGCTCGCGGCGCAGTGCGGATAGTATCGTTCCGAAGCCGCGCTCCATTTTAGCCACCTCCCCGCGCTTTTAACATTGGTATTATATAGGTGAAACGCCGTTTTGTAAACCGCAAGTAGGGTCATAATTTAAATACATATTATTAAAAAATTTTTCCGTGTTTGTTCACGCATAATTAACAAATGAATACTATTATGGTCAGCGTAAAGAATAAATCCAAAGGGCTTGCTGCAAAGACAGTATTCATATACGGGAGGTAAGTCATATGTACGAACAGAATAATTTCACGGGCGGACAGGATAATAACGGTAATGAGAAAGCGGACACAACGGAGTACCGCTACGTCAGAGAAGAGATTCCCCACCGCTCATACATGGACGCGAGCTACGCTGCAAGCGGCGAGGGCTACACGACCCCGCGTTCATATTATACACCGCCGGAGAAGCTTAACAAACCCCTTAACAAAAAACGACAGAGAGCCGAAAAGAAAGCGGCAAGACTGGAAGCAAGGAAAAACGGCTCGGGCGCTTCCACAGGCGGCAAGGGCGGCAGATTTGCAACGCTTGTCTGTGCCTGCCTTGTCTGCGCTCTGCTTGGCGGACTGGGCGGCGGCGCAATAGTTGCAAGCCGCTTGCCGGACAGCACCGAAGCGCAGACGCAGACCCCGCAGCCTTCAAGCGGGATCGTGGTAACCGTGCCTAACGGCGGCTCCGGTACGTCACAGGACGCAACGCACGTTATCAGCGGAGAAACGCTTTCCGGCTCTGCCATTTACACTCTCGGCTGTGAGCAGACCGTTGCCGTAACCACGGAGATTACGGTTACGAACTTTTTCGGAATGCAGACGACAACGCCTGTGTCCGGCAGCGGCTTTATTGTTACCTCCGACGGCTATATCGTCACAAACTACCATGTAATTGAGGATGCCTACAAGGGCGGCTATGACGTTACGGTGCTGATGTACGACGGCACGAGCTATCCCGCCGAAATCGTGGGCGTTGAGGAGCAAAACGATGTTGCGGTGCTGAAGATAGACGCTGAAGGTCTTTCTCCCGCGACGCTCGGCAACAGTGATGAAATGCAGGTGGGCGAAACGGTTTACGCCATCGGCAATCCGCTCGGTGAGCTTAACTTCACGATGACCAGCGGCATGGTTTCCGCGCTTGACCGCAACATCACAACAGCTAACAGCCAGACCGGGCAGAAGGTCACAAACAATATGTTCCAGATAGACGCGGCGGTCAACAGCGGCAACTCCGGCGGTCCTGTTTATAACGAAAAGGGCGAGGTCATCGGCATCGTTACTGCTAAATACTCCTCCACAGGCGTTGAGGGCTTGGGATTTGCCATCCCGATCAACGACGCGGTAAGTATCATCAATGACCTGATAAGCAAAGGCTATGTTACCGGAAAGGCAAGCTTCGGCATCACCGTTACCACGGTGGACAGCTCCGTTGCGCAGTATTACAACATGGTAGAGGGCGCGTATATCTACTCCGTTAACGAGGGTAGCTGCGCCGAGGCGGCCGGTCTTAGAGTGGGCGATATAATCACCGCCATCAACGGAACCGAGGTTAAGAGCAGCAGCGAGCTGACCTATCAGAAAAAGAGCTATCACGCGGGCGATACGGTAACGCTCAAGGTTTACCGCAACGGTGAATATATCGACGTGAGCTTGACCTTTGACGAGGATCTGCCCGAAACGAATGCAGGCGGCGCCGAAAATACAATCAAGCCGGCGCAAAAGGAAGTAAACTGAGCTTTTTAAAAAGCGCAGCTATAAAAAAGGACGTCTCCTTCCGTTTGAAAGAGACGTCCTTTTGCGTTGGCAAAAAGCCGGAAGCGGCTTAGTTAAAGAACTTGTTATGGATCACCTGAACTGCCTGGTCGGCGTTATATTCGTCAATAAGCACGGAGACCTTAATTTCACTGGTGGAAATCATCTGTATGTTGATGCCTGCGTCGCTCAGCGCTTCAAACATGGTGGAGGCGATGCCGGAGCTTGAGAGCATACCCGCGCCAACGATACTGACCTTTGCAACATTCGTTTCGCCCATTACCTCGTCATAGCCGATCACGTCCTTGTTTTCACGAACCAGCTCGAGAGCCTTTTTAAAGTCGCTCTCGGCAACGGTGAAGCTTATGTCGTTGGCACCGTTGCGGTCAATGGACTGCAGAATGATATCGACATTGATTTTTGCTTTTGCAAGTATTCTAAAGAGCTTAAAGGCTATGCCGGGCTTATCCTTAACGCCGCATACGGCGATGCGGGCAACATTGGTTTCCTTTGCGATGCCGCTTATCTTCATCTGTTCCACGTTCTTTACGACCTCCTTAACTTTTGTGCCGGGCTTTCTTACATAGCTTGAGAGAACCTCAAGATCCACGCTGTAGCGCTTTGCCATTTCCACCGAGCGGTTATGCAGAACCTGCGCGCCGAGGGAGGCAAGCTCCATCATCTCGTCATAGGTTATCTCGTCAAGCTTTTTCGCACCCTCGACCTTGCGCGGGTCGGCGGTGAAAACGCCCTCAACATCGGTATATATCTGGCATTTATCGGCATGAAGGGCGGCGGCAATGGCGACTGCCGAGGTGTCCGAGCCGCCGCGACCGAGGGTCGTGATGTCTCCGATGCCGTTTACGCCCTGAAAGCCGCAGATGATGACGATGCGGCGCTTATCCAGCTCTTGCTGTATTCGCTCGGTAGACACCTTGTGGATACGGGCGTTGCCGTATTCAAAGTTGGTGGACATCTGAATTTGCCAGCCGGTTAGGGAGACAACGGGCAGACCCATGCGCTCAAGCGCCATACTCATCAGCGCGACGGAAATCTGCTCGCCTGTGGAGAGAAGAACATCCAGCTCACGCTTGGAGGGGTTGGGGTTGATTTCCGCTGCCTTTTCAAGCAGATCGTCTGTCGTGTCGCCCTGAGCGGAGAGGATGACGACCACATCGTTATTGTCGCAGTAGGTATCCGCTATTATTCCTGCGACGCGATTGATTTTTTCGGCGTCGGCAACTGAGCTGCCGCCGAATTTTTGTACTATCAACATATGCTTATCCTCCATTTTGAGGGAGTGAAAGGTTCTTTATATTATATTAGTCTCATACAAAACCTGTCAATCCAAAATCCTGAACATCGAGCGCACATTCATGCCGCCGGTGAGCTTTAGCAGAGCGTTCTCGTCATAAACATCGGTTGCAAAGGCATATTCGTCCTCCGCGGCGCCGGGGTAGCTGATAAAGTTGACCTTGCCGAACGCCCAGCCGATCTGCTGAAGCGAGGTTTGCGCGCGAACATACCAGCGCGAGGGAACATAGCTGCTGTCGGTAAAATAGCCGGCGGGAGCATCGTCCCAGTCGAGATATTTTCTCGCGTTGCGATGCTTGGCGGCATCAATAATATCGGCGACGACCGCGCTCGCTGTTGGACGCTTGCCTGCGCCCGCACCATAGAACATTGCGTTTCCGAGGGCATTTCCGTGAACGACGATGCCGTTCATAACGCCGTCAACATTTGACAAAAGGCTGGAGGTGCTGACAAGATGGGGGGCGACATAGGCGGTCGCCGTGTCGTGACCTGTTCTGAGCGCGCGACCCAAGAGCTTTATCTTGCAGCCGAGGCGCTTGGCATATTCAACGTCCGCCGAGCTGACGCCGGAGATGCCCTGTGCCTTAATATCGGCAGGCTCAACGTGCTTTCCGAAGCACAGGTCGGCGAGGATGCAGATCTTTCTTGCCGCGTCCAGACCCTCAATGTCGGCTGTGGGGTCTGCCTCGGCAAAGCCGTTTGCCTGCGCCTGATGCAAGGCGTCGTCGAAGCTGGCGCCGTTTTCGATCATTTCTGTGAGGATATAGTTGGTTGTGCCGTTTAAAATGCCGTAAACGCTGTCGAGCTTGTTTGCAGAGAGACATTGGGTGATGGGGCGGATGATGGGGATGCCGCCGCCGACGCTTGCCTCAAACAAATAGTTAACATTTTTCTCCTTGGCTATGGCGATAAGCTCGTGTCCCTTTTTCGCAACCAGCTCCTTGTTGGAGGTAACAACGCTTTTGCCCGCCAAAAGCGATTGGCGCGTGAATTCATATGCCGCGCCTACGCCGCCCATGGTTTCAACAACAATGGAGACCTCCGGGTCGTCTGCTATAATGGAAAAATCGTGGACGATATGCTTTTCAAAAGCATCTCCGGGGAAATCACGTCTGTCGAGAATGTACTTGATTTCAACCTCCTCGGCAGCGTTCCTGGCAATGCTTTCAGCGTTTTCTGCTATGACCTCGGCAACGCCGCTGCCAACAACGCCGTAGCCGCAAATTGCAATTTTTGCCATGTGTTTTCAATCCTTTCGCGGAAATTGTGGGGGCTCAGCCTGCGATTACTTCAACCTTTTTAACACCTATGGTGCTTTGCAGGTTGCCCATAAGCTCCTCGGAGCTTATGTTCATGCTCGAGGTTTCGGCGGAGATAGTAACGATCGCCGTGCCGTTTATGGGAATGCTCTGGTTTATAGTAAGGATGTTTGCGCCGGTATTGGCGAAAGCCGCAAGCACCGTTGATAAAACGCCCATCTTGTCTTTTAGCGTGATGTGGAAGGTGATTATGCGCCCGCGCTCAAAATCCTGAAACTGGGAAACCGAGTCCTTGTACTTATAGTATGCGCTGCGGCTGATGCCGACAGCGTTCGCCGCCTCGGCAACCGTTGCCGCCTCGCCCGTCTGCAAAATCTCCTTTGCCTTGACTACCTTGAAGAAAATCTCCGGTAAAACCGAAGCTTCGACAAGAAAGTATTTCGGTGTGCCGCCGTTGTTCATCCGAGTGTCCCCCTGTGAAAGCCAAATGTTTTCGACGTGTGTATATGACTATAACACCTGTCACCGTAATTGGCAACCGTAATTTTCAAAAAAATCTTACAGATTTTTAAGCAATTCCGCAAAAGACTATGGTGATTTTTGCGACAATTTACAAAAAGACAGGCGAAATAGCAAAAGTGCTGCTGTTTCGCCTGTCAAAATGCTTAAATAGTTGTGTTTGGGTTATGAGCCGAAGTAGTACTGGTACATCGAAGCGGGATGAAGCCATTCTATAACGAATTTTGCCTGATGGTTTTCCATAAGCTCTGCAATGCTGCCACCGTTGAAATATGCTGCAACGCCGCAGATGATGCCTGCCGCCGCAAGAACGATGGCTGTTATCAAGACGCTTGTCCAAATCTTTTTCATGCTGCACGTTCCTTTCGTGGTTCGCTTCCGCAAAGCGGCACCGGCCGCGCAGGGAAGCTTTATCGAAGCCGCTATGCGCGGGTTTTGGCGATAAGCTTGGAGATGATGCGGATTGCCGACCACAGCCCCAGCCAGACGACTACTATACCAAGAGCGCCGGAAATAAGCCCGCCTGCAAACAGCAGCAGCGCGTTATTGAGCATATTGAGGTTTTGCAGGGCGACAACAAGGAAATTGCCCATCACCGCGATGAAGTACACGCCAACGCCCATTATGGCAAGAGCAAGCAGGGAAGTGACTATACTCAGCAGCACGCAGGAAACGACGGCTCCGGTGCTGCGCGGCGTTGGCTCAGCCGCCTGCGGCTGCGTCTCGTCTTTATGCGGGGGGGCAGCTTGCGGCTCGGTCTCGTCGCCGGGCGCTCGCTCGTCCGAATGAGCCTGCTCAGGCTCTGAGCTTATTTCGGTAACGCTCGGGTTGGGGGCTTCCTCTGCTTCGGGCTCGGAGCTTTCCGATTCGGACTCGATATTCATCTCGTATTCCTCCGAGGGAGTCGGGCTAAGCTCTCCTTGCGGCTGCTCGGACTCATCAACCAACGGCAGACCTGCCTCGTGGCGGCGCTTTAGCGCAATCGTAACCATCATCGGCGTTCCAAGCTCCAGAAGCAAAGCCGCTTCGCCGTCAGCTCCGGCGGCATCGAATTTGGCGCTGTAATAGCTGATGACAGACTCGCGTTCGGCGGCACTAAAGACGCTTAAGTATTGATTAAGCTCAGAAAGAAACTGTTGTCTGTTCATTTATATCCCTCTTTGAAGATATTTGGACACGATACCTATTCTGATTTAGGTTATACAATATTTTATGTAAACCGTCAAGTGTTTGACTGCCGATTTGCCCCGAAAAAGCACTTTTCCTGTCGAATATATGGCGATTTAATTCGTAAAAGCAGCCGGAAGGGTAAAAAATGCTTGAGATGCGCATTTGCAAAGAGTATAATCAAAGAGCAAGACAGGAATATCGCAAGGAGGATAAAGAAATGAAGGTTTTTTCAAACAGCTTTAAAAGAGACTACATACTTATTGCAATCAGCTTTTTTCTGCTGGGCATTTTGTTTTTGATGTATCCCGACTCCTCAAGCAGAATTCTTTGCTACACCATTGGCGGTATGCTGTGCCTTATCGGTCTTATCAAAATCATCGAATACTTCAAAACTCCCGTTTCGCTTACCGATTACAGCCTGAGTCTCGTGATGGGTCTGGCACTTATCGGCGGCGGCGTTTTTGTGCTGGTAAAGCCGGATATTTTGCTCGGCGTGCTGCCCACCGTTCTTGGCGTTGCCGTTATTCTCGACGGCATGATAAAGCTGCAAAACACGCTGGATATGCTGCGCCTAAAGGACAAGCACTGGTGGTTTACGCTGGTTGTCGCCGTGGTAACGCTGGGACTGGGCGCAACGCTTATACTCAACCCCTTTAAGACCATGGCGCTTCTTATGCAGTTTGTGGGCATTGCCCTTATCGTTACCGGAGTTATGGACGCGGTGGCACTTATCGCCCTGTCACACAGGCTAAGCAGTCTTGAGAAAGAGCGCGCAGACTGGATGCGTCAGCTAAAGCGAAACCGCGAAATCGAGGCGCAGCAGCAGGATACCGTTCCGGAGGACTAAACTTTAAAAATGTCCTGTATCCACAAGGATACAGGACATTTTTTGCGCTTTTTTGCTTTGATGCGGGTAAGGCACATTCGCTGCCGGCTCTTTTAAATCCTGTTCCCCGTTTTGTGCTTTCGTTAGCATTTTGAAAATAAATTGCTAATGAACGCGTTAGTATGCTGTTCATAACGATAATACCATATCGAATTGAAAACGCCTGAAAGCATTGATGTTGCCGAGGCAATAAGAAAAGCTCCGCAATCTCAAAGACTGCGGAGCTCTTGTCAAATTGGTGACTCAGCGGGGATTCGAACCCCGGACACCCTGCTTAAAAGGCAGGTGCTCTGCCGACTGAGCTACTGAATCGTCAAAATATAAAAATGGCTGGGATAGCAGGGCTCGAACCTACAATACCAGAGTCAAAGTCTAGTGTGTTACCATTACACTATATCCCAATGTAAATTCAAGCTGTATCACGAAAGCTTAAATATGGGGTGGGTAAAGGGACTCGAACCCTCGACACCCGGAACCACAATCCGGTGCTCTAACCAACTGAGCTATACCCACCATATTCAGCTATCGGCGCGGGAGTGTACCGAACTTTCTTTTCTCAGCCGCGAGCCGAGCAGAGCGGGTCGCGGCTGAAAAGGCGGAGCAGTGAAAGCCGGAGTTTCCGAAAAAGCGAACACTACAAGGCTTGCTCCAACGTGGTACGCCAGAAGGGACTCGAACCCCTGACCTACTGCTTAGAAGGCAGTTGCTCTATCCACCTGAGCTACTGGCGCATATAAAGACAGTTGAATACTGTGCTGCTTGTCCGCTCCATAGTGGCTGCCGCCTGCACCCTACGATGGAGCGGGCGATGGGAATCGAACCCACGTATCCAGCTTGGAAGGCTGGTGTTCTACCATTGAACTACGCCCGCGCAAAAAGTTCAGCCATAGGATAATACCACTTATTACAGCGCTTGTCAATATTTTTCCGAACAGTTTTTTGGCGGCGCATTTGTCACAGTATAACAATGGTAATTCCGTTGTTATGACGCTCAAGGTCGCTGTCGCGCCGAAGCTCGTCGCAGAGCATGAAAGCATCGCGCGTTTTAGCGTTGAAGATGGAAAAATCCTCGCCGATGATGAAGTCCTTGATAAGGCGCTTATCCTTTTGTTCTTGCAGATAGCGGCGCGTTTCGGTGCGGATCTTGCCACCCTTGCCGGTGGAGCCGTAGCCGTGAATGATCTTTATCGCCGCGCAGCCCCAGCTTTTGCCGTTTCGCAGGTTATAGGTAACGCGCTTGATGGCATCGTTTGCTGTGGGCAAATCGCTTTTGATATTTACTTCCTTGAGATAACCGCTCATGGGCGCTCCTTATTCGGAAAAGGCGCGGGAGCGTGGGCTGCTCCCGCGCTTTGCCTGTTTTATTTTATGCTCTGACCGTAGGCTCTTCCCAGGGCAAACGCCTTTTGGTTCAGCTCAAGGAATTTAGGCTTGACGCACTCGGTCAGCGCCTTTTGCCACAGCGTCTCGTCAAAGCCCATGATGGCGCTTAGAATGCCGATAAGCACGACGTTGACGGACTTGGCGTTGCCTGCGTTTTCCGCCATCTCAAGCGCGTCGCTTGCGATAAGCTTAACGCCCTTTGCGCATATTTTTTCCGAGATGTCCGCGGGATATTCCATTGCACCTGTGATAACGGGCATGGGGCTGATGGGGCGGTCGTTTAGGATGAGCGTGCCGTCCTTTTTAAGATAGCTTATCCACCGCGCCGCTTCAAGACGCTCGAAGGCGAGAATGAAATCAGCCTCGCCGGTATCGACGATGGGGGAATAGACGCGCTCGCCGTATTTAACATAGGTTACGACGCTGCCGCCGCGCTGACTCATGCCGTGAACCTCGCTCATTTTTACGTCGAAGCCCTGCTGTGTGAGAACGCTGCCGAGAATGCGGGAGGCTAGAAGCGTTCCCTGACCGCCAACGCCGACTATCATAATGTTCTTTGTTTCGGACATTTACTTCGCCTCCCTTTTGCAGATAGCGCCCACCCTGCACATCTGAGTGCAAAGCTCGCAGCCGACGCACAGCGTCGGGTCAACATGAGCTTTTTTGTCGCCAAAGCTCAAGGCGGGGCAGCCGATTTGCATACAAAGCTTACAGCCTACACATTTATCCTTGTCAACAACGAGCGCGGGAGCGGCTTTTACTTCGGGCAGCAGCATACAGGGACGGCGGGCAATGATAACGGAAGGCTCGTCTGCCGCCAATTCCTCGGAAACAATTGCTTTAAGCTCATCGAGCGCATAGGGGTCGCAGACGCGAACACGCTTTACGCCGACCGCCCCGCAGAGCTTTTCAAGCGAAACGGCGGGGGCGTCCTCACCCTTGAGGGTCTTGCCCGTGGTGGGGTTTTGCTGATGACCGGTCATGCCGGTTATGGAGTTGTCCAAAATCATAACGGTGCTGACGCCCTTGTTATAAACAATGTCCACCAGCCCGGTTATGCCGCTGTGCATAAAGGTGCTGTCGCCAATGACGGCAACGGTGTTTTTGGCAGACTCCGCGCCGCGAACGGTGTTAAAGCCGTGAATGCCGGAGATGGAAGCACCCATACATACGGTCGTGTCAAGCGCTTTTAAGGGGGGCAGAGCGCCGAGTGTGTAGCAGCCGATATCGCCCATGACGGTAACGCCGAGCTTGGAGAGAGTGAAAAACAGACCTCTGTGCGGGCAGCCGGGGCAAAGAGCGGGCGGGCGCTGCGGCACAGGCTCATCAAAGCTTACGAATTCGGGAAGCTTCATGCCGAGAGCCGCGCGAATGCGGTTTTGACTCAGCTCGCCGCAGGGACCGAAGATATCCTTGCCTCCGTCAACGCGAATTCCGTTTGCGCGAAGATGAGTCTCGATAATGCCGTCAAGCTCCTCGACAACGATGAGCTTTTTGACCCTTGCGGCAAAGTCTGCAATGAGCTTTACGGGCAGGGGGTTGACCATGCCGAGCTTTAGGATGCTCGCATTGGGAAAGCATTCACGAAGATATTGATAGCCGGTTCCGGAGGTGACATAGCCGACCTCGGTGTCGCCCATTTCCACGCGGTTTATGGCGGCGCTCTCGGCGTATTCAACGAGGTCTGCCGTACGCTGCTCAACAGCCGGGTGACGCTTGATAGCGTTGGCGGGCATCATAACATATTTAACCGGGTTGCGCTCAAAGGGCTTGAGCATATGCTCAACTCTGTCCGATAGCTCCACAAGGCTCTGAGAGTGAGCAACTCTTGTGCAGGTGCGAAGCAGGCAGGGACAGTCAAAGCGCTCTGAAAGCTCGAAGGCGAGCTTTGTAAACTCCAGACATTCCGCGCTGTCGGAGGGCTCGAGCATGGGGAGCTTAGCGGCGATAGCGTAGTGCCTGGAGTCCTGCTCGTTCTGACTTGAGTGCATGGCGGGATCGTCTGCAACGGCAACGACCATTCCGCCGTTTACGCCCGTATAGGAGGAGGTGAAAAGCGGGTCGGCGGCTACGTTTAAGCCGACGTGCTTCATGGAACAAAAGCTTCTCGCTCCGCCGAAGGCGGCGCCCAGCGCCGCTTCATATGCAACCTTTTCGTTCGGCGCCCATTCGGCGTAGATTTCCTTGTAGGTGGCGGCGCATTCGGGGATTTCGGTGGAGGGAGTGCCGGGATAGGCGGAAACGAAGCGGCAGCCTGCCTCATATAGACCGCGCGCAACGGCGGCGTTGCCCAGCATAAGCTGTTTCATATGTATTCACCCTTTCACTGTGCATTGATAAAATATTTCTAATATGTTACTGCTAAAGCCCGTCAGCGTCAAGTAACATTTTAAAGAAACGCGCCGAAAAACGCGGCTGACAGCCTGTTGTTCCGGCGCATTCTTATGCCCTGCCGTGCGGCGGGGATCATTTGGCGTGGTAAAGCTTATGGGTAAGATACTGCGGCTCATAGGTGATGTTTATGCCCAGGTGCTGGAAGATGTTTTCATCCACGCGCGAGAGGATAACGGTGGAATGAGCCTCGCAGCAGTGAAGCTTGGGAAGCTGCGAGACGGCGAGAGCGGCGGTGGGGTCTGTTACCGCGCAGATGGAAAGGGCGATAAGCACCTCATCGGTGTGCAGACGGGGATTGTGGTTGCCGAGGTGGTTTATTTTGAGCTTTTGTATAGGCTCTATGACCTCGGGCGAGATAAGAAGCCTGTCGTCATCTATTCCGCCGAGAGCCTTGAGAGCGTTGAGCAGGCACGCAGAGGCGCTGCCGAGCAGAGAGCTTGTTTTGCCCGTAACGATGCGTCCGTCCGGAAGCTCAATGGCAACGGCGGGGTTGCCGGTCTCCTCCGCCTTGCTTAGCGCGGGGGGCACGACGGCGCGATCTATCGGCGCAATATCCACCTGCTTCATGATCATTTCGATTTTAAAAAGCTCGTTTTGCGAGGAGTTGCCCTGGCGAATGGAGCAGGCGGTGGAAAAATAGCGGCGGACGATCTCCTGCCTGCCGGCTTCGCAGCAGACATTGTCGTCCGTTATGCAAAAGCCCGCCATGTTAACGCCCATGTCGGTGGGGCTTTTATAGGGGGAAACGCCGCAGATGCGATCCATCATGGCGTTGAGAACAGGGAAAATTTCGACGTCACGGTTATAGTTGATCGTTGTTTTGCCATAGGCTTCAAGGTGGTAGGGGTCTATCATGTTAACGTCGTCAAGGTCGGCCGTTGCCGCCTCATAGGCGAGGTTTACAGGATGCTTGAGAGGGAGGTTCCATATGGGGAAGGTCTCGAACTTCGCATAGCCCGCTTTCACGCCGCGCTTGTGCTCGTGATAAAGCTGGGAAAGGCAGGTTGCCATTTTGCCGCTGCCGGGTCCGGGAGCGGTTACAACGATGAGACTGCGCGTGGTTTCAACATAGTCGTTTTTTCCGAAGCCGTCGTCGCTTACGATAAGCTCGGTGTTTGAGGGGTAATCTGCTATGACATAGTGGCGGTAGACCTTCAGACCGAGCTTTTCAAGACGCTCCTGGAATTTGACCGCCGCGGGCTGCGCGGAAAAATGGGTTATCACGACGCTGCCGACATAAAGCCCGCAGGTGCGAAAGGCATCCACAAGACGCAGCAGGTCGAGGTCGTAGGTGATGCCGAGGTCGCCTCGCACCTTGTTGCGCTCAATGTCGTTGGCGCTTATGGCAATGACGATCTCCGCCTTATCTTTAAGCTCCATCAGCATCCGTATCTTGCTGTCCGGCTCAAAGCCGGGAAGCACGCGGGAAGCGTGAAAGTCGTCAAAAAGCTTGCCGCCGAACTCAAGATAGAGCTTGCCGCCGAATTCGGCTATGCGTTCGTTGATTTTTTCCGATTGCAGTTTCAGATATTTCTCGTTGTCGAAGCCGAGCGCTCTCATTTTTTATTTCTCCCCCTGTATGTATACCGCAGCCGTGCGTATGCTGCGAAATCTATATATTTACCCTCTCGCGGCGTTTTTTAAAACAAAGGAGCGCTGCCGCAAAGCCCTGCCGGTGGGCTATGGCAACACCTTGCTAGGTTATCATTTTGACCTCGCAAGGTCAAGAGGAAACGGGCGTTTTTTGCGCTTTAAGCAGTTATTTTGACGCAAAAACGCGACATGACGGCATTATGCCGCCGCATTTTGTTTTTCGGCGGCGCGCATAATATTCATCCGGCGCTTATTATATCTCAAAAGCGCCGTGGGTTCAAACAATATGTTGAAATGACGTTTAAAATTGCCGAAAAAGCCGAAATGTTTGCGCGGCCGACGCCGCACATCACTTTTTTCTCTTTTTTTATTCATAAATGTGTGTTACAATCAAAACTTAGGTATATGCTTTTTAACAGTAACCCACTTTCACATATAGAAAGGCAGCACAGCTAATGAGTATCATTACAAAAATTTTCGGCACACACAGCGACAGAGAGCTTAAAAAAATCAAGCCTATTGTTGACAAAATAGAGTCTCTTGCCGACAGCTATGCAGCTCTCTCCGACGATGAGCTGCGCGCCAAGACAGACGAATTCAAGGCAAGGCTGAACAAGGGCGAAACGCTTGACGACCTTCTGCCGGAGGCATTCGCCGCCGTGCGCGAGGCTTCAAAGCGCGTTTTGGGGATGTATCCTTTCCGTGTTCAGCTTATCGGCGGCATCGTGCTTCATCAAGGTCGCATCGCGGAAATGAAAACGGGCGAGGGCAAAACGCTGGTCGCCGTTTTGCCTGCATACCTCAACGCTCTTACGGGAGACGGAGTGCATATCGTTACCGTCAACGACTATCTTGCCAGACGCGACAGCGAGTGGATGGGAAAGGTGCATCGCTTCATGGGGCTTTCCGTGGGGCTAATCGTCCACGGGCTTGATAATGAGCAGCGCCGCGCCGCATATGCAGCCGATATTACTTACGGCACAAATAACGAGATGGGCTTTGACTATCTGCGCGACAACATGGCGATATACAAGGACAATATGGTTCAGCGCGGGCATCCCTTTGCCATCGTTGACGAGGTTGACTCCATCCTTATCGACGAGGCGAGAACGCCGCTCATCATTTCGGGCATGGGCGACAAGGGCACGGAGCTTTACCGTCGGGTGGATGATTTTGTCAGCCGCCTAAAGCCCGTTGTTTATGCCAGTGTAGACGAAAAGCGCGAGGAGGATGAAAACCTCGACGCGGATTATGTTGTTGACGAAAAGGCGAAAAGCGCCACCCTCACCTCGCGCGGCATCAAAAAGGCGGAACAGGCATTTGGCGTTGAAAACCTTGCAGACCTTGAAAACTCAACGCTTTCACACCACATAAACCAGGCTATCAAGGCGCATGGCATAATGAAGCGTGACATTGACTATGTTGTTAAGGACGGTCAGGTCACAATTGTTGACGAATTTACGGGCAGACTTATGCTCGGCAGACGTTACAGCGAGGGTCTGCATCAGGCGATCGAGGCGAAAGAACACGTTGACGTTCAGAACGAGAGCAAAACCCTCGCCACCATCACCTTCCAGAACTACTTCCGTCTTTACTCCAAGCTCTCCGGCATGACGGGTACGGCCGTTACAGAGCAGGAGGAGTTTTTGGCAATCTATAACCTTGACATAGTTGAAATACCGACCAATAAGCCCCTTGCGCGCATAGACTATCCCGACAGCGTTTATAAAAACCAAGAGGGCAAATACAGGGCTATAATCAAGCAGATTGCCGCCTGCCATGAAAAGGGTCAGCCCGTGCTCGTCGGTACGGTTTCGATTGAAAAAAGCGAGCTTCTTTCTACCCTGCTGAAAAGGACGGGCATCAGCCATAACGTCTTAAATGCAAAGAACCACGAAAAGGAAGCTGAGATAATCGCGCAGGCGGGCAAGCTCGGCGCTGTTACCATAGCTACCAACATGGCGGGACGCGGCACGGATATCATGCTCGGCGGCAATGCGGAATATCTTGCAAAGCACGACCTGAAAAAGCACGGCTGCGGCGACGAGGTCATAGCCGAGGCTACAGGCTTTGCGGAAACGGACGACGAAACCGTTCTCTCCGCGCGCAAAATGTATTCCGAGCGGCTTGAATACCACAAGCAGCAGATAGCAGGCGAGGCGGAAAAGGTGCGCGAGGCGGGCGGACTTTTCATCATCGGCACGGAGCGCCACGATTCTCGCCGCATTGACAACCAGCTTCGAGGTCGTGCCGGACGTCAGGGCGACCCCGGCGAGAGCCGCTTCTATCTTGCCATGACCGACGATATCATGCGTCTTTTCGGCAGCGAGCGTGTTATCGGCATGATGGAGCGTCTTGGCGTTGACGAGGATACGCCGCTTGACCACAAGATGCTCTCAAACGCTATCGAGCAGGCGCAAAAGACCGTTGAGAGCCGCAACTTCCAGTCGCGTAAATCCGTTCTGGAATACGACGATGTTATGAACGTACAGCGAAACATCATCTATGAGCAGCGCCGCAAGGTACTCGACGGAGAGGATCTTCAAGCCGCCGTTAACGGCATGATCGAGGAGTATATCAGCTCCAACGTGATGAGCGGGCTTTCAGGACACGACTATTTTGACGATTTGCAGCAGTTCGAGGAGGTCATTGCGCCCTTTGAGGGTCTGTTCCTGAGCAAGGGTGAGCTGAAGCCGACCCGCATGGAGCTGGAAAACCTGCGTCCCGACAAGCTGACGGCACAGATACTCGAAAAGGCGCAGAGCGTTTATGCCCGGCGCGAAAAGGAATTTGGTCTTATGCCCAACGGCGTGCCGCTCATGCGCGAGCTTGAGCGAGTTATCATGCTGCGTGTGGTGGATGAGTATTGGATGGAGCATATCGACGCTATGCACGAGCTTCGCCGCGGCATAAGTCTGCGCGGCTACGGCAACGACAAGCCCATCGACGCTTATAAGCGCGAAAGCTTCGATATGTTTGAGAACATGACAAGCGGCATACGCACGGAGATGGTGCGCAGGCTTTTCACCGTTCAGGTGCGCAAGGAGCAGCCCATTGAGCGCAAAAGCGTGGCGGTCGGCGCCGTAAGCAATGTCGGCGGCGACAGTACGAGTGCGAAACGCCAGCCCGTCAAGGCAAACGCGAAGCCCGGACGCAACGACCCATGCCCTTGCGGAAAAATGAAAGAGGATGGCAGCAGAAGACTCAAATACAAGGAGTGCTGCGGACGAAACGAGTGATATCCGTCTGCCTGCTCGGTAAATTACGCATGAGACTTTCTCGGAAGCCGCATCGGTGCAAGCTTCAAGCCCGTGCGCTTGGCTGAGACTGGACGTGCCGCAACAATTACGGAACTTATACACTTTGGGAGTAATCATGGAATTTTCTAAACCCTTTGCTGAAATGAGCTATAAGGAGCTTATGTATATGAAAGCTCCGACCATACCCTATACCCACTGCTTCACCTCGCGTCTCGGCGGCGTGAGCGAGGGCTGTCTGGAGAGCCTTAACCTTGGCGAGAACCGCGGAGACAAGGAGGAGAACGTGCGCGAAAACTATCGCCGCGTGCTTGAAGCGCTGGGGCTTGCCGAGCAGGAGCTTTGCTTTACAAAGCAGGTGCATGGAAATGAGGTGCGCATTGTTACGCAGGAGGACAGGCGCGCGCTGTTTAGCCCTTTCAAATATGAGGCGGACGGCATCGTTACAAACATAAAGGGACTCCCGCTCATCTGCTTCACGGCAGACTGCGTGCCGGTGCTGCTTTGCGACCCCGAAGCGGGTGTCGCCGCGGCTGTGCATTGCGGCTGGCGCAGCACGGTTGCCGATATTCTCGGTGTTGCCGTTGATAAGATGATTTCGCTCGGCGCTTTGCCGGGGAGCATTTGCGCCGCAATAGGTCCGGCTATAGATATGTGCTGCTTTGAGACGGACGGAGAAGTGCCGCAGGCAATCGACAAGCTTCTCGGCTGCCATGACGGAGAGTGCTATTTTCCTGTTGGCGACAGCGGAAAGTTTATGGTAGACTTAAAGCAGACCAACAGAAAGCGCCTTTTGCAGCTCGGTGTTTTGGATAACAACATCTCCGTAAGTGACGAATGCACCCGCTGCAACAGCGACCGCTACTGGTCGCACAGAAAAACAGGAGCTGAGCGCGGCTCTCAGGCGGCGATAATCGTTATTGACTAGAGCCGCACGCGGAAAGGAACACGGCATATGCACAGCAGACTAAATAGATATATTCTCGTTTTGCTCATACTTGCCATGCTGACGGCGTCTCTTACAGGCTGCGGCGGCACTGCCGAGGAGGGTGAAGCGCCGTTGCCGGAGCTGCCCGAAAACAACTATTCCGATACGGGCTTTCACGCGGCGGATAAAGTGTTTTCCCTCAATTGCGATAAGGATTACAGCTTTTCCCCCTTTTCGACTACAAACACATCAAACATCATGTGTACGCAGGTGATGTATGACCAGCTTTTTAATGTTGATGAGAATTTTGCCGTCACATCCGAACTGGTCGAGCGATACTCCACCGAGGACGGTCAGATTTGGCGCTTCTGGGTGGACACGAGCGTTAAATTCTGGGACGGCTCATATCTCACCGCTGCGGACGCCGCCTATTCAATTCAGCGCGCGATGCAAAGCCCGCAGTTTAAATCCCGCTTCTCCGGCGCGATTTTCGGCGTGAGCGCGGCGGATGAAAAACAGTTTATTATCACGCTCAACTATTCGGATATGCTCTTTCCCGCGCTGCTGACAGTGCCGGTCATAAAATACGGCACGGTCGGCGATACGGCTCCGATGGGAACAGGACCGTATATGCCGAACGAGGAGCTGACGCAGCTTGACCTTTTTGAAGGACACAGAAACGCCGACAAAATGCCGGCGGAGCATATCTGCCTCAAGGAATTCAAAGAGGTAGAAGCAATTATAAACGCCTTTGAAAACTCCGAAATAGACATCGTTACAAACGACCCCACAGGCTTTTTCAACGTAGGCTACGGCGCGGCAAACGAGATTCGCTATTTCCCCACAACGCATATGCACTATCTCGGCTTTAATGTAAACAAGGGCTTTTTCTCCGTTCCGCTCGCGCGCAAGGCGATGACCTATGTTGTTGACCGCGAGCATATTGTAAACGACATTATGGGCGGCGCGGCAAGCGAAGCGACTTTGCCCATGCACCCTGCCGCAGAGTATTATAACGACAGGTTTTCCGAAATCGTTTCCTACTCCGTGTCTAAAAGTGAAGCCGCCTTTGACGAGGCGAGCGTTCAGGACTATGATGACGACGGCTACCGTGAAATTATGATAACCGGCATTCAGGTTGAGTCGAATATCGACTTTATCGTCTGCAACGAAAGCACCGTGAAGCTTCAGGCGGCAAGGGCAATTGCGGAAAACATGAAAGCGCTGGGACTCAAGGTTGAACTGCGAGAGCTGCCGTGGCTGGAGTATAACTACGAGCTTAATCAAGGCAACTTCGATATGTACTACGCGGAAACGAGCATGACGGCGGACTTTTCCCTGCGCGAGCTGCTGCTCTCCGGGGGCAAGCTCAACTACGGGAAGGTAAATGACGAGACGCTGAAAGATAACATTAACGCTTTCATGTCCGCAAACGACGAAACAAGGCAAACCGCGGCGGATATCATGTTCAAATACATCACCGACACCGCGCCGATCGTACCCATCTGCTTTGAAAAGCAGCAGGTCATCACGCACCGCGGCGTTGTTTCGGGCTTGAAGCCTTCGCAATACAATATTTTCAACGGCTTGGAAAACTGGGAAATTAACGCCGGTTAATTCGGCGGGAGGATATAAGTTATAAAGGAGCTTTCGCTATGACAGACAGAGAATTGCTTAATCTTGCAAGAGAGGCGGCAGCAAACGCCTATTGCCCATATTCGCGTTTTCCGGTCGGGGCAGCTCTTGAATGCACAAACGGACGCATCTTTACCGGCTGCAACGTGGAAAACATGGCTCTGGGCAGCACTATGTGCGCTGAGCGCATAGCCATTTATAAGGCGGTAAGCGAGGGGATCACTGATTTTCACAGACTGGCGATCTACGGTGAGGGCGATGAATACTGTATGCCCTGCGGCGCTTGCCGTCAGGTTATGAGCGAGTTTTCAAGCGACCTTGAGGTGCTTTGCGCTCGCAGTACGGGCGGATATGTGAGCTACAAGCTTTCCGACCTTTTGCCGCATTCGTTTAAATTAGGGTTCTTTAAATAGTGTTTGGTCGCGGCGGTTTTCCGCTCATCTGAACCCGCTTAAAGGAGGCGCTGCTTTTCATGAATTTGGAGCAGCTGAAAATTTTCATCTGTGTTGTGGAGCACGGGAGCTTTACCAAAGCGGCGGAGCAGCTATATATTAGCCATTCCACCACCAGCCGCAATGTTGCCGCGCTTGAGGAGGATTTGGGCGTGCAGCTTTTGCAGCGCAACAGCCGCAAGGTTGCCCTGACTCCGGCAGGTCAGCTTCTGTTCAACGACGGCAAGAGGTTTTTGCAAAGCGCGGAGCTGCTTGAAAACGCGGTCAAAAACGCGGGCAAGGGCATGGCGGGTGAGCTTACCGTTGCCTGCGTAAATATGTATTCCTACGAGCTTTCAACAGGCTGCAAGGAGTTTTGCAGCCGATACAGCGACGTTGTGCTCGGAGTTTACCACAAGGGCATGGGCGAGATAGTATCGCAGGTTCGCTCCGGCGAGGCTGATTTCGGCGTTTCCTTTTCATACGCCATGCCGGAGGAGCTTGAGGGGCTAAAGACTATGCCGCTTGCTCAGTCCCGCTTCTGCGTCGTCGCGCCGATCGGTCATCCGCTGGCACGCAAAAAGGCGGTTGGCGTTGAGGATCTGCGCTCGACTGCCTATATAAGTGTCGGGGAGCAGCGAAGCGGCTTTGCAAAAATGCTTGAGGACGCTGTTTTCGCTGATGCGCGCAATGCCGAAATGCTGTCCGTGCCGACGCTGGAGTCGCTGTTTTTGCAGGTGCGAAGCGGCAACGGAGTTTCAATGGTGCCGTACCCGATGGCGTATGAATTTGGAGCAAACTGCTCAATTTTGGATATTGACGGACTGGAGAGCGCCTTCGATGTGCTGCTGTTCTGGCGCGAGGATAACGACAACCCCTCGCTCTCGCTGTTCATAGAGCTGATGCGCGAGATATGCGAGGCATAGGGCTTACTGCAAAAAAACGAAAAAGGTGAAGCATGAAAAACAAAATCAAGCGCATTTTTATACTACTGCTGGCATTTGCCGCGGTTATAACGACGCTGCCTGTCTCTCACGCGGAGGCTGCGGGCTTTCCGGATGTTTCCGAGGGGGAGTGGTATTATGATAATATCAAAAAGCTTTCGGACCTTGGAATACTAAACGGCTATCCCGACGGCACATTCAGACCAAACGCCAATCTAAAGCGTGCGGAATTTTTACATATGGTCGTTACCGTTGCGGAAATCTGGTCAGACAAAGCGCCAACGGGAATTCACTGGGCGGAAAGCGACTGGAATGCGCTCAAGGATGCCGGAATACTGGATGTCAGCTTTTACGGCGGTACAGACGCTTACGGTAATGTTAAAGAATACACCGAGCCGATGTTTAAATGCACCGCCGCGGCGCTTGATGCCAATATAAGCCGATATGAAATGGCTTATATCCTAAACGGCGTTTTATATTCCGCTTTTTATGAGAACCAGATGGAGCTGAAAAACCAGAGCGACAGCTACGCAAACTACATCAAAGACTATAATCAGCTTGCCGCGTCTTACCGCGCTCCCGTTGAGCAGGTTTTCAGCAAGGGAATTTTGACCGGCTATGAGGACTCATCCTTTTGCGGAGGCAATGCGCTGACTCGCGCGGAGGCTGCTGCCGTTATCGTTCGTCTGGCGTGGTCATCGCAGAGAAAAGCGCAGACCTTCGCCGTGGAAAAGGAAGTGGAGACCGTTGACCCAACGACCTCTTTCGCATTCCGTTACAGAAACATGAGCACAGCCGAGCGCCGTCTTGCTCTGTTCGGCGACGCGAACAAAAGCTACTTTACAAGCGCGGCGGACGCGGGCAGCCATATCGTGCCTGTTACCGTGCAGACGTGGGACATAAACTCCTCCGGCGCTAAGTATACGCGCACATGGACGCTGTATGTCAACGTGCTGGTTGTTGACGAGGTCAAGGGTATTTTTGAATATATATACAACGACCCCGAAAAATTCCCGATCCACGCGCTGGGCGGGGCGCGCTATTCCGATACGATGCGTCATTCATGGGGCTGTGCCATTGACATAAACCCGGTTGAAAACTACTATATACATTACGCCTCCGGTCAGCAGGTCGGAACCTGCTGCTGGAAAAATGCTTCCTCATATCCCAATATTGACAGCCGTTACTGCATCACGCCCGACAGCAGCGTGGTCAAGGCGTTTGCAAAATACGGCTGGGGCTGGGGCGGTCAGGGCTGGACAAGCGCTGCGGACTATATGCATTTTTCTATCCTTGCCTCCGGCGGCTGATATTATATGCAAAAAGAGAGTGCTTCGGCGCTCTCTTTTTGCATAATGCGAGTTTCTTATTTGTTTTTTAGTTTAAATTGTCGGAATATTCAAAAACTCAGAAAAATTGTCGAATTAAAGAAAAATTTCTTGCAGTATAAAGAATGTATGATAAAATGTCAGTGTATAGTGTATAAAATGAAACGGCTCAAAAGACATATTATTGGAGGCTTCTTATGAATAAAACAAAGCAGCCCAAAACAATAAGAACCAAGCTTTTGCAGATGGTCTGTATTACGATTGCGGTCGGAATGCTGATCGTAATTCTGGTCGTTGTACCGATTTTAAACATGACCTTTCAGAGCAATGCAACACAGTCGCTTGTTCAGTTGGGCGACGCCTATTCCGATGCTGTTTATTGCTCCGTTAGGCTGACGGGCGGCGACGACCTTGCCAAATATGCCGAGGGCTTACTGACCGGCTTTGTCGAGGACAGCAAGTATGAGGCTTCGGCTCTGCTCTTGGACGAGGACGGCGCACTTGTTGCTGCCGTCGGCGCAGCGGAATCCGTCTCGGAGGACTCCGCCTATAAGGCGATGACAACAGCTATGCTGGCGGGCGAGAGCGGAAGCACAAGCGTCAGGCTTTCAGACGGGGCGAAATACCTCGTTGCCTATTGTCCTGTCGGAAACAATCAGAACTGGTCGCTTGCCCTGTTTTACAGCAGCATCAGCGTTCTTGCCGCCAACCGCTTCGTAACATACATAATGGTAGGTCTTAGCCTGATTCTTATCGCAATTGCCTATTATGTTGCAACTAAGCGCGCTGCGACCCTTGTTGTTCCCATAGGCGTGATTTGCGATAGACTTGGCGCTCTGGCAGAGGGCGATATCCATTCGCAGGTTTCTTTGGAGCGGGACAAAACAGAGCTTGAGGTCGGCGAGCTTGTTGATAGCCTTAGGAAAACGGTTTCCCGCCTCAACACATATATAAGCGATATAGGTCATGTGCTTTCCGGTCTTGCGGAGGGTGACTTTACGGTGCAGCCCGAGGTTGAATACGCGGGAGATTTCTCACAGATCCGCAGCTCGCTTGAAGCTATCAAGCAGGGGCTCAGCACCTCCTTCAAAGCAATTTATGACTGCGCAGACGCTGTGAAGTCAAGCAGTGACGTTGTTTCCTCCACCTCGCAAAATCTTGCTCAGGGCGCGACCGAGCAGGCGTCTGCTGTTGAGGAGCTTGCCGCAACCGTCGCCGGCATTGCCGAGCAGGCAGCCGGAACGGCGGACAGGGCAGGCGAGGTAAGAGCGCTTACAAAAAACAACGAGCAGAACATTAACAAGAGTATGTCCTGTATGCAGGAGCTGAAGTCCGCTATGGAGGACATGGCGCTCAACTCCTCGCAGATAAGCAAAATAGTCAAAACCATTGACGATATCGCTTTCCAAACCAACATTCTTGCGCTTAACGCCGCTGTTGAGGCGGCGAGAGCGGGTCAGCAGGGCAAGGGCTTTGCGGTCGTTGCGGATGAGGTTAGAAATCTTGCCAACAAGAGCGCGGAGGCGGCCAAGGAGACCCAGCGTCTTGTTTCCGAAGCGATTCGCTCAACCGAAAACGGCACCGGTATCACCGGACGCATGAACGAGGCGCTTACCCTTGTTACGGAAAAGAACGCAGTTATTGCCGATAAGATCGACGAGATAGCTGCGGATGCTGAGTCTCAGAACGTTGGCATCGAGCAGGTCAATACCGGTATTGAGCAGATATCCATTGTTGTTCAGAGCAACACGGCAACTGCAGAGGAGTCCGCTGCCGCCAGTGCCGAGCTGAACTCTCAAGCTCAGACGCTGGAGGAGACTGTCTCTCATTTCCACTTCTGATATACATTATATATAATAGCAAAAGCAGACCGGACGGTGTTTGCCGTCCGGTCTGCTTTTGTATGCTGCTCGGCTTATGCGTTGGCGAGGGCGTTCATACAGGACAATATGAACCACACGGAGTCGAGATTTGGATGTTTGCGTACAAAATTCGGAAAGAATACAAAAATTATATTATTTATTTGTACATTTCTATTGACACTGGGCGAATAATCTGTTAATCTACTAGAGCGCCTGTTGGGGGAGTTGCGCCCAATAGCGCAAAAGTGCGATGAAACGGGAGATTGCGGGTGCGCCACCCGGTAACTTCCGTGGAGTATGTCCGCTGCCGCCGTGTGCGGCAATAATCGGGCGGTTGAGAATGTCCCTGTATTACGCGTATATCGCTTGCACGAATGTAAGCCGGATCAAATCCGGTTTGTTTTTCGGACTGGGTCTGATACGCACGGCCAAGTGTACAGAAAAAACTTCTCGCCGAACGCTATTTCACCGGCGAAGCCAATGTCGCCGGAACAAAAACGTATCGGAGGAAAAATTCATGGCAGCAACAAACAAGAAAATGATCCGCATCAGACTCAAGGCTTATGACCACCAGCTCATCGACAAGGCTGCGGAGAAGATCGTTGAGACCGCAAAACGCACTGACGCCAAGGTTTCCGGTCCCATTCCGCTTCCCACCAAGACCGAGATCGTCACAATTCTTCGCGCTGTTCATAAGTATAAGGACAGCCGTGAGCAGTTTGAGCGCCGCACCCACAAGCGCCTTATCGACATCATGAACCCCACCCAGAAAACGGTTGAGGCTCTTATGTCTCTGGAACTGCCCGCAGGCGTTGAAATCGAGATGAAGCTGTAATAAGCCTCGCGGAGTTCGCGCCCGCAGGCGTGAATAATTCAGAGGTTTTTCGCGGCGGCATATACGCTGCGGAAAAACACCGCTTAGCCCGCAAGCGTGCGAGCGTCCGCCTAAGGCGGGCGGCGAGTGCGATGCAGCGGGCGGCGAACCGATTGACGGAAAAGGCTTTGCCTTTTTCGACAAGCTATGTTAACAGCCTGTCGCCTGCCGCTTGCGTCGGCGGGCGGGGTCAAGTCAGCAGCCTCTGCGCGAAATGCTTATGCGAGCTGACCAATAACCTTATAAGGAGGAAATATCATGAAGAAGGCTATCATCGGCAAAAAGGTCGGCATGACGCAGATCTTCGATGAGGCGGGCCACGTCGTTCCGGTAACCGTTATTGAAGCCGGTCCCAACGTCGTTGTCCAGAAGAAGACCGCTGAAAAAGAGGGCTATGAGTCCGTTCAGCTCGGTTATGAGGATCAGGCGGAGCGCAAGCTCACCAAGCCTGAAAAGGGTCACCTTGAAAAAGCGGGCGTTCCCTTTAAAAAGCACCTCAAGGAGTTCCGCCTCGAGGATTGCTCCGCTCTCAACGTCGGCGACGTTATCAAGGCGGACATTTTTGCCGAGGGCGACAAGGTTGACGTCACAGGCGTCTCCAAGGGTAAGGGCTACGCCGGCGTTATCAAGCGCTGGGGCGCTCAGAGAACTCCCACCAGCCACGGCGGCGGTCCTGTTCACCGTCACGCAGGTTCTATGGGTTCGGGCACCGATCCCTCCCGCATCTTCCCGGGCAAGATCGGCGCAGGTCATATGGGCTGCGAGCAGGTAACTGTTCAGAACCTTGAAGTTGTTAAAGTTGATCCCGAGCTGAATATGCTCGTTGTTCGCGGCGCTATCCCCGGTCCTAAGGGCGGCGTTGTCTACATTAAGAACACCGTCAAGAACATCAAGGCTAAGGGCGCATCCGCCGGTATCAGCACCAACCCGCAGAAGGCTTCCGCTCGTGTCAACCCGCAGAAGGCTTCCGCCAGAAACAGATAAGGAAAGGAGAGAACTTAAATGCCTACAGCAACTGTATACAATATGTCCGGCAAAAAGGTCGGCGAAATCGAGCTCTCCGAATCCATCTTCGGAATCGAACCCAACCAGTCCGTTCTTCACGACTCTGTCAAGAACCATCTGGCTAACTGCCGTCAGGGTACACAGAGCGCTCTCACCAAGGGTGAGGTCGACGTTACCAATAAGAAGCCCTGGAGACAAAAGGGAACAGGTCGCGCTCGCGCAGGTCACGCAGGCTCTCCTGTGTGGTATCACGGCGGCGTAGCGTTCGCTCCCAAGCCCCGCGATTACAGCTACAGCCTTAACAAGAAGGTCAAGAGACTCGCTCTCAAGAGCGCTCTCTCCGCGAAGGCGGCTGACGGCGAGATCGTTGTTATCGACGACCTGAAGCTTGACGAAATCAAGACAAAGACTTTTAAGACCTTCCTCGGCAGCATTGAGGTCGAAGGCAAGGCTCTTGTCATCACTGAGAACGTCAACGAGAACGTCGTTAAGAGCGCTCGCAATATCCCCGGCGTCAAGACTACCATTGCTACCATCCTGTCTCCCTACGACATCCTCAACGCAGGCAAGCTCGTAGTTGACAAGGCTGCGCTGGCGAAAATCGAGGAGGTGTACGCATGATGAGAACCGCATATGACATCATCATCCGTCCCATCATCACCGAGCAGTCCATGGAGGACCTCGATATCAAAAAGTACGTTTTTGAAGTGGCGAAGGACGCTAACAAGATCGAGATCAAAAAAGCTGTCGAAGAAATCTTTGGAGTCAAGGTAATCAGAGTAAACACCTGCATCGTCCCCGGTAAGGAAAAGCGTATGGGCGCTCAGCCCAAGGGTCGCACCTCCGAGTGGAAGAAGGCCGTTGTTAAGCTCAGCAGAAATTCCAAGAACATCGAGATCTTCGAGGGTATGGTGTAAGGGAGGAAATGAGATATGTCCATTAAAACTTATAAGCCTACTACACCGTCCAGAAGACACATGACGGTTTCGGGCTTCGACGGCGTTGATAAGCATGCAACTCCCGAAAAGTCCCTTGTAGAGGTTCTCAAGAAAAAGGCCGGTCGCAACAGCTACGGCCGCATCACAGTTCGCCATCAGGGCGGCGGCAATAAGAAGAAATACCGCATCATCGACTTCAAGCGCGACAAGACAGATATGCCCGCAGAGGTGCTTCGTCTTGAGTATGACCCCAACCGTACCGCTTTTATTGCTCTCGTGCAGTATGCCGACGGCGAAAAACGCTATATCCTTGCTCCCGCAGGTTTGAAGGCAGGCGACAAGGTCGAGTCCTCCGCAACCGCCGACATTAAGCCCGGCAACTGCCTGCCCATCGCCAACATCCCCGTTGGTACCGTTATCCACAACATCGAGCTTTATCCCGGCAGAGGCGCTCAGCTCGTCCGTTCCGCCGGTGTTGCTGCCCAGCTTATGGCAAAGGAAGGCAACATGGCTCAGGTTCGTCTCCCCTCCGGCGAATACCGCAAGGTTCGCATGGAGTGCAAGGCAACGATCGGTCAGGTCGGCAACATCGACCACGGCAACATCCACATCGGTAAGGCAGGACGTAAGCGTCACATGGGTTGGCGTCCCACCGTTCGCGGCAGCGTCATGAACCCCTGCGACCACCCCCACGGCGGCGGCGAAGGCAAGAGCCCTGTTGGACGTCCCGGACCTGTTACCCCCTGGGGTAAGCCTGCACTCGGCTACAAGACTCGTAAGACTAAGAACCCCACCGATAAGTTCATAGTCAAGCGCCGCAATGCAAAGTAAGGAGGGAAAATAAGTGAGCAGAAGTGTTAAAAAAGGCCCGTTCGCAGCACCCGAGCTGCTCAAGCGTGTCGATGAAATGAATAAGACCGGCGAGAAGAAGGTTCTCAAGACCTGGAGCCGTGCTTCAACAATTTTCCCGACTTTTGTTGGTCACACCATCGCTGTCCACGACGGACGCCGTCATGTTCCCGTATACATCACCGAGGATATGGTCGGTCACAAGCTGGGTGAGTTTGCACCCACCCGCACCTTCCGTGGCCACGCCGGCTCCAAGACCGGAAGATAAGGAGGAGAATAAATGGAAGCAAGAGCAGAACACAAGTTTGCCCGCATATCTCCCCGTAAGGTCAAGATCGTATGCGACATGATCCGCGGCAAGGACGTTGAGACCGCACAGGCTCTTATGGCAGCTACCCCCAAGGCAGGCTGCGAGCTGGTCAGCAAGGTTCTCAAAAGCGCGGTGGCAAACGCTGAAAACAACTTCAACATGGATCCCGATAAGCTCTATGTTAAGGCAACCTACGCAAACGAAGGTCCCATCCTCAAGCGCGGTATGCCCAGAGCGCAGGGTCGTATGTATCGTATCAACAAGAGAACCAGCCACATAACCGTTATCGTGGCTGAGAAAGAGTAAGGGAGGAGGCAGAATATGGGACAGAAAGTTAATCCTCATGGATTTCGTGTCGGCGTCATCAAGGACTGGGATTCCAGATGGTATGCCAGAGAAGATAAGGTCGGCGATCTGATAGTCGAGGACTACAACATCCGTAAGTACCTCAAAGAGACCCTGTATTCCGCAGGCGTTCCCACCATCGAAATCGAGCGCGACAGCTCCAAGGTTCGCATCTTCATTCACTGCGCACGTCCCGGTGTCGTTATCGGCAAGGGCGGCACTGAGATTGAGCGCCTGAGACTCTCCGTTGAGAAGATGATCGGCAAGCCCGTCGCTCTCTCCATCGTTGAGGTTCGCAATCCCGACACCAACGCCCAGCTTGTTGCTGAGAGCATCGCTCAGCAGCTCGAAAAGCGCATCGGTTTCCGCCGCGCTATGAAAAACGCTATGGGTCGCGCAATGCGCTCCGGCGTTAAGGGCATCAAGGTTATGTGCTCCGGTCGTCTCGGCGGCGCGGAAATCGCACGCAGCGAGTGCTATCACGAGGGTACCATCCCCCTCCAGACCATCCGTGCAGACATCGAGTACGGCTTTGCTGAGGCTGCTACCACCTATGGTCGCATCGGTGTAAAGGTTTGGATTTATAAGGGCGAGATCCTTTCTCAGACCCTCCGCAGCACCCCTCGCGTAATGGATATGAACCGCAGAGATGACCGCGGCAACCGCGGCGACCGCAGAAGAAACGACAATCGCGGCGGTCAGGGCGGCTACAACCGCAGCGCTCGCAGCGGCGGTCAGGGCGGCTACAACCGTGGCGGTCAGGGCGGCTACAACCGCGGTCCTCGTCCCGCAGCCCCGGCACCTAAGGAAGGAGGAGACGCATAATGCTTCTGCCTAAGAGAGTTAAGTACCGCAGAGTTCATCGCGGTCGTATGAAGGGCAAAGCCACTAGAGGCAACTTCGTCGCATACGGCGATTACGGTCTTGTGGCGACCGAGCCCTGCTGGATAACCTCCAACCAGATCGAAGCAGCCCGTATCGCTATGACTCGTTACACGAAGCGCGGCGGTAAGGTCTGGATCAAGATTTTCCCCGATAAGCCCGTTACCGAGAAGCCCGCTGAGACCCGAATGGGTTCCGGTAAAGGCTCTCCCGAGTATTGGGTAGCAGTTGTAAAGCCCGGTCGCGTCATGTTTGAGATCGCCGGCGTTCCCGAAGAAACCGCTCGTGAAGCAATGCGTCTTGCAAGCCACAAGCTTCCCTGCAAGACAAAGTTCATTGTCCGCGAGAAAGATACCGAGACAGGTGGTGAATAAGATGAAGGCAAACGAAATACGCGGTATGTCCGCCACCGAGCTTGAGGGCAAGCTTTTGCAGCTGAAAAAGGATCTGTTCAACCTCCGTATGCAGCACGCCACTAACCATCTTGACAACCCGACCAAAATCGCGGCGACCCGCCGTGACATTGCCCGAGTCAAGACAGTTATTCGCCAGAAACAGCTCGAGCAGTGAGGAGGTAAATGATAATGAACGAAGTCAGAACATCTTCCCGCAAGACCCGCGTCGGCAAGGTCGTATCCGACAAAATGGATAAGACCATCGTAGTAATCGTTGAGGATCGCGTTGCTCATCCTCTTTATAAGAAGATAATCAAGCAGACATACCGTCTGAAAGCACACGACGAGAAAAACGAAGCCGGCATCGGCGACAAGGTCAAGGTTATGGAGACCCGCCCCCTGTCCAAGGACAAGAGATGGCGTCTCGTTGAGATCATTGAAAAGGCAAAGTAAGGAGGTCACGAAATGATACAACAGGAAACATTTCTGAAGGTGGCCGACAATACCGGTGCCAAGGAAATCAAGTGCATCCGCGTTCTGGGCGGATCCAAGCGCAAATACGGCAACATCGGTGACGTTATCGTTGCTTCTGTCCGTAAGACCCAGCCCGGCAGCTCAGTCAAGAAGGGCGAGGTCGTCAGAGCAGTCATCGTCCGTACAGCAAAGGGCGTCCGTCGTGCTGACGGCACCTACGTTCGTTTTGACGAGAACGCAGCAGTTCTTATTAAGGACGATAAGAACCCCCGCGGAACTCGTATCTTCGGACCGGTTGCCCGCGAGCTTCGTGACAAGGATTTCATGAAGATCCTGTCTCTGGCTCCCGAAGTTATATAGGAGGGCAAGCAGAATGTTTATTAAGAAAGACGATACAGTTGTTGTCCTGTCCGGTAAGGATAAGGGCAAGAAGGGCAAGGTGCTCTCTGCTGACCCCAAAAACGGCAAGGTCATTGTTGAGGGCGTAAATGTTGCCAAGTGCCACATCAAGGCTCGCAGACCCGGCGAGGAGAGCGGCATCATCAAGAAGGAAACCCCCATCTACGCTTCCAAGGTCATGCGCGTTTGCCCCAAGTGCGGCAAGCCCACCCGTGAGGCACATCAGTTCCTCAAGGACGGCAGCAAGGTCCGTGTCTGCAAGAAGTGCGGCGAAACCATATAAGAAAGGAGAGACTTTTAAATGACAAGAATGAAGAAAAAGTATCTTGAGGAAGTCGCTCCGGCTCTTATGAAAAAGTATGAGTACAAGAGCACCATGCAGATTCCCAAGATAGACAAGATCGTTATCAGTGTTGGCGCAGGCGACTGCAAGGACAATGCCAAGGCTCTTGACGCCGTCATCAAGGACATAACAGCTATTGCCGGTCAGAAAGCAGTTCCGACCGCCGCTCGCAAGTCCGTTGCTAACTTCAAGCTCCGCGAGGGCATGAACGTCGGCGTTAAGGTAACTCTCCGTCAGGACAAAATGTGGGAGTTTCTTGACAGACTTCTCAATGTGGCTCTGCCCCGCGTCCGCGACTTCCGCGGCATCAATCCCGACGCTTTCGATGGTCGCGGCAACTACAGCCTCGGTCTCAAGGAGCAGATCATCTTCCCTGAAATCGACTATGACAAGATCGAAAAGCTGCGCGGTATGAACATCGCTATCTGCACCACAGCTAAGACCGACGAAGAAGCAAGAGAGCTGCTCAGTCTCATGGGCGCACCCTTTGCCAGAGCATAGGAGGAAAGACCATGGCTAAGACATCAATGAAGATCAAGCAGGCTCGTCCCGCTAAGTACTCCACCAGAGAGTATAACCGCTGCAAGATCTGCGGCCGCCCCCACGCTTACCTTCGTGACTACGGCGTTTGCAGAATTTGCTTCCGCGAGCTCGCATACAAGGGTCAGATACCCGGAGTTCGCAAGGCAAGCTGGTAAAGACGGCTGTGCAGGACGCCGTTATGCCGCGTCTCCACGCACTGCCGTGCTGCCTGCGGCGGCTCGATTTTGCCGGACGGCGTCCTGCCCACCCTTGTGCTTATCAGGGTAAGACTATTTTGTCTATAATGACCCGCCTTGAGGCGTACGGGGAGAAGCCCGAAAACCTCAAAAACCCCTAAGGCTCGTGTGAGCCATCATATGGTTTGTTGCGGCTTGCCGCTTCAAATAAAGTCATAGGATGGCGAAAGGCCGTGACCAATCATGTATTGGCTCGGAACCTCGCCGCCTGAACAGTACGAAAGATCGACTGTAACTCTAAATAAGGAGGAAAACCCAGTATGCAAATCACCGATCCTATTGCTGATATGCTGACACGTATCCGCAACGCAGGAAGTGCAAAGCACGAAACTGTTGACGTTCCCGCTTCCAAGATGAAGAAGGCAATTGCCCAAATTCTCCTCGACGAAGGCTACATTAAGAGCTTTCAGCTTATCGAGGACGGAGGACAGGGCGTCATCCGCATCACACTCAAGTATCTGCCCGGAAAAGAGAAGGCCATTCAGGGTCTCCGCCGCGTATCCAAGCCCGGACTGCGCGTTTATGCCGGCGCAGAGGAGCTGCCCTCCGTCCTTAAGGGACTGGGCATCGCCATCATCTCCACCTCCAAGGGCATCATGACCGACAAGGCGGCTCGCAAGGCTCATGTCGGCGGTGAAGTCCTGGCGTTTATATGGTAAGGGGGTAAATGAAATGTCAAGAATAGGTAGAGCACCCATTACCGTTCCCGCAGGTGTTGAGGTCAAAATCGAAGAAAACAATCACGTCACCGTTAAAGGTCCCAAGGGAACTCTTGAGCGCAACTTTGCTCCCCAGATGAAGATTGAGCAGGAAGCAGGCGTCCTCACCGTTTCCCGTCCCGATGACAACAAGGAAAACCGCAGCCTCCACGGTCTGACCCGTGCCCTGCTCAGCAACATGGTCGTCGGCGTATCCGAGGGCTTCAAGAAAGAGCTTTCCGTTCAGGGCGTCGGCTACAAGGTCGCCAAGGAAGGCAACAAGCTTGTCATGAACATCGGCTACAGCCATCAGGTCAATGTCGATGAGGTTGAAGGCATCACCATTGATGTTCCCAACCCGAACACTATCGTTATCAACGGTATCGACAAGCAGAAGGTTGGTCAGTTTGCGGCTGACGTGCGTAAGAAAAGACCCCCCGAGCCTTACAAGGGCAAGGGTATCCGCTATGCCGACGAAGTGGTTCGCCACAAAGAAGGCAAGACCGGAGCAAAATAAAAGGAGGTGTGCCTAAATGATTAACAGACCTGATACTAGAGCTTCGCGCATTAAGCGCCATAAGAGGGTTCGTGCCAAGATCTCCGGCACGCCCGAGACTCCCAGACTTGATGTTTTCAGAAGCAATGCCCACATCTACGCTCAGATTATCGACGACGTTAACGGCGTCACACTGTGCGCAGCGTCCTCCAACGAGAAGGACTTTGAGGGTCTTGGCAGCAACTGCGAAGCGGCGACTAAGGTCGGAAAGCTCGTAGCTGAGCGCGCTAAGGCAAAGGGCATTGAGACGGTCGTCTTTGACCGCGGCGGATATATCTATCACGGTCGCGTTAAGGCGCTGGCAGAAGGCGCCCGCGAGGGCGGTCTGGACTTTTAGTCGGGAGGAAGAAACGAAATGGCTTATAACAAGGACAACAGAGAAAACAGACGCGGCGAGGAGCCTCAGCCTGAGTTCACCGAAAAGCTGGTTTCCCTCAACCGCGTTTCCAAGACCGTCAAGGGCGGTCGCGTAATGAAGTTCTCCGCTCTGATGGTAGTCGGCGACGGTAAGGGTCGCGTGGGCTACGGTCTGGGCAAGGCGGGCGAAGTTTCCGAAGCTATCCGCAAGGGCATTGACGATGCAAAGAAGAATATCGTAACCATCACCCTTGATGATAACACCATTCCCCATGAGATCATCGGCGAATTCGGCGCAGGCCGCGTTCTCCTCAAGCCGGCAGCACCCGGTACCGGCGTTATCGCCGGCGGCGCTGTCCGCGCAGTCGTCGAAGCAGCAGGCATCAAGGATATCCGTACAAAGTGCCTCCGCTCGAACAATCCCCACAACGTCGTTGCCGCTACCATGGTCGGTCTCCGCTCTCTGCGCAATGCTGAGCAGGTTGCCGCTGTAAGAGGCAAGAGCGTAAAGGAAATTACTGAATAAGGAGGGTAATGCAATGGCTAATCTCAAGATCGAGCTTGTTAAGAGTTTGAACGGCAGAAACAATAAGCACATCGCCACTGCAAACTCTCTGGGTCTGCACAAAATCGGCAACACCACAGTGCAGCCCGATAATCCCCAGACCAGAGGCAAGATAGCCCAGATCGGCTACCTGCTCAAGGTCACCGAAGAATAAGGAGGTGCAGGCATGAAACTTAATGAGCTTTCACCGGTAGCTGGCTCCACCCACAGAAAGTTCCGCAAGGGCAGAGGCAATGGCTCCGGCAACGGCAAGACAGCCGGTCGTGGTCAGAAGGGTCAGAAATCCCGTAGCGGCGGCGGCGTCAGAGTCGGCTTTGAAGGCGGTCAGATGCCGCTTGCACGCCGCATTCCCAAACGCGGCTTCAACAACATTTTTGCAAAGCCCCTCACGGCTATAAACGTGTCCGCCCTTAACAAGTATTCCGATGGCGACACTGTCGATGCGGCAAAGCTGCTCGCAGACGGCCTGCTCTCCAAGTGTGAGTATGGTCTTAAGGTTCTCGGTAACGGGGAAATAACCAAAAAGCTTACAGTTAAAGCAACCGCTTTTTCCGAGTCTGCGAAGCAGAAAATTGAAGCCGCAGGCGGAAAGGCGGAGGTGGTCTAAGTGCTTGAAACTATGCGCAACGCATGGAGGATAGATGAGCTTAGAAAGAAGATTCTCTTTACGCTCTTTATCATCCTGCTCTACCGCTTGGGCAACGCAATCCCTGTCCCCTACGTTAATATTGCCGATCTGAAAACGTACTTTGCTCAGCTTGAGAATACGGTGCTCGGACTTTACAACGTAATGTCAGGCGGCGCGTTCTCAACGGCAACGATATTTGCGTTATCAATTCAGCCTTATATTAACGCCTCCATTATCATCCAACTGCTTACCATCGCTATCCCTTCACTTGAGCGTCTGCAAAAGGAAGGCGGCGAGGAGGGCAGAAAGAAGATCGCAAGCATAACCCGTTATTCCACGGTCGGCATAGGTCTGCTTCAAGGCTTTGCCTACTATATGCTCATCAAGAACAATGGACTGCTCCTGCCCGGCACCGGCGTTTGGGAAGCTATCGTTATAGTTCTCACCTTTACCGCCGGCTCTGCCCTTATCATGTGGCTCGGCGAGCAGATTACTGAGTTCGGCATAGGAAACGGTATCTCCATCATACTCTTTGCCAGCATCATCGCGCGCTTCCCCAGCCAGCTTATCACAATGGTTTCCAACGTTTCCGCGGGAAGCCTGTCATGGTGGGGCATGATTCTCATGCTGCTCGGCGCTCTGGCAATCATCGTTCTTATCGTTGTCGTTACCAACGCGGAAAGACGTATCCCGGTACAGTATTCTAAGCGCGTTGTTGGACGTAAGATGTATGGCGGACAGAGCACACACCTTCCCATGAAGGTCAATATGTCCGGCGTTCTGCCTGTCATTTTCGCTCAGTCCATCGCATCTTTGCCCGCAACCATTTTGATGCTCTTTGGCATCACTAAGGACAGCGCAGGCTTCTGGGGCGGCTTCCTCAAGGTGTTCGATACCACCAGCGCCCTTTACGCAATCGTATACTTCCTGCTGATAATCTTCTTCGCGTACTTCTACTCGACCATTCAGTTCAACCCCATCGAGATAGCGAACAACCTGAAGAAGAACGGTGGATTTATCCCCGGCTTCCGTCCCGGCAAGCCCACCAGCGACTACATTCAGAAGTCACTGAACAAAATCACGCTGTTCGGCGCGATTTATCTGGGCATCGTTGCTGTTGTGCCGATCATCATCAGCGCAATAAGCCCCGTGGCGAGAAACAGTGGCATTTCGCTTGGCGGAACGTCCGTTATAATCGTGGTAGGTGTTGCTCTTGAAACCGTTAAGGCTCTTGAGGCACAGATGATCATGCGTAACTATAAGGGCTTCCTCGACTAAGCAAACCGCGCAGACCGGTCAAGTTTCCGATCTGTTGTTACCACAACTGAATATTCGACAATTGAATACTTCGGTAGTCCCATTAAACTGCGCCGAACGGCGCAGGTAAAATGAAAAGGAATGTATGAATATGAAGCTCATTCTTTTAGGCGCTCCGGGCGCAGGCAAGGGTACTCAGGCGGAAATTCTCAGCCGTAAGTGCGGCATTCCCACAATTTCAACTGGCAATATACTCCGCGCCGCTATGAAAAACGGCACTCCCGTTGGTCTCAAGGCAAAGGAGTATGTTGAAAGCGGCAAGCTGGTTCCCGACGATGTCATAATCGGCATCGTCAGGGAGCGGCTGGCAGAGGACGACTGCAAAAACGGATACATTCTCGACGGTATGCCCCGCACCATTCCTCAGGCACAAGCACTTGAGGATGTTGGAATCGAGGTTGACGCTGCACTCTCAATTGAGATCAGCGACGAGGTCATCATCGAACGCATGGCGGGAAGACGTACCTGTAAGGATTGCAGCGCGACCTACCATGTTGTAAACAATCCTCCGAAGGTAGAGGGAAAATGCGATAATTGCGGCGGTGAGCTTACCATCCGCAAGGATGATGCTCCCGAAACCGTTAAGGCTCGCCTTGACGTCTACCACAAGGAGACTGAGCCTCTCAAGGACTTCTATGAGAAGAGAGGCAAGCTCAAAAAGGTCGAAAACCAGCCGACCATTGAGCTGACTACCAAAGCAATCGTAGAGGCTCTTGGTTTATGAGCACCATTACCATCAAAAACCCCCGGGAAATAGAGCTGATGCGCACGGCAGGCAAAATAACCGCAGCCGCCCGAAGTGTCGGAAGGCAAATGGTCAGCCCCGGCGTCACTACGGAGGAAATAAACAAAGAGATATTCAAGTTCATCAAGAAATCCGGCGCTGTGCCGTCTTTCCTTAATTACGGCGGCTTTCCCGGCAGCGCTTGCATCTCGGTGAACGACGAGGTCATTCACGGCATCCCCGGAAAACGCAAAGTCAACGCAGGCGATATCGTCAGCGTGGATGTGGGCGCCCTCATAGGCGGCTTTCACGGCGACTGCTGCGGAACCTTTCCGGCAGGCGAGATATCCGAAGATGCGAAAAGGCTAATCGAGGTTACGAGACAAAGCTTTTTCGAGGGACTGAAATTTGCCCGCGCGGGCTGCCGCGTTTCGGACATTTCCCATGCCATTCAGGAATACGTTGAAGCGCACGGCTACTCTCTCGTCCGCGAATATGTGGGGCACGGAGTCGGCAGAAGCCTTCACGAGGGACCTGAGGTTCCCAATTACGGAGAGCCGGGGCACGGTCCGCGTCTTGTCAAGGGCATGACCATCGCCATTGAGCCTATGGTAAACATGGGCGGCGCAGGCGTGCGAGTGCTTGACAACAAGTGGACTGTCGTCACGCTCGACGGAAGCTTATCCGCACACTATGAGAACACGGTGCTAATCACAGACGGAGAACCGGAGATCCTTACCTACGCGGAGGATCTCTGATGAGCGACATCAAGCCGCGCGACATTGCAGTTTCGTTAGCCGGTCACGACAGCGGCAGAGCCTATGTGGTCATCAAAACCGATGGCAGCTTTGCAATACTGACGGACGGCAAAACGAAGAAGCTCGCAAATCCCAAAAAGAAAAACCTAAAGCATCTCCGCTTGGGGAAAGTGGGAACCGCAGCGCTGCTCGCGCTCGATTTTAGCGACGGAGCAGCTGATAGTGTAATCCGAAAGCAGCTTGCGATATTTCGCAGCGAGGCCGACGTGACCGAGGAGGGAAGTCAGCTTGTCTAAAGACGACGTAATTGAGTTTGAAGGCACAGTCGTAGAGGCTCTGCCTAACACGATGTTCCAGGTGGATATCGGTAACGGACATATGATCCTTGCACACATCTCAGGAAAACTGCGTATGAACTTCATTCGCATTCTCCCCGGTGACAAGGTGACTGTCCAGATGTCGCCATATGATCTGACCCGTGGCAGAATTACCTGGAGAAGCAAATAACAAAACGGTTGGGGCTTGAAACGGGTTCAGGCTTTATCCGGTCCAGTTAGAGACGAGTGCCCGTTAGGGTCAAGTCCTGCACAATATGCCGGCGTCCGCTCGGCGTAATGTGCTTTGAGCATTACGAAAGGAATGATCAAATATGAAAGTAAGACCGTCCGTAAAGCCCATGTGCGAAAAATGCAAGGTCATCAAGCGCAAGGGTAAGGTAATGGTTATCTGCGAGAACCCGAAGCATAAGCAGAGACAGGGCTAAGCAGGTTGCCCTGATTTGCGGGAGACATTTTTCTCCCCGTTAATCAACCTGTTACGCGAGAGCGCGGCACAAGGCGCATTTCAGTCAAGGGCAGCCGGCTTTTGTAAGAAAGCGGCTTGCTGAGGAGGCTATGTCACCGAATGCGGCGCAGCAGCGTATTTCTCGAAGCACAAAAACATTGCCGACGCAGAAACAGAGCGCGGCATCATGCGAAAGGAATGATTGAAAAGTATGGCACGTATCGCCGGAATCGACCTGCCGAAGGATAAGCGCATTGAAATCGCTTTGACCTACATTTACGGTATCGGCAGAACCAGCGCAGTCAAGATACTCGAACAGACTGGCATCAACCCCGACACTCGCGTCAAAGACCTGAGTGAGGAGGACGAAGCCAAGCTGCGTGAGTGCATCGACCAGCATTACACCGTTGAGGGTGACCTTCGCCGTCAGAACGCACTTGACATCAAGCGTCTGATTGAGATAGGCAGCTATCGCGGAATGCGCCACAGAAAGGGTCTGCCCGTCCGTGGTCAGAGAAGCAAGACCAACGCTCGTACCCGTAAGGGTCCGAAGCGCACCATCGCAAACAAGAAAAAGTAAGGGAGGGAACAAAGTAAATGGCAGCACCTAAGAAAAAAACCAGAACACGCCGCAGAGAGCGTAAGAACATTGAAAAGGGAGTCGTTCACATCAGTTCCTCCTTTAACAATACCATGGTCACCATTACCGACATGAACGGTAATGCTATCTCATGGGCTTCCGCCGGCGGCATGGGCTTCCGCGGAAGCAAGAAGTCCACTCCTTTCGCTGCCCAGACCGCAGCGGAGACTGCCTCCAAGGCAGCTATGGAGCACGGACTCAAGACCGTTGAGGTCTATGTAAAGGGCCCCGGCTCAGGTCGTGAGGCTGCAATTCGCGCACTGCAGACCGCAGGGCTAGAGGTTACTCTTATCAAGGATGTTACACCCATCCCCCATAACGGTTGCCGCCCGCCCAAGCGTCGCCGCGTCTAATTTCAGGAAGGAGAATTATTTATTATGGCTAAGAATATGCAGCCCATTGTTAAGCGTTGCAAGCAGCTTGACATTTCTCCTGCCGTCATGGGTTACACCGCAAAGACCAAGAGCGATACCATCCGTAATCCCAAAGGTCAGATGCGCAGGAAGCAGAGCGAATACGCTATGCAGCTCAACGAGAAGCAGAAGGTTAAGTTTATCTACGGAATTCTTGAGAAGCAGTTCCGTATGTACTATGAAAAGGCAGCAAAGGCTCCCGGTATCACCGGCGAAAACCTGCTGACCACCATTGAGCGCCGTTTGGACAATGTTGTTTACCGTCTCGGCTTTGCCATGACCCGCCGTGAGGCTCGTCAGGCTGTCAACCACGGTCACTTCACCGTTAACGGCAAGCGTGTGGACATTCCCTCCTACCTCGTCTCCGTCGGCGATGTTATCGAGGTTAGCGAGCGCAGCCGCAGCTCTGTTATGTTCAAGAGACTGCTTGGTGAAGATGCTCCTGTTTTCACTATCCCCCAGTGGCTTGAGCGCGACAAGAACACGCTCAAGGGTACTGTTGTAAAGATGCCCGCAAGAGAAGACATTGACTTCCCCGTTGAGGAGACACTGATAGTCGAGCTGTACTCTAAGTAATATAGAGACCCTCATAATTGGTAAGCTGAATTCATTAGACGCTATGCAGCGTCAACTCAGAAGGAGGGTAATAACAACATGATTGAAATAGAAAAGCCGCGCATTGAATGTATCGAGGCGCCGTCGGATGACTCCTACGGCAAGTTTATTGTTGAACCGTTAGAGCGCGGTTACGGCACGACTTTGGGTAACTCTCTGCGGAGAGTACTCCTATCCTCTCTTCCCGGTACTGCGGTCACTTCCGTTAAGATCGCCGGTATCCAGCACGAGTTTTCGACTATCCCCGGCGTTAAAGAGGATGTGACCGAAATCGTCCTCAATATCAAAGGCATCATAATGAAGCTCCATTGTGACGGTCCTAAGACCGTTTATATCGAGGCGTCCGGCGAGGGCGAGGTAACGGCGGGCGATATCAAGGAAGACGCCGATGTTGAGGTTCAAAACCCCGACCTGCACATCGCAACCCTCGGACCGGATGGATATCTGAGCATGGAAATGGTCGTTGACCATGGTCGCGGCTATGTAGTGGCGGATAAGAACAAGGGCGAGCAGCAGGTGATAGGCACGATCCCTATCGACTCTATTTATTCTCCTGTTCTAAAGGTTAACTACGCAGTGGAAAACACCCGCGTTGGCAACAAGACCGACTACGACAAGCTCACGATCGAGGTATGGACGGATAAGACCATCACCCCGCGCGACGCGGTCTCTCTCGGCGCAAAGATACTTTGCGACCACTTTACGCTGTTTACAGACCTCTCCGAAACCATCGGCAACGAGTCCACCGTTAAGGAAAAGGTTGAAACTCAGCGTGATAAGGTGCTTGAGATGACAATTGAGGAGCTTGACCTCTCGGTTCGCAGCTTCAACTGCCTCAAGCGTGCAAATATCAACACTGTTGAGGATCTTATCGGCAAAACTCAAGACGAGATGATAAAGGTCAGAAACCTTGGTCGCAAGTCTCTTGAGGAAGTTGAACACAAGCTGGCAATGATGGGTCTGTCCCTCGCCAGCGACGACAACGGCTGATTATAGCTCGCAAACCGGAACTTATTTATGAGTGTTGCAGACGCAACAACTCATCCCTTTACACTCTAAAAGGAGGAAAACCGAAATGTCCACTTACAGGAAGCTCGGCAAGACTACCGATGCGCGTATGGCGATGCTCAGACAGCAGGTTACTGACCTGCTTGACAACGGTCGCATGGAAACCACCATTACCCGCGCAAAGGAAATCGGACCTCTCGCCGAGAAGATGATAACTCTCGGTAAGAACAAGTCGCTTGCCAACTATCGCAGCGCACTTTCTTTCATTACCAGAGAGGACGTGGCAAAGAAGCTGTTTGATGAAATCGCACCTTCTTATGCCGAGCGCAACGGCGGCTACACCCGCATCTATCGCCTCGGACCCCGTCGCGGCGACGCAGCCGAGATGGCAGTCATCGAGCTTGTAAAATAAGCGCGAAACAAAAAGCGGTCATTGCTTTTTAGCAATGACCGCTTTTTACATGAAAGTGACTATAATCCAACTGCGGCGTATAAAGCGCGAAAGCTCTTTCCCCGGCTTATTCGGCAATGTCGCAAAGCTCGAAGGATATCGCTTTTCCAAGGTCAGAGAGCCTTAGCTCGACTTGATAGCCGATTTTTCCTGCGCTGAAGAGAATTCGCTCATGCAGCAGCGCACTTTCATCAATGACGGTGCGAAAGCGCTTTTTCATGCCGATAGGTGAGCAGCCGCCGTGGATATAACCGGTCAGCGGCAAAAGCTCCTTGGATTTTATCATCTCAATTTTCTTTTCGCCAACGCATTCAGCGGCTTTTTTCAAATCAAGCTCGCGGCAAACGGGTACAAGGAAAACATAGTGCGTCCCCGTTTTGCCGACGGTGACAAGAGTTTTAAACACCGTGTCGGGGTTTTGACCTAGCGCCGCCGCTACCTCCTCGCCGCTGAGAGCCGCTGTGTCCGCATAGCTGTGCGGCGTGTAGGGAATATTGCTTTTATCCAAAAGGCGCATCACGTTTGTCTTTTCCTCCATGCGCAAACCACCTCGCTTATTGCGGAAGAATAACAGCCTGTTTGCGGCTATTATAGCACGCAGAGGAAAACCAATCAATGCATATTAGCCCCGCGAAAACGCTAAAGCACCGTTTCGATAAGCCAATAGATTACGCCGTAAATAACGCTTGCCGAAATGCCGTAAACAATAACAGGTCCGGCGATAACGAACATTTTTGCGCCGGTTCCCGTAACAAAGCCCTCGGTTTTAAACTCCAGCGCGGGGGATACAACAGAGTTTGCAAAGCCCGTTATGGGGACGAGCGTGCCCGCACCGCCGACTTTTGCGAGCCTGCCATAAACACCCAAGCCTGTCAGCAAAGCGCCCAGAAAAACAAGCGTAGCACTCTCCAGCGTCATTGCAAGCTCTTTGGGCATACCCAGACTCTGGTACAAAAGTAAAAGCGCCTGACCAACGCAGCAGATAAGTCCGCCGATTGCAAAGGCGGCAAGCGTATCGGGAAGAAGCTTTGAGGAGGGCGAGCGCTGATTTACAAAATCGCCATACTCCTGCTTGCTCATATTAAACCAGCCCATAAAAAACACCTCTTTCATACAGACAATGCTATTATCCGTAGAAAGAGGTGGATTATTACAAAAAGTGCTCAGTTATTCAGAGAAATATTTTCGATGCCGTTTAGCTCGAACTCGTTCATATAGCTGTCCATACGAGCGGAAAGCTCGTTAAGATCGTCGGGGTTGAGATGCTCCTCGCTCATATCGCGCCGCGCCAGCTCCTCGGCAAGAATATCGAAGAAAACGGCGTCCTCGTAGTCGGCGATGGCCTCGTGGATACCGCCCTCCTCGTATGCCTGAGAGGGGAAAATATGCCCCATGAAATGCTGAGTAAGCTCCGGCATATTGTTTTGCAGAGCATAGGTGAAGATTTTTTCCTGAAGCTCGTCATATGCCTCAAAGCGATCCAATCCTCGGGTGGAGTTTAAGATCCAGTTGCCGATATAGACCAAATCCAAGAGATGGCGAAACTCCTTCTGGCTAAGCTGAATATTCATGACGGCCTCCTTTCAAAGCAGGACCTGTATGGGGTTGACAAGCTGACCGCTCTTAATAGTCGATGGATTGATCGACCAATATACTCTCACAATATTATATCAAAAGCAAGAGTAAAATTCCACTGCTTTTATAGGTAAAATATGTCTGAGTGTCAAAGCAAAAAGCGTGAATATTTCTCACGGCGGAAAACATAAATTTAAAGAAAACGCGGCTTTTCCTTGAAAAGTTAGGCATTTAGCGATATTATAATACGGCGTAACGGCGTGCTGAACCGTAACGCTTGAAAAAGGCTAAGGAAATGGAAGCAAAAATGGATAACAGAGCGATAGGAGTTTTCGACTCCGGACTCGGCGGATTAACAGCGACGCATGAGCTGATGAAGCTTATGCCCGATGAAAACATCATATATCTGGGCGACTCCCATAATATGCCCTACGGTGAGCGAAGCCACGAGGAGATCGTGCGACTCTCGCGCTGGGATCTGAGCTTTTTGCTTGAGCGGAAGGTCAAAGCGGTGTTTGTTGCCTGCGGTACGGCGACCTCAAACGCGCTTGATGTGCTGAAAAAGGAAAGTCCCGTGCCGGTGATCGGCGTTGTAGAGCCGGCGGTCAAGGAAGCGGTCACGGCAACCAGGAATAAAAAGATAGGGCTTCTGGCAACCCGTGCCTGCGTGCAGTCGGGCGCGTTTCAGCGCGCACTTGCCAACGCCTCCGGTGAGCTTGAGATTACGGTACAGGCTTGCCCGAAATTTGCAAGCATGGTCGAGGAAGGGATTATAGATAAGAACGACGAGCGCGTTCGTCAGGCGGTCTCCGAATATCTGCCGCTGCTGAAATCGGCGGGGGTGGACACCGTTATTCTGGGCTGTACGCACTACCCCATGCTCTCTGATGTTATCAGCGAATATATGGGCAGCGGCGTCACGCTCATAAGCTCAAGCGCAGCCGCGGCGCGCAGCGTTAAGTGTATGCTTGTTGCGCGCGGCATGACAGCAGAGAAGGGAAACGGTGGCATATCCTATAACACCACGGGAGACGAAGAAGCCTTTGCCGCCTCCGCAAGGCTCATGCTAAAGAACGACATTTCCTCGCAATTGACACGCATTGAGCCTTTAATCCTTTGACAAGGCGCGGAATATATAATATAATACCACCCCGGATGCAAGAGGACACCGGTGCCGCAGCGCTTGCCTGCGCTGCTGAGGAGAAATAGGTGACTATGAAAAATGTGATGATATCCATAAAGGGACTCCAGCTTGACCCCGACGGTGAACAAAACGGCGTCGAATTTGTGACCGACGGCGTATTTGAGTTCCAAAACGGGCAGGGCAGCTTCTCATATATGGAAAGTGAGCTTACCGGCATGGAGGGAACGAAAACCTCCTTTGAAATTAGTCCCTTGGGCGTGATTATGACCCGCGAGGGCAAGCTCAACAGCCGTATGGTGTTTGAGGAGGGAAAAAAGCATAACTTTCTCTATGAAACACCCTTCGGCGCGACCACAATGGGTGTTAATACCAAAAGCATATCGATTGACCTGAATGAAAACGGCGGCGATATGGAAATTGATTACGTTGTCGATTTTCAGCATTCAATCGTAGGAAGAAATATGTTCAAGATAAACGTACGAGAGCAGAAGGATGATGTGAAATGGCAAATTTGATCGAAGATGCGAAGCGCTCCATTGATGAGCTTATCGGAAAAGCGTATGCCGCGGCGGTAAGCGCGGGCGAACTGCCTGAGGGGGGGCTTGGCTCCGGCAAGGTCGAAATTCCCAAAGACAGCGCAAACGGCGACTATGCGGCGAACCACGCAATGGCAAGCGCCAAGGCGCTGGGTATGCAGCCTCGCAAAATAGCGGAGGCTTTGCTTTCCCATCTTGAGCTTGAGGGCAGCTTTTTTGAAAAGGCGGAAATAGCCGGTCCGGGCTTCATCAACCTTCGTCTGTCGGACAAATGGTACGGTGAGGTTCTCGCTTCGATAATGCGCGAGGGCGGCAGCTACGGTAGCTGCGATGAAGGCAAGGGCGAGAAGGTTATGGTTGAGTTTGTCTCTGCCAACCCCACCGGACCTATGACCATAGGCAACGCGCGCGGCGGCGTATTAGGCGATGCTCTGGCAAGCGTTATGCAGCGCGCCGGATATGACGTATGGCGCGAGTTTTACGTTAACGACGCGGGCAATCAGGTCGATTTGTTCGGCAAATCCATTGAGGCGCGCTATCTTCAGCTTATTAAGGGCGAGGACGCAGTTGAATTTCCCGATAACGGCTACCACGGAGACGATATCAAAGAGCTTGCCCGCCTTATCCACGAGCGTGACGGTGATAAATATCTCGATATGGACAGTGCCGAACGCTGTAAAGCATTTGTAGAGTTTGGTCTGCCGCATAACATTGCTCTGATGGAAAAGCACCTTGAGCGCTATCGTATCAGCTTTGACAAATGGTTTTTGGAGAGCAGCCTGCATGAAAGCGGCTATGTTGCCGAAACGGTAAAGCTCCTCGAAAACGCGGGTCACACCTACGAAAAAGACGGCGCTATCTGGCTTAAAAACACCGAATTCGGCGCTGACAAGGACGAGGTTTTGCGCCGCGCCAATGGCTTTTACACCTACTATGCCGTTGACATAGCCTATCACCGCAACAAATTCATCGAGCGCGGCTTTGACCGCGTAATTGATGTTTGGGGAGCTGACCACCATGGTCATGCCATCCGCTTTGCCGCCTCCATGACAGCTCCGGAGCTTGGACTTGAGGACAAGAAGCTTGACTTTCTCATCATGCAGATGGTACGTCTCGTCCGAGGCAACGAGATCGTCAAGGTTTCCAAGCGCACGGGCAAGGCGCTCACTCTCAACGACCTTATGGACGAGATCGGCGTAGATGCCTGCCGCTTCTTCTTTAACGCAAAGCCCGATACACACCTTGAATTTGACCTCGACCTCGCCATCCGTCAGGACAGCGAGAACCCCGTTTATTACGTTCAGTATGCGCACGCGCGCATCTGCTCGCTTCTCGCCGCTCTTGCCGAGGAAGGTCACAAGCCCGACGGCAGCGTTTCCGCCGCCCTGCTCAGAGAGCCGCAGGAGCGCGAGCTTATAAAGCAGCTTGCGCAGTACACGGACGAAATACGCCTTGCCGCGCGCGACTACGACCCGTCGCGTATCAACCGCTATGTAACCGAGCTTGCAGCGCGCTTCCACAGGTTCTATAACGCCTGCCGCATCAAGGACGCTGAGCCGGAGCTGCTCAGTGCGAGACTTGCCCTGTGCGACTGCACAAGAAGCGTTATTGCCAACGCTCTTTCGATAATCGGCGTAACGGCGCCGGAGAAAATGTAACACATAATCCCCGACCCTGCGGTCAATGTCATTAAGTTAAGCCCACCACTCAACTTGAGCGGTGGGCTTAACTGTTGGTCATTTTTCTTCGCCATTGCATATTCCGTCTTTGGGGAATCAGCGTTTTTCTGCGGTGCAATCCGATTTTTCAGCTCAGTAATTCTTCATAGGAGACTTCAAGAACATTCTTAAGTGCAACCAATTCTATATCAGTAACAAAGCGCAAACCGGCTTCTATTCTCTGAACGGCATTTTTGTCAACATTCAATCCGAAAAGCTGCAATTTCTCTGCTAATGCCCTTTGCGACAGATTCTTTTCTTTGCGCAATAAAGCGACTTTTTCTCCGCAAAGATTATTTTTTCCGCTACTTGCTTTATTAATAAACATAATTACCGCCGTTTTGACATTCAGTGCTTGTCATTTTTAATACTATAGTATATACTTGGATAAAAGTTGACATTCACTGAGTGCCAAAGCACGAATTTTAAGAGGTCACTATGCACTGTCAAAGCTATGGTAATGAGAAAGCATAAAGAGACTCCGAAATCCGCAAAGATTTATGGTTTGGCAGGTATTGCTGCCTGAGTGTTCAGCTTCTTATTCCGCTTCTCCTAAAGTGGAAAGCTTCGGGTTTCCCAATCTGGAAAACCAATGCTTTCGGCTGGACATAATTACATTGAAGCAGCAGTTTTGATTTTTTATGTACCGAACAGCAGCCGCGTGAAAAAGGCGGCGGCAATAAAGCCCGTCAAGTCGGCTATGAGCGCAGCGGGGATAGCATACCGGCTGTTTTTAATATGTGCCGCGCCAAAATAGACGGCGACAACGTAAAAGGTGGTCTCCGTCGAACCGAGCATAACGGCGGCGCAGCGTCCGGCAAATGAGTCCGCGCCGCAGCTTTTTATAATATCTCCGCCCACGGCAAGCGCTCCGCTGCCGCTGAAGGGGCGCAGCAGCATTAGCGGAACGGTTTCCGCGGGTATACCCACGGCGGCGAGCGGACGCGATAAAAGCGCCGCCAGCGCGTCGGTAACTCCGCTTGCACGCAGCATATAAATGCAGGGCAGAAGAACGATCAGCGCCGGCGCGATGTTCCAGACAACACGAAGTCCGTCGCCCGCGCCCTTGGTCATGGCGGCAAAAACGTCAGTGCCCTTAGTGAGGGCATATACCACCGTCAAGCACAGTATCAGAGGAACGGCAAGCTCTGCAATGAGACTCATGCTTTTAGGGCACGCGCAAACATTCTTGCGGCAAAAATGCCTGCCGTTACCGAGCAAAGGGAGCTTAGCCATACGGCGGGTAGTATGTCAAAGGGAGCGGCTGCCCCCAGCGAAGCGCGAAGCGCAGCGGCTGTGGCGGGAATAAGCTGAATGGAAGCGGTATTTAATACAACGAGCAGACAAAGCTCGTTGCCGGCGCGCTCCGAGCCGGATTGCCGCTGCATCCCAAGCGCCGCGCGGATGCCTGCGGGAGTCGCGGCGTTGCCCAGCCCCAGCAGATTTGCGCTCACGTTCTGCGAAAGAGCGCGGCTTGTCTCCTCGTCGCGCACGGCGTTTGGAAAAATACGGCATAAAATGGGCTTTAGCAGGCGGGAGAGCTTATCGGCAAGCCCGGAGCGCGCCATCAGCTCCATCACGCCCGACCATAGGCAAACAGTGCCGCAAAGAGACAGACACAGTCCAACAGCGTCCTTAGCACCCTCCAGCGCCGCTGTTGAAAGAAGCGAGATATTACCCGAAAGCGCCGCGTAGGAAATTGAAATCAGCAGCATTCCGCAAATAAACACACTGAGTATCATAGTTGCTCACCTCAACATTGTAGATTTGTGAGAAAATAACAAAAATTGTGCAAATCTAATAAAAATTGAAAATAATGGTTGACTTCTATGGACAATTTGTTATAATTATAACGGGAGTAGGGTAACTGCCGCTGAGAACTCGGGGCGACTGAGTGCCCTAAACATAGAAAAAGGGGGGCTACATATGAAATCGACTGGAATAGTTAGAAAAGTAGACGAGCTTGGAAGAATAGTCTTGCCCATCGAACTGCGCCGTACCCTCGACATTGCAGAAAAGGACTCTTTGGAGATATATGTTGATAATGACTCAATTATTCTTCGCAAGTACCAGCCTGCCTGCGTGTTTTGTGACAATGCCAGAGACGTAATAGTCTACAAAGGCAAGAACGTATGCAGAGAGTGCATCAAGGCTCTGGAGGAAAACCTCTAAGCGTTGCAATATTCTAAATGCAAAAGCCCTGCGCCGAAATGAACTGAACCAGTAAAATCGGACAATAGACAAAACACCCCCTGATGTAGGATAATTACATCAGGGGGGTAATATTATGTCCAAGAGAAAATATACGCACATGAAAGAACTGGAAATGCAGATTTTATCCATGCGTGAAAAAGGAATGACCCGGCAGGAAATAGCAGATGAATTGGGATTAGAAAAAGGACAGATAAAG
>JAHAWY010000002.1 GCA_018385135.1 Oscillospiraceae bacterium | reverse complement strand
GGCGCGATAAGCAATTTGCCGCGCCCTTTCTGATCATTCGGGTTTGTCCGAAATGTGCATATACTCGTCGTAAGAGCACATACGGTCAATGCAGCCATCCTCTGTAAGCTCAATGATTCTGTTAGCTACAGTTTGTGTGAGCTGGTGGTCATGGCTGTAAAAAATGATGTTGTAGGGGAATGCGTCCATACCGTTATTGAGGGCAGCAATGCTCTCAAGATCAAGATGGTTGGTGGGCTGGTCAAACATAAGCACGTTTGCGCCGGAGAGCATCATTTTGCTTATCATGCAGCGCACCTTTTCGCCGCCGGAAAGTACCTTGACGGGCTTGTAAACATCGTCGCCGGAGAAAAGCATTCTTCCAAGGAAGGTGCGAAGGTAGCTCTCGCGCTTGTCCTCGGAAAACTGGCGCATCCAGTCCATAATGTCAAGCTCGCAGTTGTCGAAATACTCGCCGTTGTCCTTGGGAAAGTATGCCTGAGTTGTTGAAACGCCCCATTTTACCTCGCCCTCATCCGGCTCAAGCTCACCTGCCAAAATCTTAAACAATGTGGTGATGGCGATTTCGTTTTTGCCTATAATGGCGATTTTATCTTCTTTGCCCATTATGAAGCTGACCTTGTTTAGTACCTTAACACCATCGACGGTTTTGCTCAGGTCAGTAACAAAAAGCCTGTCCTTGCCCGGCTCGCGCTCTGCTTTGAAGCCGACCCAGGGATAGCGGCGTGAGGAGGCGGGCATTTCCTCAACGGTGAGTTTGTCAAGCAGCTTGCGGCGGCTGGTCGCCTGACGTGATTTGGACTTGTTTGCGGAAAAGCGGCGAATAAAGCTTTGCAGCTCCTCAATCTTTTGCTCCGCCTTCTTGTTTTGGTCTTTGATAAGCTTTTGCATCAACTGACTGGACTCATACCAGAAGTCGTAGTTACCGACATACATTCGTATTTTGCCGTAGTCGATATCGACGATATGTGTGCAGACGGTGTTGAGGAAGTAGCGGTCATGTGAAACAACAAGTACAGTGCCGTCATAGTCGAGCAGGAAGTCCTCCAGCCATACAACGGAGGCAAGGTCGAGATTGTTGGTCGGCTCGTCGAGAAGGATAATATCCGGGTGCCCGAAAAGTGCCTGCGCGAGCAGCACCTTGACCTTTTGGCGTCCTTCAAGCTCCGTCATCATGCAGTAATGCAGGTCGGTTGAGATGCCAAGACCCTGCAAAATGCGTGAAGCGTCGCTTTCTGACTCCCAGCCGCCCAGCTCTGCATATTCGTCCTCAAGCTCCGCTGCGCGAATTCCGTCCTCATCGGAAAAGTCGGGCTTTTCATAGATAGCGTCCTTTTCCTTGCCGCAGTCATAAAGGCGCTTGTTGCCCATGATGACAGTGTCCATAACGTTATATTCGTCATACATATTCTGGTTCTGCTTGAGGACGGACATACGGCATTTCTTATCCACATAAACACTGCCGTCGTAGCCGGTAAGCTCGCCGGAGAGTATTCTCAAAAATGTTGATTTACCGGCGCCGTTGGCACCGATAATGCCGTAGCAGTTGCCTGCGGTGAATTGCAGGTCAACACGGTCGAAAAGCTTCTGTCCTCCAAATTGCAGAGAGAGGTTATCAACTGTAATCATCTGTTTGCTCCTAAATCGTATTGAATTGTTTTTTTACTTCCGGGATACGCATAAGTGCCATGAAAATCGCCGTTCCCGCTACAGCACCGAAAACGCCCTGAACGCAGTTGCCGGGTATTTCTGCCAGCGCGCCCCAACCAAGACGCAGTACCAGCGCGGTAAAGATAAAGTAGCCGACTATCATAATGATTTCCGCAAGGAGGCTTGCCGCGATTGCGTAGGTGAGGGGCTTTTTATCCTTTGCTCGGCGAAGCAAAGCACCTGCGGTAAGAGCCATAAGTGCTTTTATGATGAGCGTTGCCGGGGCGTATATAGCATAGCCGGCAAGAATATCAGCCAGTGCCGAACCGACGCCCGCTGCAACCGCGCCCCAAATAGGACCGAGCAGAAAGGCGCTGAGCAGAACAATGGCGTCGCCCGCATTCAAATAGCCGCCGGTGGGCGAGGGGACTTGTATTACCATTGTTGCAACGGTGGTAAGAGCGGTAAATAGCGCTGCCCAAACAAGAGTTTTAGTTTCAAATCTTTTCATAAGATTATACCTCTATTTTATATCGTATTTTGGGGTATTTCGCTCGTTTTTTGTAATTCTTATTGCCGCTGTTGCAATAGCAGCAAGAATGAAATATGCAAAGAAAGTGCGCGGATAGTACCACACATACTCAACGCAGAAGGTGAAGGCTATGCCGATAAGACTGCTCAGACAGGCTATAAGTGTAAACCTCACGACGGCGTTTTTGGAAGCGAGCAGAGAGCAGGCGCTGTCTTTCCAAAGTCTTAGCATATACCACATGAAGGATATGAAGCCAAGAACGCCAAGCTCTATAATAAGCTCCAAATAGACCATATGACTGTGCGGTGCGCCTACAAGCGCTTTCGGGTGGGCATAGTCGGGGTAGATGGCGGCGAAGGTCTCCGGACCTAGCCCTATGCCTGTAAAGAAGTAGTCTCGAGCGATTTTTACTGTACCGGACCAGACATATATGCGGAAAGAATTGGAGGAGTCCTGCGTGTTGAAAAGACTGGCGATTCTAATCATTACGCTATCCGGCAGAAAGGGGATCGCGGCAACGCAAACGAGGAAGAAAACCGGCAGAAGTTTTTTGTTTGCGTAGTAAACAAAAACGATGCAGGCAAGCAGCATTGAGATCCAGCCCGAACGCGAATATGTCATAAGCAGCGCAATGGCGGGAAAGACGATCGCCGCGCACAGCGGCACGCGAAGCCATTTGCGCTCCGCATTAGCGGCGAATACGGCTGCCATCGGAGTCATGATAACAAGAAATTCCGCATAGTTGTTAGGGTTGCCCAGGGTTGAGAATACTCGCCCGGGTACGCCCTCGTTTATGCTCAGGTCTGTAAGACTGGCGCTTACCTCAACTCCTACAAAGCGCTGATAAATCGCGTAAAGCGAGGTGAGTATTACCGCGATGTAGATAAAGCCGAGCAGACGCATCAAGCGCTGCTTGTTTGTTATATCGGCTGATATGACGTAAAGGAACAAAAGCGCTGTGATATAAAACATCAAAACTCGCAAGCTGTCGCCTCTTGCTGAGGTGAAAAGCAGGCTGAAAACGCAGGCGATGATAAACAGCAAAATGGGCAAGCCCATATCATGCAGATAATACGGGCGTCTCACACCTGCGCCGACAAGGACGAGATAGAGCAGGAGGAAGCCCGCAATGCCGATAAGTGCCAGCGGATTTGCCCAGTAGCTGTGCGGAATTATGAACATAACGCAGATGAAGCCGCCAAGCAGCGTTTCGTAGTTGAAGAAAAAGGAGCTTTTCAAATACCGCTCGTAAAAGAGCTTTGTGGCGCTGCCGTTGTAATAGCGTCTGAAAAAGGTGAAAATCCCTGCGAAAATCCCTGTGATAAAGTCAATTATTGCTTTGAAGCTGCGCGCGATAAGGCTCTTGGCATATATTGGCTCCAACCGGCTTTCACGCACAAAAATATGCACGATGCGGCTGTTTTTAAAGGCTCTGCTGAAAGCGCAGAAAATGGTTTTCAAAAATGCGAAGAAGATGCTGTTTAGGTAGATGTAATAGGTTTTGCCAAGAATACTTGAGGAGAGCAAGCCGCGCCACCTCACTTTCGTTTAATATCAAAAATGCTTAGGAGACCGGCTCAATAGCACAGACCTTCATATACATTTTTGCCTGTCCCGCATAAAGCGTGAGCGTATGACCGACGCCGTAAAGCGCGCCGTTTACGGTTGCGCCGTGCTCTCCCATTTCGCCATATGCCGTGATGTGAAGCACAACGGACTTGTAGCCGTTTCTGATGACCTGCTGAACCTCACCCTGAGCGTCTGTGGCGTAGCCAAGAGGCTCGCCCAGCTCAAAGCCTGTAACGCTGCCGATGGTTATATCCTTGTTGTCGTCACGAACGCTGGTGCCTTCCTTTAGATATTCGGTAACGTATTCGGGAACTTCCTCGCCGTAGAAGCTGATGCTGATCTCGGTGAGGGGAGCAGCTTCGCCGCGTGAGCCAAGGAATTTGACTGCCGCAAAAGCAATGAGTGCAACAAGCACCAGAACGATAATAAAGTCAATAAGGTTTACCTTTCCGAAAAGCTTTCCGTCTTTATCGATCATCTTTTGTGTCCTCCATATTATTTATAAGCTTCAAAAACATCGTTTGCGAGCTTGTTTAGGTCAAAATACTGTGCTATCTTATCGGTCGCGGCGCAGGAGAGTTGCGCTCTGAGCTGCCGGTCATCCATAAGCTGCTTGATTGCCGCTGCAAAGCCCTCAACATCGCCATATTTAGTTACATAGCCGCATTTGATATCGGTTTCAGCCAAATCGCGGTTGCCGCCAATATCGGTGACGACCAGCGGAAGTCCCGAATTCATAGCTTCAAGAATTGCAAAGCTCATAGCCTCATTACAGCTTGAGGTGCATACATAGGCGTCAGAAGCAAGAAGAATATCCTTGGTGTCCGTTCGGTAGCCCAGCAGCCTGCATTCGTTTTCAAGTCCCATATCCGAGACCTTGGCTTTAATATCGGCAAAAAGCTCACCGTCGCCGCAGACGAGGCAGCAAAAGGGCTTGTCCGTTTCTGATTTAAGCTTTTTCAGCACATCAAGCAGGAAATCAAGACCCTTTTCGGGCGCAAAACGCGCAAGAATGCTGATAACAAAGCAGCCCTCCGGCAGCATAAGCTCGCGCCGCACTGCGTCTGATTTCTGTGGACGACCGGCAGGCTCGATGCCGTTATAGATAACCTCAATTTTATCCCGCGCAACTCCGTTTTCAATCATAATGTCTTTTCCCTCGCGGCAAACGGCTATGATGCGGTGATTATGCGGGGTGAAGCTTTTATTGAGCCTGCGCCAGACAAGCCCGGAAGCTCCGGAAAGGCGCAGCGTGAGATGGTTTGTCATAACGACTTTGAGCTGCTTATAGCGGCGCTTAGCTAGCAGCGCAACAAGGTTTTCGCGCGGGTACTGAGCGTGGATAACCTCAATCTTGTTTTCACGGCAAAAGTCAGCAAGCGTTTTAGCGGCAGACAGCATGGCGGTTTTGCCCATGTCCAGCTTGATAGACGGAACACCCGCTGCCTTCATTTTTTCGGAAAGCTCGCCTGCGATATTATAGGCAAAAAAAGGCGTTATCTTATCTTTGCCCAAAATGCGGACAAGGTTTTCAACATACTTTTCCGTACCTGCCTTTCCCGCGTAGTTGATAAGGTAAAGGACGTTCAATAGTAGACTCCTTTCGGTAAATGCTTCCAAACAGTCTTTCAAATGAGTATACAACACTACTGTACTTCAGTCAATAGCGCCGAAAACCACTCCCTTTTACCACAAGTGTTACGGTGGCAGAGTTTATATCCACAGCCGCCGATTATGGAAAACTCCATAGCGGCAGTTTTATGAATCTAAAGCCGCTTGCATTTAAACAAAGCTGGTAAAATTGCCGGGAATTTTGGGGTCAACACTTAAAAAGGGACGAAAACCGCCGCACTCTGCAAAAGGAGAGTGCGGCGGTAATGTATCAGCCGCCAAGATAGGCTTTCTTAACCGAGTCGTCGTTTAAAAGGTCGGATGCCTTTGCGGAGGTGACGATCTTACCTGTTTCGAGGACGTAGCCCCTGTCGGCAATGGACAGTGCCATTTGCGCGTTCTGCTCGACAAGAAGAATAGTTGTTCCGGCCTTGTTAAGCTCCTTGATGATATCAAAAATCTGCTCAACAAGTATAGGAGCAAGACCCATGGAAGGCTCATCAAGCATCAAAAGCTCGGGCTTGGACATAAGCGCTCTGCCCATTGCAAGCATCTGCTGCTCGCCGCCGGAGAGAGTTCCCGCAACCTGCTTGCGGCGCTCTTTAAGGCGGGGAAAGCGTTCATATACATCGGCGATGGAGTCGTCAATCTCAGCACTTTTACGGGTGTAAGCGCCCATTTCCAGGTTCTCCTGAACTGTCATATTGAGGAAAACACGGCGTCCTTCGGGAACCTGCGCCAGACCCATGCCGACAACCTTGTGTGCGGCGATGCCGTTTATCGTTTTACCCATAAAGCTGACAGTGCCGCTTTTTGCAGGGAGAAGTCCGGAGACGGTGTTCAAAATGGTTGATTTTCCTGCGCCGTTGGCGCCAATTAGCGTGACGATCTCGCCTTTTTCAACCTCAAAGGAAACGCCCTTTATAGCGTGGATACTGCCGTAATAGACATTAATGTCGTTTACCTTCAGCATACGTCAGTTCGCCTCCTTTTTCTTACCCAGATACGCCTCAATAACCTCAGGATTTGCCTGAATTTCCTCCGGCGTACCCTTTGCGATCACCTTGCCGTAATTGAGAACACATATGCCCTCGCAGATACCCATGACAAGATTCATGTCATGCTCAATGAGCATTATTGCAATTTTAAATGTGTCGCGTATTTTCTGGATGTTCTCCATCAGCTCGCTGGTCTCGGAGGGGTTCATGCCGGCCGCAGGCTCGTCAAGAAGCAGCAGCGAGGGATTTGTTCCGAGCGCGCGTACGATTTCCAGCCTGCGCTGCGCACCGTAAGGGAGTGAGCCCGCCTTGACATTAGCAAGATCCTGCATATCGAAGATGGACAGCAGCTCCAATGCGCGCTCTCTTGCAATACGCTCTGCGCGCCAATATGAGGGCAGACGCAAAATCGCTTCTGCAAGGTGGTAGTCCATCTCGTTGTGCAGACCAATGAGTACGTTATCAAGAACGGTGAGGTCTTTAAAAAGGCGGATATTCTGAAAGGTACGCGCGATGCCGAGCTTGTTGATCTGAATGGTGTTAAGCCCGGCGGTGTCTCGTCCGTCAAGCATGATAGTGCCGCGTGTGGGCTGATATACCTTGGTGATGAGGTTGAATACGGTAGTTTTTCCCGCTCCGTTAGGACCGATAAGACCGGCAATTTCGGTGCGTCCTATCGCCATATTCAAATCCTCAACGGCGGTAAGACCGCCAAAGTCGATGCCCAGATGGCTGATTTCCAAAATGGGGGACATATCAACGTCGCGCTCGGGGATGATGTTTGGAGAGGGGATGGGAACAAGCTTTACAGGCTGTTTTTGATTTTTACTCATTTGCCTGTCCCTCCTTTGCGTTGTTTTTAGAGCCGCCTCTGATTTTAATGATTGCTTTTTCAATCAAACCGGTCAGAGAGAAGTCGTAGGTGCCCATAAGTCCCGACGGCTTGAAAATCATAACGAGAATGAGCAGCACCGAATAAATGACCATACGGTAGGAGGCGAGGAACTGGAGCATTGCGGGCAGTGCGGTGAGTACGCTTGCAGCAAGCACCGAGCCTATCATTGAGCCCATGCCGCCAAGAACTACCATAACAAGAATGTTGATCGAGTCCATAAATCCGAAAGCGGAGGGGAAAAGTGAGCCTTGCAGTCCGCCGTAAAGACAGCCGGCAACACCTGCCAGTGCCGCAGAAACGGAAAATGCCATTACCTTATAATAAGTGGTGTTGATGCCGCATGCCTCCGCGGCGATTTCGTTTTCGCGGATGGAAAGTATCGCGCGTCCGTGACGTGATTTCATCATGGTGTGGATTATATAACAGGTCAATATCACGAAGATGAAGATAACATTGAAATTGGAGTATTTGGGAATGTTCAAAAGACCGGGAGTACCGCCGGTGATGTCAGGTAGGTTGATGATTATGATACGGATGATCTCGCCAAATCCGAGAGTGAGTATTGCCAGATAGTCGCCACGCAGACGAAGGGCGGGTATGCCAATGATAATGCCAACAATACCTGCCGCGATGCCGGCAACGATAAGACCGATGATCATATAGCCTAAACCGTGGGGCATTGCTTTCCATGCAAGCGCTCCTACATATGCGCCGACTGCCATGAAGCCTGCGTGACCCAGCGGGAGCTGACCCAGATAGCCGGTGGAAATGTTGAGGGAGACAGCCAGGATTATATAAACACCGACCTGAAGCAAAATGGTCGTATAGGTTCGGTTTATTATACCCTCGCTGATGATGAGGTTGCCGATGAGCATGAAAACAGCAATAGCAACAATATTTATAAGGTAACGCACGGGCATGGAGATTATTCTCTTATCCTCATAAAGAGAGGGGGAAGCGGAAGATGGAGTTTTAGTCATTGTTTTTTCCCCCTTAAACCTTTTCAGACATTGCCTTGCCCATAAAGCCGGTGGGCTTGATGAGAAGGACAACGATTAGAATTGCGAAAACCACGGCGTCAGTCCACGCAGAGCCGCCGAGAGAGGTTACAAGCACTTCGCAAAGACCAATGGCGAAGCCGCCAAGCATTGCACCGGGGATAGAACCGATGCCGCCAAGAACAGCAGCAACGAATGCTTTAAGACCAAGCAGAGATCCCATAGTGGGAGACACCTGAGGATAGCGGCAGCAATAGAGGATGGCGCCGATACCCGCAAGAGCGCTGCCCACTGCAAAGGTGAAGCTGATAGTGCTGTTGACGCTGATACCCATAAGCTGCGCTGCGCCCATGTCTTCGGAAACAGCTCGCATGGCTTTGCCCATTTTGGACTTCTGAACGAGCCATGTAAGCAGAAGCATGGAAACGACCGCAACCACAAGAGTGACAAGGGCTGTGTAGCTGATGGCAAAACCGCCGATGTTCACGCTGCCCTTGGGAATAACAACAGAGCTGGGGAAAGGCTGGCTTTTAGCAGAAAAGATAAGCTGTGCCAAGTTTTGCAGCAGCAGCGAAACGCCGATTGCGGTAATGAGCAGGGAGATGCGCGGCGCTTTGCGAAGGGGACTGTACGCGACCTTGTCGATAATGCAGGCGAGCAGAATGCAGCCGATAATCGACAGAGGCACGGCAATATAGGTCGGCAGACCTGCCGTTATCGCAAGCAGAGCAATATAGCCGCCTACCATGATGATATCACCATGAGCAAAGTTCAGCAGCAGTATGATGCCGTAAACCATACTGTAGCCGAGAGCGACCAGCGCGTATATCGAGCCGAGCTGGAGACCGTTGATGAGCTGACTGAAAAACAGCATAAGAATACCCTCTCTCAAAAAAGTAAGGAGCTTAGAAGATTGAGCATCGACAAAGAATACTTCAATCCGCTTTAAACTAATACATTTTTCTATTATAAGATATTTTTTGTCGGTGGTCAATCAAAAAAACGATACGGGGGGAAGTTTTTGCTTCCCCCCGCGAAGTGCATATAAAGCTTACTATGAAACTTGAATTATGCGCCGAAGTTGCCCCAGAAGGAGGATGCGCCGTCAGCAAAGCCGATGATAGCAGCGGTCTTCTGCGGGTTGTTGTACTCGTCATAGGTAACGTGACCGGTGACGAAGTCAGCGTCGGTAGCCTTCATAGCGTCAACAACTGCCTGACGATACTCATCAGAGCCAACCTCAAGCTCGGGAGCCTCGGTATCAACCTTGGTCATAGCTGCAACAATGATTGCAGCAGCATCGTAAGCCTGAGCGGAGAACATATTGGGAGTATCACCGTACTTTGCTTCGTAGTTGCTGATGAAGCCCTGAACTGCATCGGAGGTGTCCTCGGTGGAGTAGCCTGCGCAGTAGTAAGCGCCGTCAAGCAGGGAAAGGTCGGTGACATAGTCAGCAACGGTGTCCCAACCGTCAACGCCCAGCAGAGCGGTTTTAAGACCTGCGTCAGCGGCCTGCTCAGCGACAAGAGCGATGATGTTGTAGTAGTCGGGGATAAGAAGAACATCGGGGTTCTTTGCGGCAATGTTGGTCAGCTGGCTTGCAAAGTCAACTGTATCGCTGCCTGCATAGTTCTCAGAGGCAACAACTTCAATGCCCAGCTCATTGCAGGTTTCAACGAAAGCAGCGGCAACGCCGACGGAGTAGTCAGAGCCGGAGTTAACGAGAACAGCGGCGGTAGCTGCGCCGAGCTCTTCCTTAGCAAAGGTTGCCATGATCTCGCCCTGATAGGGGTCGATGAAGCAGGAGCGGAACATATTGGAGTAGACGGTATCGCTTTCCTCGTTGTATGTAACTGCGGAAGCGGTTGCAGAAGCGCTGATCATGGGCATATTGTCCTCATATGCAACGGAAACTGCTGCAACGGTGGGAGCGGTCAGAACAGAGCCGATGATGCCGGCAACACCGGAGTCTACCAGAGAGTTGTAACCGGTGATTGCCTTCTGAGAGTCGCCTTCTTCATCGTACTCAACGACCTCAATAAGCTTGCCGTTGATGCCGCCTGCGGCGTTTACTTCGTCGATGTACAGCTTAGCGCCGTTGAAAACAGCAATGCCGTACTGAGAATTGTCGCCTGTGGTATTGCCCAGCAGACCGATCTTGATGGTTTCGCCGGAGACGGCGGGGGTCTCGTCTGTTTCGGGAACGTCAGTTCCGGAAGCAGCAGGGTTCTTGGAGTTTCCGCATGCTGCAAAGCAGCCGACGATAAGAACAAGAACGAGAGCAATGCTTAAAAACTTCTTCATTTTCTTTCCTCCTGATTTTTTTATACAAAAAATGACCTCGTTTGCAGCGAAGCCACCTTTGTAACATAAAAATAAGTATCGCCGAAAAATATTTGTGGTTATTGTAAAGCTTTATTATAATAAAGTCAATAGGTCAATAAACTTAAATCACTTTAAATAACTACATTCCTTTTGTTATATTTGACATATATAATATGTATAACGGAAAATAATGCTGTTACATAGCTTTTAATTGTTGCAATACATAACTGAGCTGCGAAAAAAAGGTGCGAAACCGGGCTGAATTGTGCAAACTGCCACTTTTAAAAACGATTGCCTTGTGTTATGCTCAAACAAAATTATCCTCGGGTGAACGGCTATGAACAAGCGTAACGCAGCAGTTGAATATGCCTTTGCTTTTATGTTTAGCTTTACCTGCTTTTGCGGTAAGGCTTAGTTGAGTTTGCCTGATAACGGAAAAGAATGCAGCTTTAAAAACTGCTTTCAGCCCCGCGGCAAACTCGCTGCGGGGCTTTTTGCACGGGCGGATAATCGGTATCGGCTTTTGCAAAGCCTTCGCGCCTCACCGTTTGCATGACCTGTGCCGTGCTTAGAAAAATATGATGTTGAAAGGAAAAGAAATGACTTATCATTACTACAACAAGGAAGCGGAAACAATGCCCCGTGAGCAGCTCAAAGCGCTGCAGAGCGAAAGACTTTGCGCTATGGTGAAGAGAGTTTACGAAAAGATTCCGCTTTACCGCAAGCGCTTCGACGAAATAGGTCTGAAGCCTGAGGATATAAAGTCGATCGACGATATATCCAAGCTGCCGTTTACGACTAAGCAGGATCTGCGCGACAACTACCCCTTCGGTCTGTTTGCGGTTCCTATGGAGGAGGTTGTGCGTATTCACGCTTCTTCGGGAACAACAGGCAAGCAGACTGTTGTCGGCTATACGGAAAACGATATGAAGCTATGGGGAGAGGTTATGGCAAGAACGCTCGGCGCGGGCGGAATTACAAGCTCCGATATAGGTCATATCAGCTATGGCTACGGCTTGTTTACCGGCGGTCTAGGCGGCGGTCTGGGCAGCGAAACGATTGGCTGCGCAACTATACCCGCTTCTACCGGTAACACCTGAAGGCAGGTTACTATTTTACAGGATTTTAAGCCCAGCTTTATCCTTGCAACACCCTCATATGCACTGACCATTGCCGAATTTATGGAACAAAACGGTATAAGCAAGGAGGACATTTCTCTCAAAGCCGGATTTTTCGGCGCAGAGCCGTGGACTGAAAGTATGCGCAAGGAAATCGAGCAGCGTCTTGGATTAAAGGCGTATGACATTTATGGACTTTCCGAGGTTATAGGTCCCGGAGTTGCATATGAATGTGAGTGCCAGCATGGTCTGCACGTTAACGAAGACCATTTCTACCTTGAAATCATCAATCCCGAAACCGGCGAGCCTGTTCCTGACGGTGTTGAGGGTGAGATCGTATTTACCTGTATGACCAAGGAGGCTTTGCCGCTCATCCGCTATCGCACACGGGACGTCGGTATGCGCATTCCGGGGGAATGTGAATGCGGAAGGAGCTTCGTGCGTATGGTCAAGCCCGCGGGACGCACCGACGATATGCTTATCATCAGAGGCGTTAATGTGTTCCCGTCACAAATCGAGTCTGTGCTGGTTGATATGGATGGTATTGCTCCGTTCTTCCAGATGATAGTTGAAAGAGAAGGAAACCTTGATAAACTAACCGTTCTTGTTGAGCTTAATGAGGACGCCTTTACCGACGAGGTTCGTAAGCTCGAGGCAATAAGCAAGCGTGTTACCGACGCTATACATTCCGTCCTCGGTATCTCTGCCAAGGTCAAGCTTGTTGAGCCAAAAAGCATAGAGCGCTTTGAGGGCAAGGCAAAGAGAGTTATCGACAAACGTACTCAGGTGAATTTTTAAGGAGGGAATACCATGCTGTTGAAACAAATCTCGGTATTTGCGGAAAACCGCAAGGGTGCAATACGCGACATTACGGGAGTGCTTTTCGAGGCGGGCGTAAACCTGCGTGCCATCTCCATTGCGGATACTGCCGATTTCGGCGTTGTGCGACTTATCGTTGACAAGCGCAAGACTGCATTAAGCGCTTTACGAGAAAACGGTATGACCGTTAAAGAAACGGATGTTTTGGCTCTTGAAGCAGAGGATACACCGGGCTCTTTTCACAAGGCTCTCGCGCTGCTCACCGAAAACGACGTTATGGTTGAATACAGCTATGGCTTCGTTTCTCCTGTCGGCAACGGCGCAACGATCATTCTAAAATGTGATGACCAGGAAAAGGCGCATAAGTGCCTGTTAGATAATGGCTTTAAGCTGTTGTCGGCTGATGATGTGAAATTTTGAAATTACAGCAAAGAAGGCGGCGCATAACGCGCCGCCGTCTTTTTGCGTGGAATGTGTGCTTCAGTCTATATATTAGGTTTGACCGCCCGCGAAATAGGAGATTGGAGACTCAA
>JAHAWY010000001.1 GCA_018385135.1 Oscillospiraceae bacterium | reverse complement strand
GTCCGAGTGACTGGAGTCGAACCAGCCTGATCTTGCTCCCAAAGCAAGCGCCTAACCGATAGGCTACACCCGGATATCAATTTTTTCAGTATCAATTTAAACGTTAGGGGATATTCTCAATTGTGGACAAATTTGTGGTCAAGGGGAAAAATTCCCCACTACTTCTCAAACATAATAAACCAAAAGTCCAGTAATATCAAGGGTTTCGGCACGTCATTCACAAAAACTACAAACTTCCTGCATTCGTGTCCCAAACCACGCGTTCTATCAGCTGAACTACACCCGGATATTCAGTTTTTTCCATGATACCACGGCGAACGGTAAAAATAAAGATTTTTCTGTCTGTGGTCATTCGTGTGGTCAAAGGCGATTTTGTCCCGTTTTCGGCAACCGGAGGAAAACCCGCTATCGCCCGTGCCGCAAGGCTTTGCGGCGTTTCGCCTCACCCTACCCCGGATACCGCCACGGCACTCCCAAAGCAGGCGCGCTACCAACTGCGCTACACCCGGTTATTGAGTTGTTTTATCCGGCTGGGCGTATTCTCCCAAAGCGGGCGCGCCGCCAGCTGCGCTGCACCCGGAGATGTCCCGTGACGCCTATTATAGCTGAGCTGCGGCTTAGTTTCAAGCTCTTTTTTGGACAACCAACATTTTTGGAAAAACAGAACTTTCTCAGCAAAGCCTGTTACCGGCGCGCGGAAATGTGAACGCTCTGCAGACGCAGCAGAGCGTTCACCTATTGCTGAGACTTTTTCTCCATGATCGCCTTATCCACACAGAAATAGGTAAACTCACCCGTGGCAAGCAGACAGCCGTTTTCACCGATAATATCTACGGTGACAAGACAGGTAGCCTTGCCGCGATGACGCACGCGGGCGTCTGCACGAACGACGCCGTGCGTCTGATTGCGCAGAAAGTGCATGCTGCTCGTCTGCGTGACATAGCAGCGCCCGTCCGTATGCGCGGCATAGCCGGTGGCGTTATCCGCCATGGTATAGATCGCACTGCCGTGTACGACCCCGTAGGGATTCTTGCTCTCAGGGCGGATCTCAAGGCGGAAGATGGCATGATCCGGCTCGACGCGCTCCGGCTCAATATGGTTGTAGGCAGGGAAGGCGTTTTTCTGCGTGCGCTCCTCAGCCTGCTGCAGGATCTGTTTTTCGTCCATATATCTCTCTCCTTATTGCTGCGCGATATAGCGTGCGACATAAACGCCGCTGGCGCTGGCATGAGACAGCGAGTGCGTCACGCCGCTGCCGTCGCCGATGACAAAGAGTCCCTTATGAGCCGTTTCCAGATTATGGTCGATGGCGACCTCCATATTGTAGAACTTGACCTCCACACCATAGAGAAGCGTATCGTCGTTTGCGGTGCCCGGCGCGATCTTGTCAAGCGCGTAGACCATCTCGATGATGCCGTCCAGAATGCGCTTGGGGATGACAAGACTCAAATCGCCCGGCGTAGCCTTGAGCGTCGGCGTGATAAATGCCTTTTCCAGGCGGCGCGCGGTAGAGCGCTGACCGCGGATGAGATCGCCGAAGCGCTGCACGATGACCCCGCCGCCGAGCATGTTCGAAAGCCGCGCGATGCTCTCGCCGTAACCGTTGGAATCCTTAAACGGCTCGGTAAAATGCTTGGAGACAAGAAGAGCAAAGTTGGTGTTTTCCGTCTGGCGGGCAGGATCCTCATAACTGTGACCGTTGACGGTGACGATGCCGTTGGTATTTTCGGATACGACCGCGCCGCGCGGATTCATGCAGAACGTGCGCACGAGATCCTGATACTTTTCGGTTTTGTAAACGATTTTGCTCTCATACACCTCGTCGGTGATGTGCTCAAAGACCTCCGCGGGAAGCTCGACGCGCACGCCGATGTCCACACGGTTGGAAAGCGTCGGGATCTCGAGGTCGCGGCACACGCCCTCCATCCACTTGCTGCCGCTGCGCCCGACGGAGATGATGCAGTATTTGCCGGAGAAAGCGCCTTCTTTTGTGTCGACCGCGTAGCCGCCGTCCACGACGCGCACCTTTTCAACCGGCGTGCGGAAAAAGAAATCTACGCGCTCCTTGAGCTCGTCATAAAGATTGCTCAGCACGGTGTAGTTGATGTCCGTACCGAGGTGACGGACGGAAGCATCGAGCAAGTGCAGACCGTTTTGCAGGCATCGGGTTTTGAACACACTGTCTGCGGTGGAATAGAGTCTGGTGCCCTCGCCGCCGTAGCGAAGATTGATCCCGTCGACATAGCGCATCAGCTCAAGCGCCGTGTCCTTGCCGATGAATTCATGCAGCGTGCCGCCGAACGCGTTGGTGATGTTGTATTTGCCGTCGGAAAAAGCGCCGGCGCCGCCGAAGCCGTTCATGATGGAGCAGGTGGGGCAGTTGATGCAGCGGGTGATCTTCTTGCCGTCGATGGGACATTTGCGCTGGGAGAGGGGATTGCCGCACTCAAAAACGGCGATCTTCAGCCCGGGACGCATATGGGAAAGCTCGTAGGCAGAAAAAATGCCGCCGGGACCGGCGCCGATGATGATAA
>JAHAWY010000037.1 GCA_018385135.1 Oscillospiraceae bacterium | reverse complement strand
TTTGCCTGCAAGCTATTTGCAGTCTTGTGCTTATGTCCCAGCAGCTCGATGCAGTGCACGTCGAGTTGTGGCTTGAGGATCTCATCGCCCAGCTCAAAGGCTATGCCACCGGCAACAGTCTCGTTTTCCGTATGTTCTTTTACAAAAACCGCCACAGCAACATTTTCTTTCTGCCCGATCTTATGCCGCCGATTTACGCAGGCTGAGCGCAAAGCAGGAAGAAAACTTATATACAAAAAAAGAGTCTTGCCATAGGGCGAGACTCTTATTTGTATACTCAATTTTGCTGAGATGCGAAGATATCAGCAACTTCACTTATGGATATATACGCCGTGGGGTCGATCTCATGGACGATATCCTTCATGCGCACAACCTGAAAGCGGTTAACGATGAAATAGACCACGGTTTTAGGAGAGTTGGAATAGAAGCCTTTGGCATCCATAGTTGTCATTCCGCGCTCAAAGGCTTGCGACAGCGCTTGGCACACCTCGTCCGGGCAGGATGTTACGATGGTAGCCGCCTTGGATCGGTCAATGCCCTCGATGATGAAGTCTACCGTCTTTAGCGCTGCGCCGTATGTGACAATTGAGTATAGCGGCAGTATCCAGCTATTTATCACAATGCCGCAGACGATATAAAGCACTACGTTATATACCATGACAAAGGTCCCGACGGTTATGCCAATGCGCTTGGCAAAGATAACGGCAAGCACCTCCACGCCGTCCATAGCTCCGCCAAAGCGTATGGCTAGTCCACTGCCGACGCCGGAGATAAGTCCGCCGAAAAGCGCGCACAAAAGCAGGTCAGAGCCGGCAAGCGGCGACGCCATGTTAACATCTATCGGAAGAACATCGGTAATCAGCCACGCACCCAGCGAGTAGATGCAAACGGCGTAAAGCGCATATACGGTAAAGACTGCCCCTTGCTTTTTCAGTCCGAAAAGAAACAGGGGCACATTGAGAGCGACCAAAAAAAACGACAGAGAAAGAAACTCCGGCGTAATCTGCGCAAGGAGCATTGATGTTCCCGAAGCTCCGCTGTCATAGAGCTTGACCGGGGCAAGAAAAACGGTAACGCCAAAGGCGTTCACCAGCCCGGCAACGGTTAAAAGCAAAAAGTTTTTAATCTTCATATTCTTAAGTTCATTAATTCCCGGCATTGCACACTTCCTTTCAAAACTACAAACAATTGCTTCTTTTTTATAATTTTATCACAAAAAGCAAATCATGTCACGTTATCAATGTGTTTAGATGCTGCAAATAAAATACAAATCGCGCAACCAGCCGAAATCGGATGGTTGCGCGACCTGCACATTTATGGAGGAGTGAATTACCAACTAAATTAGAGGGTATCGACAGAGTAGATATGCTGGATGAGGTTAATGAGCTTGTTGCTGTAACCCCATTCGTTATCATACCAGGATACCAGCTTAACGAACTTATCGTTGAGCATGATGCCTGCGTCGGCATCGAAGATGGAGGTGCGCTTATCACCGAGGAAATCGGAGGAAACGACCTTCTCGTCGGTATAGCCAAGGATACCCTTAAGCTCGCCCTCGGAAGCTTCCTTGATAGCCTTGCAGATGTCTTCATAGGTAGTTGCGGTCTTGAGATTGACTGTGAGGTCAACAACAGAGACATCGAGGGTGGGAACACGGAAAGACATACCTGTCAGCTTGCCGTTGAGGTCAGGGATAACCTTGCCAACAGCCTTGGCAGCGCCGGTGCTGGAGGGGATGATGTTGCCCGCCGCAGCTCTGCCGCCGCGCCAGTCCTTCATAGACGGACCGTCAACGGTGCGCTGGGTAGCAGTGGTTGCATGAACGGTGGTCATAAGACCGCTCTCAATGCCGAACTTATCATGGATGACCTTTGCCAGAGGCGCAAGGCAGTTGGTGGTGCAGGAAGCGTTGGATACTATCTTCGTGCCGTTTACATAGGAGTTCTGGTTAACGCCCATAACGAACATGGGAGCGTCCTTGCTGGGAGCGGAAATAACAACTCTCTTAGCGCCGGCATCAATATGTGCCTGTGCCTTTTCCATGGTGGTGAAAAGTCCCGTAGATTCGATGACAAAGTCAACCTTAAGATCTGCCCAAGGAAGCTTGGAGGGATCCTTTTCGCAGAACACGGGAATGCTCTTGCCGTTTACAACGATGCTGTTTTCGGTGTAGGAGACTTCGCCGTCAAAGCGACCGTGGACTGTGTCATACTTAAGCATATATGCCATGTAATCGGGTGTGAGCATATCGTTGATACCGACAAACTCAACATCGTCATATCCCAGTCCGGCGCGGAAAGCAAGTCTTCCGATTCTGCCGAAGCCATTGATTGCAACTCTGATTTTACTCATTATCATTGCCTCCTTATATTTTAGCGTCGTTGTTACGCTCGTATCATACGTTTGTTACGACGCTATTATACAATAGTAAATACCTCTTGTAAATAGGATTTTCAAAATAATATGTACAAACTCGCTCAAAGCTTCTGTCTGACTTATATTAAGCCCAACGAAGTCATCTGTTTTGCTTGCCGGTCAATGCTTTTTACGTTACGGCAAGCTTTTGTTAAAAAATAAATATTCAGCGGCGCTCCATATGCACCTCTGCGGGTGCTTCGGAACGCCGCTGAATACCAAATGCTAAACACCGCAGTGGTATAGACAATACGCTTATTAACACTATTTGTCAACGCTTCTTGTAAAGGAAACTCCATCCTTGTGCAGAACAATATCAAGCGTTACTCTATCCGCTCTGATAAGGCTCTGGGTATATTCATAAATCATGCCTGTTTCGGTTCTTGTTCTGCGCTGAACAGAAAAGGCGCAGCTTCCCGGCTTGCAGCCAAGCATTTCCGCTTCCTCACGTCCGAGCACAACAGCCTCATAGGAGTCTACCGCCGAGGCGGGCGCAATGCCTACCTCATAGAGCAGGCTGTAAAAGCTGTGTGTGCGAAGAAGCTCGCGCGTAAGCTTGGGGTAGATGTACTGGGGGTAAAAGGAGGTTTCAAGGATGAGCGGTTCGCCATCAACATTGCGGATACGCGTGAAGCGGTAGACCGCCGTATCCTGAGTGCTCAATTCCAGAACCCTTGTTATGTCCGGAGTAGGCTCCATTACCTCAAACTCGACAAGCGTGGACGAGGGAGTAAGCCCCATCGAGCTTATTTCGGAGGTAAAGGAATATACATTTTCGGTTTTGCGGCGCATCTTAGGCTCGGCAACGAAGGTTCCTCTGCCCTGCTTTCGCACGACAAGCCCCTCGGTCTCAAGAGAGCCGATAGCCTGACGAACGGTGCTGCGGCTTACGTTAAAGGTTTTGCAAAGCTCCGCCTCAGAAGGGAGCAGCTCGCCGGGACCAAGAGTTCCGGCGGTTATATTGCGCTTGACTATGCTGACAAGCTGAGAATACAGCGGAATGTCACTGTCCATAGAAAGCGTGCTTAAAAGTACAGGATTAGTTTCCACAGGTCATTGCCCCCATAGTTTATGAACATTGTTATATCATTATAATCATAACAAGTTGATATTACAAGTTAATTTTTCATAATTTTTGCTTTTTTGCAAAACTGATTTTCCCCGCAGCCTTGTCGAACGCTGTGATTTTTGCGTTTTTGGGCGGCGCGGCGGGGCTTTCCCGCTTATCCAAACAGGCTTCAAAGTATCGCAAATAATTAAATTAAACAATATATGGCATATAAATCCGTTAATTTTGCTTGACAATTTAATTATTTGCCATTATAATTACGGGGCAAAGCCATGAAATAAATGGCCCTTAAAAGCGCCGTCAGGCGCATTTGGAGGGAGGGAAATAGAATGTCAGAAGTACGAGTAAAAGAGAATGAATCTCTGGACAGCGCTCTTAAACGCTTCAAGAGAAGCTGCGCGAAGTCCGGCGTGATGTCAGACCTCAGAAAAAAGGAATACTACCAGAGCCCCAGCGTTAAGCGCCGCAAAAAATCTGAGGCTGCCAGAAAGAACAAGAACAAGCGCTATTATTAATGCAATCAAATGATCCCGTCTCGGAAAGAGACGGGATTTTTGCAAATTTCACCAGGGAGGCTGCGGTATGGACAAAGAAATAAAAAACAAACTATTCCTCGCACCGGCAGCGCAGCTTGATTTGGTTAAGACCTTTGAATGCGGGCAATGCTTTCGATGGGAACAGGACGAAAGCTCCGTATACAAGGGTGTGGCTCACGGAAAGGCGCTTTCCATATGGCGCGACGGTGAGGGCATTTTCTGCGACGCGCCGGAGAGCGACCTATCCATCTGGCGGAATTATCTTGACCTTGAAACCGATTATGACTGTCCCGCCGCCGTCTTTACCGAGCCGGAATACCTCAAAACCTGCGCCGAATACGGCAAGGGTATCCGCATTTTGCGTCAAGAGCCATGGGAGGCGCTTTGCAGCTTCATCATCTCCCAGTGCAACAATATTCCCCGCATAAAGCAGATAATAGGCACTCTCTGCCGTCTTTACGGCGAGAAGCTGGACGACGGCATATACTCCTTTCCAGACGCGCGGACGATAGCAGCGCTTTCGGAAAGCGAGCTTGCCCCTCTGCGCTGCGGCTACCGCGCACCATATATCCTCTCCGCAGCACGCGCTGTATGCGAAGGCTCGCTTGATTTTGACGCTCTCGCGGCAATGCCCGCAGACGATGCTTTCACCGAGCTCAAGAGGCTTCAGGGCGTCGGCAGCAAGGTTGCAAGCTGCTTCATGCTTTACGGGCTTCACAGGATGGACAGCTTTCCCATAGACACATGGATGAAAAAAGCTCTTGACCGGCATTTTCCGAAGGACTATGACCCTGCCGTTCTGGGCAGCTTCGCCGGTTTAGCTCAGCAGTATATTTTCTTCTACGCCAGAACAAACGAGGAATGGTAGCCGGAAGTCAAACGCCTGTATCGACCTGTCATTTTAGAATATGAATATTCGTGGTTGACAAGGTATCCGCCGGTGGAGTACAATACATAAAATTTATCTACGAAAGGGAGCGGTCAACTTGGAACTTAATAAAATTTATGCCGATCGTTTCATCGGCGAGGGTCTGACCTACGACGATGTGCTGCTTGTCCCCGCTGAAAGCGATGTGCTGCCCGCCGATGTTGATTTAAGCACAAATCTCACAAAAAACATAAGGCTCAACATCCCTCTTATCAGCGCCGCTATGGACACGGTCACGGAATACCGCATGGCAATTGCCCTTGCTCGTGAAGGCGGTATAGGCGTTATTCATAAAAACATGAGCATCGACGCTCAAGCAGAGCAGGTTGACCAGGTCAAGCGCTCTGAAAACGGCGTTATTACCAATCCCTTTTCTCTAACGGCGGAGCGCACCATCGGCGAGGCTGACCAGCTTATGGCTAAATTCCGCATTTCCGGCGTTCCAATTGTTGATACCGAAGGCAAGCTCATCGGCATCATCACAAACCGCGATATGAAGTTTGAAACCGACATGAGCCAGCTCATCTCCAATGTAATGACCAGCGATAACCTTGTTACCGGCAAGGTAGGCACTACCTTAGAGCAGGCAAAGGATATCCTCCGCTCACACAAGATAGAAAAGCTCCCTATTGTTGATGATGAGGGGCATCTCCGCGGTCTGATAACCATAAAGGACATCGAAAAAGCACTCACCTATCCGCATTCCGCCAAGGATGCTCACGGCAGACTGCTCTGCGCAGCCGCTATCGGCGTCACCGGTGACGTTATGGACAGAGCCGGCGCTCTCGTTTCCGCCGGAGTTGACGTTCTGGTTCTTGACAGTGCCCACGGTCATTCCCAGAACATTCTTAAAAACGTTTCCAGAATTAAGGAAAAGTTCCCTGACATTGCTCTCATCGCAGGAAATGTCGCCACCCCTGAGGGTACCGAGGCTCTCATCAAGGCAGGGGCGGACTGCGTTAAGATTGGCATAGGTCCCGGCTCGATTTGCACAACGCGCGTTGTTGCCGGTATAGGCGTTCCGCAGATGACCGCCGTTCTCGAATGTGCTGCAATGGCGGAAAAATACGGCATCCCCGTCATAGCGGACGGCGGAGTTAAATACTCCGGCGATATCGTTAAGGCAATTGCCGGAGGCGCTTCCGTTGTAATGCTCGGCTCTCTGCTCGCCGGCTGCGAAGAAAGCCCCGGCGAGTCCGAGGTATTTCAAGGTCGTCAGTTCAAGGTCTATCGCGGTATGGGCAGCATAGGGGCAATGAACCGCGGCAGTAAGGACCGCTACTTCCAGGAGGACAACAAAAAGCTCGTTCCCGAGGGCGTTGAGGGTCGTGTTCCCTATCGCGGTCCTGTGTCCGACACGATTTTCCAGATGATGGGCGGCTTGAAATCCGGCATGGGCTATTGCGGCGCATATAACATTGAAACTCTGCGTACCAAGACCCGCTTTGTCCGCATAACAGGCGCGGGCTTAAAGGAAAGCCACCCGCACGATATCTACATTACAAAAGAAGCTCCAAACTACACGATGAATCCCTGAGCATAATAAGATAAGCCCGCTCACCGCCTCAAAAGCGTCCTGCTTTTCTTCGGTATTAGGGGGCTTATCCCGCCGCACCGTGTATTATACCGACAAGCCGCACGCTTTGCTGCGGCTTGTTTTACTTTCAGCTTTAGTTTTCCTTGCTAAACCCGGCGGCAATGTGTATAATATACTGTGATATTTTTACAGGGCTAAACACAGCGGGAGGCATTTTATGGACGAAAAGATCAAGCTTCTTCGTGATATGATGGACAGCAGCGAAAAAATAGTATTCTTCGGCGGCGCGGGCGTTTCCACCGAGAGCGGCATTCCCGATTTCCGCAGCGTGGACGGGCTGTATAACCAGAAATACGACTACCCGCCGGAAACCATATTAAGCGGCAGCTTCCTGCGCGATAAGCCGGAGGAGTTTTATAAATTTTACCGCGACAAGCTCATTATCCATGACGTTGCTCCAAACCGCGCGCATATCCGTCTTGCCGAGCTTGAGGCGCAGGGAAAGCTAAGCGCCGTAATCACGCAGAATATCGACGGTCTGCATCAGGCGGCGGGCAGCAAAAACGTCTATGAGCTGCACGGAACGATACATAGAGTCTATTGCTCCAAATGCCGCAGACCATACTCCGAGGATATAATCGAGCAAACCGAGGGTGTCCCCCGCTGCACTTGCGGCGGCGTCATCCGCCCCGATGTCGTGCTTTATGAGGAGGGGCTTGACGAGCAGGTCATTATGGGCGCTGTTAAAATGCTTTCGGAATGCGATATGCTCATTATCGGCGGCACCTCTCTTGCCGTCTACCCCGCCGCGGGTCTTATAAATTACTATCACGGGGACAAGCTTGTGCTCATAAACCGCGACCCCACCCCCGCCGATAAGCGTGCCAACCTTGTTATCAATGAAAAGCTCGGCGAGGTATTCGCACAAATATAGTCTCTCCCGAAAGGAAGGATCGTCATAAAAATTGATGTTATGGGCGTCGGCTTCGACAACCTCACCATGGACGAAGCGCTAAGCTCGGCTCTGTCTCTGATGGAGGAAAAGCGCGCAGCATATGTTGTTACGCCAAACCCCGAAATCGTTATGCTTTGCCGCGAAAACCCGAACGCTGCAAGCGCGGTTAAGGATGCGGATTTAGTGCTTGCCGACGGCATAGGAATTATATACGGCGCAAAGATACTGGGAACGCCGCTCAAGCAAAAGCTTCCGGGAATTGACTTTGCTCAAGCGCTTTTTGCGAAGATGGCTCAAGCGGAAAAGACCCTTTTCCTACTGGGTGCAAAGCCCGGCGTGGCAGAATCTGCGGCGCAGGCGCTGCAAGAGCGCTTCAAGGGGCTTAAAATCGTCGGCACGAACGACGGATATTTTTCCGACGACGAGCCGATAGTTGAAAAAATAAACGCCGTTTCCCCCGATCTGCTTCTTGTGTGCTTAGGAGCGCCGAAGCAGGAGCTTTGGATGCAGAAAAACGCACCCGCTCTCAAGGTCGGGCTTATGGCTGGTCTCGGCGGCTCGCTGGACGTTTTTGCCGGCGTTGTCGAGCGCGCGCCGGAAGCTTGGCAAAAGCTGGGTCTTGAGTGGCTCTATCGTCTCAAAAAAGAGCCCGGCAGAATTAAACGTATGTCCAATCTTCCAAAATTCGGCTTTGCCGTTTTGGGTCGCCGCATGGGTATTGGAGATAAATAGCAAATTATTAGTACACGAGGATAAACAAATGTCGGGAAAGCTTATAGTATTAGAGGGCATAGACGGAAGCGGCAAATCCACGCAATTCAAGCTGCTCACCGAAAGATTGGAAAAAGAGGGCATCCCTTTTCGCCGGCTCGTTTTTCCGCGATACAGCGAAAGCTCCTCTGCCCCGCTGCGCGCATATCTTCAAGGCGAATACGGCAAGCGTCCCGAGGACGTCAACGCCTACGCCGCGTCCACTCTGTTTTTTGTTGACCGCTTTGCCTCCTACAAAACCGACTGGGGCGACTTTTATAACAACGGCGGTCTTATAATATGCGACCGCTATACGACCTCCAACGCAATTCATCAGGGCGCAAAGCTGCCTGAAGCAGAGCTTTATGCCTTTTTCGACTGGCTATATGATTTTGAATTCCGTTTAATGGAACTTCCGAAGCCGGACATCGTCCTATATATGGATATTGACCTGGAGGTCTGCCTAGCGCAAATGAAAGCTCGGCAGGCTGCTACCAATACCACCGGCGACATTCACGAAACCAATGTTGACTACCTGCGCCGCTGCCTGCTTGCAGGTCATGCAGCGTCGGAGCGTCTTGGCTGGAGCCGCATTCGCTGTCTTTCTCCTGACGGCTCTATGAGAAGCATAAGTGACATACATGAGGACATCTACGATTCCTTGAAGGGAGTATTATAATGGTCTTTATTATCCTTGGCGCCGGCTTTGAGGAGGTCGAGGCGATAACGCCCTACGACGTTTTAAGCCGCGGCGGCGTTTCCGTTTGCTTTGTCTCCGCATCAAACGAAAAGCTTGTTGCCGGAGCGCACGGAATCAGCATTCAGGCAGACTTTATCGCCTCCGACGTTCACCCCGCCGGTCGTGACGCGGTCGTTGTTCCCGGCGGTATGGGCGGCGTTAAGTCAATCAGCGCCAGCGCCAGCGCCTGCGAGCTTATCCGCTCCATCGACAGCGAAAACGGCATCGTTGCGGCGATTTGCGCCGGACCATCCGTTTTGGCGGGACTCGGTTTGATTGAGGGACACAACATAACCTGCTACCCCGGCTGTGAGCATATGATGCACGGAGCACGCTGCCACAGTGACCGGGCTGTCGTTACCGACGGCAGGATAATTACGGGACGCGCTCCCGGCGCTGCTATGGATTTTTCTCTCGCATTGCTTGAGACTATTGCCGGTGAGGACTCCGCTGCCGGGGTCAGACGCGATTTGGTATATTGATTGCCGACGAAAAGAAAGCGCTTCGTTTAAAAATAAGCGCGCAAACGGCCGCCCTTGACGAGACCTATATTGAAAAAAGCAACCGCGAAATATTCGAGCGCGTGCTTTTGCTGCCCGAATTCAACTCAGCTAAGGTAGTTTTTGCATATTTCAGCGTTGCGCGCGAGGTGGATACAAAAGCTCTTATCAGCTTTTGCGCGCGTCAGAATAAGCTGCTTGCACTTCCGCGAACAAAAAAAGGCGGCGAGATGGATTTTGCGCTGGTCACAGCTCCGACAGATACTCTTCCCAAAGGCTCTTTCGGAATCCCCGAACCGCCGGACGATGCAATTGCCGTTTAACCCGGCGAGGCAGACATCATTATCGTACCCGCGCTGTGCTTTGACGAAAACGGCTTTCGTCTAGGTCACGGCGGCGGGTACTACGACCGCTATTTACAAGGCTGTCCGGCGTTTACCGTGGGGCTGTGCCGTGAAAAGCTTATGCAGCGCGCTGTCCCTGCTGAAAGCCACGACATTCCCGTGCAGGCGGTTATAACAGAAAATAAAATTGCGAGACCCCTTAGGATCTCGCAAGCATAAAAAGCCGTTTATCTTTCTTTGCCTTAGCAAGCGCTGCTTCCGCAGCAGTTTGCCTTAGCAGCCGCAGCCGCAGTTGTTGCCGCAGCCGCAGCCGCAGTTATTCCAGTTGTTTCCGCAGCCGCCGCCACCGCAGCAGCAGGCAATAAGAATGATTATAACAATGATCCAAAGGCAACCGCCGCCAAATCCACATCCGCCAAACATATATATTTTCCTTTCTCCGCACCTTAAATAATCGTCTTTGCGCCCCGTGCGGTGAGCTGACCATATCTCAAGCTGTGCGAAAGCCGTCTAAGTCAATCAGCTTTCGTTCCATATTATGCATACGGTTTTCCGACGGTTACTCCAAGCTAAAACATACCGTTTGTTTTTTCACCCAAAAAATCTCCGCCTACTACCTTAAACAACAAAGTAAGGAGCTTTACGATGGCTGACACCAACTATAATAACGAATTTCCGCGAAAACAGACTCCGGGCGCGAAGGAGCCACACAGTGAAGCACGCTTTAGCGCGGGCGCTGAAGCCTATTCGCCAGATGAAAACTACGTCCAATATGAAAAGCGCGACTTTGACCCCATCCGCACCAGACGCGACGGTAAAACAGGCTGTCTCGGCGGGCTGATGTATTTCATTTTTGTTATAAGTGTGAGCATCATTCTAGCCTGCCTCGGTTGGATGGCGGCAAGCGATGTTCTTGCTCTCAACAAAGAAGAGCTTACCGCCGAGGTCACTATCCCTGAGGAATACTTTCACCAGGAGCAGCGCGACGTTGTGGACGAAAACGGCAATGTTACCGGCACAGAAACCGTCTCCGTTGCGGACATTGGCAGCGTTGCGCGCGCGTTAAAGGATGCCGGCATCATTGAGTATAAGTCCCTTTTCCGGTTCTACTCCATGATATCCAATGCCGATGTAAAAATCGACCCCGGAACTTATGAGCTTAGCACAATATATGACTATCGCGCCATCGTTAAGAAAATGCAGTTTGGCAGCGACTCTCAGGTGCGTACAATGGTCACCTTCCCCGAAGGCTTTACTATGGAAGACATCTTCAAAAGGCTTGAGGAAAACAAAATCTGCAAATATGACGACCTTATGGAATGTGCCGCAAATTACCAGTTCGGCTATGCTTTCCTAGAAGGCATCGAATACGGAGACGCACGCAGACTTGAAGGCTTCCTTTTCCCGGACACCTATGAGTTTTATCAAGGCATGACGGCTGACGCGGCCATTGATAAATTCCTTCAGACCTTCCACTATAAGCTCACCGCTGAAATGTGGGAGCTGGCAGAAGCGAAGGGGCTTACGATGCGCGAGATCGTAACGATTGCATCAATGGTTGAAAAAGAGGCTGCCAATGACGACGAGCGCGCCACAATTGCAGGCGTAATCTACAACCGTTTGAACGCTAATATGTACCTTGGCATCGACGCAACGGTGCAATACGCGCTGCCGGAGCGCAAGGCCGTTCTCACCTATGACGACCTCGGCATAGACAGTCCCTACAACACCTATAAAAACTTGGGACTTCCCGCCGGACCTATCGCAAGCCCCGGTATGCCCTCCATCAACGCCGCGTTCAAGCCCGCCTCTCACAACTACTACTATTACGCACTTGATGAGGCAAGCGGCACACACCGCTTCTTTACCAACAGCAGCGAGCACGACGCCTTCGTAAAAACACAAAGCTATGGACAATAAGAAAACGGAGCTTTTAGCTCCCGCCGGAGATATGGAGCGCTTGCAAATGGCGCTCCATTACGGGGCCGATGCCGTTTATCTGGCCGGAAATGAATTTGGAATGCGCGCATCAGCGGGAAATTTTGACGAAGCGCAAATGCGTCTTGCCGTGCAAATGTGCCATGACAAGGGTGTTGGGCTTCATGTTGCCTGCAATACTCTCCCCCGTGAGGACGAGCTTGCGCGGCTGCCTGCCTATTTAGAGCTTTTAGACAGCATCGGCGTTGACGCACTTATAGTCGCCGACCTCGGCGTTATCTCGATGGCGAAAAAATACGCGCCGCACTGCGACCTTCATATAAGCACGCAGCTTGGCGTTGTTAACAGCGAAACCTGCAAAGCGATATACGACATGGGTGCAAAGCGCGCCGTACTCGCCCGCGAGCTGAGTCTTGAGGAAATCAGACAAATCCGCAAAAACGCTCCGGAGGGTCTGGAGCTTGAAGCCTTTGTCCACGGGGCAATGTGCGTTTCCTTTTCGGGTCGCTGTCTTTTAAGCAACTACCTCGCCGAGCGCGACGCCAATCGCGGCGAATGCGCACAGCCCTGCCGTTGGAAATACCATCTTGTTGAGGAAAAGCGCCCCGGCGAGTACATGGAGATAAGCGAGGACAAGGGCACCTTCATTATGAACAGCAACGATATGTGCATGATCGAGCACCTGCCGGAGCTTATCGACGCCGGAATATACAGCTTCAAAATCGAAGGGCGCATGAAATCAGCCTATTACGCCGCCGCCGTGACCAACGCTTATCGCCACGCTCTGGACGCGGCGGAAGCCGGCGAGCCGCTTTCCCGAATTTGGGTGGACGAGATGGAAAAAATAAGCCACCGCAAATACTGCACTGGCTTTTATTTCGGTCAGCCCGGACAGTATTACTCAAAGAGCGACAGCATTTATTTTGCCACGGCTGACGTATGCGCGGTTGTTGAAAGCTGTGACGACGACGGTAGCGCCGTTTTGACGCAGCGCAACAAGTTTTCACGCGGCGACACGCTCGAATTGCTCACAAACGACTGCGAGCCGATTTCCTTTGTCGCGGAGGATATCCGAAACGGCGAGGACGAGCTGATTGACTCAACGCCCCACCCCATGATGAAGCTGCGCATGAAGCTTCCCCGCCCCTGCGCTCCCCTGTCAATGCTGCGAAAGACGAGATAAAGCTTATTTTTATAAGCATAAAAAGGAGCAGACAGCACAAACGCTGCCTGCTCCTTTTACACTCTGCCAAGGCTCACGGAAATAAACCGCGTAAGCTTTGACATCACCATGCTTTGCCGCGCATCGAGAGGAACGTTTACCCGCGCGGCTGCTTTACTTACTCATCTTTTCAAAGCAGCGCTCAAGCAGCACCGCCAGCTCTTGGCGGGTCGGCGCTCGATGCCAGTCAAATTCGCCGTTCCCGTCTCCGAGGAAAATGCCCTGCTCCACCGCCCAGTCGCAGGCACTTTTCGCCCACGCGTCCGGCTCTCCGGTACGCTCCGCGTCGCCGCTTTCAAGCCGCGCTCCCACAAGAGCGTCAAAGGGAAAGCTTTTGCCGGGGCAGGCGGTACTGCCGTATTCGCAGTGTCTGCCGATTTCAATAGACGTATAGCGCGAAGCTATGTCCGCTATCAGCTCACGTCCCGCGTCAAACTGTGCCTGCGGCATTTCCTCAAGCTCAAAATTGCCCTCAAAGCATATGCCGATGGAGCAATAGTTCCAGTTTGCGGTATGTCCGCCTCGCATATCTTCGGGTCTGCCGCGGTAGATCGTTCCATCCTTGCGCACTAGATAGTGATAAGCTATCCCAGCCCAGCCGAGCGACTTGTGATAGGCGTGTATGCTCTCGGCGGAGGCGCTTTCACTCGCCGTGTGGTGCAATATGAGATGCGTGGTCAAACTTCTGGGCGTAAGGGCAAAGCCCCAGTCATAGTGCTTTTCAACAATGTTCATTTCCTCTCGCCTCCAAGCTGCTTGTAAATCTCATGAGAGCCTGTTGCGGCAAGTCCCGATACGATACCCACCGCCGCCGCGCTGACAGGGTCGCCTGCCGGAAAGCCCGGCGTTGCCACCATGCCTACCAGTCCAAGCGCCGCGCCGCACGCTCCGCAGATAACAGGCAGCCACTTGCTGTCAAGCTTTGTCGCTTTTATTCCCTGCGCCACCAAATAGCTGATAACTGTTATTCCCGCAACCGAAATAATACTTGTTTCCATATTTTTACCTCCTTTTTATGTTCCTCCATAAAGAACTCGCAAAGAACTCAAATATGTACATTTTCGTACACATCGGTTATTATTTTTAAGATGTTTTTTTGGAAAATAATATAGCCAAGCAACCGTTGCTGTGATATACTCTTATAAATGTAATATCGATATATAGCAGCAAATTCACACTTTTTCCCATTATCTTGTGCCGCACGATACGGCAATGCTCTGAAAGGCAGCCAAAATGTCAAATTTAAGAAAAAAGCTGACTTATACGCAAATAATAGTTCTGAGCTTTTTATCAATAATCCTTATCGGAAGTCTGCTGCTGACCCTGCCGCTTTCCTCAAGAAGCGGTGAATGGACTCCGTTTTTAGACGCAATGTTTACCGCCACCAGCGCCACCTGCGTTACGGGACTTGTTGTTTATGACACCTACACGCATTGGTCTGCTTTCGGACAGGCAATCATTCTTGTTCTAATCCAGATAGGCGGTCTTGGCATTATGACCTGTATCGCCATGCTCTCGCTTATTCTCAAGCGCCGCATTTCCCTCAGCGAGCGCCGCCTGCTGATGCAGTCGGCAGGCTCTTTGCAGCACAACGGCATTGTTATACTCATAAAGCAAATCATCACGGGAACAGCTATTGTTGAGCTTTGCGGCGCGCTGCTGCTTGCCATCGTGTTTTGTCCTCGCATGGGCTTTACAGTTGGACTTTGGAACGCTGTTTTTCACTCGGTTTCCGCCTTTTGCAACGCGGGCTTTGACCTCATGGGGCGATACAGCGCTTTCTCCTCGCTTTCAGGCGACGGGCTGTATAACAATCCCATTGTTATGATCACTCTCATGCTGCTCATAGTCATCGGCGGCATCGGCTTCTTGGTTTGGAACGATGTAATAAAAAAACGTACAAGCTTCAAAAAATATGAGGTTCACTCTAAAATAGTCCTTACGACCTCCGCTTTGCTTATCGGCATAGGCTTTGTGCTGTTTTTTATCTTTGAATACAAGCATTCTCTGGCGGGCATGAGCTTAGGGCAAAAGCTGCTCAACGCACTTTTTGAGGCAATAACACCGCGAACGGCAGGCTTTGCAAGCGTTGACCTAAACTCCATGTCAGATTCCGGTACTCTGCTCACCATGATTTTAATGTTCATCGGCGGCAGCCCCGGTTCTACTGCGGGCGGTATTAAAACCACCACTTTTGTTGTTTTGCTGCTTTGTGCTCTAAACTCTGCGCGGCGCTACGGCAGTATAACCGTTTTCAAACGCAAGCTAGACCAAAACACCGTTGCGCAGGCAAGCTCTATCGCCACCGTATATGCCGCAGGTGTTTTCATAGCCGCCATGATCATCTGCGCACTTGAGCCCTATTCCTTCACGCAGATAGTTTTTGAAATCGTCTCCGCTGTCGCCACCGTAGGCTTGTCCACCGGTATCACTCCGAATCTTTGCGCCGCATCTCAAATTCTGCTGATGGTTCTTATGTTTGCAGGCAGAATCGGCGGACTGACCTTTGTTCTGGTTTTAGCGGAAAGGCGTATCAACGTCCCCATTTCAAGACCGACAGTAAAAATTCTTATCGGATAGGAGCACATACACCATGAAATCCATTTTGGTAATCGGCATGGGTCGCTTCGGACGTCAGTTTGCCGAGCGTATGCAGGAGCTGGGCAACGACGTTATGGTTGTTGATAAAAATCCCGAAATCATAGACGAGATCGCATACAAATTCACCGACTCTCTTATCGGCGACTGCTGCAACGAGGCGGTTTTGAACTCACTCGGTGTCAACAATTTCGACGTCTGCTTTGTCTCCATCGGAGAGGATTTTCAAGCCTCGCTGGAAATAACCTCCCTTTTGAAGGACAGAGGGGCAAGCCATGTCGTTTCAAAAGCACGCGGCGACCGCCAGGCGATGCTGCTTATGAAAATCGGCGCGGACGAGGTTGTTTATCCCGAGCGCGAAATTGCTGAAAAGCTTGCCGTGCGCTACAATTCGGATAACATTTTCGATTTCATCGAGCTTACAAGCGAATACTCGATCTTTGAAATCCCCTGCATCAGCTCATGGCACGGCAAAACCGTTGCCGAGCTTAATGTCCGCAGCAAATATAATGTTAACATCATAGCCGTCAAGCGGGAAAACTGCCTTAGCATTTCCCCAGGCGCTGACTATGTTTTTTCCGCCAATGACCACATTATTGTCATCGGAAAGGCGGCCGATGTTTTTAAGCTCAGCGGTAAGGCAACCTCCTGACCGCTTCGTGTTTTCAATACTTTCAAAGGAGTTTTATTTATGCCAGATTATAAAATCACCACAGATTCCACCACAGACATCACCCCGGAGCTTGTAGATGAGCTTGAGCTTCACGTTATCCCCATGATATTCACCGTTGACGGCAAGGATTACCGCAACACTCCCGACAACAAGGATCTTGACCCCCATGAGTTTTATGAAATGCTCAGAAACGGCAAACAATCCCTCACAACGCAGATAAACGGTGAAACCTTTAAGGACGAGGTTCGTCCTTTCCTCGACAACGGACTGGACGTGCTGCATCTCTGCTTCTCCTCTGGTCTTTCCAGCACCTACAACTCCATTCGCCTAGCGGCGGAGGATCTGCTTGAGGAATACCCCGACAGAAAGATCATTATTGTTGACACTCTCGCCGCCTCAATGGGAGAGGGTCTTATCGTCTATCACGCCGGAGTGCTGCGCAAGCAGGGCAAGAGCATCGACGAGGTTGCCGCTTGGGTTGAGGAAAACAAGCTGAAGCTGGCGCACTGGTTCACGGTTGACGACCTCAACTTCCTCAAGCGCGGTGGTCGTCTCTCCGGTGCGGCCGCTTTCTTTGGAACGGTTCTTAACATCAAGCCCGTTTTACACATTGACGACGAGGGTCACCTCATTCCTATCGACAAAATCCGCGGTCGCCGCAAAAGCCTTGAGTGTCTTGTTGACCACATGGCTAAAACCGCTGTCAATCCCTCCGAGCAGGTCATTTTCATCAGCCATGGTGACGCGCTCGAGGATGCGCAGTATGTTGAAAAGCTTGTGCGCGAGCGCTTTGGCGTAAAAACGGTTTATATGAACCACATCGGTCCGGTCATCGGCTCACACTCAGGTCCCGGAACGGTTGCACTTTTCTTCCTCGCCGAAAAGAGACTTTAATACCAGCATAGGCGTTACGCCTCAACTCAAGGAGCATTCCAGATGGATGACAGGCATTCGGAAACGCTAATGGAAAAAATTGCGGCATTTATTGTTGATAAGCGCAAGGCATTTTACCTTGTGTTTGCTATTGCTGTCGTTTTTTGTATTAACTGCATCCCCAAGGTGCGTGTAAACAATGACCTTTCCGTATATTTGCCCGAAAACTCCGAGACCCGCCGCGGCGTTGCTATAATGGCTGAAGAGTTTCAAAGCTATGCCAGCGCCCAGGTGATGATTTCAAATATAACCTACAAGGACGCCGAGAGCTTTGCAGCAGAGTTTGCAAAGCTCGACGGCGTTTTGACCGTTAGCTTTGATGACAGTGAAAACTCCTATCGCAACTCCTCCGCCCTGCTGATGGTGAGCTTTGCCGGCGTGACCACTGACCCCGAGGTAGAAGCGGCAATGGCAACCATCCGCGAACGGCTTGAGGGCTACGACGTATATTACAACACCGAGGTCGGCTATGACGTGAACGCGACTCTGGCAGCGGAGATGGCGCTTATAATGCTTATTGCCGTTGTCGTAGTTGTCGCCGTTTTGCTCACGACCTCCAAAAGCTACATGGAGCTTGTCGTATTTGTCATCGTCTTTGTCGTTGCTGCAATTCTCAACATGGGCACGAACTATCTCCTCAAGGAGATATCCTTCGTTACCAATTCGATAGCCGTCATTTTGCAGCTTGCGCTCGCTGTTGACTATGCAATCATTCTCTGCCACCGCTATATGGAGGAGCGCGATACGCTGCCCGCCCGCGAGGCAGATATTAAGGCTCTTTCCAAAGCTATCATTGAAATCTCCTCCAGCAGTCTGACAACTGTTTCGGGACTCGTTGCGCTCACGACCATGCAGTTTAAAATTGGAGCTGATATAGGCATCGTTCTTATTAAGAGCATTATTTGCAGCCTTACAACTGTCTTTTTGCTCATGCCGGGTCTGCTTATGATGTTCAACCGCAGCATAGAGCGCACACGCCACCGAAATTTTATTCCGGATATCAGCGCGTGGGGACGCTTCGTAATTAAAATCCGATATTTTGTCTTACCGGTTTTTCTAATTGTGTTCGTCGCATCCATATTCTTCTCCTCAAAATGCGACTATGCTTTCTCATACTCCGACCTAAGCACTCGAAAGGAGTCTGAAGCTACTCAAGCGCAGAACAAAATTAAAAATAACTTTGGCACAAAAAACATGATTGCGATCCTCGTTCCCAAGGGCGACTATGAGAGCGAGAAAAAAGTTATTAGCAAAATCTCCGATTTTCCCGAAATAGTCGGCGCGCTGGGACTTGCCAGTGTCAAGATAGACGGTGATCGCGTACTCACTGATAAATACACACCCCGGCAGTTTTCCGAGCTTGCGGAGGTTGATATTGAGCTTGCCCGCCTGCTCTATCAGGCATATGGTCTTTCAAAAGAAGAATACGGCGCGATTTTCCAGAATGTTGATGACTACTCCGTGCCTCTGATAAATGTCTTTCGCTTTTTGCTTGAGCAGCGCGAGAAGGGCGTTATAAATCTCAGTGCCGAGCAAAACGAGCTGATAGACGCACTAAACGACACGCTTGAGGACGCTCTAAATCAGCTAGAGGGCGAAAACTATTCGCGCATCGTTTTCACCGCAGACGTACCCGACGAGGGCGAAAAAACCGAGGCTCTGCTGGAGAATATGCGTGCCGTTGCCCAGCAGTATTACAGCGAGGACGAAGTTGTTCTTGTCAGCAACGCCACGCTGGCTCTTGACCTTAACCGTTCGTTTACAAAAGACAATTTGAGAATAAGCCTGCTGACGGCTCTTTTTGTAATGGTCATCCTGCTGTTTACGTTTAAGTCCGTCGGTCTGCCTTTCCTGCTCATTCTCACAATACAAGGCAGTATCTTTATAAACTTCTCCTTCCCATACCTCACGGGAACAAGGCTTTACTTTCTCGGCTACCTTATCGTCAGCGCGATTCAGATGGGTGCTACTATCGACTACGCGATTTTGCTTACCAACCGTTATCAAACTCTCAAGCTTGAGACGGACAGAAAGAGCGCCATCATCGAAGCCGTTAATCAGAGCTTCCCCACCGTCTTTACCTCAGGAACTATTATGACCGTCGCAGGCTTTCTTGTAGGCTTCGTTTCCTCCGAGCCAACCGTCAGCACAATGGGCATGGTGCTGGGACGAGGCACGCTGACCTCAATGATTTTGGTTATGGCGGTGCTTCCGCAAATCCTTTTCGTATGCGACAGCATAATAGAAAAAACCGCGCTTACGCTTACTCTCGGACACTTTGAGCGCGTGCATACCGACGAACTGCGAATGGACGGAAAAATCCGCGGCATGGTAACAGGCTATGTGGACGGCGAATTCAAGGGTCTTATAAAGGGCAGCATCAACGCCTCATTGGAGAGCGGCAACGCCGCGGAATTCAGCATCGACGAAATTATACGGGAGGAGCATGAAAAAGATGACGAGAATTCTTAATAATACCCGCCGCGGTCTTGCTCTGCTTCTGGCGCTTATTTTCGCTTTTAGCATCGCGCCTGCTCTCTCCCGGGCGGAAGCGGCAGATACTCTCAGTATCTCCAACGTGTCGGAGCTAAAGAGCTTTATAAAAAGCTGCTCAATGGACTCTTACTCCAAGGGACTCAGCGTTGTGCTCACCGACGATATAGACATGGGCGGTGCGAGCATAAACTCCATACCGATTTTTTACGGTCGCTTTGACGGCGCCTCGCACACGATCTCCAATTTCACCATCAAAACCAAAGGCTCGCAAATCGGTCTTTTCCGCTCTATCGAGGCAGGAGCTTCGGTAATCAATCTCACGCTCAACGCCGCAGTCTCACCGAACGGCTCTGCCTGCTCGGTGGGCATTCTTGCCGGTGAAAACCGCGGCAGCATCTCCGGCTGCACCGTGTCCGGCTCGGTCGAGGGCGAGAGCGACATCGGCGGTCTGGTCGGCATTAACCACGCAGGCGCAACGATCTCAAACTGCAAGTCCGAAGCAAGTGTTGCGGGAAAGTCGCATACGGGCGGCATTGCGGGGCGAAACGAGGGCTTCATTGAGGCGTCGCGCAACATCGGAAACGTTAACACCGCAGTGGACGCAGAGCAGGGCAGCTTGGGTCTTTCCGAGATTTCGGGTCTCGGCGATATTATCACAAACTCCGTCAGCGATGCGGCAAGCGGCGCTGTAACAGGCTCCGGCTCAAGCCGTGATGACAGAGAGGAGCTTTTCTCCACCGATATTTCCGACACGGGCGGCATCACCGGTCTAAACGAGGGCATCATTCGCGGCTGCACAAATCGCGCCACGATTGGCTACAATCACGTTGGCTATAACACGGGCGGCATTGCCGGAACTCATAACGGCATCATCTCCGGCTGTGAGAATTACGGCGCAATACTGGGCAGGAAGGACGTCGGCGGCATTGTCGGTCAGTTTGAGCCGGATATGGCTGTCACCTTCGGCATCAACAGCGGCGCGGAGCTTGAAAAGCAGCTCAAGGAGCTAACGACCATTCTTCGTAATCTTGCAAACTCGCTTTCTGCCGGAACAGACAGCGCTCTCGGCAAGGCAGACGAGATAAACAGCGCCGTCGGCGTTATTGAAGACACTCTCAAGCTTCACGCGGATACGGCAGGCGAGGACATTGAAATCACCGTTGACCAGCTTTACGGCAACCTTCAAATAATAAACTCCGCCGCCGAGAAAATAAACGGCTATCTTACAGACCTTAACGCGGTCACAAGCACCGAAATCCCCGTTATCATATCCGAGCTGGAAACAATAAGCGCGGCTCTGGAAAGCGCCAATGTCTCAAGCGAGGCTTCAAGCATCATCACCGAGTTTGAAAAAATCAACACGCAGATAAACAATATTGCATCGGCACTGGGCGATCTTGAGACCCTTATGAGCAGTATTACAAGCGTCATTCAGGGTTCAGGAACAACGGCTGAGAAGCGTGAGGCGATAGGCGCGCTGTTGGATGCCTATTACAACGATGTTGACCGCGTCTCGATATCCGATTCTGTTGACGCGATTTCCGTCTCTCTCGGCATTATCAGCACAAATCTCAGAACCATCAACAGTAAGCTCAGCAATATGTCAGCGGTTATCACTCAGTCGATGAAAATGATAACCTCCTCCGCCTCCAAGCTTGAAAAGGCGTTTTCAAGCTTCTCAAACGGTGTCACCGTGCAGGCGGGCGTAATCAATGCAAACATTGACAAAATCGAGGATCTGCTCTATGGCTACTCCGGAAACGCGGGCGAGCGCCTTGATGCCACCTTTGACACCGTTTATGTTCAGCTAAACATCATAAACGGCGGACTTGACGAAATCATCAAAACCGCGGATACAACGAATGTTGAGGTTTATAACCACCTCAACTCCGCTCTCGACCAGCTCGACAAAATAGGCTCAAGCCTTGCCTCACTCATGGATCCGCCGCAGTATTCAACCGTGGATGTATCCGACACTATTGAGCAGGAGGAAAAGCCCGGTCAGATTTCCGGCTGCCGAAACAACGGCACTGTTACGGCAGATGCCAATGTTGGCGGCATTGCCGGCATCATGGCTCTTGAGCTGAGCAGCGACCCCGAGGAGGACTCCTCCATGCAAGACAGTCTGTGGGTCGATACAACCGCGCTTTTCCGCGCAATAATCATGAGCAGCACAAACAGCGCCTCGGTCACGGCAAAGAACGATTACTGCGGCGGCGCGGTAGGACGCTGCGATATCGGAGCTGTATATAAAACCGTTAACACCGGCGCTGTAACCGCCACAAACGGCGGAAGCTGCGGCGGTATTGTGGGGCGCTCAAACGGCACTATCATTCAATGTGACGCGCTTTGCGACCTGACCGGCAGCGACTATGTCGGCGGTATTGCGGGTCTGGGAACAAATCTTTCGGGCTGCCGTTCGATGGTTCGCATTTTCAGCGAGGGAGAGTGTCTCGGCGCCATAGCGGGCGATGCCAACGGTGACATTTTTGACAACATCTTTGTTGAGGAGGAGCTTGACGGCATTGACGGTATCAGCTTTGCCGGCATTGCCTATCCCCTGCCCTATGAGGACTTCGTTCAGCTTGAGGGCATCAACCCGATCTTCAGCGAGCTAAACGCCGATTTTTATATTGACGGAAAGCTTGTCCGACGTGTAGCTCTCACCTACGGCGGTTCGCTCAAAAGCTGGGACGTTCCCAAAATCCCTGCGCGGGAGGATAGCTTCGGCGTTTGGGAAAGCTTTGAAATGACAAATACGACCCGCAGCATGACGATAAACGCCATATATCAGCCATGGCTCACCACTCTTGCAAGCGAGGGCGAACACCCGATCCTGCTCGCTGAGGGCGAGTTTTCAAACGAAGCCGTCCTTGAGGTTGAGGATACAACGCCCAAGGTCGCGGTCAGCAGCGTTACGAGCAAGGTGATCGCCACATACAGCTACTCGATAAGCGACGCGCTTGCCCCCGGAAACGATGAATACAGGCTGCATCTCCGCTGTGAGGAAAAGGGCGATATTTCGGTTGCGCTGAGAACGGATTCCGGCGACAAGGAGCTTGCCACCGGTCGTGACGGCAGCTATCTTGTTTTCAAAGCTCCGCCTAGCGGTGAGCTTGTCGTGCTGTATTCCCAGACGAAAAAAATAATCGTCGTTGTTTTCATTATTCTTGCCGTGCTTATCCTGCTGGCGTTTTTCGCGTATATGCAAAAGCATTTTCCAAAAGAGCCAAAGCAAAGCGGCAACCCCAAGCGCCCGCCAAAGGAGAAGAAGCAGAAAAAGCCTAAGCCCGAAAAAAAGCGTAAGGAAAAGAAAGAAAAGCCCCCAAAAGCCAAGAAAAAAGAGCCGAGAGCGAAGAGGACAAAGACCGAAAAACGCTCAAAGTCAAAAAAACCCCGCATAGAAGCTCAGGAGGCTTTAGAGACGCAGGAAAACTCATCTGAGCCGTGGCTGGATGAGGACTTCACTTTCCATGAAAAGCATCCAGAAGCTGCTTCGTCTCCGGCTGAGCAAAAGCCGCATCTTGACATTGTCATAGGCAGTGAGATTGACAGAAAGATTTAAAAATGCGGAGCGTTTCACGATTTCTCGTGAAACGCTCCATTATTATTGCTCGTTTTTTTCAATCTCCGCGTGCAGATAGTCCAAAGCGTCGGAGAGCGTTCCGAGACTGTCGATAAGCCCACACTCCACCGCCTCCTCCGCGTTTATAACGCTTCCAACATCATTTGCCAGCTCGCTGGTGCGCAGCATATACTCGTTGTAGCGCTCGCGCGAAATGCGCGAATGGTCAAGAACGAATTTTACAACGCGCTCCTGCATCCGCTCAAAATAGTGAAACGACTGCGGCACGGCAATAACCAAACCGTTTAGCCGTACAGGATGGATAGTCATCGCGGCGCTCGGAGCAATGTAGCTTTTCTTTGCCGCGACCGCCAAGGGTACGCCTATGGAATGTCCGCCGCCCAAAACGATAGACGCCGTCGGCTTTTTCATCCCGGCAATCAGCTCGGCTATGCCAAGCCCGGCTTCAACGTCACCGCCGGCTGTATTGAGCAGCACCAGCATCGCCTTTATTTCCTCGCTCTCCTCAATGGCTGCGATGATTGGCATCAGATGCTCATACTTTGTTGCTTTGGAGCTGTCGGGCAGCGTCTGATGCCCCTCGATCTGACCTACGATGGTAAGACAGTGTATGGCAGGCTCTCCGGCGACAGTGCTGGCAAAATCGTTAATGCTGTCGCTTTGAATTATGCTGCTGCCGCTGTCGTTATTGTCATTGTTGCTATTGTTCCTTTTCATATCATCTGCACTCATTAAAAAACACCCCATTTCTGCAATAGTATGTGCAGAAACAGGGTGTATATAATTTCAAAACTACTTTTCGGCGGGCGTTGTCTCCTCATACATCGCCTTGATGCCCTTATAGGTCATGTAGCAGTCAAGCTTTGCAACGGTCTCGTAGGGCGCGTGCATCGACAAAACGGGAACACCCGCGTCGATAGTGTCAATATCGCGTTCCGCCATATACATTGCAACGGTGCCGCCGCCGCCCTGGTCAACCTTGCCAAGCTCCGCCATCTGCCAAATAATATTCTTTTCGGCGAACACGCGGCGCAGATGCGCAACGACCTCCGCGGAGGCATCGTTGGAATCAGATTTGCCGCCGTGACCTGTGAATTTGCAGATGCCCATGCCGTAGTTGATTTTAGCGGCATTGCGCTTTTCGGAAACCTCCGGATAATTGGGGTCAAAGGCGTTGCACACGTCAGCGGAGATGCAAAGGCTGTTTGCAAAGCAGTGTTCAAGCTTCACCTTCTGCGTGTCGCAAAGGTCGCCTACGAAGCGCTCAAAGGCACGGGATTTCATGCCGGAAACGCCCTCAGAGCCGATCTCCTCCTTATCCGCAAGTATGCAGATGGAGGTTTTCTCGGGCTTATCCTGCTCAAGGATGGCGGCAAGCTCCGCATAGGCGCATACTCTGTCATCGTGACCATATCCCGCAATAAGGCTGCGGTCAAAGCCAACCTCACGAACATCGTAAGCAGGAACCGCGATCAGCTCCGCTGAGAGGAAATCCTCCTCAACGATGCCGTATTTCTTATTGAGCAGATCCATGATGGCGAGCTTTGTTCTGCCTTCGACCTCCTCCTTGTCGGGAATAGAGCCGATGATAAGGTTGAGGCTTTCAGCGGGTACGAACTCGGCAGAGCTTTTCTTGCGCTGGTCTTTTCCCAGATGCGGCAGAAGGTCGGTTATCTGAAAAATGGGGTCAGACTTGTCCTTACCGATGCAAACGTCAACCACGCTGCCGTCGCGCAGGGCAACAACGCCGTGAAGCTCAAGAGGAATGGTCAACCACTGGTATTTCTTGATGCCGCCGTAATAGTGGGTCTTGAAATAGCAGATTTCGTTATCCTCATACATAGGCACCTGCTTCAGATCAAGACGCGGGCTGTCAACATGGGCAGCAGCAATAACAGCGCCCTCAGCAAGAGACTTTTTTCCGATAACCGCCAGAAGCAGTGCCTTGCCTCTGTTTGAAGAATAAACCTTTGTGCCGGGCTTGAGGGGCATTCCGGGCTTATACTCAACAAAGCCCTTGGACTCGGCAAGACGAATGCCCTCTCTAACCGCTTCGCGCTCTGTGCGGGCTGTATTGAGGAAGCTCATGTAGCCTTGGCAGTAATCCTCGCAGAGTCTGCGTTCCTTTTCACTGATAAGGTCATAGCCATTCTTCTGACGATAGAACAGCTTTTCCTTTCTTTCGGATTTCTTTTCCTTACTCATGTTGAATTCCTCCTGATAATTTCTGAAAACAGCGCTTCACACTTGGTTTCAAAGCTTTGTCTGTCCCCATCGTTGCAAAGCGTATTGTCGCAGTTTTCCTCAAAGTATTCGTTCGGCTTTTGCGCGTCAACGCGAAGCTTTGCATATTCGCGCGAAATGCCCTCGCGCTTCATAAGGCGCGAAATTCTGGTTTCATATGGCGCTGTAATGCCGACGGTTTCCCTGCAATATCCGGAAACGCCGCTTTCAAGCAGCGCGATCGCGTCAATGGCGGCAACACGCCCGCCGTTTTTCGCCCAATCGGAAAGCCTTCGCATAATTTCATTGCCAACAAAGCGGTGGGTAATGGCGTTTAGCGCCGCAAGCTCCACGGGGTCTGAAAAAACTATTTCCCCCAACGCTTTCGTATCATGCGTACCCGGAGGTATTGCCCCGGGAAAGCGTTCGTCAAGCGCCTTGATAAGCTCGTCGCTGTTTTGGAGCAGCTCGTGATAAACAGCGTCGCAGTCAATAATCAATCCGCCCATTTTTTCAAGAACGTCCAGCGCCGTTGTTTTGCCGCAGCCTGTGCCGCCCGTTATTCCGATTATGGTCATTGATGCCATCAGCATCATATCAAGCTCAGATGACTTAACAGCACCCTCACGCAAAATCCTATACGGTGTTTTGGACATATCTATAACGGTGGACTCGACGCCGATGCTGCACTCGCCTCCGTCAATAACAGCGTCAATCATGCCGTCAAAGCAGGCGAGCACCTCACCCGCTGTTTTGGGGCTTTTCTCTCCCGAAGGGTTTGCCGACGGCGCTGCCAGCGGAACGCCGCACTGTTTTAAAAGCTCCATTGTTTTCGGGTGCTGTGGGCAGCGAAGCCCAATGGTCTCCCCGCCTGCGCGAACAATATCGGGAATACCGTTTTTTGCCTTTAAAACGATCGTCAGCGGTCCGGGCCAAAAAACATCCGACAGAAAATACGCCGCTTTCGGCACTTCGACACAGAGCTTATCTATCATCTCCGAGCCGCTTACCATAAGACTCAGGGGCTTGCTTTCGGGTCTGCCCTTTGCCTTGAAAACGCGTTTCACCGCTGCCTCGTCAAGACCGTTAGCGGCAAGACCGTATACCGTTTCCGTGGGCACGGCAACAAGCCCGCCGTCTTTTATTATTTCCGCCGCAGCGGAAATATCCTCGCAAATTATTCTGGTTTGCATAAAAGCACCTCTTGACGCCGCTTATTCCTCGCTGCTCGCCTTCATCTTTTCCGCCTGATCCGCGGTTATCAGCGCGTCAATTATCTCGTCTATATCGCCGTTCATTATCTGCTCAATTTTATAAAGCGTCAAGCCTATGCGATGGTCTGTAACGCGACCTTGAGGGAAGTTATATGTTCTAATGCGCTCGGAACGGTCTCCCGTTCCGACTTGGCTTTTGCGTTCGGCGGCAAGCTCGGCGTTTCGCTTTGCCTGCTCCGCCTCATAAAGACGCGAGGCAAGGATTTTCATCGCCCTCTCGCGGTTTTTATGCTGGCTGCGCTCATCCTGACACTCTACCACCGTTCCCGTGGGCAGATGCGTGATGCGGATGGCGCTTTCTGTTTTGTTAACGTGCTGACCGCCCGCGCCGGAGGAGCGGTAAGTATCAATCTGCAAATCGGCGGGATTAATCTCAAAATCCACCTCGTCCATCTCCGGCAAAACGGCAACGGTCACAGTGCTGGTATGGATGCGTCCGGCAGTTTCTGTCTCAGGTACGCGCTGAACACGGTGAACGCCGCTTTCAAACTTCAGGCGGGAATATGCGCCCTCGCCCTCGATAATGAAGCTGACCTCCTTAATTCCTCCAATCTCGGTTTCATTGATGTTCGCGATTTCGGTCTTCCAGCGCTTTGACTCGGCATACATTGAGTACATACGGTAAAGGCTGTTCGCAAAAAGCGCAGCCTCGTCTCCGCCCGCGCCGCCGCGAATTTCGACGATGACGTTCTTGTCGTCGTTGGGGTCTTTCGGCAGCAGCAGGATTTTAAGCTGTTCAAGAGTTTTTTCCATACCCTCCTTGGCTTCCTCAAGCTCCTCCTGCGCCATTTCCTTCATCTCAGGGTCGGAGAGAAGCGCCTTTGCCTCTTTGGCGTTGCTGTCGTATTTTTTATAAAGGCGATACGCCTCGACTACGGGAGCAAGCTCCTTTTGATCCTTAGCCAACTTCGCGTAGGCGTTTACATCGGAATAAACCTCCGGCTGCGCCATGCGATTTTCCAGCTCAATAAATCTTTCTTCGATAGCCTTTAGCTTTTCAAGCATATATGTTTCATCCTTTAGAAATAGTTGAATAGAGAAAATAAATCTGAGTATATATATTACCACATTTACCCGTATAAGTAAACTGCGGTACTTTAATTGAGTAAAGCAGCAAGTGCTGTACCCGCCATTGTGGAGTTTTCCGCCTGCACGCAGATTATATGACGCGAGCGCTTCTCCTTAACATGGTCATTTAGAAGCCTTTGCAGCTTGCTTTTAAAAAGCAGCGAGTTATGGAAGGTCGATCCCTCGGCAACCACGCAAAACGGCCGCGCTTCGCTTTTTCCTCCGTCCACCTGAAGGCAAAGGGCAAGAATATTAGCGCAAACCAGACGCGCGGCGCGCTCGAAGCTGCGGTCAATTATGGCGGTGAGCAGTTCGCGGTCATCGCCGACACACATTTTGGAAACGCGGTTATCCGCTCCGCGAAGAAAGTCGTCCAGCTCCGGAGTTGTGAACTCCTTGAAGCCCTCTTTAAAGGCTTCCGACAGGAGACCGGCATTTTGCGCGAGCGCCGCCGTGCGGCTTATCACTCCTCCGTGATACGCGCCGCTGAGCATTTTTTCCAGCCAGTGGTCGTTTGGAATAGCGCTGGCGGCATCAACCAGCTCGTCCGACCTGCCGCGAAGAGCCTTATTGAAAATTCCTGATTCACAGTTGATTATCATATCGTGCGAGCTGCAAAGCTTCTCTATGCGCGCTCCTCGCTCTATATAGCAGGTATTATAGCCCGTGCCGAGGATCAGTCCCGCTAAGCCGTCGCAATGCGAAAGGCGCAAGGTGGCAAGTCCGCCCATAAGCCCCGCGACGGTGTCATTTAAAAGGGTAAAGCGCAGCGGTTTTGAAACACCCGCGTCCTTAAGCTTTCTTATAAGCTCCTCACCGATGATCTTGCCCTCGGCACCGGAAACCGACAGCTCCTTGTTTAGCTGCAAAATACGCCCGTCACGGTTTGGGAAAATCTCCGCAGGGTAGGAAAAGCAAAAGCCGATAGTGTCGCTCTCGGCTGTCAGCGGAAGGATCTTATCCGCAAGCTCGGAAAAAAAATCGTCAGCTGAAATAGTGCCATAGCTGCCCGGAACAGGGCATTTTTCAAAGCGTGAAAGCCGCGGCTCTCCGTCAGAAAAGGTAACAAGCCCCACACGCAGGTTTGTGCCGCCCGCGTCAATGGCGATAACGGGAGCGTTTTCGGGGGCTTTGCCCTCAGCGGCGATAAAGGTTGGTATCATTTGTATTGACGACGCTTCACCCTTTAAGCCCCTGTTCATCTCCGACAAAATGCTCTCGGCAGTTTTGTCTATATCCGTCTGCTCCGGGTGCATATTGATGGATCTCAAGAAATCATCTAAAAGCATACTGCATCCTCCCTTTCCGGCTATGCTATACTATCACAAAACCTTTTGCAGGCAAAGCCCTTTTTAAGTTCTTTTACATTTATCCAAATGTGTAATAGCTAATTATATGCGTAAACAGCCCTGATAAGCAAAATGCCAATCAGGGCTGTTTACGCGCGGAAGCTATCCGACATTTATTTTTCCGCAACCTTGCGGCGCAGACTCAAGCAGTCTGCGATCATGGCTATAAATTCGCTGTTTGTGGGCTTTCCTTTTACATTGGACACGGTATAGCCAAAAAACTTTTGCAGCGTTTCCAAATCTCCCCTGTCCCACGCGACCTCGATGGCATGGCGGATCGCACGCTCAACGCGTGAGGGTGTTGTGCCGAATTTCTTAGCAACGGTGGGATAAAGCACCTTCGTAACGGAATTGATTATATCCATATCGTTTATCGTGAGGATGATTGCTTCGCGCAGATATTGGTAGCCCTTGATATGCGCCGGCACGCCAATTTCGTGAATGACCTCAGTAACAACTGTTTCAAGACTCTCCTGCGGTGCGCCGATAGCAATGCCCTGCTTGGCGGTGACAAGCCCACTGACCCTGCGCGACGCCGTAATTTGCCGAATGCGCTCAAGCAACGCGGGAATGTCGCAGGGCTTCGGCATGAAGTAATAAGCGCCCAGCTCCGCGGCTTCCTGAATGACATGGTCGTTAAAAAAACCTGATACTATGATAACAGCCGGTCTCTGCTGCTTCTGCGCCAGCTTGCGCAGCACGCCAAGTCCGTCCATCTTCGTAAGTACCAAATCCATTACGATAATGTCCGGGTGCTTTTGCTCGATGAGAGCGAGAGTCTCCACGCCGTCGCCCGCAGTGCCTACAACGAGAAGATCCTCCTCAGAGGAAATCGTATCCGCCATCAGATAGCGAAAATCCTCTCCCGAGTCTGCAATCAATACTCTTGCTTTGGTTTCCATAATTCATCCTCCGTTATTTTACAATTACGGCAGGCCATTTATCTATTTAAGCACATTCACCGTCAAACGAGTACAATTTAACATATTTCTGCGGAAAGCGCAAGAAATAAATGTTAAAATCAGACAGGTTTTTGTTTACATAATTCGACTATCATCGACGATTTCGACAAGTATTTTTCGTTTTTAACGCATAATACGTCATGCTTTATCACAATTTAACGAATTAACGCAAAATCCGCTGTCGAAGCGCGTTGAAACAGGGTCGCATCGCGCAGCGAAAACGACCCTTGCTTCATTATTAAGTCACTATGCGGCAGGCAATTCTTCATTGGCAGTGTTCCAATCGGACGCTTCAAGCATATTGTCAATGGATATTCCAAAGCCCTTGCTGGGGTTAGAAATCAGAACGTGAGTAACAGCTCCGACCAGCCTGCCGTTTTGAATTATGGGGCTGCCGCTCATTCCCTGAACAATGCCGCCCGTCCTCTCAAGCAGCCTTTCGTCACGCACACAAAGCATCAGGCTTCGTCCCGAGTTGTCTCCCTTGTAGACGCGGGTTATCTCGACCTTGAATTCCTCAACCTCGCAGCCTGTAGTGTTGCAGAGTATTACCGCCTCGCCCAGCTCGATCTCATCGGCGTGCGCTATTGGAATTGCCTTAGCACTCGGCGTCTCTCCCTTAAATATTCCGAAAATCCCGCAGCCTGTATTGCTCAGTATCTCGCCCTTTTGTTCCATGGGGTCGAAGCTTCCGCAAAGCTCGCCCGGCTCACCCGCGCAGCCGCGCTTAACATCGGTAATTACTGACTTAAAAATGCTGCCGCATCCTAAAGGCATAAGAACACCGGAGTCCGTGTCGTTTATACCGTGACCCAAGCCTCCATATTTGCCGCTTTGCGGGTCATAATAGGTCAGTGTACCTATGCCCGCAACGCTGTCTCGAAGCCATACTCCAAGCTCCACCGCGCCGCTTGCCGTATTAGGGCAGAGCGTTAGCTGGAGCTTATCCTCTCCCCTTAAAACGTCAAGAGTCAAATCATCTTTCTGATGCTGCGACAGCAGCGCTCTAAGCTCCGCTGCCGAGCCAACCTTAACGCCGTCTACCGCCGTTATCAAATCTCCCGGCAGCAGCCCCGCCTGCGCCGCCGGAGACGGCGCGCCGCCGTTTTCGGTTGCAGCCAGACCAACTACCAGCGCTCCGTCCGTTGTCATGCTTATTCCGACTGTATAGCCCATCGGCACCAGCTCCGTACGCTGCTCGGCATACGCCGTTGCCGTGGAAAACACCGTCACATAGGCGCTCAACGCGAGCAAAATCGCCCATTTTTTATTTCTTTTAATCATCCCTGCTCCCCGCTTTCTGTTTTTTTGCGCACTATCATTATGTTCTCGTGAGCGCCTAATTAACGCCGCTTGCCCGCAGAAAAATATTGCTCAATTACCTTCTGCGCATTTTACGCATAAGATGAGTGTAAAGCGTCATTATGGAAATTTGCGAAAAATCATTTTTGGAGGTACATATATGTTCGCGGATGATCTGTTTTCGGAAAATTTAGGAAAAATGCCTTGCGCCGAGGCAAAAAACTTTGCGTCTGTTTCGTCGGCGCTGAGCAGGCTGTCAAGTGAATACTCTTTTTTAAAAACAGAGTGTATCGGCAGAAGCGTAATGGGCAAGCCGATTTTAGCCGCCTCTCTCGGCACGGGGGAAAACAGCGTTCTGATAAGCGCCGCCCATCACGCCAACGAATGGGTCGGCACACAGGTTATGATGTGCTTTATTGAGCAGCTTTGCCGTGCTTACGTTTCTGACGGTGAGCTGTTCGGCGTTTTGGCAAAAGACATACTCGCCTGCAGCAGGCTTTATCTTGTTCCGCTCGTAAATCCCGACGGTGTTGACCTTGCACAGGGCAAGCTTGCAAGCGGCGGCTTTTTCAAGCTGGCAAAGTGTATTGCGCTGGGATTTCCGCATATCCCCTTTCCACAGGGCTGGAAGGCAAATATTAACGGAATCGACCTGAATTTGCAATATCCGGCAGGCTGGGAGCAGGCAAAAGCCATAAAATTCTCGCAGGGCTATGACCGTCCCGCCCCGCGTGACTATGTCGGAGACGGACCGCTCTGCGCGCCGGAGTCTATCGCCCTTGCCAGGTATACGCGCAGAATATCCCCCGGCATTATCATAGCTCTGCATAGTCAAGGCGAGGTGATCTATTGGAAATACAGCACTTTTGAGCCTACCGGCTCTCGTGAGCTGGGTCAGAGCATGAGCGAGGTCAGCGGCTACGAGCTTTTTGAAACGCCCGCCGAGAGCGGCAATGCCGGATATAAGGATTGGTTCATCAAGGAATTTGACCGCCCCGGCTACACACTTGAGCTTGGTCTTGGCGAAAACCCACTTCCTGAAGCGCAGCTTCCCAAGATTTACGCAGATACCGCACCCATGCTTATTCGTGCCGCGCTTTGGAACTGCTATAAAGCATAAAGCTGTGCGCGCCAAAATACTATGTTTAGGCTTTGGCGCGCACATGAATTATTTTCTCCTGAAATTGGACGATATCTCACTCAGGGCATCGGCTGCCTCCATCTCGAACTCGTCGTTTCTGGCGATGTCAGACAGCGCCACTATACCAACAAGTATGCCGTTTTCAGTGACAGGGATGCGACGTACCTGGCTTTCGCCCATGCGCTCGGTTACTGTTTTTGCGTTATCAAAGGGTGATGCCGTTACAAGGTTTCGGGACATTATCTCGCCTACCCTTATCTCCTTAGGGTCAGCCTCCGCCGCAACGCAGCGCAAAACGATGTCCCTGTCCGTGACTATCCCCTTTAGCTTTCCTTTGTCCCCGCGAACGGGCAAAGCGCCGATGTTGTTTCGTTTTAAGAGTCTTGCCGCGGCGATAACAGGCTCGTCCTCGCCGATGGAAATAACCCTTTCCGTCATAATGTCACTAATTGTCAAAGCTTTTTTTCATCCTTTCCTTAGTGTTATGTCCGGGTCACAATTCAAGTATCGTCGCCTGAATAGCTAATTATTCTATATCAATAAAAAAACATTTTGTTCACAAAATATTGTATCATTCTTAACATATACATTATAT
>JAHAWY010000036.1 GCA_018385135.1 Oscillospiraceae bacterium | reverse complement strand
TTAACCAAGTGGACGAAGCGGATTTAACCGCCCTTATGGAGGACGGGCAGACCGAAGCCCCCGTTTGTAGCTGCACCGATAAATGCGTTGCCGGAAGCGTCAACACCGCTTGCCCGGTTTGCAGCGTCAACATGAGCGAGTGCGCGGGTGTGGAAGCCGAGCCGGAGCCGGAAGAAACCGAGCAGCCGCCGGAAGAAGAAAAAGGCGGCGGCATGGGTATTCTGCTTGTCGTGCTGCTTGTTGCCGCAGCGGGCGGCGGCGCGTTCTACTACTTTAAGATTTTGAAGCCCAAAAAGGACGCGGCGAAAGGCAGCAGCAGCCTTGACGACCTTGATTTTGACGAGGACGACGAGGAAACGGAAGTAGTCGAAACCGAACAGACCGAGCAGGAGGACGATAATCTATGAAACTTGTAATTGCAGAAAAACCGAGCGTCGGGGCGGCGATTGCCGCCGTTATGGGCGCGAATGAAAAGCGCAGCGGATATTTTGAGGGCGGCGGCTACCTTGTGTCGTGGTGTATCGGGCATTTGATTAGCCTTGCAGACGCGGCGACCTACAATGAACAATTCCGTAAATGGAAGTACGACGATCTTCCCATTGTCCCGCAGGAGTGGCAGTTTATTGTTGCCAGCGGCAAGGAGCAGCAGTTTTCCATTCTCAAAGACCTTATGCACCGCAGCGACGTTACCGAGATTATCAATGCTTGCGACAGCGGGCGCGAGGGGGAACTCATTTTCCGCTTTGTCTATGAACAGGCGAATTGCAAAAAGCCCTTTTCCCGCCTTTGGATTAGCAGCATGGAAGCAAGTGCAATCCGCGAGGGCTTTTCAAATCTCAAAGACGGGCGCGGCTATGACAACCTCTATCAATCCGCGCTTTGCAGAGCAAAGGCCGATTGGCTCATTGGCATTAACGCGACCCGCCTTTTCTCTATCCTCTACCATAAAACATTGAATGTCGGCAGAGTGCAAACGCCCACCCTTGCTATGCTGGTAAACCGCGACTATGCAATCAGCAGCTTTAAGAAAGAGAAATATCATGTCGTCCGGCTGGACGTTGGCGGCGTTGCCGCCCTTTCCGAAAGGCAGGACGACGAAGCGGCGGCGCGGCAGATGAAAGCGGCTTGCGAGAAATCGCAGGCCGTTTGTACTTCCCTTAAAAAAGAGAAAAAGACCGCAGCCCCGCCGAAACTGTTTGACCTCACCGCCTTGCAGCGGGAAGCAAACCGTTTGTATGGGTTTACGGCGAAACAGACCCTTGACTATGCGCAAGCCCTTTATGAAAAACGGCTTTTGACCTATCCCCGCACCGACAGCAAATATATCACTTCCGATATGGAGGGCAGCACAAAGGAACTTATCACCGGCCTTTGCGCTGCTCTCCCCTTTATGCAGGGCGTGAAGCTGCAAGCCGACCTTGCGAGGATTTGCGACAACAGCAAAGTAACCGACCATCACGCCATTTTGCCGACAGCGGAGTTTGTGAAAACGGGCTTTTCTTCCCTTGCCGAAAGTGAGAAAAAGCTAATGACCCTTGTGTGCGCAAAACTGCTTTGCGCCGTTGCCGCGCCCTATGAGTATGAAGCGGTTACGGCGGTTTTCACTTGCGGCGGCTATACCTTTACCGCAAAGGGCAGGACGACGCTTTGCGAGGGTTGGCGCGAGATTGAAAGACTATCCCGCGCCGCGTCCGGGGAACAGGACGAGGACGCAGAGCCGGAAGCGGTTTTACCCCCGCTTGCCGAGGGGCAGACCTTTGACAATCCGGCAGCGGAGATCTCCGAACGTTACACGCAGCCCCCAAAGGCATTTACCGAAGATACGTTACTTTCGGCTATGGAGAGTGCGGGAAAGGAGGACACGCCGGAGGACGCGGAGCGCAAAGGGTTAGGCACCACCGCGACGCGGGCGGGTATCATTGAAAAACTCATTAGCGCGGGCTTTGCCGAGCGCAAGGGCAAAAAGCTAATCCCCACAAAGGACGGGTATAACCTTGTCGCTATTCTGCCCGACAGCCTTACGTCCCCGCAGCTTACGGCAGAATGGGAAACGCGCCTTACCGGGATTGCAAAGGGCAGCGACAGCCCCGCCGACTTCATGCGCGGGATTGAGGAAATGACAGCGGGGCTTGTCAAGACCTATTCCGCGATTTCCGAGGATAAAGCGAAGCTGTTTACCCCGCAGCGGGAAGCAATCGGCACTTGCCCCCGTTGCGGCGCGGCGGTTTACGAGGGCAAGAAAAACTTTTACTGCTCCGACAGGGCTTGCAGCTTTGTGATGTGGAAGAATGACCGCTTTTTTGAGCAGCGCAAAAAGGCTTTCACAAAGGCGATTGCCGCCGCCCTTTTGAAAGACGGAAAGGTAAAAATCAAAGGTATGTACTCGACCAAGACGGGAAAGACCTTTGACGGAGTTGTGCTGCTTGCCGACACAGGCGGCAAGTATGTAAACTTCCGCGTCGAGCAGAACCGAAAATGATAAGGCTTGATGAAAAGCAATACCGCGCCGTAAAGAAAATGACCCGCGCCGCTTGTGCAAACAACGATTGCGGGAATTGTCTGCTGCTGGACGACGGGGAAACTTGCGTTTGTGTGCAGAGTATCAGCTATTCGCTGCTATGCCGCTATTTCCGCGAAGCGGTATTACCCGCCGACAGGCAGCTTTGCGAACAGATCACCCGCAGCGGGGAAACCGATTTGAAGCGTTGCGCGGTATGCGGCAGCACGTTTGCGGCGGGCAGCAACCGGGCGAAATACTGCCCCGATTGCGCGGCAAAGATACGCCGCAGACAGAAAGCCCAAAGCGAGAGAAACAGGCGTTTACGGATAAAAACAACTACATAGCAAGCACAGCAAACGAGTACCCGTTTGCGAGAAATGCCCGCGCTTCCCATAGAGAGCGCGGGCATTTTGCTTGTTGGGATAGTCCCAAACCCTTATATGACCGAGAAAGGACGTGATGAAAGAATATGCCGTATTCCTCATACGACCATGACAAATTAGAAGCCGCCGAAACCATGCGGATAGAACGCCGGATATATTTTGAAGCAAAGGACAGGGAGATTGCCCCTTATGCTTCCTTGCCGATTGCGCAGCTACTTTCCATGCGCAGCGAAAGCGCGGCGGCAGAACAGGCGATTTTTGACGACCTTAAAGAACGCGCCGCCGCATGGGAAGAACAGGCGGGAAGAACGCTTTTGCTGGATAAAACACTTGAATATGTGAGAACGCCGCACGTCCAGCACACCGCTAACGAGTGGCAGACCACCGAGCATAACCGCCATATTCGCAGCAACCGGGTATATCAGATGAATTACTACATTTACGAGAATACCCGCTACGACAAAGAAGCGCAGAAATCTATCCCGTATTCATGGACGCTTACATGGAGCGTGCGCACCAACAGCCCAAGCAGAACCCAAGCGAAGATTGCCGGACAAGATAGAAAGGTTTTCACCGACAAGGCAGCTATGGAAAAGTATCTGAATGGGCGTATCAAAGCGTATGACCGCTTGTTTACGGAAATCTCCCCGCCTATCCCGCAGGAGTACGCCGACTATTTCAAAGTAAACGGTATGCTCATGCCGGACTACACCATAGAGGGCGAAGAACCCCCGCAGCAGCAACAGGCGGCAGCTATCCCCGAAAATACCGGGCAGGAAAAGGAGCGTGAACACATGAGCGAACAGTTTTCTATTATGATAGGCAACCGCAGCCGCTTTGACGCGGGCGACCCCGGCGGCTATTGGTTGGATATGCCCGCCACAAAGGAGCAGTTGCACGAAGCTATGCGGAACGTCGGCATTACCGCCGACAACCCGCAGGATTTTTCCATTCGCGGCTATTCCGACGACCCGGAGAAACATATTGCCTTGCCTTATGAAATGGTATGCGCCGCCGACGTGGACGAACTCAATTTTCTTGCGGCGCGGCTCGAACAGCTTGACCCCGCCGAGGTTGGCAAGCTGAACGCAGCTTTGCAGCAGAAAAACGGGCTTGCAAATATTGGACAGGTAATTGACTTCACCTACAACGTGGATTTTTACGTCCATATCCCCGAAGTACATAACTACCACGATTTGGGCGACTATTACTTAAATCAATCCGGCATGGTACAAATGCCCGAAGAATGGAAAGGCGGCATTGACCTTTCTACTTTTGGCAGGAACGCTGCCGCGCAGGAAAAAGGCGCGTTTACCGAGTACGGCTATATCGTGGAAAGCGGCGACGAGTGGGAACGGCAGTTTGAGGGGCGCGAAGTGCCGGAAGAATACCGCATTATGAGTTACCCGCAGCCGGAGCGCGGCGAACAGGACAAAGCCTATATGGACGCAGCCGAAACGCAGCAAGCAGACGCACAGGCCGCAGAGCCGCAGCAGCCCCGCCCCGTCGTCCCCATTATCCTTACTTCCGAAAAGCCCGCCGAAAAGGTAAAGGAGATCACCGCGCGTTTGGAACAGGGCGTACAGGCGATTTTTGACAGCGACCGCTACAAAGAGTTTCTAACCGCTATGTCAAAGTTCCATGATTATAGTTTGAATAACACTATCCTAATTGCTATGCAGGGCGGCAATTTGGTAATGGGCTTCCGTCAATGGGAAAAGGAGTTTGACCGCCATGTAAAGAAAGGCGAGAAAGGCATTAAAATCTTTGCCCCCGCGCCCTACAAGGTGAAAAAGCTGGTTGATAAAATCGACCCCGAAACGAGAAAGCCCATGCTTGACCGCGAGGGAAAAGTGGTAAAGGAAGAAAAGGAAATCACCGTCCCCGCCTTTAAGGTTATAACCGTCTTTGATATTTCGCAGACCGAGGGCAAGGAGTTTCCCGACCTTTCCGTTAAACCGCTGCTTGCCGATGTGGAGCAGTACGAGGATTTTTTCGCCGCCCTTGAAAAAGCGTCCCCCGTCCCGATTGCATTTGAGCAGATCACAAACGGCGCAAATGGGTATTTCAGTTTGACCGACAAGCGTATTGCAATCAAAGAGGGCGTGAGTGAATTACAGGCGGTAAAGACCGCCATTCACGAAATCGCCCATGCGAAGCTGCACGACGTAGACTTAAACGCCCCGCCGGAGCAGCAAAACCGCGTTGACCGCCATACCTGCGAGGTAGAAGCGGAAAGCGTCGCTTATACGGTTTGCCAGCATTTCGGCCTTGATACTTCCGATTACTCTTTCGGCTATGTGGCTGGTTGGAGCAGCGGCAAGGAAATGACCGAGTTAAAAGCGTCCCTTGAAACAATACAGACCACCGCAAAGGAACTCATTACCGAGATTGAGGGGCATTTTACCGAGTTGCAGCAGCAGCGGCAAGCCGAGCAGGAGCAGGGCGATACCTTTTCCATTTATCAGTTAAAGCGCGGGGACGAAACAAGGGACTTGCGCTTTGAGCCTTATGACCGTCTGCAAGCGGCTGGACTTACCATTGACCGGGTAAATTATGAACTCGTCTATACTGCACCGCTTACAAAGGATATGACGCTGGGCGACATTTGGGAAAGGTTTAATATCGACCACCCCGCCGACTTTAAGGGGCATAGCCTTTCCGTTTCCGACATTGTTGTGCTTCATCAGAACGACGAGGACACCGCCCACTATGTAGACAGTATCGGTTTTCAGCAAGTGCCGGAGTTTTTGCAGGAGCAGCAGACCCCCGTATTTGACAAGCTGCCGCCCGAACAGCAGCAAGCCTTGTCCGACACCGTACAAGACACTTTGCAAATGCTGGTTGACGCAGACAAGCGGATTTATGGCGACGTTACGGGCAAGACCCTTGAAGCAATCGCGGCGCAAGGATATTCCTACAAGGACGGGCAGCTTGAAAAGCAGCAGCCGGAAGCGACCCCCGACAGCCTTTTGACGGGTGAAACCGTTAGAACGCCGAGGGGCAATTTTCATATTACCGATATGAGCCGTGAACAGATCGAAGCGGCGGGATTTGGTTTTCACCATGCGTCGGAGGACGGGAAGTATCTCATTATGGGGAATGGCACACAGGCTTATGCCATAGCCGCCGAGCAGCCGCAGCGGGATAATCCCTTAAAGCACGTCGAGGACACCATAGAGCAGAACGACAACAATTTTGACGGGCTTATCAACAATACGCCGCAAACGCCCACCGTTGCAGATTTTGAGCAGCGGGCAAAGGCGGGGGAAGCGATTTCCGTTACCGACCTTGCAAAAGCGGTAAAAGCCGAGAAACGGGAACAGCCGCAGAAAAAACCGTCCATTTTGAAGAAGCTGGACGAATACAAGAAACAGGCGGCGCAGCAGCCGAAAGATAAACAGAAAGAGCATAAAAAGGATTTGGAGGTTTGATAGCATGAATACCCGCTTTACCATTGAGGAAGAAAACATTGTTGCGATCTACGCCGAGGACAGCCGGGAAACAACGCTTGAAAATATCCTTGCCGCCATGCCCTACATGGACGAGGATATGCGCCAGCTTGCCGCCGCAGCGGTGAACAAGCTGCAAGCCATGACGGACAGCGAGTTTTCCGAAAGGGAGTTTATCTTGACCGACGAGGAATAGCCCATAGAGAACAGGGGCGCGGTTGCCGATTTCCGGCACCGCGCCCCTGTTCTTTTTTTGTCCTTGCGTGGACAATTAGAAAGCCGTTTTTGCGGGTTTGAATATACTTTATCGTCTATGTCGTTTTCATGCGCTGGAAGCCGCAGAAACACAGGCGTTTTCAGCCCTTAACATTCCACTTGCCACCCCATGTTTTGCGCCTTATCGCTCCTGCTCCCGCGCCCTGCTTTGGGACGGGTAAAGAATACTATCGACGTTCTTTTTGACAACGCCGTATTCCTGCATTTGCTTCTTGGCTTGCCGATAATCTTCATACAATTTGGTTTTCCTGTCGTTTAAGCTTCTATACTCCTTGCGCAGCGCGGCGAGATCGGGCAGCTTCTTTATCTGCATTTCCTTTAATGCCCTTGCCGCAGCTTCAAACAGGATAATTTCGCTTTCATGCCCCCGCAGATACTTTTCCTTGTCCGGCGATTTTCGGTATTCATCGTAAATCGGTTTTAACTGTCGGTATGTGGTGGTGTGCTTGATAAGCAGCGACAAATCAGACATACGCTGTTCCACTTCCTTAACCGCCTTTGCCGCCGCGTCATGAGCGGTCATAATATCGGCTATCTTGCTTTCAAGTTCGCTATAATACTCAATCTTGTTTTCGGTTAGGAAGTTCATGCTTTTAGCAGCCTGTTTCAGATTATGGATTTTTGCCCACCGTTCATAGCCCGCCGACTGTTGGGCTTTGATACTGTTTTCAAGATCGACGACAAGCCGGATTTTCTTATCTTCCCGCAGCGTTTTTGTTTTGGCAACATACACGCCCTTGATACGCTCCTTTATCGCTTCTTCCGTATAGGCCGCGCCGAGCGTCTTTGTGCGGGTAAACCGTTCCTGTCCGGCAGCGCGAAAGGAAATGTATTTGCCCTGTTTGATTTCATACCCCATTTCCTGCAAGCGGCGCAGCAGTTCGTCAAAATCTTTCACTTGGGGAATGAGAGTATCTATCGCCGTTTTCAGCTTTGCTTTGTAGCTTGTCCCTTGCTTTTCGGCGGTGTATTCTGCATAGCTTTTTCCCTTGTCCTGTCCCGGTACGACGACGGATAGCCCATGCTCTTTACATATCCTGTCGCTGGTGCGCCGGATAAAGTGATAGCTTTGCTTGTTGGAATGGTACTTTTTGTAGTCAACGAAGCTAACCGCGTTGAAAATCAAGTGATTATGCAGATGGTCTTTATCGACGTGAGTTGTCAAAACAAACTCATACTTGCCGCCTAATACCGCCCCGGCAAGTTCCATGCCGATTTTGTGCGCTTCTTCCGGTGTGGTTTCTCCCACCGCAAAGGATTGTATCAAGTGCCGCCCTAAATGTGTGCCGCGATCTCCGGCAGCTTCCCGCGTCCATGCAAACTCAATATCGGCGGTTTCCAGCCCGCAGCCGAAAGAGGACGCAAGCAGCTTCCCGTCTGTCTTTTCGGGATTTAAGATATAGTCTATCGCAGCCTTTAAGGTTGATTTAATAGGGTGCGTCTTTGTAACCGCCATATCTCGTCCACCGCCTTTTTAATGTCCTCTATATCCTGCCTGTAAACCGTCCCCGTCGCATTGGCGCGTTTTGCAATTTGGTTGATGTTCCGGCTCACCGCTTGCAGTTCCCGGATATATGCTTTTGTGTCGCTTCGGTCAACGACAAGAATATACCCGTCTATCGCCATTTTACGGAAGTATGCCCCATACTGCTTTATGGGAAGCTGCTTCATCTTCTCGTCGATCAGCCGCTTTTCTTCTTCCGTAACGTAAAACTTCATCTGTATATTTCTCTTTCGGTTTTCCATTTCCGCACCGCCTTTCGGTATAAGGGTTTGGGATTATCCCAACAAGCATTTTCCGCAAACGGGTACTCGTTTGCTGTGCTTGCTATCTACTCCATACCCCCACCGAAAGGCGGTATTTGTTGCGCGTTCCTTTGATTTTGGACGCAAAAAAAGATTGCAGCCGCCATGCGCTGCAATCTCCCGATTTCTCATATTGTGAGGTTAATCCTCTGCTTTTTCGACTTCCGTTATCTCCCTTGCTGTTGCGGTTACAATCCGTATGCCTTTATCGCTCATACCGTCCAGCAGCGCGTCAAGCTGCCGCCGCCCGGTGGATTTCTCCGCATTGCTGTTCGGGAAGAAAAATTGATCTACCGAAATATGATACCGGGTTACAAGGTCATAGAATACCTGTAAACTCGGCTGTTGTCCCTTGTTCTCGATATTCGCAAGGTAGCGCGGGGAAATATATAACTCGTCGCTTACCTTTTTGCGGCTCTCGCCGTATTCATTTCTCGCGGCTTTTATAGCTGCCCCGAAAGCCTTAAAGTCGTACAATGGTACGGGTCTTTTTGCCATTTTCATTCACCCTGTTACATTTTACAGTTCACCTTTCTTTTTGGATATGTCCACACAATTCATATCATTAGGTTAAATACTTCCTGTTGTGTATTGACAGTAGACTGATTTTCTGATAAAATAAAATTTATGTAAAAGGAGGCGGCGTTTATGTTGCATAGCATGCGTATTAGATAAGCATTGAAAAAAAGGATTTTCCCATTTTCAACATGGGCTTTTTTGTCATGCTTATTTTGCGGATGCTATACAAAAAACTAACGACGTATAGATATAGTATAGACATAGTGCAAGCTATGCCTTAGTTTTGTTGTACTGCTCTGTGCATTTTTTTGTGTAAAAAGGACGAGTGAAATATAATGCTTAAAAAATATTGGATAAAATGTCCGATTTGTAACGGAAAGACGAGAGTTCAAGTATTTCATAATACTGTATTAAAAGATTTTCCTCTTTTCTGCCCTAAATGCAAATTGACGCATATCATTGATGTAGAAAAATTAGAGATTGTAATCAAAAATACAGAAAAACAAACTTTTATTATTTAGAAGAAAGGATATAAAAATGAAACGTTTACCTAAATATACGCCTGCGGAAGTACGGAATGATCCATACGGATTTACTTACAAAGAAATGTCGGAAGTTATTGGCGAGAATGAAG
>JAHAWY010000035.1 GCA_018385135.1 Oscillospiraceae bacterium | reverse complement strand
ACTTAACGCCAACCAATTCACATCCCTTGGCAGCGCCGTATTCGTATGCTATAACGACCTCGCGCTCGCCGACGCACAGCAAAGCAAGCCTCGGTGTTATACATCGGCCTATAATCCGGTTCAAAAGCTCCGCTGCGCGCTCGTTGATTGCCTCGGCAACAGGCGCACCCTTTAACAATTCTGCCATGTAAGACCCTCCTTAAAGAAGCTTTGCGCTGACCACCGCATATATTTCATCGGCAAGCGGACAGTATTTCGCCAAAAGCCCGTCAGCCTCACTGCGAAGCTTGGCAGCATATTCTTCATCCTTCATAGAGCTTACGTTTATATACACATTGAGACTAGCGCCCATAAGCGCGGTTTTGCAGCATAAAACGCCGACGCCGACATCTGACTGCATCAAGCGAGAGCCTTTCTGCTCCAACTCGGAATGAAGCTCGATCGCTTCAGCGGCGGTGCGCATAATATTCATTGGCGCAGAGCAAGCCAGACGCAGTGCGCTCTCCATGATTGTATCGTATTCGGGGTCGTCCTTAGGGATGGAGTAGGCGTGGGAGAGAGGCTTAAAGCATTCGGCATCTTCGTCTATCAGTTCAAGCAGGCTTTGTCTGAGCTTTTCCGCATGAGCAAGAATGCGCTGCAGGTCGCTTTCGTATTGTGCATATTTTTTCTTGCCTACTGTAAGATTGCCAACCATAGAGGCGAGAGCCGCGCCCAATGCGCCGCAAAGCGCCGATGCTCCTCCGCCGCCCGGAACGGGAGCGGGGGAGGCAAGCTCTGCTGCAAATTCCCCGGTCGCTATATTGATAAAAGACATAAGCTTCCTCCAAAAAAGTGAAATCTTATAACTGATGCTACCACATATTGGTGATTATTGCAACGTGTCTTTAGGCAAGGTTTTATTGACATCAGCTAAAGTGTGCCGGATAGTTTTCAAGCTGCTTTCGTTTTTGGTTACGGGGCGGTTATTATGCCATGAAACGTCGCAATATGTTACTATTTTACAATCTTCTCCCATTTAAACGGATGAAGAATTCGACAAATGAGATTGTCCTAAAATCGTATCATTGGCACATAATACTAATCCAAATGTGTCATGAATTGTATCAAATCTGAGTCAAATGGAGAATAATTGTGCAAAATCACCCTATATATGGATTTATTTTGTGCTTTTGTACAATTGACTATTATTGGCTTGCGTGTTAACCTTTCATTAGGTCGTGTGGTAATACCGACCGTGCCGGAAAAACATCCGGCTTGCCAGTATAACGGCATTATTAGCGGGCATTGTGATCCTGACGGCACTTTACTTGTGATAAGTATGCGGTTGTGCGGCGAATTTAAATTTTTATGGAGGTCATTATTATGGCATTTAGCATGGATACAGTAGTAGGCGATGTTCTCGCTAACCCCGAAGCAGTTAAGATCATGGACGAAATCATGCCCGGAACTTCCAGCAACCCCATGATGAAGATGGCAAAGGGCTTCACCCTTGGCAAGATTGCTAAGACTCCCGCTGCTAAGATCCCCGAAGCAAAGATCCAGGAGTTCATCGACGCTTGCAACGCAAAGGGTCTCTAATCCTTACTTATTGTTTTATTCGTCTCGTTGCCTAGCTTCTCACCGTCAGGAGATAGCATTGGTCATGAGAGCTTAAAAACGTTTTTGACAGCACACCGATTTTCGGTGTGCTGTTTTATTTTGCTTTTACCACTTGATGAGCTTCATCATAGAAATATACTTTTCATACTAAACCACCGAATTCAGCAATTTGGACTTTGCGGTTTACATAATGTGAATACAGCTTTATGCGTGAATATTTAATTTTGGTATTGACAAATTGTATGGTATGTCGTACACTTGCAATAGTGTATTAGTAAACCGACACAATAGCACACTTAGCGGGAAGGTAGTGATAACTTGACTTGGCAGTTTGATAGTGACAGACCCATATATGCACAGATGTCCGAGCAAATCATAGCCGGTATTCTTTCGGGCTACTATAAAATGGGCGAGAAGCTGCCCAGCGTTCGAGAATTCGCGGTTTTGGCATCGGTCAATCCGAACACTGTTCAGCGGGCGCTGTTTGAGCTTGAAAATATCGGGCTTATTGAGACGCAGCGAAATACAGGAAAATTTGTAACAAATGATGAGTGGAGGATTGATATGGCAAGAAAGCAAAGAGGAGAAAGCCTCGCGGCCGAGTTTTTAAAGAGCATGGTCGCGCTCGGTTATACCTGTGAGCAGACTATTGACCTGCTCAAAAAGTCTGAGAAAGGGGATGAGTCTGATGAGCGAAATAACGCTTGAGTACAAGAGCTTAGATAAATATTACGGCAACAGACCGGTTCTGCATAATTTGAGCGTAGCCCTGCCTGCCGGGAAGATCATAGGGCTGCTTGGACCAAACGGCAGCGGTAAGACAACGATGATTAAGCTTGCCTGCGGTCTGCTCACGCCGACACACGGCGAGGTTTTGATATGCGGCAAAAAGCCGGGTGCGGAGACTAAGTCAGTTGTTTCCTATCTTCCTGAGCGTACCTATCTGCCGGACTGGATGACCGTTCAGGACGCGCTTAATTACTTTGTGGACTTCTATCAGGACTTTGACTATGCCAGAGCCGTTAAGATGCTTGAAAGCCTTCAAGTTCCTGCAAAAGCGCGCATCAAGACGCTCTCGAAGGGTACAAAGGAAAAGGTTCAGCTCGTGCTGGTGATGTCCCGCCAGGCAAAGCTATACCTGCTTGACGAACCGATTGGCGGCGTTGACCCGGCAGCGCGCGACTATATCCTCAACACCATTCTTACAAACTATAATGAGGACGCGACGGTACTTATCTCCACTCACCTAATAGCTGACATTGAGCGGACGCTGGATGAATTCATCTTCCTGCAAAACGGGCAAATCGTTTCCTACGCCTCGACCGACAGTCTCAGAGAGGACATGGGCAAGTCGATAGACACATATTTCAGGGAGGTGTTCAGATGCTAGCTAAGCTTATTAAACACGATTTTCGGGCTCTTTCAAAAGTGCTCGTACCAACTCATCTGGCAATTCTGGCAGCTACGATTATTGCAACGATAGGTATTGCCGTCAACACGAGAAATAGCTGGAGCGGCGTTCTTGAAAACAGCTACACGCTGCACGTTCTTGAAACGATAATGATGTTTATCTGTGTGCTTATGCTCATTGCCATCTTTGCTTCATTGATTCTGGTGGCATTTATCATATTCCAGCGCTTTTACAAGAGCTTTATGTGCGACGAGGGATATCTGAGCTTCACGCTGCCGGTAACCACCTCTCAGCTTTTGTGGTCAAAGCTTATCTCTGCGGCTGCGTGGATTGTTATCAATATGCTGGTCGTTGCGCTTTGCGCGGTGATCTTTGTCCTTTTCGGAACCTCGTCCACGCAGTTTGCAAACACCGAGTTTTTCCGCGATTTCTTTGGCTTCATATCACAGGCGAACGCAATGCTCGGTTCTAAACTGGTTCTGCCTACGATCGAGTTTATTGTTATGATGATTGTAAGCGTGGCATACAATATTCTTGAGGTCTACTTATGCCTGATTATAGGCGGCGTTCTTTCTCAGAAGCATAAAATCCTTGCGGCTATCGGCACATACTTCGGCATCAACATGGTTGTTGGAATAATATGCAGCCTTGCTCAAATTCCGATGGTAACGAGATTGACAAACAATTATACCTACGCTCCTGAAACGCCTATGGATGGAGTTGAGGCGTTTGACTTCGTGTTCGGAGCAATAAATCCGTATTTCCTGCTTAGCATCGGCATCAGCATAGTGCTTTGCATTGCTTTCTTCTGGGCTTCGCATTACCTGCTGAAAAACAAGCTTAATCTGGAGTAGAATTATATGAATAACAAGAGTCTGAGGCGAAAGCCTCAGACTCGCTTTGAGAGGAAAAGAGGAAAAATTGAAAATAACAGAAAACAGCGTAATTTTGTATGAGGCGCTCAAGGCGAAGCACAAAGCGCATCCTATTGTGCAGCTTTTGATTTTTGTTGCGGTATACCTTGTTGCAAGCATGGCGTTGGGCATAGTCATAGGTTTGCCGGCGGGCATTTATATAGCCGCTCAGATGCTTGAGGGGATGGACATGGAGGCTCTGCAAAGCGGCGAGGTGACTTTTGATTTTCAGCAGCTTCAAGGGATGACAAAAAATATGCCGGAGTGGTTTATTCTGCTCAGCCTTTTTGGCACAGCGTTTATTATCGGGGCTGTCATCATTTACTGCCGCTATATTGAAGGTCGCTCTTTTGCGTCTATGGGCTTGCGCAGGCAGGGCTTTTTGAAAAACTACGGACGCGGTCTGCTTATAGGAGCAGTTATGTTTTTCGCTGCTGCGGGGCTTTCCGTTTTACTTGGCTCAGCACGCTTCACAGGCTTTAATTACAGCGTGTCATGGGGGTATATTGCACTGTTTTTCCTTGGATATCTTGTTCAGGGCGCAAGCGAGGAGTTTTTATGCAGAGGCTATCTTGCGGTTTCCCTTGCCAATCGCTGCAAGGTAGCCGTGGCTGTTGGCATAAGCTCTGTCGTGTTTGCCCTGATGCATGTTGGAAACAACGGTGTTTCTCCGCTTGCCATAATTAACATTGCGCTGTTTGGCGCATTTGAGGCTGTTTATATGTTCCGCAGCGATGACCTTTGGGGTGCTTGCGCCATTCACTCGGCGTGGAACTTCGTTCAGGGGAATGTTCTTGGCATATCAGTAAGCGGCGGAGCTGTCGGCAATACAATCTTTACAACCAGCTTTGTTGAGGGCAGAGAGCTTATTAACGGCGGCGCTTTCGGTACAGAGGGCGGGATTTGCGCCACCATCGTTTTGGCGTTGGCAATAGCACTTGCGTGTCACCTGCCGATGAAGCAGCGCCCTGAGCTTCCCAAGGATGAGGAGGATATACCCATCGAAAAAGAAGCTCTTCCGCTTTATATTAAGAAGTAATCGGTAAAACAGAAAAACGCGCTTTCGTTTACTCGACGAAGGCGCGTTTTTGCTGTATCCCGAAAATCACCTTCTCTGCGGATGCTTATACTTCAAAATAGTATTGACAAACTGTGTATATACGGATATACTGTGCATACCGAATATGAACAGTATATCCGCGAAAGGAGGCGCAAAGCGTGGATATTTTAATCAGCAATGCTGCCGGTCAGCCGATTTACGAGCAGATCTGCTCGCAAATCAAGGACGAAATCATATCCGGTCGGGTTTCCGAGGGCGAGTTGCTGCCCTCAATACGCAATCTGGCTAAGGATCTGCGCATCAGTGTTATAACGACCAAGCGCGCTTATGACGAGCTTGAGCGCGCCGGATATATATACACGGTGGCGGGAAAGGGCAGCTTTGTTGCGGCAACCAATACCGAGATGCTTCGGGAGGAGCATTTAAAGCAGATAGAGGAGCTTATGCAAAAAATTTTGGAGCTTGCTCCCTCCTGCGGGCTTAGCGACGACGATATTATTGAGATGCTGAAATTACTTCAAAAGGAGGGGCGATAAATGAATGCAATTGAAATTAAGGACCTTTCAAAAAGCTATGGTGACTTTGCCCTGAAAAACATTAACCTGACTCTGCCGTCGGGGTGCATAATGGGCTTGGTGGGTGAAAATGGCGCCGGCAAGAGTACGACCATCAAGCTGATTATGAATGCGGTTCGCCGCGATGCGGGGAGCATATCCGTACTCGGCATGGATAATGAGTCCGCTGAATTCTGTGAGCTGAAAAACGATATAGGCGTTGTGCTCGACGAGGCGTATTTACCGGAGGCTTTGAACGCAAGGAATATAAATCACTTTATGAAGGCAGCCTATAAGCGCTGGGACGAACAGCAGTTTTTTGAATACATAAAGCGCTTTATGCTGCCGGAGAAAAAGCCTGTGCGCGACTACTCGCGCGGAATGAAGATGAAGCTTGCCATTGCATCGGCGCTTAGCCATCAGCCGAAGCTGCTGATACTTGACGAGGCAACCAGCGGACTTGACCCCATCGTGCGCGACGAGATTTTGGATATACTCAACGAGTTTACGCGCGATGAAAGCCACTCGATCCTCATGTCCTCGCACATCATCAGCGACCTTGAAAAATGCTGCGACTATATCGCCTTTATCCACAGGGGCGAGCTTATTTTCTGCGAGGAAAAGGACAGGCTGCTTGAGGAATACGGCACAATACGCGTTTCCAAGGAGCGCTTTGCGGAAATCCCCGGAGATGCTGTGCTGGGGAAAAAGGTAACGCCCTATGGCGTGGAGGCTCTGGTAGACAAGAGCAGGCTTTCCGAAGCCTTTGTTGTTGAGCATACGGCGCTGGAGGATATCATTCTGTTTCTTGCAAAGGGGGAGAATAAATGAAAGCGCTGCTTATAAAGGATATGTACACCATAGTCAAGATGCTAAAGCTGTATCTGGGGCTGATAATCATACTTGCGGCCATTCCCGGATTTTCGTCAACGGGCTTTGCCGTGATTTATGCCGGCTTGCTGCCGATTTCGGTGTTGTCTTATGACGAGCGCCTAAAGTGGGATAAGCTTGCAGCCATGATGCCCTTTTCCGACAGGGATATTGTGGTTTCTAAATATGTTCTGGGATATATTCTGCTGGCAGCATCGGCTGCGGTGAGCTATATCGGAAGCTTAGCTGCCGCTGCTTTTATGCGCGAGACGGTATCGGCTGAGCTGTTCAGTCAACTGATACAGATTTGTGCGATCGGCATTATTCTTATGTCTGTAAATATGCCGCTGATGTTTAAGATGGGCGTTGAAAAGGCAAGGCTGCTTTTCATCATAAGCGTCGGTTTTGTGATTGCGGCTGTGAGCTTCAGCCAAAGAGTATATGAATCGGCTGAAGTCTCAAATGTGGAAATTGGCAGCATTTCTTTGCCGCTGTTTTTCGCCGCTGTTGCCGTAAGCCTTGTTTCAATGGTGATATCAGTCTCGATTTATAAGCGCAAGGAGCATTAAAAAAGGCTGCTTTCCTTTTGGAAAGCAGCCTTTTTTGTATGTGCGTTCAGACGAGGGTTTCTCCGAGTGTTTTTCCTGCGAGAATGTGAAAATGCAGGTGAAAAACAGTTTGACCCGCGTTCTCGCCGCAGTTGTTGATAACGCGAAAACCGTCGTTAAGACCCTCTTGAGCGGCAATTTTGGCAATCGCTTCAAAGCAGCGGGCAACTTCAGCGGAATTGTCCGCTGTGATATCCGCCGCGCAGGCGATATGCGTTTTGGGAACAACAAGGATGTGAACGGGAGCTTGAGGGTGGATATCGCGGAAGGCAAAGACGTTCTCGTCCTCATAGACCTTGTCTGACGGTATCTCACCGGCGATTATTTTGCAAAAAAGGCAGTCTGACATTGGTATATCCTCCTTCGTTCCTCAAACGCTTTAAAGCTTTGAGGAAAGCTGTTTGCCTATCAGTCCTTGAACTTTTCGTCAACAAAGTTATCAATGGAAGCGAGAGCATCGTCGAGCTTCAGCTCGTCCTTTGCGCCGCCCATAGCGCGCTCGGGCTTGCCGCCGCCGCTGCCGCCTGCAATGGAGGTGACTTGCTTAACAAGGTCACCCGCGCGTATACCGTGCTTTACGGCATCGTCGCCGCAAACGGCGGAAACGCTGATTTTGCCGTCTGCCGTGGAGCAAAGAACGGCAACAACGTTTGACTCTCTGTCGCGCAGCATATCGCCCATCTGGCGCAGCTCGTCCGCTGCCAAGTCGGGCATTACGCTTGTAATTACCTTCAAGCCCTTTACGCTCTTTGCACCGAACATGACTCTGTCTGCCTCTGCCTTGAGGTTTTGCGCCTGGAGCTTTTCAATAAGCTTGCGCGCTTCGCGCAGATCCGCGGCAAACTGGGCAACCTTTTCCTCAAGGTTATTGGGGTTTGCCTTGATGACGGCGGAAACGCGGCGGATAAGCTCAGAGCCTTGGTGCAGCTCGGTGAGGACCTCCTTGCCGGTGCTTGCCTCGATGCGTCTTACGCCGCTGGCAACAGAGAACTCGCTTTTGATGCGGAACGGACCGACCTTGGCAGTGTTGTTCAGATGTGTGCCGCCGCAAAGCTCAACGGAGTAGCCCTCGCCCATGTTGACGACGCGGACTATATCACCGTATTTCTCGGAGAACAGAGCCATTGCGCCAGAAGCCTTCGCCTCGGCGATGGGCATTTCGCGGATGTCTATGCCGTAGCCTTCAAGGATGGAGGTGTTGACAAGCTCCTCAATGCGGGCAAGCTCCTCCTCGCTGAGAGCTGAGAAATGGGTGAAGTCAAAACGGAGCTTATCAGGCTCAACAAGAGAGCCGGCCTGCTCAACGTGGTCGCCGAGAACAGTGCGCAAAGCCTTGTGCAGCAGGTGGGTGGCAGAGTGCGCACGCATAATGGCGTGGCGGCGGTCAAGGTCGAGAGAGCAGTGAACCGTTTCGTCTGTGGAGATGGTGCCGCTGAGCATCTTGCCGTGGTGCAGATACTTGCCCGCTTTGTTCTTCTGAACATCGGTGACGGCGAATTTGCCGTTTTTGCCTTCAATAACACCGTGGTCAGCGGTTTGACCGCCCATCTCGGCATAGAACGGAGTCTTATCAAGAACCAGGATGGCGTCGTCGCCCTCCTGAGCGCCGGTAACTACCTCTTCGCCTACAACGACGGCAAGCACCTTGCCCTCATCCTCGATGTGGTCATAGCCGGTAAACACGGTAGGGGTGTTGTCCAAGCCGAGGTCGATGCCCGCCCATGCAAGGTCGCCGAGCGCGGCTCTTGCCTCGCGTGCGCGAATGCGCTGCTCCTCCATAAGCTCCTTGAACTTGTCGCGGTCGATTTCAAGACCCTGCTCCTCAACGATTTCTGCGGTGAGGTCGATGGGGAAGCCATAGGTGTCATAAAGCTTGAAAGCGTCGCCGCCGTCAAATACCTTTTTGCCCTCAGCCTTGTGCGCGTCAAGCATTTCAGAAACGATCTTCATGCCGGCGTCAATGGTTTTGGCAAAGTTTTCCTCCTCAATCTTGATTATGCGGGTGATATAGTCCTGCTTATCAAGAAGGTAGGGATATGCGCCCTTGTTTTCGTTAATAACGGTTTCGCAGACCTTATAAAGGAAAGGCTCGTTAACGCCGAGCAGCTTTCCGTGGCGTGCGGCGCGGCGCAGCAGACGGCGCAGAACATAGCCGCGACCCTCATTTGAGGGAAGAACACCGTCTGCGATCATAAAGGTTGAGCTGCGGATGTGGTCGGTAATAACGCGCAGAGAGGTGTCAATCTTCTTGCTCTGACCATAGCGCGCGCCGGTTATTTCGCTTACCTTGTTGGTAATGTTCATAACGGTATCAACATCGAAAAGGGAGTCAACACCCTGGCATACGACTGCCAGACGCTCCAGACCCATGCCTGTGTCGATGTTCTTTTGGCGCAGCTCGTCATATGTGCCGTCGCCCTTGTTGTCAAACTGGGAGAAAACGTTGTTCCAAATCTCAATAAAGCGGTCGCAGTCGCAGCCTACCTTGCAGTCGGGCTTGCCGCAGCCGTGTTCGATGCCGCGGTCATAATAGATTTCGGAGCAGGGACCGCACGGACCTGTGCCATGCTCCCAAAAGTTATCCTCCTTGCCGAGACGGGTGATGCGTTCTTCGGGAATGCCGATCATGTCGCGCCAGAGGTTGAACGCCTCGTCGTCCTCAAGATAGACAGAGGGATAAAGACGGTCGGGATCCATGCCCAGCCATTCGGGGGAGGTGAGAAATTCCCAGCTCCATGCGATGGCTTCTTTTTTGAAATAATCGCCGAAGGAGAAGTTTCCGAGCATTTCAAAGTAAGTGCCGTGGCGCGCGGTGTGTCCGATGTTTTCAATATCACCCGTGCGAATGCACTTCTGGCAGGTGCAGACGCGGTGGCGCGGCGGTTCCTCATCGCCCTTGAACCAGGGCTTCATCGGCGCCATGCCGGAGTTGATGAGCAGGAGCGAGGCGTCGTTTTGCGGTATCAGCGAAAAGCTGGGCAAACGCAGGTGACCCTTGCTCTCGAAAAAGGAGAGGAATTTCTCTCTAAGCTCGTTAAGTCCGAATTTTTCCATATGATTTGTATCCTCCAAAAAAATTTCTCTCTCAATATGCTGTGGTATTTCGCTGAATGAAAAATAAAAAAAGCGCTCTCATCCCAAACGATAGGGACGAAAGCAGCAGCTTCGCGGTACCACCCTAATTTACCGCAGAAGCGGTATCTCAAGCCGTCCTCTATCGGGGACGAGCCGCCCGTTCTCGCGGGACGCTCCAAAGCGGCTGCGAAATGCGCCGGTGAGGAGCTTTCACCAATTCTCCCTCTCTGAACACCGCCTGCGTTCCGCTGACTTTTTCACAGCGATTTTGCATTATGACCAATATATTTTAACATAAAATAAACACTTGTCAAGAAATTGTTTTCGTTGCTAAAATGCGGGGCTTTCGCCGCTAAACAGAGCTTTTTCACCGCTCAACGGCAGTGCTGCCGTTGAGCGGTGCTTTTCATTCGGACGGAAGCGGCGTGTCCGAGCCGCCGTTACGCAAGCGTCTGCTGCGCACGAAGAAAAAGTATGCAATACAGAGAATCAGACTCGACAGTGCTGAGAGCGGCACGGCGAAGCCGATAATATACAGATTTGTGTCCGGCAAACGGCTGAGAAAATAGGAAAGCGGAATTCTGAATACAAAGGAGGAGATAAGCCCCTCTATCATAACGAAGGTGGTTTTGCCAATGCCGTTGAAATAGCCCAGGAAGCAGAAGGTTATGGCAATTACCGCATATTCCAGACCTGAGCTTCTAAGATACTCCGCGGCGGTGGCGATGACAAGAGGGTCGTCCTCAAAAATGCTTGCCAGCATATTGCCCTTTAGCACGGAAAGCGCCGCAACGGCGAGACCGAAAACAAAGGAGATCGCCATTGCTATTTTCATCGCGTCAAGCGCACGGCGCTCCTGATGCGCGCCGACATTCTGCGCGACAAAGGCGGAAAGCGCCGACATAAATGACATTGGCACGATGGCGAGAAACAGGAAAAGCTTTTCCGCGATGCCGAGACTCGCCGAGGCAACAAGACCGAATTCGTTGATTATTGCGAGAATGATAAGGAAAGAGGTGCTGACCAGGCAGTCCTGAAGGGCGAGAGGTCCGCCCGTTGCGAGGATGCGGAGCTGAGCGCCCTCCGGACGCGCGATATGCTCTTTGCAAAAGGGAAAGGGCAGCTTGTCGTGCCGGATTTTGAAGATTGAAAACACAACGCTGACCGCCTGCGCGAAAATCGTTGCGTATGCGGCGCCTGCCGCGTCAAGCTTAAAATAGCCCACCAGCAGCAGGTCTGCGGCAATGTTGACAGCACAGGCAATGCCGATAAACAGCAGCGGCGATTTGGAGTTTCCCAGCCCGCGAAAAAGACCGCTGATGGCGTTGAAGCCTACAATAAAAACCGTTCCGGCCGAGCAGATGCGAACATATTCAACGGTTTTATCCATCGCCTCTGCGGGGACATTCATAAAAACGGCGATTTCCTTGGTGAAAATCACCATCATAGTTGTTATAACGACTGTTACTAAGGCAAACAGCCGTATTGCGCCGCCAACGGTGCGCGCGGCGCGGTCATTGTCCTTCGCGCCGACGGCATGACCGACCAGGACGGTAACGCCCATTGTAAGCCCGGTGATAATGCCGGTTATAGTATGCATTATCTGGCTGCCGTTTGAAACAGCGGAAACGCTTGCCGTATCGCCGAATTTGCCGACGACGAAAAGGTCAACAGCGCCGTAAAGCGCTTGCAGAAGTATCGCCAGCATAAGCGGTATTGCAAAGCGTATCAGAGGCGGGAAGATCCTGCCGTGTAAAATCGTGTTTTTGGTATCAGCCACTTCGTTCCACCAATACTCCGTGCGGAGAACATATCCTCCGGTATTTAATCCTCGTAGTACGCAGGGTTGTTGATTTTGTCCTCATAGGCTGCCATGGCGTCAAGGGTTTTTTGCAGAAGCTCGTCAAGCTCCCAGCCCAGACGCTCCGCCCCCAGCGCTATTATTTCCCGGCTGCAGCCCGCCGCAAACTTTTTATCCTTATATTTTTTCTTTAAGGATTTAAGCTCCATGTCGCTAACACTCTTTGACGGACGCATAAGCGCCGCTGCCCATATAAGCCCTGTTAGCTCATCTGCGGCAAAAAGAACCTTTTCCATATGATGCTCCGGTTCGACCTCGCTGCAATGCCCGAAGCCGTGGCTGACAACGGCGTGGATAAGCTTTTCGTCTGCACCGCCATTCCTGAGAAGCTCGGGAGCTTTTTTGCAATGCTCATCGGGGTAAAGCTCATAGTCTATATCGTGAAGAAGTCCGACGGTTTCCCAGAAATCCGCCTCAGCTTCAAAGCCCTCGTGCTCGGCGAACCAGCGCATAACAAGCGCAACCGTTCTCGCGTGGAGAAGATGAAATTCCTCTTTGTTATATTGCTTTAAAAGTGTCCAAGCCTGCTTACTGCTGATTTCCGACATTGAAGATTCCTCCTTTTTATGCAATAAACAGTATATTACCATATATTATTACCGTTTGCAATCTTCATAAGCGCCGTTGAGGGGATACGGCGCACAAAAGACCGCCGCTATCAGGCGACGGTCCTTCGTGTAACATATTTTGGAGGTATAAGTTACCTTGATTGCTGTGCTGCGGAGGCTCAGAGCTTGCCCTGCTCCATGAGCGCCTTAACCTTGATGGGCAGACCCCAGAGATTGATAAAGCCCTCTGCGTCCTTCTGGTTATAGTCGCTTTCGCCGAAAGTGGCGATGTTTTCGCTGTAAAGAGAGTAGGGAGAGGTGACGGAGGCGTTTATCATGTTGCCCTTGTAGAGCTTCAAGACCACCTTGCCGGTGACGTGCTTTTGAGTGCTTTCAACGAAAGCGTCAAGCGCCTCACGCAGAGGGGTGAACCACTGACCGTTGTAGACCAGCTCTGCATATGTAACGGAAAGCTGTTCTTTGAGGTGGGCTGTCTGCTTATCAAGGCAGAGAGTTTCAAGCACCTGATGCGCGTGGTAAAGGATGGTGCCGCCCGGTGTTTCATAAACGCCGCGGCACTTCATGCCCACAAGCCTGTTTTCAACGATGTCAATTATGCCGATACCGTTAGCGCCGCCAAGCTCGTTGAGCTTCCAGATGATGTCTGCCGCCTTCATTTTTACGCCGTCAATGGCAACGGGCGCACCCTTTTCAAATTCGATCTCAACATAGGTGGGCTTGTCGGGAGCCATTTCGGGGGAAACGCTCATTTCAAGAAAGCCCTTCTTGTTATAGGTCGGCTCGTTTGCGGGGTCTTCAAGGTCAAGACCCTCATGGGAGAGATGCCAGATGTTTTTGTCCTTTGAATAGTTGGTTTCGCGGTTTATTTTAAGAGGAATGTTGTGAGCCTCGGCGTATTCGATTTCCTCCTCACGACTCTTGATGCTCCACTCTCTCCAGGGGGCAATTATCTTCATCTGAGGAGCAAGAGCCTTGACGGCAAGCTCAAAACGCACTTGGTCGTTGCCCTTGCCGGTGCAGCCATGGCAGATCGCATCCGCGCCCTCCTTGAGAGCGATGTCAACAAGACCCTTTGCTATGCAGGGACGTGCGGTTGCCGTTCCGAGAAGATAGGTTTCATACTTTGCGCCCGCCTTGATGGTGGGGACAATGTAGTTTTCGCAGTAGTCGTCGATGAGGTCGAGAACATAGAGCTTGCTCGCGCCTGTTTTAAGAGCCTTTTCCTCAAGACCCTCAAGCTCGTCCGCCTGACCGACGTTGCCGGAAACGGCGATGACCTCGCAGCCGTAATTCTCCTTTAACCAAGGAATGATAATGGATGTATCTAGACCGCCGGAATATGCCAGCACGCATTTTTTGATTTCGCTCATTTTTATTTCCTCCAAACAATTTTTATCTTATGCTCGGATTATAACACCGAAGATTTGCAAATGCAATAGTCAAAATGCAAAAATATTTACTGTTTGGTGAATATTATTTAGAATAATCACGGAATAGTGAATAAACTTACGCATATAATGAATATTTGCATTTGAAGGCGAGAGGTGATAATATATGCACATATGATTTCACGCTTTAGTGCGGCGAGGAGAGATAAATAATGTCCATAGAACGAGGCAGAGCGTATTTTCGCGCATTGGGAATAGAGGACAGGGTGCAGGAATTCACCGTTTCCAGCGCCACTGTTGAGCTTGCGGCGCAGGCGCTGGGCGTGGAGGCTCAGCGCATTGCCAAAACCCTTTCATTTATGGTGGACGGAAAGCCCATTCTTGTTGTCGCGGCAGGCGATGCGAGGATAGATAACCCCAAATACAAGGCAAAGTTTGCAACAAAGGCAAAAATGCTGACGCCCGAGGAGGCGGAAACACTGATAGGTCACGCTGTTGGCGGCGTTTGCCCGTTTGGAATAAACGACGGTGTTGATGTATATATAGACAAGTCGGTGCTTCGTTTTGAAACGGTGTTTCCCGCCGTCGGCAGCTCAAGCAGCGCCATTGAGCTTACGACAGACGAGCTTTTCCGCTATTCCAATGCAATTGAATGGGTAGATGTCTGCAAGCTGCCGGAGGGCTGAAATGAGCGTCTGTCGTCTTTGCCCGCGAATGTGCGCGGTTGACCGCGCGGCGGGGGAGAGGGGCTTTTGCGGGCAGGGTGACGAAATTGTTATAGCCCGTGCCGCCCCGCATTACGGCGAGGAGCCGTGCATAAGCGGCGAATTTGGCAGCGGAACGGTCTTTTTCAGCGGCTGCAATATGCGCTGCGTGTTTTGCCAAAACAGGGAAATAAGCCGCGGGGGCGTTGGAAAAGCGGTCAGCGTTTCGCGTTTGGCGGAGATTTTCGACGAGCTTCAAGAGATGAATGTGCATAACCTCAACCTCGTAACGCCAACGCATTTTGCCGATAAGATCGCACAGGCGCTTAAAATATCCCGACCCAAGATACCGGTTGTTTGGAATTCAAGCGGCTACGAAAATGTGGAAACGCTGCGAATGCTGGAGGGGCTGGTGCAGGTGTATATGCCCGATTTGAAGTACAGCTCCGCCGCCGCTGCCGGTCGGTATTCCAAAGCGCCCGATTATCCGCAGATTGCGAAGGCGGCGATTTTGGAGATGTACCGACAGACGGGAAGCTGTGTTATGGACGAAAACGGTCTGCTCAAAAGCGGCGTTTTGATACGCCACCTCATTATGCCCGGCAGACTGGATGATGCCTTTGACGTTATCGACTGGATAGCTGAAAGCTTTCCGCAAAACTCGGTACTGCTGAGCCTGATGAGCCAGTTTACGCCGTTGGCGGATAAGCGGAGGTATCCTGAGCTTTCGCGGACGCTAACGAGCGAGGAATATGACCGCGCGAAGAGCTATCTGATGCTTTCGGGCATTGAAAACGGCTATTTTCAGGAGCTTTGCTCGGCAACTGACGAGATGATACCGAGCTTTGACGGTACCGGCACTTGAGCCTGTGCAGCCGTTAGTGTCAACACCAAAAGCTTCATAGCGCAAGAAAAGCTTGGGTATATTTTCTGTTGACAAAAGCTTTTACTGTGTTATAATGAGCGCAATAAGAAAAAGGCTGTGACAAGGAATAGTAAGCGCCGAGTGATTTGCAGAGAGGGGTCATTTTGCTGCAAGACCCTATGAGCGGAGCGCCGAAGCCGCCTTTGAGCTGTGGACGGAAAGCGGATTTTCTCCGCAATTACTCTCCATCGGAAACTCCACCGTTACCCGGAGCGCGGTATACGATTTTTCAAGTACCGTAATGAGTGCGGAGACTCAGGCTCCGAATTTAGGTGGTAACACGGACGTTCAGTTCGCCCTAAGCATATTCAGAAGAATATGCTTAGGGCGTTTTTGGTTTTATTAAGTAATTTAAATGCGTTCAACGCAGGGAGGACAAGAAAATGAGAAGCTTTACAAAATCGACAAAGCTCGATAATGTTGCATATGACGTGCGCGGTCCGGTTCTCGACGAAGCTATGGCAATGGAGGCTGCCGGCGCGAAAATACTCAAGCTCAATATAGGAAATCCCGCCACCTTCAATTTTGAAGCGCCCGACTGTATAGTAAACGAAATAGCGGATAAGCTCACAGCCTCGGAGGGCTACTCAAACTCAAAGGGGATTTTGGAAGCGCGCGAGGCTATTGTGCAATACACGCGCTATAAGGGCATTGAGGGCGTCACCGCTGAGGATGTCTACACGGGCAACGGCTTGTCTGAGCTTATAAATATGTGTATGCAGGCTCTGCTCGATAACGGCGATGAGATCCTCATCCCCTCGCCCGATTACCCGCTGTGGACGGCGACAGCCACCCTCGCGGGCGGTAAGGTGGTTCATTATATCTGCGATGAGCGCAGCGACTGGATGCCCGATGTTGCCGATATCCGACGCAAGATAACGCCGAAGACCAAAGCAATTGTAATCATCAACCCCAACAACCCGACCGGTGCGCTTTACAGCCGCGACGTTCTTGAACAGATAGCTCAGGTGGCGCGCGAAAACGATTTGATGATTTTTGCCGACGAGATCTATGACCGCCTGCTGATGGACGGCGCGGAGCACACCTCAATCGCGGCGATTGCGCCGGATCTTTTCGTTGTAACCCTCAACGGACTTTCAAAGTCGCACCTTATCGCCGGCTACCGCGTTGGCTGGATGAGCCTTTCGGGTGACAAGGAGAGCGCAAAAAGCTATATCGAGGGGCTTAATATGCTCTCGTCCATGCGCTTATGCTCCAATGTTCCGGCGCAAAGAGCAATAAAGCCCGCGCTCGCCAACCTGGATGCTACAAAGGCTCTGCTCTTGCCGGGCGGACGAATTTACGAGCAGCGCAACGCAGTTTGTGACGCGCTTGATAAAATAGACGGCATCAGCTATGTGCGTCCGCGCGGCGCGTTTTATGTGTTTCCCAAAATAGAGGCAAAGCGCTTTAACATCACAAACGATGAGCAGTTTGTGCTGGATTTTCTGCGCCAAAAGCACGTTTTGCTGGTGCATGGCGGCGGCTTTCACTGGGAGCAGCCCGACCATTTCCGCATTGTTTTCCTGCCGCCGGTGGAAACGCTGTATGAGTCTATGCAGAAGCTCGGCGAATTCTTGGAGGACTATCACCAAAGCCTATAAGCTTGACAGCGTGTGCGCCTGTTGTCATAATAAGGCTGGGACGGAGAGAACAAATCTTTTCCGACCCGTGTCACACTGTGAGGCAGGTGAGAGAAACGCGCAAGCTGGCAACAGCCGCCCTGTCCTTTTCGGGCGCGGTTTATCTGTCACATTATCTGCTTCCCCGCGGTCTTTGGATAGCGACTGCGGGGACGCTTGCGCTTATAAGTATAGCGCTTGCCTTCGCGCTTCGCGGGGAAGTAAGACTCCGCGCACTGCTTATCGGCATTGCCGCGTCGCTGGGGCTTTGCGTATGCAGCATTCATTATGAAATGTATAACGCGGCGGCAGCCGAGCTTACCGGCACGGAGCGAATCATAAGCGCCGAGCTTTTGGACTACCCGAGGGTGGAGGAGACATATTCCTCACTTGAGATGAAGCTCATAGGCGAGGAGCTGCCGCACTTAAAGGCATATATGTATTCCTATGATTTCGACCTCTCCGCGCTGAAGCCCGGCGATATCATAGAAATAAACGCAAGGCTTCGCTCGGCGGATATGCGCAGGGGAGAGGCATATGACCGCTATAATGCCGAGGGCGTGTACCTGCTGGCAACGGCAACAAGCGAGCCGCGCCTTGTAAGAGAAAGCCCGCTTTCATTTATGCGTTTATTGCGTTCGTTTGCAAGAGCGGTTGAAAGCATTGCGCAGACAGTCTTTTCCGAGAGAACCGGGGCGCTGATGACGGCGCTTTTGACCGGCAACAAATCACTGCTTTATGATGATGAGAGGCTCTATGCCGATATGTCGCGGGCGGGGATTTTGCATATCGTCGCCGTGTCGGGTATGCACGTTGCCTTTCTTGTCGGCTTTATCAAAAGCCTTGTGAGAAGAAAGCGTCCCGCGGCGCTTTTAGCGATAATCGCCGTTTGGCTGTTCGTCCCGGTTGCTGGGTCGTCGCCTTCTGTTGTACGCGCCGCTTTTATGCAGAGCACGGTGCTTGCAGCGCCGCTTTTGCGCCGCGAGAATGACGCCATAACCTCACTTTCGGCAATTCTGGCGCTGCTGCTTTTAATCAATCCTGACGCCTGCGCTTCGGTGAGCCTGCAATTGTCTATCCTCGCAATGCTGGGTATACTGCTGGTAACGCCGCGCGTTTACGCGGGGCTGATAGGGGGAAAGCGGAGCAAAAAGCTTCTTTGTGCTTCACGCCCGGCGCGTGCTGCCGGCAAAGCTCTTATCGGCGTGTGCGCGTCCTTTTCGGCAACCGTAGGCGCTTTGATTTTTTCAACGCCCGTTGCAGTGCTGCATTTCGGCTATATATCCATAATAGGCATTGCCGTCAATATAGTAATATTCTGGCTGGTGTCCGCCTGCTTCATATTGGGCTATGCCGCCTGCCTGCTGGGGCTTTTATGGCTGCCGCTTGGCGAGCTTCTCGGCGCACCGGTGAGTTTCCTTTCGGGGCTTATCATATACGTTGTCGAGCTTGCAGCCAAGCTTCCGTATTCCGCTGTATATACAAGCGGAACGGTGTTCGGACGGTGGCTGATATTAGTTTACATAATTTTTGGCGTCTGCTATGTGTTCCGACGCAAGAGCGGATTTCGCCCAACCTTGCCTGTTTGCCTTTCGCTTTGCTCGCTCTGCGCACTGATTGTTTTTACGGAAATACGTCTTTTAATGCAGCCGGCCCGCGTGACCGTGTTGGATGTGGGGCAGGGGCAGAGCATCATCGCAGTCCACGGGCGCGAGACCGTGCTTATAGACTGCGGCGGCAAGGGAGAGACAAACGCCGGAGAGCTTGCGGCAGCAAAGCTTCTTGGCGAGGGACGTCGAAGCGTTGATGTGCTCGCGCTGACGCATCTTGACGACGACCATGTAAACGGCGTGCTGCGGCTAATCAGCCGCGTAAATGTCAAGACCCTGCTGCTTCCGCCCAGGGACGACGAGCATGGCGAGGATTGGGACATAATCACGCGCTTTGCCCGCGAGAGCGGCGCAGAGGTTGACATAATTTATGATGATGCGCGCTGCACCGTTGGCGCCATGAGCCTTGAGATATATGCCGTGCTGAGCGGGAGAGAGCCGGGGCTTATCTATCTTTGGAGCGACGGAGACGCGCAGATGCTGATAACGGGCGATGCCTCCGCCGCCGAGGAGCGGCGCTTTTTGAAAACGCATAAGTTGCCCGAAGTGGAGCTATATGTAGTCGGACATCACGGGTCGAAGCATTCAAGCAGTGAGGAGCTGCTTTCTGCGCTTTCGGCAGAAAAGGCGGTCATTTCTTCGGACTATAATACATACGGGCATCCTGCGCCGGAGACACTTGAGCGGCTTTGTTGCGCGGGCATGGAAATTTACAGGACGGATGAGAGCGGCAATATCAGCTTTGTGTTTGAATAGGGGGATATAATGGCGAAGGACGCAAAAAAACAGAAGACCGATTATGCCGCCGAGCTTCGTGCTCTTAAGGCAGAGGGACCCGGCAGACTCTATCTGCTCTGGGGCGCGGAGGACTATCTGCGCGAGTGCTTTTTAGAGGAGCTGAAGCGCCGGTGCGGGGTTTCACAGTCAGACTTTAACTATCACCGCCTAAGCGTTTCTCCCTCGGATATACGCGAGCTTCAGGAGGCTGTGGACGCAGTTCCGTTTATGGGCGAGCGCACTTTCATTGAGCTGCGCGATTTTGACCTTAACGCCTGCCGCGACGAAACGGCGGAAAAGCTTAGCGCCCTGCTTTCAGATATTCCCGACTATGCGACCGTTGCTATATTGCTGCCGTTAGGCTATGAGCCGGACGGCAGGCTGGCGGTAATCAAAAGCATTAAGAAGCTGGGCAGCGCCCTTGAGTTTACCGCCCAGCCGCAGAGCCTTTTGTTTAACTGGATAACGCGCCGCTTTGAGTCGATGGGCAAAAGCATAGGTCGTGCTGAATGCGAAAGGCTTATCTTCACCTCGGGCGAGCTTATGACGGGGCTGATACCGGAAATCGAAAAAATAGGCAGCTATGCAAAGGGAGAGTCTGTAACGGCGGAGGATATTGACAAGCTTGCCCAGCGGATTCCGGAGGCAAGCGTCTTTGAAATGACGGACAGACTTGCCGAGCGGCGCTTTGACGAGGCGGCGGCGCTGCTGGCGGAGCTTTTGCAGTCCGGCGAGCACCCGATAAAGCTGCTTGCCATGATAGGCTTTCAGCTTCGCAGACTATACGCAGCGCGGCTCGCGCTTGATGAAAAGCTCGGGCAAGACTATGTTATGGAATGCTGCAAAATAAGCTATCCCTATCTGGCGGATAAGCTGCTTTGCTCCGCGCGCGGCTTTAGCGCGGAGCAGCTTGCAGATGCCATTGAGCTTTGTGCGCAGGCGGATTATCGCATGAAAAGCTCCTCGGAGGATGACGAGGACATTTTAAAGGAACTGCTGCTTCGTGTGGCAGTGGGTGAGAAGCGATGATAAAGCTTAAAGAGGTCGTTGTAGTCGAGGGACGCTACGACAAAAACACTCTCAGTCAGATACTTGAGGCGACGATTATTGAAACACACGGCTTCGGTATTTTTTCTGACAAGGAGCGGCTTTCCATGCTTCGCCGCCTCGCGGAAACGCGGGGACTGGTGGTGATGACCGACAGCGACGGCGCGGGCTTTATGATACGAAACCATTTAAAGGGCGCCATTGACCCACAATATGTAAAGCACGCCTACATTCCCGATGTTTTGGGAAAGGAAAAACGAAAAAGCTCTCCCTCAAGGGAGGGAAAGCTTGGCGTTGAGGGCATGACGAGAGAGGTGATCTTGCAGGCGCTGAGCCGGGCGGGAGTTGCCTTTGACGAAACTGAAAACCCGCCCGAAAGCGAGCCGATAACGAAAACAGATCTCTACGAGCTGGGGCTGAGCGGCGGCAGCGGAAGCGCCGAGAAGCGGCAAATGCTTATAAAGCAACTGGGACTGCCGGAGCGCTTGACGAGCAACGCTCTGCTTGAGGTGCTAAACGCGCTGATGAAAAGAGAGGACTTTTTCGAGCTTTTTGACGAAAATGGCAGTCTAAAGGCAAAATAATGTGAGGAAAAAGCTTAAACATAATAAATAATTGTGGCGCACTACTGCATCTTGTGATACAATATTCAAAAGTGGGCAGATGTTGACCGGTATGGTTGAAATTGCCAACTATTAACAAACCGTTAGAGGAGTGCTTGTATGAGATGTCCGTTTTGCGGCTATGCCGAAAGCAAGGTTATTGATTCCCGTCCTGCCGAGGAGGGCGCAACAATCCGACGCCGTCGTGAATGCCTTGCCTGCCAAAAGAGATTTACGACCTATGAAATTATGGAGCGCTTGCCGCTGGTAGTCGTTAAGAGGGATGGCAGCCGCCAGACCTTTGACAAAATCAAGGTTCTAAACGGTATGCTTCGCGCCTGCGAGAAGCGTCCTGTTTCACTTCAATCTCTTGAAAAGATCGCTGAGGAAATCGAGCAGGAGCTGCAAAACTCTTTGGAACGCGAAGTTACTACAACCGAGATCGGCGAAATGGTCATGGATCGTCTCAAGGATATAGATGAGGTCGCCTATGTTCGCTTTGCCTCGGTTTACCGTCAGTTTAAGGATGTTAAAACCTTCTTCGACGAACTGACAAAGCTTATTGACGATAAAAAGCTCTAAAACAGCGATGACATACTGAGGCTTTCCACATCTGCAATATCGGTTAAAACATGCTTTAGCTTTTCAAACAGTATGTCGGAAACGCTGCCCGTCGTTTCAAGCACCGTCATAACCTCATAATAGTTGTTGGATACTTCTGTTATCTCGTCGCTGTGACGAAGCATGACTCCCGCATATTTGGAAAAGTCTTCCCAGCTCGATAGAGAGGAGCTTAAACACTCAAGCGCCTCGTCGGGCTTTCCCTCGTTTAAAAGCACCTGAGCTTTTTCAACATCCGCTTTCAGTGTTTCGGTTTTATGCTCAACAAAGCTGATATTGAAAAGTGAGAGGACGATCAAAACAATCAGGATTGAAGCTGCGATTATCTCCTTTATCATTTTTTCTTTTGCTCCTTTTCTCTGCGGGCAAAGTAGATTTGCCCCATTGAATTGACAGTCATTAGATAAACATCGTCCGGAGTGCTCACGTTGCGGCTTTTAAGCTCACTTTGCAGCCATGCGTCGTTCTTGCCGCTTTTCCTCAGGTTATCGGAGAGCACCCGCCCGTTTGTGATGATAATGAATGGATAGCCCGGGTCGGGGGGACTGATGCCGAGAAGTTCGGCTGTTACCGGTTGCTCGGCGGGGTACATTATCACGTTTAGGGAGCCGTTGGTTTCCAAAATGGCATACTTTATCTTGCTGATATCCAAAATGCTCTGTCTGCGAAGCTCCTCTGTCAGCTCATCGAGTGTGAAGCGGTTGCTGCGCATCTCCTTTTGGTCGATAACGCCGTTTGTGATCAAGATGCTGGGCTTACCGCATATCAGCCTGCGAGCCTTTACACTTTTTACTATAACGCCGGAGACGATAAGCTCAAAGCATAGCAAAACAACTATCGGTAAAAGTCCGTTCAGCAGGGGAATACCGATATCCTGAAGCGGATGTGCCGCAACGTCGGATACCAAAACAGTTACAATAAGCTCTGAAAGCTCCAGCTCTCCTAACTGGCGCTTTCCCATTAGCCGCATTGCCAGCAGCAGTGAAAAATAGATTATCAGCGTTCTCAGAATAATTATTGCCACGCCGTCGCCCTCCTTTGCAATAAAGCAAGTTTTCCCACAGAAGGGTATGATTATTGATGATCTTGCGAAGCAATGGAAAAAATACCGAAGGCGGTAAAGCGGGCTAAAAACGCGTAAGAGGGCAAGCCGCGGCTGCGCGGCTGATTATAAAGATAAAAATGGAGGAAATAAAAACATGAGCAACAAAAGACCCGAAGATATGCAGCGCATAAGCACCGCTGCGCAGGCTGAAAAATATATAGATGAGCAGGTTGCCGCCATTCGTGAGCAGGTTGGTGACAAGAAGGTGCTTCTGGCGCTTTCCGGCGGCGTTGATTCCAGCGTTGTTGCCGCACTGCTTATAAAGGCAATCGGCTCTCAGCTCCAGTGCGTTCATGTTAATCACGGTCTCATGCGCAAGGGCGAGAGCGAAATGGTCATAGATGTTTTCCGCAAGCAGTTGAAGGCTAACCTCGTTTATGTAGACGCGACCGACCGCTTCCTTGATAAGCTTGAGGGCGTTGCCGACCCTGAGCAGAAGCGCAAGATAATCGGCGGCGAGTTTATCCGCGTATTTGAGGAGGAGGCTCGCAAGTTTGAGGGCATTGAGTTCCTCGCTCAGGGCACTATTTATCCTGACATCATCGAAAGCGGTCCTGTTAAGGCTCACCACAATGTTGGCGGTTTGCCTGAGGATATGAAATTTGAGCTGGTTGAGCCGATAAAGCTGCTGTTTAAGGACGAGGTTCGCGTTGTCGGCAAGGCTTTGGGACTTCCCGACGCTATGGTTTACCGTCAGCCCTTCCCCGGACCCGGTCTTGGCGTTCGCTGCCTTGGCGCTATCACACGCGACAGACTTCACTCTTTGCGTGAGGCGGATGCGATTTTGCGTGAGGAATTTGAAAAGGCGGGTCTTTCCGGTAGGGTATGGCAATACTTCACCGTTGTGCCGGACTTCAAGTCCACCGGTGTGCGAGACGGCAAGCGCAGCTATGACTGGCCTGTTATTATTCGTGCCGTCAATACGGTTGACGCGATGGCAGCTACCGTTGAGGAGTTGGAGTGGCCGCTGCTTCACAAGATAACGGACAGGATTTTGTCCGAAGTTCCGGGAGTTTCCCGCGTCCTTTACGATCTAAGCCCCAAGCCGCCTGCAACAATCGAGTGGGAATAACTGACAAAACCCGCAAAGCCTTGAAAACACTGGGGTCTTAAAGCGGAAACGGGGCATTTGATAGCAAATTGATAGCAGATACCAAAACCGGATTTACTTTGTTCACTCCCGTATA
>JAHAWY010000066.1 GCA_018385135.1 Oscillospiraceae bacterium | reverse complement strand
TCGATCGAGCGGGCATAGCCCTTTTTCTCCGAGAGCATAAGTATCATTTCGAGGTAATCCTCGGCGGATTTTTGAATTTTCACGGCGGCTTCGCCTCCCTTTCCCGCACACGAAAGCGCAGTTATATTTATTAAGTATATCCCCATTTTATATCCTTGTCAAATGCAATAGGCTTTAATAACCCACATGGCGCAGCTATCGGCTTTTTTGAGCGGCAAAACGTAAGCCGCCCTCTTTTCTGCGCAAAAACAACAAAAACCAAGCGTGAATCACAGAGATAGATATTGAAAATAAAACCAATCACCATATTGACAAACGCGGTTAGTCATGGTAAACTTACTAACGGTTAGAAAGCACTAACTATTATTTTGCGCAGCGAGTTAGTTGCAGTAAACTTGCTGTAGGAGGTACTGATATGCTACCACTTTCAATGGCGATCCCCGGAGACCTAAACTATATTCAAAAAATAACCGGCAAGGACGAGGTCCGTCAGCATCTGGCGGAGCTTGGCTTCGTTGTCGGTGCGGAGGTTCGCGTTGTAACGCGCGTTGGCGGCAACATGATTTTAAGCGTCAAGGACAGCCGCGTTGCCATCGATCAGGCAATGGCAAACCGCATCATGGTATAAATCGGCATAAGCCGAATATGTTAGGAGGAGAAGACATGAAAACTCTCAGAGACGTCAGTATCGGAGACACCGCCAAGGTCGTTAAGCTTCATGGCGAGGGCGCTGTTCGCCGCCGCATTATGGATATGGGCGTTACCAAGGGCGCGGAGGTCTACATACGCAAGCTTGCCCCGCTCGGCGATCCGATAGAAGTTACCGTTCGCGGCTATGAGCTTTCTATCCGCAAGGCAGACGCGGAATTCATTGAAGTTGAATAGACCTTCAACACGGCGCGGTGACGCGCCGAGCCTTTCTTCGTTAAGTTAGATAGACCTAACCGCAATTATAGGAGGATAAACATATGGGTATCAAAATCGCGCTCGCCGGAAACCCAAACTGCGGCAAAACCACAATGTTCAATTCACTTACCGGCAGCAACCAATACGTCGGCAACTGGCCGGGCGTAACCGTTGAGAAAAAAGAGGGCAAGCTAAAAAGCGATAAAAGCCTTATCATTCAGGACCTTCCGGGTATCTATTCTCTCTCCCCCTACACTCAGGAGGAGGTTATCGCAAGAAGCTATCTTGTTAACGAGCATCCCGATGCTATCATCAACATCGTTGACGGAACAAACATCGAGCGAAACCTCTATCTGACAACTCAGCTTGTAGAGCTTGGCATCCCCGTTGTTGTGGCGCTGAACATGATAGACGTTGTTCGCAAAAAAGGAGATAAGATAGATATTTCCAAGCTCTCCTCCGCACTGGGCTGCCCTGTTGTTGAGACCTCGGCTCTCAAGGGCGAGGGCGGCAAAGCGGCTGTTAAAAAGGCAGCCGAGCTTGCCGCGCAGCACGGAGAAGTCAGTCTCCCCTCTGTTTTTCACGGCAGCGTTGAGCACGCCATAGCGCACATTGAGGAGTCTCTTGAGGGCAGAGTTGAGCAGCGTTTTCTTCGCTGGTACGCCGTTAAGCTTTTTGAGCGCGACGAAAAGGTGCTTGAGGAGCTTCATCTAGAGTCTTCCGTTGCCGACCACATTGAGCAGCACATAGTTGACTGCGAAAAGGAGCTGGATGACGATGCGGAAAGCATCATAACCAACCAGCGCTACGCCTACATAAGCAAAATTGTCACCACCTCTGTTAAAAAGGGCAAAAAGCCCGGCAGCGAGAGTGTCTCCGATAGGATAGACCGCATCGTTACCAACCGCATTCTGGCTCTGCCCATCTTCGCTCTCATCATGTGGGGCGTATATACGCTCTCCATCGGAACCATCGGCGACTGGACAGTCGGTTTTATGAACGACACTCTGTTCGGCGAATGGATCTGCGGCGGACTTGCCTCATGGTTTGAGACAATCGGCGTTGTTCCTTGGCTTGCAAGCCTTGTTGTTGACGGAATTGTAGGCGGTGTCGGCGCAGTCCTCGGCTTCGTGCCGCAGATGCTGATACTGTTTTTGTGCCTCTCCATCCTTGAGGATATCGGCTATATGTCGCGTGTAGCTTTCATCATGGACAGGATTTTCCGGAAATTCGGTCTTTCCGGAAAGAGCTTCATCCCCATGCTCATCGGCTCCGGCTGCTCCATCCCCGGCATCATGGCATCCCGTACCATTGAAAACGAAAATGACCGCCGCATGACGGTTATGACCACCAGCTTCATCCCCTGCGGGGCAAAAATGCCCATTGTAGGTCTTATCGCGGCAGCGGTGTTCGACGGCAGCTCGTTTGTTGCGGTTTCGGCATACTTTATCGGCGTTGCGGCCGTTATCATCAGCGGCATCATCCTTAAAAAGACCAAGCCCTTCGCAGGCGAGACCTCCCCGTTTGTTATGGAGCTTCCCTCCTACCATGCTCCCAGCGTCAATAACGTTCTTCGCGCAACATGGGAGCGCGGCTGGAGCTTCATCAAGCGCGCAGGCACTGTTATCGTTGTTGCCTCCGTTCTCATCTGGTTCCTCGGCAGCTTCACCTTCGAGGACGGCTTCCACTGGATAGAGGGTGAGGAAACCAGCATTCTCAATGTTATCGGCAGCGCGATTGCAGTAATCTTCAAGCCTCTCGGCTTCGGCTACTGGCAGGCTGCCGTTGCCACCATCATGGGTCTGGTCGCCAAAGAGGAGGTCGTTGGCGTATTAGGCGTTCTCTCCTCCATCGGCGATGCCGACCTCGCTTTCGAGCTTGTTGAAGAAGCCAACAGCGCCAGTCTTTCTCCGATTGCAGCCGAGTTTTTCGGCGGCAGCGGACTTGCAGCTTACAGCTTCATGATCTTCAACCTCCTGTGCGCACCCTGCTTTGCAGCCTGCGGCGCTATCCGCCGCGAGATGAACAGCAGCAAGTGGACATGGGGCGCGATCGGCTACCTGTGCTGCTTTGCCTATATGATCTCTCTCATGGTATATCAGTTTGGTTTGTTCTTTACCGGCGCCGGCTTCACCATCGGCACGGCAGTTGCCTTTCTCCTGCTTGTTTTCCTCCTTTATATGCTGCTTCGCAAAAACCCTTATAACCATTAACCCTGCGGCAAAAACATAAGGATTGTGAGGTTATAAATATGAATGATGCTATCACAAACTCTCTCCCTTCAATTCTAATCGCCTTGGCTGTACTCGCAATCCTCGCGTTTGCGCTGTATGCAATGTATCGGCAGAAGCGTTCGGGCAAGGGCTGCTGCTCCTGCGGCGGCTCATGCAGCGGCTGCTCCGGTGCTTGCCATTGCGAAAGCCCTGAGTCCGGGGCGGTGCAGCTTAACGGCTACGGTGAAATCCGTATCCGTCGGGTGGAAAGCTCCCAATAATAACACTGACCCGTCCGATAATTCGGGCGGGTCAACGTTTTATTCAATCTGTCAGAATTTGCCATAGAACTATTGACAAATATATTAATCGACAGTACAATATGCAAAAACGTCACGAAATTTATTTGTAAAAATCACTAAAGTGCTGTAGGAGAAAAGCGCAAAATGGAAAGGCTGAAGAAACAAAGTGTGGGCGCTGCGTTTGCAGCCGCTTTTCCGCATACTATACCCGTGCTTACAGGCTTTCTTGCTCTGGGCATAGCCTATGGTGTGCTTATGCAGACAAAAGGCTACAGCGCCTTCTGGTCAGTTGCCATGAGCGCCATTGCCTTTTGCGGCAGTATGCAGTTTGTTGCAATAACGCTCCTCACCGCCGCCTTTGACCCCCTTTCCGCCTTTCTGCTAAGCCTGATGGTAAACGCGCGGCATTTGTTTTATGGCGTGTCGATGCTGGAAAAATACAAAGGCACAGGCAAAGCGCGCGGCTTTCTCATATTTGCGCTCTGCGACGAGACCTTTTCCATATGCTCAAGCGTTGAACCGCCGGAAGCTGTGGATAAGAAATACTTCTATCTGTTCATCACCCTGCTCGACTACCTCTATTGGATAATAGGTACGGCGCTCGGCGGGCTTTTGGGCGGCTTCATCACCTTTAACACTAAGGGGCTGGATTTTGTACTTACGGCGCTTTTCGTCGTTCTTTTTTTAGAACAGATGAAAAAGCCGGAAAACCGCGTCTCCGGCATAATAGGTCTGCTTAGCGCTGCCGCCGCGCTTTTCGTATTTGGCGCGGATAATCTCGTTATTCCCGCCATGCTCATTATTCTGCTTGTATTACTGCTGGGGAGGAAAAAGCTATGCTGACGGCAAATGAAACCATAGCGACTATATTAGCCGTTTCTTTGGGTACAATGATAACACGCTTTACGCCCTTTCTGCTTTTCCCCGAAAGCAAAGAGCCGCCAAAGGTCGTTAGCTATCTTGGCAGCGTTCTGCCTCCGGCAATGATGGGGCTTCTCGTTGTATACTGCCTCAAGGGCGTGTCGCTGACAAGCGCGCCCTATGGTCTGCCGGAGCTGATCTCCATTGCAGCACTGGTGCTTCTGCACAAATGGAGGCACAATGTGCTTTTGAGCATTGGCGGCGCAACCGCGCTTTATATGGTACTGGTTCAGGCAGTTTTTTGATGCTTTGCAGCACGTTTTTGTGTTGACAATAAAAAGAAATTATTGTATTCTAAAGTGCGGTGCGCAGCAGCATGAGCGCACCGCGGCAATTGAATACGGAGGTGTATCGAAGTGGTCATAACGAGCTTGACTCGAAATCAAGTGTACCGCAAGGTACCGTGGGTTCGAATCCCACCGCCTCCGCCAAAGCACAGTAAATCCCGCAGTCATTACGATTGCGGGATTTTTCTTGTTTTACCAGTAATATCTATGCTTTCGGGTGTTTTCAACTCGATAAAACAATATCGTTGTGAACATCATCCCAACGCTTTCATTAGCGTTTTATTTTCAAAAATGCTAATGAAAATGCTAACGAAAACATGGGAAGCGGAATTAACCCGCTCCCCTTTTTATATATAGAAAATCACTTAAATACTTCCCAAATCGCATTGATTAGACTCTGCGAAGACCCTTGTCCGCTCAACCAGCCGACAAACTCAGCCTTTTGGCCGTAGATGCTTCTTGCATCCATGATTTCAATGCAGCGTGCGGGCGCTCAATCAGCCCATGCTCGCGCCGGTATTTCGTAATAATCGCATAATTTAGCGCAAAGTTTGTCAGTGTTTTGTGGAAATGCACGGTTGACTTTATCGCTTCAAAGCGCTATACTTTGACCCAAGATAAAGCTTTACAGAA
>JAHAWY010000065.1 GCA_018385135.1 Oscillospiraceae bacterium | reverse complement strand
ATATCCTTCTCATCACCGGGCTTCATGCCGACGACCTGCTCCTCAAAGCCGGGAACGAACTGACCGGAGCCAAGCTCCAGACTGTGGTTTTCAGCCTTGCCGCCTGCAAACTGCTCGCCGTTGAGGTAGCCGTCATAGTCAATAACGGCAATGTCACCCATTTTTGCGGCGCGTTCGACGGAAATCTGGCGTGCATTGCGCTTGCGCATTTCCTCGATATACTTATCGACGTCCGCGTCGGTGATGTTTATCTCCTCCTTGGGAGCTTCAATGCCCTTATACTGACCGAGAGTTACCTCGGGATAAAGAGCGGCGGAAAAGTCTATTGTAAGAACCTTATCGTCATCAACATTGGCGGCGGTCACTTCGGGACGACCAACGGTCTTGAACTTGTTCTCATCAACGCCGAACCGGAAAGCGTCGGGAGCGATGCTCTCGATGGCGTCATCATAGAATACGTTTGCGCCGTACATTCCTTCGATGACCATTCTGGGCGCTTTACCCTTGCGGAAACCGGGGACGCTAATGGATTTCTTGTTCTTCAGATATGCGGCGTTAACTGCTTCTTCAAATTCATCCTTATTGACCTCGACCTGAAAAGCAACGGTATTGTTTTCTTTCTTTTCAACATTTTTGACGAGCATTGGGTTTATTCCTCCTACTATTTCCATCGGCGCTGCTGCCCGATGCTAACAAATTACATAAGCCGTATTGTAACAGAAGTATACAGCAATTGCAAACACTTTTTATGAACATTTATCAAGCACTGCCTAAAATCAACTGCGGTTGAAAGCTTACATAGTCCGCCGACACCATTTTGTGGTAAACGCCGTCATATTCACCCTCAAAAACGTATTTAAGGCTTTTGCCGTGGATATGTCCCGCACAGCAGCATTTGACACCGTATTTTCTAAAAAGCTCCAAAATCTCAACACAGGCGTAGCTGCCGAATTTGGGAGGATAGTGGAGAAAAACGTATTTTTCCCTGTCCCCCGCCGCCTTGAGCGAGGCTTCAAGACGCATAAGCTCGCGGTTCATGATTTTTTTGTCATGCTCCGAGCCTGTTTCCTCCTCGTAGAACCAGCCGCGAGTGCCGCAGACAGCGGCGCTTTCGCCATATTCAAAGCAATTGTTGTTAAGAATATCTATGCTTGTAATGCCGTTTGACTCAAAAAAGCCTTTCATTTTTGAAACGGTGTTCCACCAGTAGTCATGGTTGCCCTTGAGAATGATTTTTTTGCCCGGAAAGCTGTCAATCAGCTTGAAATCGTCAAGCGACTGAGCCAAGTCCATCCCCCAGCTCAAATCGCCGCATAAAACAGTCGTATCATTTTCGCCGAGCGTTGAAAAGCCCTCAATGATGCGGGAAGTATAGTTTTCCCACGCTGAACCGAAAACGTCCATGGGCTTATTTACGGAGGATGAAAGATGAAGATCTCCGATAGCATAAAGAGACATAGTACACTCCCGAATAAAAGGCAAGCTAATCGAAATACTAAAGAAACCGGCAATGCCGGAAAATAGACCTACGGAGGTTCGATCATGGAAAACAATGCAAAACGCGGCGACCAGTGTCTCAGCGGAGTATCCTGCGATGTAGCAACTTGTGTTTATCACAGCCCCGGCAACTGCTGCACAGCCAAGGGTATTGCTGTTGAAAACGAAAACGCAGAAATGAAAGTTGAAACCTTCTGCGCGACCTTCGCTCCCAAGGACAGCTGCTGCTAAGGCATGGGCGGCATTGCCGCCCACATACATAAACCGCTTATCTTCGCTTTGAGGCGAAGTCCAAAACTACGTCCGGCATATTCTCCTTAGCAGTACACTGCGTAAAGCGTACTTGCTTTTTGTCAAGTCCCGTCAGCGGCGCGGGAGCTTTAACGCCGGTTGCCGCCTCAAGCGCCGATACAAGCTGCGCTCCGGGCATATCGGAGGGCTTTCCGAGAGCGTCCAGCACACTGTCTGCAAACTTAAAGGGGCTTGCGGTGGATACAAGCACCGTCGGGAAGCAATCGCCCTTGGCGCGCTTATCGGCAAGAACAACATAGGCATCAGCCGTGTGAGTATCCATAAGGTAGCCGCACTGCTCAAATAGGGTTTTGATCGCCGCCTTCGCCTGAGCATCCTCGGCATAGCCGCAGTCAAAGTCCGCGCGTACACCTGCAAGCACCTTTTCACCGACATCGTATCTTCCTGTTTCCTTCAACTGCTGCATCCATGTGCAAACGGAGCTGTCGTCCGAGAGCATAAAGAGCAAGCGCTCAAGATTGGAGGAAACGAGGATATCCATAGACGGGGAAATTGTCGTGTGGAAAGGACGGTTTTTATCGTACACACCGGTGTTGATAAAATCTGTGAGAACATTATTGCAGTTGGATGCGCAGATGAGCTTTCTGACGGGCAGCCCCATCTTCTTTGCGTACCAGCCCGCGAGAATATCGCCAAAGTTGCCGGTGGGAACACAGAAGTCAATCTCATCGCCCAGCTTTATTTTGCCCGCATTTACAAAATCGCAGTATGCGGAAAAATAATAAGCAAGCTGCGGCAGCAGTCTGCCCCAGTTGATGGAGTTTGCCGAGGAGAGGAAAACTCCGCTTTTATCAAGCTTTTCGGCAAAATCCTTATCCGAGAAAATGAGCTTTACGCCTGTCTGTGCATCGTCAAAATTACCTTCAACGGAGCAGACGCAGACGTTTTCGCCGCGCTGTGTTGTCATTTGAAGCTTCTGGACGTCGGAAACGCCGTCACGCGGGTAGAAAACTGCAATAGATGTGTCTTGAACATCGGCAAAGCCCTCAAGCGCCGCCTTACCCGTGTCGCCGGAGGTAGCAACCAGGATGCAAACCTCACGTTTTTCACCCAGCTTTTTGAGTGAGGCCGTAAGCAGACGCGGAAGCATCTGCAAAGCCATATCCTTAAATGCGCAGGTAGGTCCATGAAACAGCTCAAGCACGCCTGTGTTGTCGTCCAAAAAGCGTGTCGGAGCGATTTTTTCATCGTCATAATTATCGGCATACGCCTCTGATACAAAGCCCTTCAGCTCCTGCTCGCTGAATTCATCAAGGTACTTTGCCATTATGTACACAGCTCTGGAGCGATAATCCATCGAGCACATTTCGGAAATGTCGTCTATTGAAACAGAGGGAATACTCTCGGGCAGAAAAAGCCCGCCATCGGAGGCAAGTCCCTGAGCAATAGCCTGTGCGGCTGTTACGGTTTTGCTTTTGTCTCTAGTGCTGTAATACTTCATATTAGGCGCTCCTTACTCAAATGCGTTTTCTATGTGGTTTATGCGTATGCTTTTTGAATGCTGCCCGTCGGGCGCGTAGATTTCTATAACGTCAAAACGCGGCTGAAGCTCACATTGATTTTGCGAGAGCCACAGCGACGCGGTTTGTATAATCCGCTCCTGCTTTGCACGGGTAACAAATTCCTTTGCCTGCGCAAAGTCCGCGTTTTTCCGCAGCTTTACCTCAACAAAAACTATGTATTTACGGTTTTCGGCTATGAGGTCAATCTCGCCCCCGCGACAGCTAAAATTCATGGCAACGATTTTATAATGCTTTTTCTTTAGGTAGTCCCCTGCAACCTGCTCTCCCCAGCGACCGATAAGACGTTTATCCATTTTTCGTCTCCCCGTGCAATCCCTTTTTGAGAAAAGATGGACGGTGAAGGGGACAAAGCCCGTATTCACGAAGAGCCGCGTAATGTGCCGCCGTGCCGTAGCCCTTGTGCTTTGCAAAGCCATATTGCGGATACTGCTCGTCATATTCGCGCATAAGGCGGTCACGCGTGACCTTAGCCAAAATCGAAGCCGCCGCTATGGAGGCACACTTTCCGTCCCCTCCGATCACACAGATGCTCGGAAATTCGATGCCGCTGTTTCTGTTGCCGTCTATCAATGCAAGCGCCGGCTTAATTGAAAGCTGCGCTATGGCGCGGTTCATAGCGAGATATGTTGCCTCAAGGATGTTTAGCTCCTCGATTTCCTCAACGCTTGCGCAGGCGACGCCATAGGCAAGCGCGTTTTGAGTAATTATATTAAACAGAGTCTCGCGTTTCTTCTCGTTAAGCTTTTTTGAGTCGTTAAGCCCCGGAATTTCGAGGTTTGACGGCAAAATGACCGCTGCCGCGCAAACCGGACCTGCCAGCGGTCCTCTGCCTGCCTCGTCAACGCCGCAGACAGGCGAAGTGCCGCCGCATATTTCGTTTTGATAAGCCCACAGCTCCATATTCCGCTCCGTAATGAGTTATTCTTCTTTCAGTTCCCCGGCATAATCGCCGGGACGCTCAAGACTGAGCCTGCCAAGCTTTCCGTCTCGAAATTCGTCCAGCAGAATTGCCGCCATGCGCTCAAGGTCATATTCGCCCTTTGATATGAGAAAGCCGCGCTTTTGCGCCGCGGTTTCCAAAAGCTCAAAGCCTGTCGCGTCAGGCCGGGGAGTGAACTTATAGCGCTGCTCAATGCTCTCAGGATACATCTCGCGCAGCTTCAGCATAAGGTTAGCTCCGAGCGTTTCGCGGTCTAAAATCTCGTCACGAACAGCGCCGGTATATGCAAGGTTCTCCCCAACTGTCTGACTGTCAAACCTCGGCCAGAGGATACCCGGAGTATCAAGAAGCTCCAGTCCGGCGTCAATGGAAATCCACTGCTTGCCGCGAGTAACGCCGGGCTTGTCGGAGGTTTTAGCCGCCTTTCTCTTTGCAACCTTGTTGATAAAGGTGGATTTCCCGACGTTCGGAATGCCTAAAATCATCACGCGGAGGGGGCGGTTTGCCTGTCCCTTAGCCGCGTATTGCTCAAGCTTTTCCTTCAGAACAGACCTGATTGCCTGTGAAAAGCCGTTAACGCCTGTACCCGCCTTGCTGTTCGTTTCCAGAACGGGCAACCCCTGCGCCTTGAAAAAGGCGCGCCAGAGCGCGGTTACTGCGGGGTCTGCCTGATCGACGCGGTTTAGTATGACAAGACGCGGCTTTGAGCCGGCGAGCCTGTCTATATCGGGGTTTCGGCTGGAATAAGGAATGCGCGCGTCTATCAGCTCACAGACCGCGTCAACCAGCTTCATGTTTTCTTCAATCATGCGTTCCGCCTTGGTCATATGACCGGGGAACCATTGAATGTTCATTTCCTCCGCCATTATTCCCGTCCTATTTTATAATTTCAAAGCTGCTTATCGGGAAAAGACGCACCAGCACCTTACCCAGAATATAGCGTTCGTCTACACAGCCGATGCTTGCGTCGCGGCTGTCGTTAGAGTGGTTGCGGTTATCGCCCATCACAAAAACGTGACCCTCGGGAACTGTGAGCATACCGTCGAAATCAAGACGGGTGTAGGTAGGCTCTGCAATATAAGGCTCGTTAAGAGGCTCACCGTCTACAAAAACCAACCCTGTCTCGAAATCTATGTCAACGATTTGACCCTCGGTAGCAATTACGCGCTTAATGATAGGCTCCTCCTGAAACTGAAGCTTGCGAAGCACTACCACATCCCCCTGCTCCGGCTCATAAAAAAGGTTAGAAATAACGACCTTGTCGCCCTCGTGGAAGGTAGGCACCATGGACGAGCCGATTATACCTATTATGCGCGCAAAAAACGCAAATACCAGCACGCAAACGACAAGCGCCGACACTAAGCACTGAAGCCATTCATATGCCTCGCCGCTTGACTTAGCTTCGGCATTAGCCTTTTTGCGGGCTGATACGGTGTTGCCGCGAATACGCTCTGTTTTACCGGCTTCCTCCGCTGCCGCCTCCTCGGCGAGAAAACGCTCATAGTCGAATTTCTTCTCCTCCTGCGCGTTTTTGCTGTTGTTAGCTTCGTTATTCAAAAGAGGCTCCCCCTTTTATTACTTCTATTAGATGTTTATTATACAGTCATTTGACTAAATTAAGCAAGACATTTTTGTAAACAATCATAGCATATTAAAAAAGAGAGACCCCACACAGGGGTCTCTCTTTTTTAAGCAGAAGCTTACACGCGCTCTTTGACCTTTGCCTTCTTGCCGACACGGTCGCGGAGATAATAGAGCTTTGCTCTGCGTACCTTACCTCTACGAATGGTTTCAACAGAAACAATTGTGGGGGAATGTACGGGGAAAACCTTCTCACATCCGACGTTGTAGGAGATGCGGCGAACCGTGATGGTCTCGCTGATACCGCCATGCTTTCTGGCGATAATAGTGCCGTCGAACGCCTGGGTTCTCTCGCGGTTGCCTTCCTTAACACGAACGATAACGCGAACGGTGTCGCCTACGTTCATTTCGGGAAGCTCAGGCTTCATATACTGCTGGCTGAGAGTTTGAACTAAATCCATGTGTTTTTCCTCCCTTCACTGTAAACGTTCTTACGCGGTAATAGCTCCGCCAGAGGACCGTTCCTGATAGGTGCAGCGAAAACAAGAAGTGCTTCCGCATAGACTTGAAGATTTTAACACAGGATTTAAGCCTTTGCAAGGGTTATTTTTAAATTTTTCGCATTTTTTTGCTAATATGCAATAATCATACCGCCGGCGTTTGCATATATCGTGCTGATGCCGCCCGCCTTCATTATTTTGCAGTCTTTAAATCCGACCATGCTTAAAACGAGATCTCTCGTGTGACGAGCTCTTTCAGGGCATTGGCTATGTGTGATATAGAGCGTGGTGTCACTCATATCGCGTCCGCGGCAGCGCTCTTTTATTTGGTCAGCCATTTTGGCGATTGCCCTGTCTATGGACAGCGCCTTGCCGCGCACGCAGATATTGCCCGTTTCGTCGCCTCCCATGACCATTTTGATTTTAAGCGCACCCGTAACAAGCGACTGCAAATGGTTCAAACGTCCGTTTTTTCTGAAAACATCGAGAGTTTCAAGAATAAAATAAGTCGTCATGCCGGAGATAAAATCAAGCGTCTTTTTAACAACAGAGTCAAAGTCCAGTCCCGACTCTGCAAGCTCGTGCAGCTTCAGGCAAATGGAAATCTGCGCTGCCGAGGCGCTTTTGGAGCTGAAAACAAAGACCTTGCGTTCGGGATGACTGCGCTTGAAAATATCCGCCGCGACAACTGCGCTGTTATAGCTGCCGCTGAGCTTATCGGAAAGTGTGACGACATATATTTCGTCCGCACCGCAGTTTTCATACGCCTCAAGGAATGCTCCGGGCGCAGGGCAAGCGGATTTTGGCGCGCTGAGCGTAGCCGCCATTTTGTTTACCAGTGCGCCGCAATTGAGCTGCTTGTCGTCAACATATTCCTTGCCGTCAAGCTCGATGGTGAGCGGGACGCGCTCGAGCCAGCCGAAATCGTCTTCAAGGTAGGGATAGTCACAGCAACTGTCTCCAATTATTTTGTAGCTCATACTCAGTACCTCGCATATATGTAATACTATAAAACAATATCAAAAACCACATCTCATGGTAATTATAATTCCAGAAGCATTATACATACATCCGAAGCGATTTGTCAATGGATTATGCGCGCTATTGTAAGCTTGTTACAAAATGTTTACTTTTTTGCAAGTCCCACTATAATCTCCGCGCACTTCTCAATGCCGATTTTGCCGCTGTTTAGGCAAAGGTCAAAGTTCTCGCTCATGCCCCATATCCTTCCGGTGTAGTTTTTATAATACACCTGACGCTTTTTGTCCTTTTCCTCAACGCGCTTTAGCGGGGCGTTGTCACGCTCGCCGTATATCTCAACAATGCGTCTTGCGCGAAACTCCGCGTCTGCGTGGATGAAAACATGAAGGGAGTCCGGCTCGTTGCGAAGTATATAGTCCGAGCAACGACCTACGATAACGCAAGGACTCTCCTCGGCGAGCTTTTTTATGGTGTTGTACTGGATAACATAAAGCTTGTCGGTGATTGCGGGCATACCGTCAAAGCCTCCGCCGCCGGAGCGTGAGAGATTAAAGAGAAAGCTGCTTTTGGAGGTCGCGTCCTCTCCGCGTCTTTCAATAAAGTCCTCGGCGTAGCCGCTCTCTTTTGCAATGCGCTCGACAAGTGCCTTGTCGTAGAAAGCATAGCCCAACTGCTCCGCAACGAGCTTACCAATGCTGCGCCCTCCGCTGCCGAACTCACGGCTGATGGTTATTATCTTTGCGTTCATTAGCAATTCCTCCTGATAAAGATTTGCAAGATCTTGTAAGTTGTAAGCGTGTTTTACTCGCGTGCTGTGCTTATTTCCTACCCGTGCCTAAGACCGTCCTCGCCCGGAAAGGAAAGCGCGTCTTTCTCCGCTTTAGCCACGGCTCTCACAGCCTTGACCGCAAAAGGAACGGTTATCAAAGCAGATAAAAAGTCCGCAACCGCCTGTGCGTAAATAACGCCGTCAAGCCCGAACAGTCTTGGCAAAAGCAAAATCACCGGGATGAAGCAAAAGCCCTGTCTGCTCATGCCGAGGATTATTGCGCCCTTCGGCATACCCAAGCCGTTATAGAGCATATTCACAATGATCACCCATGCGTTTAGCGGCATGACCACACACTGCGAGATAAGGCAAAGCCGTCCTATATTAACAAGCTGCGCGTCATCCTCTGTAAAGCATAGTATGATTTGCTCCGAAAAAACGGCAATGAGAACGCTAACGGCGGCTATCAGCAGCAAAGAAGCCGCGGAGGAAAAACGAAACGCACTTTTCACCCTGTCAAAACGCCGCGCACCCCAGTTATAGCCCGCCACGGGCATGAAGCCCTGACCGAAGCCAAGAGTTGCGGAGGTCGGCAGCATCATGATCCGCGTTACCACCGAGGTTGCCGCGAGAGCGGAGTCGGAATAGCTGCCGGCAATGTTATTTACCAAAATGCCGGCTGCTACGGAAAGCCCCATTCTAAGAAGTGAGGGAATGCCCATCAGCGTGACCTCTCGCAGTATATCCGAAGCAAAGCTGATGTTTTTAAAGGAGAGTGAAAGTACGCTGCGGCGGCTCAGATAAGGGAAAATGAGCACCGCAAAGCCGACAAGCTTTGAAATAGCCGTTGCGATTGCGGCGCCGGAAATGCCCATACCGAGCGTAAAGATGAAAATAGGGTCCAGAATAACATTCAACACTCCGCCGATACCCATGCCCAGCATGGAAAACACGGGGCTGCCCTCTGAGCGCAGACACTGGTTTAAAACGAAGCTCGCAGCCATATAGGGCGCTGCAAAGAGAATATAGCGCGCGTAATCAACGGCAAACGGTGCAGCTTCATCGGTCGCGCCGAGAAAAACAACAATCTCCTCGGTAAACAGCAGACCCGGAACCATAACTATTATACCAAAGGCAATAGCGGAAAAAAAGGCTGTTGAAAGCGTTGCGGAGGCTTGCTTATTCTGCCTGCCGCCGAGCAGTCTGGAAATATAGCTGTTTGCGCCAACAGCAAGAAAGGAGCCTGCCATCGTAATCGTCTGGTCGATCGACGTATTAACGCCCACCGCTGCCGTTGCCGCAGTACCGAGAGAGCTGACAAAGTAGGTATCAGCAAGACTGTATACGGAGCTTATCAGCATGGCGACGATAGTGGGCAGCGCCATCTTGGGAATTAGCCTAGCTATTGGCGTATCGAGCATTAAAGCCCGTCTTTTGCCGCCGATACTTTCCTTATCCTGCGATCGTTTTTCCATTTACCGAATACGCTCCTGCTAGTCTGATTATCGGCTGCGCAAACCGTGTATTACAAAGTAGTTAAAACACTGCCTCAGTTATTCTTGCCCATAGCGGAATTGTTAGCGCAAAAAACAGCAGAGATATAAAAACACTGCCTGCACCCTCAAGACGCGCCTGCGGGTCGGGGTCGTATTTTATAGTATACGCAGCCAGAAGCGAAGCTACAGGCAGCGCCGCGTAAATCACAACTATTTTTGCAACGAGAGCGTCAACCGGCAGGAAATACATAATCGCAAGCGTTACCGCGGGCAAAAGAAGATTTCTAAACAAAGGCAGACGCAGATACCGCAGCTTTAAAAGCTCAGTAAGCTTATTCTTTCCGAGAGATATGCCGCATAATATCATTCCCATCGGCGAGCATATCGAACCGACAGCAGAGATCGTTTTATCCAAGACCTCCGGAAGCTGCAAGCCGCTTATGTATAGCGCCATACCAATGAAAACGGCGATTATCGGCGGCGAAAACCAACCCTTTATATGTTCAAAGGCGCTTTTTTTCTCAAGCTTCGCCCCGGGAGGTGAAAGCAGCGGCTGCGCCGAGCTGTAATACACCATGCGTATAGGTACTGTGAACACTGAGAAATACAGCAGACCCTGCTGTCCGAAAAGAGCTTCAACAACCGGCATTCCTACAAAGGAGAAGTTTGTAAATACAGAGCCGAAACGAACGACCCTTCCCCAGTGACCGCCGCCGGAAAGCTTGAACGCGGTCTGCCCTATCAAAAACCAAACGCCCATCATTATCAGACTTAGAAAAATGAGCAGGATACAGTTTTTCAGCTCAGCCGCCGAAAAGGGCGCGTTGAATGAGCCGATGATAAGGCACGGCAGCGAGATATTCATAATAAAGTTTGTAAGCGAGGCGTCAAAATGCTCATCTACCATACCCTTTCTCCAGATGAAAAAGCCGATGGCGATAAGCGCAATCAGTTCAAGTGAAAGCCGAAACGTCAGCATATATTGCCTTTCTGTCTATAATATGGAATTGCAAAAGGGCGGCTGAACAAACCGCCCTTATATAGTTTTCGCAAAATGTGACGCTTTATTTCTTAACGTCGCCCTCATCAAAAGGGTCGCCGCATTCGGGGCAGAACTTCGGCGGCGCTTTTGGATCCTCCGGCTCCCAGCCGCATTTATCGCACTTATATAAAAGTGCGCCGGAGGGCTTGGGCTTGCCGCATTCAGAGCAGAACTTGCCCTTATTTACCGCTCCGCAGGAACACTGCCATCCGGCGGCGGGCTTTGCCGCGCCGCATTCGCCGCAGAAGTTTCCGGTGTTTCCTGTTTTGCCGCAAGAGCAGCTCCAGCCAATCTGCGAAGCGGCGGACTGATTTTTTTGACCCATTTCAAACAGCCCCTGAGTGTTTGCGCCGCCCGCGTTTTGCGCCATACCCATGCCGATGAAAGCGCCCATAGCGCCGGCATTTTCATTTTTCGCCGCGCTCTGCATTGCTTCAGCCTGCGCGCCGACAAGATGCGCCGCTGCCATATTCGGGTCGCGGAACGCGGCATTGCGCTGAAGCTCCTTGATCATCCTCTCATCCTCCTCGGAGGCAGTCACAGAGCTGACGCCGAAAGAGACGATGGAAATTCCGCGAAGCTCGCTCCATTTCTGGGAGAGAACATCGTTGAGCGCATTCGCCAGCTCCATTGTGTGCCCGGGCAGAGCGCTGTAACGAACGCCCATCTCCGAAATTCTGGCAAAGGCGGGCTGGAGAGCAGTTAAAAGCTCGGTTTTAAGCTGACCGTCCAGCTCATCACGGCGGTATTCATTTTTTACGTTGCCGCAAACATTGGTATAGAAAAGCAAGGGATTTGTGATTTTATATGAGTATTCACCGTAGCAGCGAATGGCGATATCAACGTCAAGACCAATGTTTTTATCAACCACGCGAAAAGGTACGGGCGATGCCGTTCCGTATTTGTTCCCGACCAGTTCCTTAGTGTTAAAGTAGTACACTCGCTGATCCTTGCCAGTGTCGCCGCCAAAGGTGAAACGCTTTCCGATAGTTTTGAACATATCGGAAAGTCCCTTTCCGAAGCCTCCGACAAAAACGCTCGGCTCGGTAGAATTATCATATACAAATTCGCCCGGTTCGGCGCAGATATCAACAACCGCGCCCTGCTCTACTATCATCATGCACTGTCCGTCCGCGACGGCGATGACAGAGCCGTTGGAAATAATATTATCGTCAGACTTCGTGTTGGAGCTTCGAGAGGATACTCGTTTTGTACCCTTACGCATTATGATCTCCTGATCCATCGACTCACAGTAGAAATAGTCTCTCCACTGGTCGGCAAGAACGCCGCCAAGTGCGCCTGCACCTGCTTTTAAAAGACCCATAAATTACTCCTTTCGGTTTATTGGGATTTATTTCTCTAGTTGTTGGAAATTGGAATATAAGGAATTATGCGTGTGGCAAATTCACCTATGCTTACGGTTTGCAGATATACTCTGCCCGGACCGCGCAGCACGGACAGAAACAGCCCCTCGCCGCCAAAGAGGATGTTTTTAAAGCCCTTGACCGTCTCAACACTGTATTCAACGCTGCGCTCATAGGCAGCCAAATTGCCGGTATCGACCTTTAATACCTCTCCGGGAGCAAGGTCTTTCTTAACAACCGTGCCGTCAAGCTCCAGAAAGCAAAGTCCTTGTCCGCTGATACGCTGCATTACAAAGCCCTCGCCGCCGAAGAAGCCCGTTTTTGCCTTTTGCACAGAGGCGGAAAGCTTAACTCCGGGTGTGGCGCACAGAAAAGCATCCTTCTGACATATGTATTCTCTTGTGCCGTCAAGCTCGAGTACGACAATGCTGCCGGGAAAGCTGGACGCGAGCGTCATCTGAGCGCCGGAGCGCTCGGCGGTATAGCTTGCCATAAAAATGGACTCGCCCGTGAACAGACGTCCAAGTGCTTTGCCGAAGCCGCCCTTCATATTGGTCTCCATGCGAATTCCGTCGCTCATCCAGGTCATGCCGCCGGACTGGGTGTATATGCTTTCGCCGGACTGAAAAGTGAGTGTTACTCCGGGAAGCGTGCTTCCGAAAATTTCATATTGCATGGCATAATACCTCCATTAATGGTTTGTCGCGTCTGATCAGAAATATAATAGCAAATTTTTGCTCTTATGTCATTCATTTTTGAGAAAAACTTGTATTTTCGCCTATGGATTTACGAAGCGGCAGGTGTTATACTGGCAAAAAACGTTAAAGGAGCTACTTATGGATAATATCATCCTAATCGGAATGCCCGGCACGGGAAAAAGCACTGTTGGCGTAGTTCTTGCAAAGCTGCTCGGCTACGATTTTATAGATACCGATATTGTTATTTCAAATAAAGAGAAGCGCCCCCTATCGCAGATAATCGCAGAGGACGGCTATAACCGCTTTATTGAGATTGAAGGCGAGGTCGGCGCGGAGCTAAAATGCAGCCGCTGTGTTATTGCAACAGGCGGAAGCATGGTGTTTTCTGAAAACGCTATGAATAACCTAAAAAGCCTCGGCACGCTTGTTTGGCTTGATACCCCTCTTGAGGTGCTTGAGGAACGCCTATCAAAAAACATGATGGAAAGAGGCGTTGCCACGCCCAGAAAAATGACGGTCAAGGAGATTTTCGAGGTTCGAGAGCCGCTGTACTGCCGCTGGTCTGAGCTTCGCCTTCCCTGCCGTGGAGATGCCGAGCAGGTGGTCGAAGATTTGCGAAAAATGCTGTTCGGTTATCAAAAAGCATAACATCATTCTAATCAATTTGTATATATTCTG
>JAHAWY010000060.1 GCA_018385135.1 Oscillospiraceae bacterium | reverse complement strand
TTCGGAAATCCATATACTCCTGTCGACATTAATGGAAATGCAATGCTCTCGCACTTACGTTCCAATGCTTTTTGCAATGATTTACGATAGCAGTGCTCCAGAATTTCAAATTCATGGTGCAATCCATCCGTCCATACCGGTCCTACTGTATGAATAATATATTTTGCATTTAGGCTATATGCACCAGTGACAGCAATATCACCTCTTGCAATTTTGCCGATGTTCGCTCTTTCTGCGAGAAGTTTTTCTTTTCCTGCTGCCTCATAGATTGCCAAGTCCGTGCCACTTGCACATATCGGATTTGGATTGGCAGTATTCACGATTACATCTGCCTTTACTCTTGTAATATCGTTTCGGACAATCTTAAATGGCATTGCGGCACCTCCTTTGTTGAGGTAAGATAACGATACCTTTTTTGCAGAGGGTGTTATCTTACCTCTTTTTGATGTATGTTAGATAGCATAACTCTTTACGTCGGCTCCTATCTGTCTGAAATAGGAGATACTTTCGGTAGGCTTGTCGCCCGTATCAACTCTGCCGACAAAGCTATAAAAGATTTCGATTTTGCGGGTGTTCGTTTCCTTATCCAGTTCGTGAATAAGAATACGGTCAATAAATTCATGGACGTTTTCGTAGGTCAGTTCTTCAATCGCTGTGTATCTGCGTACCAGTGCGACAAACCTTTTTACGTCCGCGCTGCGCTCGGTGGCGTTGTCGATTTCCTGTGACAGCTCCGCAATCCTCCGGGTCAGCGTCTTTTTTTCTTCATCATAGCCGGAAGTCAGAAAAGCAAATTGTTCATCTGAAAGTTTCCCTAAAGCGTTGTCCTCGTAGAGCTTGCGGAATAAGATGTTCAGCTCGTTAATACGGTTCTGCGCCTTGTCAAGTTCTTTCCGCTGCTGTGTCAGCGTCTTTTGTACTGCCTTTGCGCTGCACTCGTTGGCGGTTTCGATAAACTCCTGTTCATGCTCTTTCACATAAGACGTTACTCGCTGCAAGTCTGCAAGGACAAGTTCTTTCAATACGCTTTTGCGGATATAATGCGTAGTGCAGAGCATATCATTTCTTGCCCGGTTGCGGTAGTTGCCGCAAGTGTAGGCGTGTTTCCGTTCAAGCGTCCCGGCTCCGCGTACTGCATACATTTTGTAGCCGCAGTCCCCACAAAAGAGCAGCCCGGAAAACAGGTCAATTTCATCAACCTTTGTCGGGCGTTGCCGGGTGGCAATCCGCTTCTGTGCAAGTTCAAAGGTTTCTTCATCAATCAAAGGTTCGTGAGTGTTGGGGAAGAAATACCTTTTTTCCTCCGGGTTCTTTTTCGTCTTTTTCGACTTATAAGATACCTTGTAGGTTTTCCCGGTTATGGTATGCCCTAAATACTCTTTCCTTGTCAGAATGTCGTACAGTGTCTTATCCGGCCAGTTGTACCATGCGTTGAGCTGTGGGCGGGGGTGGCGTTTGCTCCCTGTCCTGCGGTAGCGCAGTTCCCCGACGGTCAATATCTCATTGTCCCGCAGCCAGTTCTGGATTTCACACATACGGTCGCCCCGTACATACATTGCAAAAATCTGTTTTACGACGTGTGCCGTTTCCGGGTCGGGTATCAGATGATTGCGGTTATCCGGGTCGATAAGGTAGCCGTAAGGAGCTTCGCCGTTGACGCGCTCGCCTTTCTGTGCCTTTGCCTGTTTAACAGCCCGGATTTTCTTTGAGGTGTCGCGGGCGTAAAACTCGTTGAACCAGTTCCGCAGAGGGGTAAACTCGTTATCTTCCCTCGCTGTGTCTACACCGTCGTTAATGGCAATGTAGCGCACTTCATATTCGGGGAAAACAATCTCTATCAGTTCGCCGGTTTTCAGATAATTACGTCCCAGACGGGAAAGGTCTTTTGTTATGACGGTCGCCACGTTCCCGGCTTCAACCTCATGCAGCATGGCTTGAAGCCCCTCACGCTCAAAGCTCACGCCGGAAAATCCGTCGTCTACAAAAAAGCGTGTGTTGAAAAAGTGGTGTTCGTCAGCATACTTTTGTAAAATCAGTTTTTGGTTCTGTATGCTTTCGCTTTCCCCAGCTTGCATATCTTCCTGGCTCAATCTGCAATATAAAGCGGTAATCTTGTCTGTCTGTAACATTTTGTCCTCCTTTCCGACGACAGACAAGCATGGTATTTGTACTGTCTATATTATACCACATACCGCTGCCTGTGTCATGTATAAAATGTGAAGAAACGCCCTATTTCCGGGCGTTTGCGGGGTTCAGCTCCATGTCCTTGCGAATGAGCTTCTTTATCTTTTTATCCAGTGTGTCCGTTGCGCGTTCACTTGCGGACGAACATACAAGGTAAGTAACTTTTCCGATTTTATGCTCCGTTGTGGTAACGGGCGTCTGGTTTTGCGTCAAAGAAAATCCCCCTTTCTTTCGCAAACATATAATACAGTCTATGAATAGCAGCAAGTCCACTATTCAAGAAAACAAAGGCTTTAATCGGACGGTTATTAGCATAACCTCATGGGAATTTCACCCCGGCATGGTTCTCATGCAGCCCTACCCATTGCCTGCGACGCTCTTAACGCTCGGACTGTGGCTGTAAGGAAGTATCATTGTATATTCTGCGTGTCGTCGCCCGCAAGCCGCTACACTTGCTTTCCGGCGCGGTGTTGGTCGCTCGGCTGTCCGGGCGGGGATAACCTCACCCGGATAGCGTCATGGCGCACCCACCGTATGGCTCGGCGCAAAAGGAACGTATCCGATTTGCCCTATGCTGCGCCGCCGTTATCTTGCGCCGCTTTCTTTGTCAAGGTTCAGAATGGCTTTGCTGCCGCGTCAGCAGCGGAACGGAAAAGGGGGAGAGAGAAAGCGTCCCGCCGCTGCGGTTTATTCCTCTGCCTTAAAGGTGAGGACAGCCATCATCAGTTTTGCTTGCAGCCGTTCCCGAATGTCGTGGTCTACGCCAAAATAGACGTTCCCGCGCTCGTCGTACAGCTTCCGCATGGAGAGGCGGGCTATGTAGCCGCTGAAATGCTGCAAGACAATCTTCATAGCGTCCGGGTCGCCCTTTGTCGCTGCCAAAATGACAGGATAGGGAACAAGGGCTTTTTCCGGGTAGCCGGGTTCGTTACCATTCGTCCCATTCATCAGCATTTTCCTCCAGATATTTTCTTAATTTCTCAAAAGAGCTTGTCCGCCTGTACTGTATCGTGCTTCTCGATGTATTGAACAACTTCGCAATCTCGGTGTCGTTCATTCCCTCGAAATAGTACAGGAGTACGGCTTTGCGCTTTTCTTCCGGCAAAGTACGGATTGCTTCAAGAAGCAGCTTCGGCGTGATTTTCTTCCCGGCTTTCTCAAAGACGGTTTCGGCGGTTTCCCGTTTGAAATATTCATCAAAGGTATGAAGCTGCCGCGCTTCGTCTAAGGGCAAATCGGAAAAGGTGACTTCCCTTGCCTTATGCCTGTGCAGCTCCCTGTGAGCGTCACACGCTTCATTGTGCAGCACCGTATTACAAAACTTCTGAAAAGCACATTGTTTGTAAAACTCCCTGCTATTAGGTTCCACATTCTCACCTCCTTTCTCGTTGGAAAGTTGGTGGTGCTTCCCCCTTTTCGCGGGGCAATACGGCGTTTTTGAAAAACGCCGAAGATTTTTTGAAATTTTTTCAAAAAATTTTTTGAGCAGCAAAATACGCCTGTCCGAAAAGCGCGGACAGGCGTATAGGTATTGTAAGCAGTATTTAGATGATTAGACAGTTCATAGTCAAGGGTAGAGAGGTTCCCGGCGGTGGTCGGGCTTTTTTTGATATGTCAATGACCGTCGGATTTTGTCGATAGGGTATGTGCTTCATGGCGGCTACCTCCTTTAGCCGCCGCTTTTAACAG
>JAHAWY010000030.1 GCA_018385135.1 Oscillospiraceae bacterium | reverse complement strand
TGAGGTCGGCAGTTCGAATCTGCCCAGCAGCTCCAAGAAAAGCCCTGTGTTTACAATGGACACGGGGCTTTTTCAGTTTTAAGGAACAGTCTTAAAAATGGCTTTTGGGGTTTATTTGGGGTTTACGACCACCAAACAATATGTAAAAGCAGCTGAGACGATTTAACGTCCAGCTGCTTTTTTTGCAATCTTCGGATATCTTAACAACGTTTGGTTTTTGGACAGATCCAGGAGCTACTATATCGCTGAAACGGTCAAAGGTCTGAGCCGCCATAGCCTCTGCCGACGCTATCACATGAGCGTAGCTTTTTACTCTCTTGCTAGGAACGTCCATTTGTGATATCATTACATAAAAGCAAAGCAAAAACCAACTCAGTGAAAGGAGAGCGCGTGCAATGAAAAAAAGAGTTCTGTGTGTCGCTTTGGCGGCAATACTTCTCTTGGCAATTCCGTCAATTGCCGCAGCCGATTCAAGCGGCGTGTGCTTTACGGCGGTCGGAGACAGGCTCTTGGATCTTAGCTCTATGCCATCGTTTGTTGGCGGCGCTGCCTATCTGCCCTCCCGCGTTTTCTCCTCCTTCGGTGTTTACTATAACTATTTCGACTCGGATGCAACCGCGCTTTTATATAATGGCAGCAAGCAAATCTTTTTTGGTTTGAACGATGGTAGCTGCTACGACAGTGAGGGAACTACCTATCAAGCCTCCGCTGTTTTACGCAACGGTCAGGTCTATGTCCCCGCAGCGTGGGTCTGCCAGTATTTCGGGCTTAGCTATTCCTACATAAGCGGTTCGGGAAACGGCGACATTGTGCGCATCAAAAACGGAAGCGAAGTGCTGACGGACAGCAAATTCATCGACGCGGCAACCTCGCTTATGAAAATGTATTATACTGAGTATTACGGCATGATCGACCCGGCAACGCCGTCGCCCAGCCCCTCCTTGCCGTCGGAAAATGACGACAACCACCACAGCAGCGTTCATATCTTCCTCACCTTTATCGGTATGCCGGATTCCAAGCTTCTGGACGAGCTTGACCGCTTTGCATATCAGGCGAGCTTTTTCGTAACCGCGCAAGAGGCGGAGGAAAACGCGGATACTCTGCGGCGTATATATGGTTCGGGGCACAATATCGGTATATTCTGCGAAAGCAGCGTTCAAGACTGCGAAAAAGCCGCCGTGGCTATATATAACGCCTGCCAAACGCTGCCTACCATGCTCAGTTCTGACACGGCTCTTGCCACGCAGTGCATAGAATACGGCAAAGAAAACGCGCTGGCGTATTTTTCACCCACAATATCCGCCCCCTCAGATACCGCCGGCATTTCCGCAATTAGCGCCAGGCTTGAGGAGGCAGCCGGATATCTGAGCATCTGCGTTGAGATTAGCAGCACCACTTCCAAAATGCTGCCGTCGCTGTTTTATTACCTATCCTCAAACAGCTTCAACGTCCTGCCGCTGCGGGAAACCTATTTATAATCATTTCGGAGGAGCATATGGAAAACAAGCTTAAAGCTGTCATTCTGGCAGCGGGCAAGGGAACAAGACTGCAAACCGAGGGCAACACCCTGCCTAAGGTCATGCGCGTCGCCGCGGGTCGTCCGCTGCTGGCTCATGTTTTATCATCGCTCGATTTCATTTCGCAGGAAAACTGCGTCATAGTCGTCGGCTACAAGAAAGAGTGTGTAATTGAAGCCTTTCCCGGATATACCTTCGCAGTGCAAAAAGAGCAGCTCGGCACAGGTCACGCCGTTATGGCAGCATATGAGGCGCTCGGTGATTACGAGGGCGCTCTGCTCGTCTGCTGCGGCGATATGCCGCTTATCAAGCGCGAAACCTACAAGGCGCTTGTTGATGCTCATATCGCCTCAGGTAACGCCTGCACCATACTAACCGGCACATCCGAGGCAAAGCTGCCCTATGGGCGCATCCTTCGCTCTGAAGGCGGCGAGTTTCTTGGGGTAGTTGAGGATAAGGACGCCAGCGACGAGCAGAAGCAGATAACCGAGCTTAACAGCGGCGTTTATGTTTTTGACGCTAAGGAGCTTAAAAGCGTTTTGTCCGAGCTTAAAAGCGACAACGCGCAGGGTGAATACTACCTTACCGACGCGCCCTTGCTTATGCAGAAAAAAGGCTGCAAAATCGGCATCTGCAAGCGTGAGCTGGGATATGAGATAATCGGCGTTAACACCCCGGAGCAGCTAAAGCAAACAGAGGAGCTTCTCCAAAGATGAGCGGCATTGCCTGTATTGTTGGGGCGGGGGATATGACCGGTACCCGTCTTTATTTACCCGAAGGCTCGCTTGTTATCGCGGCAGACGGCGGTCTTTCCCCGCTTAAAAATGAGGGCTGTGAGCCGGCGCTGATAGTGGGCGATTTTGACTCTCTCGGCACCGTGCCCCAGGGCGATAATGTTTTGCGCCTGCCGCCGGAAAAGGACGACACAGATATGCTTTTCTGTGTTCGTTTGGCTCTGGAGCGCGGCGCAGACACGCTTCTTATATACGGCGGTCTTGGCGGACGCTTTGAACACAGCATTGCTAATCTTCAAACACTGGCGTTCATTGCAAACAGCGGCGCGCGCGGCTACCTTATCGGCTGCGGCAGTGTATGTACCGTGATTAAAAACTCCGCTTTGCGCTTTGACGATAGCATGAGCGGCTATGTCTCAGTGTTCTGCCTTGGAAGCAGCGCAAGCGGCGTTGACCTTGAGGGACTGAAATACCCTCTTAACAACCAAACTCTAAGCGGCGACTTTCCCTTGGGTGTGAGCAATGAATTTCTCGGTGCGCCGTCGTCTGTTTCAGTGCGCGAAGGACTGCTTTGCGTTATTTGGGGCAGCGAGGGCAACAAAATCGAGGGCGTTTTGAAGCAAAACCGAGCATAGAAAAGCAGACCTTGTCGTTTGGTGACAAGGTCTGCTTTTTTGTTATTAAAACTGCTGGCTCATAAGCATCTTGACCGTGCTGTGCAGGAGATCATCTTTCAAATCTTCAATTGTGCCGTTATCGCACATCTCAGCAAGGCTGCGGTCAAAGGGAAGCTTGGATACGTTCTTCACGCCGTATTTCTGAGCTATCTCGTCAATGTGACTTTCACCTAAAACGGAAAACTTTTCTCCGCAGTGGGGGCAGACAGTGTAGCTCATGTTCTCAACAAGCCCCAAGATGGGAATGTTCATCTTTTCAGCCATTTTAACCGCCTTTTCAACGATCATGGACACCAGCTCCTGCGGGGAGGTCACAACGATAATGCCGTCGATAGGGATGGACTGAAAAACAGTAAGAGCAACATCACCCGTTCCGGGAGGCATATCAATGAACATATAGTCAACATCGCCCCAAATAACGTCCGTCCAGAACTGGGTAACAGCGCCGGCAATAACGGGACCGCGCCAGATAACGGGATCGGTCGCGTCCGGCAGGAGGAAGTTTATAGACATTACCTTGATGCCTTCGCGGCTGACGATGGGGTACATTCCGGTTTCTTCAGCCTCGGGCTGACCGGAAAGTCCAAAAGCGCGAGGAATGGAAGGACCTGTGATGTCCGCATCCATAACGGCGGTTTTATAGCCCATTGCGTTCATATTGACAGCGAGCATGGAGGTGACAAGAGACTTGCCTACGCCACCTTTACCGCTGACAACTCCGATTATTTTCTTAACGCGGGTGCCCTGGTGCGGCTGCTCGCAGTTGCCGGCTCTGCCTGCTCTTTTAATTTTGATATTTGATAAATCTATCTGCTGGCTGTTGTTTTCATTTGTGTTTTCGCTCATGATGACCCTAATCCTTTCGTTTCAGACTGTATAATATTATATACCTTTCACCACTTTTGTCAATCGGCACGCCATAGCCTAAGTTCTCAAAAATGGCACAAAAATACAATAAAAGCGCATAATTCATAACGCTATTTTACTTGAATGTTAGTATTCTCAGTGCTATAATGTTCAAGATAGGTCGGAAGACCAACAGAGAAAACTACACATTCACATCTTTGGGGCAACAATGCCTATTATTTTTCACCCTCGCCCCCGGCAAGCTTTTTTTAGTGGAGGAATAAACGTGAAGAAGGAACGTATATCCAACAACGTCATCAGGCGTCTGCCGATGTATCTTCGCAAGCTTGATGATCTTATCGCCCACGGCGTTGACCGCATATCCTCGAACGAGCTCGGCAAGCAAATGGGTTTTACACCCTCTCAGATAAGGCAGGACTTTAGCTGCTTTGGCGAATTCGGTCAGCAGGGCTATGGCTACAGAGTGACCGAGCTGCGCGAGCAGGTTGCCCGAATTCTCGGCATGAAACAGGGCTTTACAGTCATAATTGTCGGCGTCGGCAACATGGGTCACGCTCTAATTAAAAACTTCGGCTTTGACGCACAAGGCTTTAAGCTCACGGCAGCTTTCGATTCAAGTCCCGACCTTATAGGCAAGGTTATTGACGGCGTTCCCATCTACGACAGCGAGACTCTCAACGCATGGTGTAAGGAAAACCCGACAGACATCGCCGTGCTCACCGTACCCAGCGTTATTGCCCGCGATATGGCAAAAACCCTTGCCGACTGCGGCGTTAAAGGCATCTGGAACTTTACTAACATTGAGCTTGAGCTGGACCGTCCGGAGGTTCGCGTTGAGAATATCCATTTTTCCGACAGTCTTCTTTACCTTGGCTACATAATAAACGAAAGCGAGAACGAGAAAAACTCTCCCACGCACTGATATTCGGAGGTTTAAAGTGAAGAAACATCTCATCGCAGCCTTATTATCGGCGGCTCTGCTTTGCTCCACCGCCTTTGCTGTGGTTGGCGGACAGGAGGACCCCCTAATTTCAAAAAGCTATATAACGAACAGCTATCCCTCAGTTGTGCTGAATGAATGTATCAGCGCTCTCAAAGACTCTATGACAGTTTTACGCTATAAGCTCTCGCTAGTCCCCACACAGAGCGGCACTGTCAAGCCTTTCGCAGTTGACGCCAAAGCGGGAGACAGCATTTCGGTCTCATCGGGCGCAAGCTTCACCATGCTCTCCGGCAGTCTCAGTCTAAAAGAGTGCAGCGGCACGCTTCTGGATGTTTCCACGGGAACAACGGTTAAAACGGGACAGGCGCTAAGCTCGGGACACCGCTATGTCGCCGCGGAGGACAGCAGCTTAAAGCTCTATTCCGCTTCAAGCTCCAAGCTTGGGGCGCTCGGCGGCGTTTCACTTCTTGCCGCAGAAAAGCCGCGCTTCAACGACGTTTCAGAAACCGAGTGGTTTTACAGCGATGTTTATTACGCCGTTGAAAAGGGGCTTATAAACGGCAGATCCTCTACCACCTATGATCCAAATGGCAGTATCACCTACGCTGAAGCGATAAAGCTCGCCGCCTGTATGCACCAGCTATACAGCACCGGCTCTATAACACTGCAAAATGCCGCCGCGCCGGAGCCTTGGTACAGCAGCTATGTTGAATATGCGCAGGAAAACGGCATTATTAGCGGCAGCGTCTCTGATTATGACGCAAAGATAAGCCGCGCACAGTTTGTAGCTATCTTCTATAAATCAATGCCAAGCTCTCAATACACGCAGAAAAACACCGTTGCCGATAACGCCATTCCCGATGTTAAGACGAGCGACAGCTATGCAAAAGAGATTTACGCATTCTACCGAGCAGGTATCCTCATTGGCTCGGACGGCGCGGGAACTTTCTATCCCGACAGCAGTATTAAGCGCAGTGAGGTTGCCGCCGTCGTCACGCGAATGTATGAGGCGGACGCGCGCAAAGAAATAAACCTATAGTAATACAAAAGCTAAAAACACATAAGCGGCTTTCAAACCAAAAGGAGAAAACCATGTCCGATACAATAGCAGCCATCGCCACAGGAAACAGTGTTTCCGCTATTGGAGTTATCCGAATGTCGGGTGACGACGCAATTGCTATTGCCGAAAGGGTTTTTACTCCTGCGTCGGGAAAGCCGCTTTCTTCTTACGAAAGCATGAAGCTCGTTTTGGGCACACTCAAATCTGCGCAGGGCGAAACTCTTGACCACTGTCTTTGCACAATAAGCCGCGCACCGCACAGCTATACCGGCGAGAATACAGCGGAGCTTCAGTGCCACGGCTCACCGACCGTGCTGCGTCTTGCACTTGAGACACTTTTTTCCTTAGGCGCGCGGCAGGCAAGGGCAGGGGAGTTTACCAAACGCGCCTTTTTAAACGGACGCATGGATTTAACTCAAGCAGAAGCGGTCATTGACCTAATCGACTCGGAGACGAGCGAGGCTGCAAAAAACGCCGCCGGTCAGCTCGGCGGTGCTATTTTGCACCGCACGGACTCTATTTATAACAGTCTCGTAGAGATTATTTCGCATTACCATGCAGTGCTGGATTACCCGGACGAGAACATTGAGGACTTTAAGCTTCGCAGCTATGAAGAAACTCTTTGCGGCGCGCGCGATGAGTTAAAGGCACTGCTTGCAAGTCATGAACGCGGTAAAATATTGAAAAGCGGCGTTTCTGCAGCCATTATCGGCAGACCTAACGCAGGCAAATCCTCTCTTTTAAACGCGCTTGTCGGTTACGACCGCGCTATCGTCACCAGCATTCCCGGCACAACCAGAGATACGATTGAGGAAAAGGTCATGCTTGGGAACGTGCTGCTGCGTCTGGCGGATACGGCGGGGCTTCGCGGAACGGACGACCCCGTTGAAGTAATCGGCGTAGATAGGGCACGGGAAAAAGCCAAAAACGCTCAACTCATAATAGCCGTTTTTGACGGCTCGATGCCGCTTTCTGACCACGATGAGGAAACTATTTCCGCCGCTCTGAACGCATCGCGCAGCATCGCCGTTATAAACAAGTGCGACCTGCCGCAAAAGCTTGATATAACCGAGCTTTCAAGCCGTTTTGAGCATATTTGCCGCGTTTCCGCACTCAATAAGAGCGGCATTGATAAGCTTGCGGATGCGGTGTCCTCTCTGTTTCCGTTTCCGGCAGCGCCGGCAGGGGAGATACTAACAAACTCCCGCCAAGCCGAAGCCGTTTCTCGAGCGCTTTCTGCGCTCGAACAAGCGATAGCCGCTATGAGCGCCGGCATTGCGCCCGACGCGGTGCTTACTCAAACCGAGGAGGCGATTAGCGCTCTCGGCGAGCTTACGGGAAGAACAGTGCGAGAGGATGTAACGCACAGAATTTTTGAAAGGTTTTGCGTTGGAAAATAAAAATGACCGCCTGTGTTGCTTTTGCAGGCTGCATTTTTAGATAGATTTGTTATAATTGTTCCAAACGTTTCAAACAGTCCAATCATTTTTCAAAGGAGAGCAGAATATGAGTAAAAAGTATTGCTACCTGTTCACTGAGGGCAACGCAAATATGCGTGAGCTTCTGGGCGGCAAGGGCGCAAATCTTGCAGAAATGACCAACATCGGTCTGCCTGTACCCCAAGGCTTTACTATCACCACCGAGGCTTGCACTCAGTACTATGAGGATGGTAAGCAAATCAATCCTACAATCATGGCGGAGATCATGGAATACATCGAGAAGATGGAAAGCATCACCGGCAAGAAGTTTGGCGATCTGGAAAACCCGCTGCTGGTTTCCGTGCGCTCCGGCGCTCGCGCTTCTATGCCCGGCATGATGGATACCATCCTCAACCTTGGTCTTAACGAAAAGGTCGTTGAGGTTATCGCGCAAAAGTCCAATAATCCCCGTTGGGCTTGGGACTGCTATCGTCGCTTTATCCAGATGTATTCCGACGTCGTTATGGAAGTGGGCAAAAAGTACTTCGAGGAGCTCATCGACCAGATGAAGGAAAAGCGCGGCGTTGAGCAGGACGTTGAGCTGACCGCCGAGGATCTCAAGGAACTGGCAATGCAGTTCAAGGCGGAATATAAGTCTAAAATAGGCGAGGATTTCCCCTCCGACCCCAAAGAACAGCTCATGGGCGCTATCAAGGCTGTTTTCAGAAGCTGGGATAATCCCCGCGCCAATGTTTATCGCCGCGATAACGACATTCCTTATTCTTGGGGAACAGCCGTTAACGTTCAGATGATGGCTTTCGGCAATATGGGTGACGACTGCGGAACCGGCGTTGCTTTTACACGCAACCCCGCAACGGGTGAGAAGGCGCTGTTCGGCGAATTCCTTACAAACGCCCAAGGCGAGGACGTTGTTGCCGGCGTTCGCACCCCGATGCCCATAAGCCAGATGGCTGAGAAGTTCCCCGATGCCTTTGCTCAGTTTGAAAACGTCTGCAAGACGCTTGAAAACCACTATCACGATATGCAGGACATGGAGTTCACCGTTGAAAACGGCAAGCTCTATATGCTCCAGACCCGCAATGGCAAGCGCACCCCCGCCGCTGCTCTTAAAATCGCCTGCGATCTGGTCGATGAGGGACAGATCGACGAGAAGAAAGCTGTTTCCATGATAGAGCCTCGCTCTCTGGACACCATGCTTCACCCCCAGTTTGACAGCAAAATCATCAAAAACGCAAAGCCTCTTGCTAAGGCGCTTGCCGCATCTCCCGGCGCTGCCTCCGGAAAAATCGTTTTCACCGCTGAGGACGCTAAGGAATGGGCTTCCCGCGGCGAGAAAGTCGTTCTCGTTCGTTTGGAAACCTCTCCCGAGGACATTGAGGGCATGAAGGCAGCCCAGGGTATCCTTACTGTACGCGGCGGTATGACCTCTCACGCAGCGGTTGTAGCCCGCGGTATGGGTACTTGCTGCGTTTCCGGCTGCTCTGCTATCAATATGCACGAGGCTGACAAGAACTTTGAGCTTGCAGGCAAGACCTTCCGCGAGGGTGACTGCATTTCTATTGACGGTTCCACCGGCTGCATCTACGAGGGAATTATCCCCACCACCGATGCTGTCATTGGCGGTGAGTTCGGCCGCGTTATGGCTTGGGCTGATAAGTATCGCCGTTTGCAGATTCGTACCAACGCCGACACCCCGCAGGACGCCGCACAGGCACGCAAGTTCGGCGCGCAGGGCATCGGTCTTTGCCGCACCGAGCATATGTTCTTTAACGAGGACCGTATTCCCGCTATCCGCGAGATGATTTGCTCTGATACCGTTGAGCAGCGCGAAAAAGCTCTTGCAAAGCTTGAGCCTATGCAGCAGTCTGACTTTGAGGGCATTTATGAGGCTATGGAGGGCTGCCCGGTCACCATACGTTTCCTCGATCCTCCGCTTCACGAGTTCGTTCCCACTGAGGAGGACGACATTGCGCTGCTCGCCAAGGATCTCGGCAAGAGCGTAGAGGAGATTAAGGACATCATTGCGTCTCTGCACGAATTTAACCCCATGATGGGTCATCGCGGCTGCCGTCTTGCCGTTACCTATCCCGAAATCGCCGCTATGCAGACCCGCGCTGTCATCAAGGCTGCTCTGGCTGTAAATGCGCGTCATCCCGAGTGGAATCTCGTTCCCGAAATCATGATTCCGCTTGTAGGCGAAGTCAAGGAGCTGGCTTTCGTAAAGAGTACCGTTGTTGAGACCGCCAATAAGCTCATTGCAGACGCTAAGAGCGACATGAAGTATCTCGTTGGCACGATGATTGAAATTCCGCGCGCCGCTCTTACGGCGGACGAAATTGCCAAGGAAGCCGCCTTCTTCTCCTTCGGCACTAACGACCTTACCCAGATGACCTTCGGCTTCAGCCGTGATGACGCGGGCAAGTTCCTCGGCGCATACTACGACAACAAGATTTACGAGTCCGACCCCTTTGCTCGTCTCGACCAGAACGGCGTTGGCAAACTCGTTGAAATGGCTGCAAAGCTTGGACGCAGCACCAACCCCGATATTCACCTCGGCATCTGCGGCGAGCACGGCGGCGACCCGTCCTCCATTGAGTTCTGCGATAAGGTAGGTTTGGACTATGTTTCCTGCTCTCCCTTCCGCGTTCCCATCGCAAGACTTGCCGCCGCACAGGCAGCTATCAAAAGTGGGGAGGACTAATCTATACGATCAATTCCAGATTGGTTTCGACCAAGCTGAAGCGTATAGAAAGTCAGTCGGTCAGTACCTGCGGAAAAACCAATGGGATAACGTGACTGTCGAAGTCTTTATCTAACACAACCAGCAGGCATATTACTGAAAAGTAGTATGCCTGCTTTTTTATATCCTTTTAATATATAAGACCTTTCTTGCCGTCTGTTCAGTAGTGAGCAGGCGGCATTTTTCGTTTATTGGCTCAAAAATTTTTCATCTTTTTTTGAAATACACCTACTAAAACAACCTCTGCCAGTCCGAATAAGTGAAGGGGCTGCTTCTCCGACACGGAGAAAGCCGCTTCACTGTTCCTTGAAAATTGAATATCAAATCTTCAAGTACGTTACTTGTATTGAAGAGCCATGATGGTGGGTACGCCATGACCTCTGAATTATCTGAGCGAGCAGTAAGCCTCCACCACAAGTGGCGGACTGTCTCCGACATGGCGACGACTCTTACAACCATAATGATACTTCCCTATGGGGCTGGCGGAGTAACCGGCAGAGGTGAGATTCCTATGAGACCGTTTAGCAGACGGTTGCTTGAAGATTTCCCATAGACTACCGAGTCATGCAGGGGTGTCGAGGACAAATACTGCATTTTACCAATCGCATCGGTAATGATCTGCATTTTGCGGGAGGAGTACATAGCTGTTTGCTATGAATAATCTGAAAGGAGGATACCACATGGAAAAC
>JAHAWY010000029.1 GCA_018385135.1 Oscillospiraceae bacterium | reverse complement strand
GCTTGGAACGCCCGCCACCCGCGCCGCTGTCATTGAAAAGTTAGTGAGCAGCGGTTTTGTAGAGCGCAAGGGAAAGCAGCTTATCCCCACAAAAGACGGGAATAACCTTGTGTGCATTTTGCCGGACAATCTTACTTCCCCGAAGCTGACCGCAGAATGGGAAAACAATCTGACGCAGATAGCAAAGGGAGCAGCCGACCCCAACGAATTTTTATCCGGCATTGAAGCTATGGCGCGGGAGCTTGTGAAATCCTATCCATTCCTTTCCGACAGCGACAAGGAGCGTTTCAAAACGGAAAAGCCGGAAATCGGCAAATGCCCCCGCTGCGGTTCCCCCGTCCATGAGGGCAAGAAAAACTACTACTGCTCTAACCGGAACTGCGCTTTTGTCATGTGGAAAAATGACCGTTTTTTTGAGGACAGGAAAGTAGCCTTTTCCCCGAAGATTGCCGCCGCACTTCTGAAATCCGGCAAAGTGAAAGTCAAAGGGCTGTACTCTCCCAAAACAGGTAAAACCTACGACGGAACGGTTATTTTAGCCGATACGGGCGGGAAGTATGTCAACTATAAGATTGAGCTACCGAAGAAGAAATAACTTGAATAGCAAGCATAGGAAGCGGGTACCCACTTCCGTAAATCCCTGTCCTGCCGCTTCACGCGCCGGACGGGGATTTTGCTTGTTGGGAAGTTTCCCAAACCCTCTAAAAATCTTCAAAAATCTTTGGCAAAATGCGCGAGCGCACCGTAGTAGGACTATGTAACCATTACCGCAGCGTCCGCGCTGCCATACGCGAAAGGAGGTTTTACACATGGCAAGTTTACGCGACACCGTAAAGGAATATCAAGAGGAACTTAGGGACGGTATCGCATGGGTGGCGTTCTGGAAAGAGGGGCATTCTTGGAACGCCGAGCATTTTCATCTTGAAGTGGACGGCACCTTAGACCCGTTTGACAGGAGCCGGTTAGAGGAAATCAAAACGGCTGACCCCGCCGCCGTTATCTTGAACGGCTACTACTGCGGGCAGTTGGGCGAGGACGTGAGCCTTGACGAGCTGACCGCCGGAGTGCGCTATCACTATGAAAACAGCAGGAACGATATTGACGGTTTTATCGGGGCGCACGACGACAGGCTTCCCCCGGAGGTTATTGATGAGGCGCGGGCTGCTGCTCATGCCGCCGGGCTTCCCTTTTCCGAAAAGCCCTACCGGGACGGGGAAGAATTTGACCCTTATGTATTTGACGGGAGTATGAGCATTGAAGATTACGAGCTTATGCACCGCATGATTGAACAGGAAAGGAGCGAACAAATGGCAGAACCGATTTTAAGCGGCTATCTTTCCAATCTTGGGAAGTACACCGAGGGCAGACCCGCGGGCGAATGGGTGACATTCCCCACGACTGCCGAACATCTGAAAGAAGTCTTTGACCGTATCGGGATTGACTTCAAGAACTATGAGGAATGGCATTTCACAGAATATCAATCTTCCGTTCCCGGCTTGACGGAACATTTAAGCGAGTATTCCCACCCCGACGAACTGAACTATTTAGGGAAGCTCTTGGAAATGCAGTTTGACGACGACCGGGAGAAATTTATTGCAGCCATTGAATACGGCGACCATACGGACAGCTTGCAGGACATCATCAACCTTGCACAGAACCTTGACTGCTACTGGGGCTATCCGTCCGTCCATAATGAAGAAGAATACGGGCATTATCTGGTTGATGAACTGGAAGAACCCGAATTGCCCGAAGAAGCAAAAAAGTATTTTATGTATGAGGAATACGGGCGGGACGCTTCCATTAACGACGGAGGTATGTTTACCGAACAGGGATATATCTACAATAACCGCAACACCTTTACAGAATGGTATGACGGGCGCGACGTACCGGAGGAATACCGGATAACGCCACAGCCCCCGCAGCCGGAAAGACCCGACCCGTCAAAAGTGGAAATGGACGCAGCCGCGCCGGGAGTGAAAACAGTACAGGCCACAGAGCAGCCGCAGGAGCCGCGCCCGGTTATCCCGATTGTGCTTACCTCTGAAAAGCCCGCCGAGAAATTGAAAGAGATAACCGACCGACTGGAACAGGGCATTGCGGAGCTGTTCGACAGCGAGCGATACAAGGAATATCTGCGCGTCATGTCAAAGTTTCATAATTACAGTTTCAACAATACGCTGCTTATCGCCATGCAGAAGCCGGACGCTTCCCTTGTGGCGGGCTTTTCCGCTTGGAAAAATAACTTTGGGCGAAACGTGATGAAAGGACAAAAGGGTATCAAAATCATTGCCCCATCGCCGTTCAAAATCAAACAGGAAATGGAGAAAATCGACCCGCATACCCAAAAGCCCGTTATCGGCAAAGACGGGAAGCCCGTCACCGAGGAAAAGGAAATCACGATACCCGCCTACAAGGTGGTATCTGTCTTTGACGTTTCCCAGACCGAGGGGCGCGAACTGCCCGACATTGCAGTAGACGAGCTGACGGGTGACGTTGACCGCTACAAGGATTTTTTCGCCGCCCTTGAAAAGACTTCCCCCGTTCCTATCGGCTTTGAGAAAATCGAGGGCGGCGCACATGGCTACTACCACTTGGAGAACAAGCGCATAGCCATTGACGAGGGCATGAGCCAGCTCCAAACCTTAAAGACCGCTATCCACGAAATCGCACACGCAAAGCTGCACGACATTGACCTTAACGCCCCAAAGGACGAGCAGCCCCGCGTTGACAGGCGCACCCGCGAAGTCGAAGCGGAAAGCGTCGCTTATACCGTCTGCCAACACTACGGGCTTGACACGTCGGACTATTCCTTTGGGTACGTCGCCGGGTGGAGCAGCGGGCGCGAGCTTGCCGAACTGAAAAGCTCCCTTGAAACGATCCGCAGCGCAGCCGCCGAGATTATCAATTCCATTGACGCTAATATCGCAGAATTGCAAAAGGCGCAGGATAAGGAGCAGACCGCCGGACAGGAGCAGCCGGAACAGGAAGCAGAAAAAGCCGCCGAGCCGGACAAAGACACCTTTTCCATTTATCAGCTAAAGCGTGGGGACGAAACGCGGGACTTCCGCTTTGAGCCTTACGACCGCCTGCAGGCGGCGGGGCTTAGTGTGGAAGCGGCGAACTATGACCTTATCTACACCGCACCCCTCACGCCGGATATGACCCTTGAAAGCATTTGGGAGAAATTCAATATCGACCACCCCAAAGACTTTAAGGGACACAGCCTTTCCGTTTCCGACGTGGTAGTGCTTCATCAGAACGGACAGGACACCGCCCACTATGTAGACAGCTTCGGCTATAAGAATGTGCCGGAGTTTTTACAGGAGCAAAAACAGCTTACCCCCGACGAGTTGGAAACAGGCGAAACAATCAAAACGCCGCGAGGTACTTTCTATGTAACCGATATGAGCCACGAACAAATGGAAGCCGCCGGATATGGCTTTCATCATCAATCCGATGACGGAAAATATTTCATCATGGGGAATGGAACGCGGGCGTTTGCCATTGCCGCAGAGCCGCCGGAAAACTACTTAAAAACAGCCGAGCAGACCACAGAACAGAATTACAACATGATTGACGGACAGATAAATAACACCCCGACGGTTGACGAACTGGAAGCAAAGGTTAAAGCAGGAGAAACTATTTCCCTTGTTGACCTGGCTAACGCGGTCAAAGCCGATAAGGAGCGTGGCAAGGCAAAGCCGGAAAAGAAGCCCTCTATCCGGGCGCAGCTTCTGGCAGATAAGGAAAAGGCACAGAAGAAACCCGCAAAGCAGAAGTCACAGGACTTGGAAAGGAGCTGAACGATTGGAGAAATTGAAAAAATTTGAAGATGTGGACGTTATCGCTTCCCTTGAAGCGATTATGAAGCAAAACACCGCTTTTTATCAGAGCGACTTTGATATAGATAAACGGATTTTACTGGAAGCGGCGGCAAGACCCGTCGCCGAGGATAAACGGCTCTTGTGGTTCTCCCGCCCGTCCGGGACTTGCTGCGTCCGGGAACGCGACGTTTTCCTAAAGGACACAAGGCAGCACAATACATGGAGATTCTACGGCGAACAGACCCGTGACAAAATCCTTGCCTATGCGGTGGAACTGACAGGCACAGAGCGCGGAAAGCTCAAAGGCAACCTCTATGAACTTGACTACCCGCAGCATTTCCGGGATGTAGCCGAAAAATCCATACTCGCCGACAACTATACTTTGATTTATGAGCATGGGGAACGCTCACAGCCCGCCGGACAGTATTTTGACGGGAACCCAGACCCGCAGCTTGGGAAGTTTGAACGCTTTGAAGCACAGCCCAACGACCTGGAAGCACTGAAAGCCTTGTTGCGGGAGCAGCAGCACAGCCGCAAGCAGCACAGGCCGGGGGACTTCAAGGAGCATATCGCCGCGTTGCATGACTGCCGGATTGAAACGGAAGCCCACCGCGTGGTGGAGGAAATGAAGAAATTCGATAAGCCGAACAGCCCGGACAAAAGCCATTTTTCCGCAGAGCTTTCCCCGTATTTTCTCCGGCTTGCAACGGATAAGGACATGGATCGCCTGTTTTCCATGCTGCCGTATAAGAGCCTTTCGTTCTCCGCTATGGAGGGCAAGCATGGCGTGTATGCGCTGATAAGCAAAGACGAGAACAGGGACAGGAGCATAAAGAAGCCCCGCCCCTCTCTTCGGGCGCAGCTTGAAGCAGACAAAGCAAAGACCACCCCGAAAAAGGCGGCGGCAAAATCGAAAAATCATGAAATGGAGGTATGAGCATGAATAGATTTACCGTTGAGGAAACAAACCTTATGAGCATTTACAGCGAGGGCGGCAAGCGTGAGGTTATGGAAAACATCAACGCCGCCATGCCGTATATGGACGGAGATATGCGGGAATTGGCAAAGCGCACCCTTTCCAAAGTGGACGGGCTGACGGAAAACGAGTATGCGGAGCTTGCTATTTTCGCCGCTGATGAAGTATGACCGGGCTAAAGCGGCTTTCGCCGCCCCAAAGCCGGAAAGTCAACAGCCTTGTAAAACGGGAATGCTGCAACTGCGATAGCGGAAACTGCATTTTGCTTGACGACGGAGAGGAATGTGTCTGCCCGCAGCTTATTTCCTATTCGCTTCTTTGCAAATGGTTTCTGACTGCTGTACTTCCCATTGATAAGCTGCTCTACGCGGAGCTTTTCAAGACCGAGGATAAAAAGCGTTGTACCGAGTGCGGCGCGTTCTTTGCTTCAAAGTCGAACAGCGTCAAATACTGCCCGGACTGCCGGAAACGCATTACCCGTAGACAGGCAGCCGAGCGCATGAGAAAAAAGCGTACTCTTGTTACGCAGTAAGGGCAAAAACAGCCTGGATTTATATGGTTTTCCGAGCGTGAAAACCACTTAGGCGATACTTGATACCTTTTCCCCTTAAAATGGCGTTCTATTGCGTAACATTTCAAAACAGCACCCATAAGAAAACCGGGGCGCAGATAGTCTTTACCGACTGTCTGCGTCCCGGCTTTTTGTTGTTATAGGAGTTAAGTATTATAGTGTTTGTCAATCACTCTAAACAGTTTATATGCGCCATGTCCAATTAGATAACAAGCAATACCAAAAATAAGGACTTTCCACCAAACAAATCCTATAAGCAATGGTGGACCCAAAAGCAAACCAATGGTAATAAGTACTATCCAAACAATTCCTTTTACCATGTACTTCATTATTTCCCTCCTGTATTTAGAAATGCATATTATCTGTAGCATTATACACATTCCAATATGCTCTTAAACAAACATTACATTGTGTACCAACTTGGGTAAGCAATACTGCCGCTGTACCTGTAGCGCCTGTCGCTGCTACGATTGCTGTAATCGCTCCCGGTGTTAAAATTCCACCACTTGCAACTGCCATACCAGAAATAAAGCCTGCTGCGGCACTTGTGACTAAAGCGACACCGTAGCTTGAAACTGCTTGCCATTCCTTGTCATTTAATGAGTTGACAGCATTAAACCAGCTATCTAACTGACTGCTATTCGAGGAATTTTCGTACACCATAAAATAATTTTGTCCAGAGCCAGTTTCTTTAGGGCGTTCTAAATTCCATTCATTTGGACTTCCAGTATAAATATCATACTCGTAATTACAAAAAGTATCTTGATGAATTTTTGAACGAGCACTTACGAGTGAATTTTCAGTTATCTCCGTAGATTCTACAGTGCCATACTCAACAAGACCAGTATTATTATCTTTTTGAGCAACACAAATTGTATTGTTTACTGTATCATATGTAACAATATATGTCAATTCACCATCATTAAGAGAAACTGTTCTTGTTCCATTTTCTTCAACAATTTGCAGTTCATCTGTTGTACCGCTTTCTGCTGCAAAAGCTACTGTATTTAACGAGAAAAGCATAGAGAGTGCCAAAAGAATACTTATAATTTTTTTCATAGTAATACGTCCTTTCTTTAACTGTCCATAAATTTGTTCCCAAAAAATAAAGCGCATAATCCAATAATAATTTCTCTGGATTATGCGCTATACTTACGGTTTTAATTCTTTGCCTCTAAAACTGAAAGTGGCGGCAACTCGATTTGCGCATAAAATCACATGACGGATATAATACTTTAATCATCGTTTACCACCTCTCTCAATTCGTTTTCTAAATCTTATTTGTATGTACTCACAGTATACACTATATGAACTAATAAATCAATATCAGAAATATCTTATGATTGTGCAAAACATAATTTATCCGCGCTCTGTTTCCTTGCCCCGTTCCGGCTCTCTGTCCTGTCTTAAAATACTGTCAATGTTCTGCTTGATAACGTCGTATTCCCGGACTTGCTTTTTGAGCTTGCCATAGTCGGCGTAAAGGGCTTCTTTCTGCGCTTGGAGGGCTTCATACTCTGATTGCAGCGCAGCGAGGTTGGGGAACTTGGTAACGCCCGCCGCTTTCATAGCCCTTGCAGCGGCTTCATGGAGGATAATATCGCGCTCATGTGCGGCGCGGTATTTCTCTTTATTCTTTGCCTTACGGTATGCGTCATAAACAGGTTTTGTCTTTTGGTAGGTGGAAATATTCTTGATAAAGACCGCCATATCCGTAAGACGCTTTTCGACGTTCTTCAATGCGTCTGCGGCCTGTTCGCTCTCTGTCTGGATTTCCGCTATCCTTGCCGTTAAATCCGCATACTGTTCAATCTTATGTTCCGTCAAGAAATTCATGGTCTTAGCTGCCTGTTTCAGATTATGGATTTTCGCCCATTGTTCATAACCTTTGCTCTGCGCTGCTTTGATACTGTTCTCAATATCAATAAGCAGACTGACGCCGCCCCGATCTGCGCGTGGAGCTTTCCCGGCGCGGGCGCGTTTGCCGCTTATCCGTTCCCTTATGGCTTCCTCTGTATAATCTGCGCCGAGGGTTTTAAGGCGGGTAAACCGTTCCTGCCCCGGAGCGCGGCACGATACATATTTCCCCGGTTTTATCTCATAGCCCGCTGCTTGCAGCCGTTGTAGTAGTTCCTCAAAACTTGATACTTGGGGAATGAGTGCGTCAACGGCGATTTTCAGCTTGCCTTTCCAACTGGTTCCCGTTTTCTCTGCCTGATACTCTGCATAGCTCTTTCCCTTACTCCCTTTGCCGGGAACGACAACAGACAATCCATTTTCCCGGCACAGCTTGTCGCTCATGTTCCGTATGCCGTAATAGCTGCGCTTATTGGAATTGTATTTGTGGTGGTCTACGAAATTGACCGCGCAGAAAATAATGTGGTTATGAACGTGTCCTTTGTCAATGTGCGTCGTCAAGACATATTCATGCTGCCCTTTGGTTACTGCGTCGGCAAGCTGCTGCCCGATTTTGTGGGCGGTTTCATAATCCACTTCCCCCGGCTCAAAGGACTGTATCAAATGAAAGGCTAAATTGTTGCCCTTTTGGAGAGCTTGCGACAGGGTATATTCAAACTCAATGTCTGCCGTTTCATAGGCGCAGCCGAAAGAGGACACAAGCATTTTCCCGTCCGTCTTATCTGGATTTTGGATATAGTCAAGGGCTTTGCTCAACGTGCTTTTAACAGGCTTAATCTTTGTAACCGCCATATCTCCGCAAGCACCCCCTTTATTTCCTCTATGTCCTCTTGGTAGACGCTGCCCGTCGCGTTGACACGCTTTGCAATCTGATTGACGTTGACACCGATTTTCTGTATTTCCGCTGTCATTGCCTTAATGTCGCTATGGTCTACTTGAATGATGTACCCGTCAATGGCAATCTTCCTAAGATATGCCGCCATGTTCCGGGTGGGTATGAGCTTCATTTTTTCAAGAATTAAATCCCGTTCTGCTTCCGTTACTCTGAATTTGATTTGTACCGTCCTTTTGCGCCCGTCCATGCTTTCGCTCCTTTCCGTTCCGAGGGTTTGGGACACTTCCCAACAAGCAATTTTCAACCGACGCGCCGCAGCGCAGGAGGGCGAAAATACGGAAGTGGGTACCCGCTTCCTATGCTTGCTATGAAAGTTTTTCCTTATTCCCTACTACAACGGAAAGCCCCGTTTTGCCAAACTTACGCAAAAGAAAAACGCTGCAATCTCAAAAAGATTACAACGCTTCCTAAGCCTATTCAGTTTTCGTTTTCGACTTCTGCAATTTCTTTCGCTGTTGCGGTAACAATCCGTATGCCCTTATCGCTCATGCTGTCAAGCAGCGTGTCGAGCTGCCGCCTTTGCGTCGATTTTTCCGCTGTCTTATCCGGGAAAAA